>NZ_LOSO01000015.1:0-40364 GCF_001595495.1 Microbacterium sp. CH1 | reverse complement strand
CGGGGAGGGCGAGCTGCACCCGCTGACCGGTGTCGAAGATGAGCAGCAGCGCCCCGGTCTCGGGGGCAGGGGCCTCGGCACTCGTCTGCGGGGCCGGGGCGGGGGCGACGGTGAAGAGCGGCCGATCCGATCCGGGGGCCGCCGGTTCCGGGGTCTCGGTGCGGCGGGAGGCGGCGCGGGCGTCGGTGGGCTGGGAGTCCTCGTCCACGACGGACGGCGACGCCACCAACGGCACGACCTGCGGCGGAGCGAGCGGAGCGGCCTCCACCGCGGCGGGAGCCGGCGGAGCCTCGACGGCCGCCTTGGCGGGCACGGCGACCACGACGGTGCCGGCGACGCGGTCGGCCCAGGACTGCCGTCTGCCGCCGCGATCCCAGGCGCTGGAGGCGACGACGACCCAGCTGCCGACAGCCACGAGGAAGCCGGCGCCGGTGATGATGCCGCGGACGAACTGGCGCCCGATCCCCGGCGACCACGGCCGGTCGGCGCGCGCGCTGCGCAGGCGCAGCACGGCGTTGCCGAGGGTGAGGCCGGTGCGCGCTTCCAGCACCCAGAGGAACAGGGCGAGCTCGAAGACGGTGAGGCCGGCGAGCAGCACGCTCTGCGTCAGCACGAGGACGACGGCGGAAGCGAGGAACACGGCGGCCGCGTCGAGCGTGAAGGCCGCGATCCGCTGGATGGTGCCCGCCGGGGCTCCGCGGAAGGCGGGGCCGAGTCCCTCGGCAGGCCGCGGGACGGTACGTCGCGACGAGGCGATCGGCGTGGGCGGCGCGGGCGTCTGGCGGAGCGGCGTGCCGTCGACGCCCGGGGGCGCCGCGATCAGGGCGGGCGGCAGCGCGGGGATCTCCCCCGGACGGTCTCCGCCGGGCGCCATCGGCGGGATCGGACCCCCGCTCGGCCAGGACTGTGATGGGCCGTTCCCGCTCATCCGGCCATCATTCCACGAACCAGGGAGAGCGCATTCGCGTACAGCAGCGCCGACGGCAGGGCGAGCGCGACGGCGAGCCATTCGAACGCGTCTCCGACCCGCGACCACACCAGCGACTTCGCGCCCTTGGACACCGGGATGACGACGGCGACCGCCGCCAACCCGACGAGGAACAGCAGGGCCGCTCCCAGCAGATGGAAGCCGCTCCCGAGGGCCGCCGCGACCTGGATGCCGGCGACGAGGCAGACCACGGCGGCTGCGGCGCGGGGGAACCACCGGAGGAGGCGCGAGGTGGTGTGCCGCGGCGTGAGCAGCAGGGCGAGCGCGAGGCAGCAGAGCAGGGCGATCCCGCCGGAGACCACGAACGCATCGTCGGGCCAGGGCCGCAGGAACGCGACCGGAGCCATCACCGCGGCCACGATGCTCAGCACGGCGGTGCCCGCGATGAGCCGCGCGGAGGAATCGTCGACGACCGCGGTGATGCGCTCCGGACGCAGCAGCCCGACCGAGTCGGGAATGGCTCCGCGCACGGTCCACCGGCTGGTCATGAAGTGCTTGTAGTCGATGAAGTAGCCCTCGGGCAGGTTGACGAGGCTGCTCGGGAGGGCACGCAGGCCCAGCGGCACGAGGCCGAGCGAGAGGGCGGCGGCCTCCGCCTCTCCCCACCGCAGCAGCAGGGCGAGGCCCCAGACGGCCGCGAGGCCCACGAGCAGCACCGTCGCCGTCCCGGCCGCGGCGCGCATCGGCCGGGCCCTGGCCGTGACGGCGATGATCGCGGTGGTGATGCCGGCCGCGAGGAACCCGGTCGCGGTCGATAGGTGCGACGCGTCCTCCAGCCCGGCCGGGATGAGGAGAGCGCCGGCCGCGAACGACAGCAGCACGGGCGCGAGCACCCCGAGGATGCCGCGCACTCCCGCCGCGGAGTCGCGTCGCGCCCACGCGACGGCGCCGCCGACCGCACCCGCGGCGACGAGGAGGGCGACGAGCAGCCGGATCAGTGGATCGACGGCTCCCTGGGCGAAGACCGCGACGAGCAGCATCCCGCTCACGGCCAGCAGCCACCACCGTGCGCCGTGGTCGGCGCGCGTCGGGCCCGTCGTCTTCTCCACTGGGCGCGCCTGCGGAGCCAGAGCCGTGCGGTCGATGAGCGCGTAGAGGCCGCCGTCGACCAGGTCTTCGCACTCGGTGTCGCCGGGGATCTCGTAGCCCCCGGGGCCGATCGTGACGAATCGGTCCGCGTCGGGGATCCCGCTCAGGGTGAGCGCGTCCTCCAGCGTCTCGTCGAGCGGCAGGGAGAGGTCGATGCGGCGGTCTTCGCTCTGGAGGACGATCCGACGCCGCTCTACGATCTCGACTGACACACCTGCACCCTATCCACTGCGCACGACTCTCGCCCCGGGGCACCGCCGCAAGCGGTCCCGGGTTTCACGATGCCCCCGGTCGCACCTACCACGCTATTCACACTCGATCAGTGCGCTGAGCGTGCCGGTTCCTGGCTGCGCCGCATCGGGCGAAAGCGTTCCCCCGGCCTGGCCCTCCCAGAACTGCACATCACCGCGGATTCCCTTCAGCCAGTATGAGCCGTTGCTTTCAGCCACGACATCTGCGCCATCCGCGCGGAACTCAGTCGTCCCTGCGTCGTCGGACACGGTCATTCGCACCCGCCCGGAGTCGTCGAAGGAGAGGGTGCCAGGGTACGGTTCGACGCCAGTCGCGATGACGCCGTCCGCGCACGACACAGCGGTCGGCACGAAGACCGAGGTATGGACGACGCCGCCGGCCGCGAACCGCACGCTCACGCCCTCCGCGGGCGGCGTTCCGGAGGCTCCCTGGTCGGGAGTCGGCAGAACGACCGATCCCTCGCAGGCAACCGTTCCCGACAATCTCGCGGGGTATCGTTCGGCGTCATCAGCTGTGACGTTCATATCGTCACCAGGCGCCCATCCCTCGACGAGGGAAACTTCGCCGTCGGACTCCCCGATGCTGAGCACGGTACCCGACGCGCTCAGGTCGAGATCCGTGCCTTCGAAGAGCACCAGTCCCTCATCGCTTCCGGCGCCGACCGATCCCCGGCGGTCACTGTCGAGCCGGATCGAGAAGCGTCCCTGCGGATCGTTCGAGATCGCGAGTCCGTGCGCACTCCCCGCGTCACAGGTGACCTGATCAGGGGTGAGAGTCAGAGTGCGCTCCTCGCCGCCCGCCTCATACGTGACGATGAGTTCCGTCGCAGCGCTGGAAGCGCACGCAGTGAGCGTCAGCGCCACAGACACCAGAGCCAACGTGAGCGCCGTCGCCCGCCGCATCACCGGTGCCACGCGCCAGCTCGGCGGCGATCGAACTCGTCCACCCGTTCGACCGCCTGACCCGCGAGGCGGCTCGCCTCACGTCCGATGAGTCGCAGCCGTTCCACCGATGCGGTCCAGTCGCGCACTGCGACGGACATCGCTTCGCGTGCCTCACCGTCCCACCGCGATTCGAGCACGGCGGTCTCTTCCTGGAGCGCCTGGAGGAGACGAGCGATCTCGTCGATCCCCCCGACGACGCCCGCGAGCGCGCCCCTGGCCATCGAGGTCTTCAGCCCGATCGTCACTGGTTCTCCTCGTTCATCTCCAACAACGCCCGCAACCCCTGCGGCATCACCGCAGGAGGAGCGGGAAGCACTCCGGCGGAGAGCAGCGTCGAAAGCGGAGCACGTCCGTCCAGTATGCCGTCCAGAACAGCGCGGAGGTGCGGGTCATCGCTGGCGGCACGCACTTCGCGCATCTGCTTCGTCAGTTGGAGAAGCACCGGTGCGCTGGCAGCGACCGTTGGGAGCGCGAACGGTGCCCGCTCCCCTCCCACACGCCCTGCAAACGCCGCGATCGGGTCGAGTGGCTCCGCGCCGTCGTCTGCTGCACCGTCAACCCTCATGAGGTCTGCTCCATCGTCGGCACGGGCATCGTCGCGGCGAAGTTCGAGAGATCGCCGGACAGATTGCCGAGGGCTTCGAGAATCGAGTACAGGTCCGAGATGTCCTGCAGGATGTCATTGACGTCCGCGAGCTTCTTGAAAGCCCACAGCAGCGAGACACCGGCGGTGCCGTAGCCGATGAGTCCGCCGCCGCCGCTCCAGACGGTGCCGGTGCCGAAAGCCGCACCGGCAGCCGCGACGAGAATCGCGTCGTAGAGCCCATAGATCGCGCCGGCGATCTGCTCAGCGGATTGGATCACGCCGGTGCAGTAGTCGGAGAAGACCGTACCCGCGTCAGCGAGGGCGTGCTGCGCATCGGAGAGCGCGTTCAGCAGGTCAGCGAGATAGGCCTGTGCACTGTTGGACGCGTAACCCTGCCATTGGATGCCGGCGTATGCCGCGGCGCTGGACAGGTGCCCCCGCATGTCGTCCACGAGTGACGCCAGACCGTTGATCGTGTCGACGAACTGCCGGATATCGCCCCAGCGGCCGCCGTAGGTCTCCAACACGCGTTGCGGCAGTGTCCGCGCACCCAACCACCCCAGCACCGTGTCGATCCATTCGCTCGGGCTGAGAAGATCCCCCGGGACGAGATTGGTGCTGAGTTGGTTCAGCTCGTCATGGGTGCCGAGGTCACAGAAGAAGGCGGCTCCCCCTGTCGGCGGCCCCCATACGGGCAGTGAGTCGTCAGTACGGTCGTAGCTGGGGGCGATCTCCGGCCGCCCCGACGGCGACTGAATGTTGTCGTTGTAGACGTCAGGATCGGTCGCGTCGATGAGCGCGGCCTGCTCGGTGTCGATGCCCTCGCCCTCGTCGGCCACAGCGATGAGCTCGGTGGCTACACCGTCCAGCACCTGCTCGAGGTGATCGAACCAGTCGATCAACGATGACCGGATCTCGATCGCGGCACCGGCAACACGCGTGTATGCGTCGAAACTCCCGTCGTCCGTGATCGTTCGGTCTTCCAACCACGCCCTCGCGCTGGCTGCCTGGTCCGCGTACTGCGTGAACGCTCCCGCCTGTTCACGCAGCCCGGCCGCGTTCAGCCAGAAATCCGTGTCGCTCATGACGCCCCCTCCGTCCTTCGCCGTCCCCCCGAACAGACCCTGCTGATCTCTCTGTCAGTTGGCAGGCTCGTCGCGGGACCCGGCGCGAGCACCCTTGGCGCGGGGGCCAGCTTCCTCGTCGTCCTCCAGCTTCGGCGCGATAGGACCACCGAGGCCCGAACGCTTCGCCCTCTCCTCCTCGTCGGCGCCACCGGCGCCGCCCATCATGCCCATGCCGGGTCGGCCACCGGCCCCTGCCGCGCCGGAAGACCCGGTGCCCGCGGCACCCGCCCCGCCGACGCCGCCAGTACCGGCCATACCGCCAGGGCCGCCCGCACCACCGACGCCGCCAACACCACCGACGGCGGAGTTACCGAGCAGACCGCCACCGGCCTTGAGCCCGGCACCGGCACCCGGGCCCAGGCCCGCACCGCCGAGTCCGCCCATGCTGCCGAAGCCGGCGATCTTCGAGCTCGCTGCGATCGCCGCCGCGCCGGCGCCACCGCCCACGATGCCACCGAGGCCCCCGCCACCGCCGGGGAAGACGCCGCCCGGGAGGGCGCCGCCGGGAAGCGAGCCGGAGCCCGAGCCGCCGGGACCACCGGGAAGACCGCCACCGGGCCCGCCCGGAAGCAGGCCACCGCCGGGAGAGTCGATCGAGGGGTCGTCGCCGCCCTCACCGGGAGGGGTCGGCTCCCAACCGCCACCGGGGGGAGTGGGCTCCCAACCACCACCGGGAGGGGTCGGCTCCCAACCACCCGGGTTCAGGCCGCCGATCTGTCCACCGCCGGGGGAGGCGGGCGGACTCACGCTTCCAGCGTGACCTCCGCCACCCGGGATGGAGCCACCGGGAGAGCTTCCACCTCCGGGATAGGTGATGTGCGGAGCGGTGACATCCGTGCCCGGGTCCACCGGCTTCGGTGGCGGTGTGGGAACCGCGACCCGTGGATCGAAGTTCGCCAGTGTCGCCGACGCGGCCGTGAGGGACTTCGCAGACGGCGCGAGGCCTGCCTCGATCCGTTGCACGATGCGCTTCGCCTCTTCCTCGCGCTTGTTGCCGAGGAAGCTACCGATGACGTCCAGCGCCTTGTCCGCAGCGAGCGGGCCAAGGACGGGGTGCACGACGACGGAACCGACCTTGGCGGCATTCGCCCAGAACGGGTCAACATGGGTAGACGGGAGCTCCGCCGCCGCCGCGTTGCGGCGGTAGGCATTCGCGTTCTCGATGGCATCGGTGAGCTGTCCGACATAGGTCTCGAGAATGCGGAAATTCTCCTGCAGCATCCCCAGCGAGTCTCGTGCGGCGTCGAAGGAACTGCCTTTCCAAGCCGAAGACTCCAACACCTTGCCCAGTGCACCGACGAGGGATGTGAGCGCCGTCTGCAGTGAAGTGGCCTTCGGGATACGCCAGTCCTCGAGTCCGCGAATGCGATTGAGCTCGGTTTCGTACGGTCCAGTCATCGGTCTCCCCCTTGTTGCGTCTTCTGTCGTCGTGATGAGCTGGTCAGCACCACGGCGAGGACCACCCCGCCGATGACGAGGATGGCGAGCACCGCTCCGCCGCCAATCAGCAGCGGCGCGAGATCTGTGCCGGCGGTACCCGAGTCAGATCCCGCCTCGCTCGTCGGCTCCGGAGAAGCGCTCGCGGCGAGCAGTGCGGCTTCCTCGTCTACGTTTGCCTGCTCGGGAACCGCGTTCTCATCGTCGGCGTCCCAGAGCGGGTTCACATCCGGGTACTTCGTCGGATCGACAGCCAGCATGCCGGAGAGCGAAATCGCCCCATATCCGACGCTGTTGTTCCACTCCGGTTCGTGCTCGCCCTTCGTCCCGGTGTTGTGGATCATGCTCTGAATGAGCTGATTGGACGTCGCCTCCGGATACTTCTGCTTCACGACCGCCAGGAAGCCCGCCGCGACCGGCGTCGCCAATGACGTCCCCGAACGCAGCTGCTGCGCGTCCCACGAGTCCGCCGTGCCCTGCGCGATGATCTCCAGCCCCGGAGACGCCACCTTCACGTCCTCACTCAGATTCGGCGAGGGCTCGGCGAGCACCGGATCGTACGTCGAGTACTGGATCTTGCCGTCAGGACCGAACGCCTGCACGGCGACGACACCGTTGTAGCTCGAAGGCCAGTCACCGACCCCGCCCACGTTCGGCAGCGAACCCAACACCACGACTCCGGCCGCATGAGCCTTCGCCACCGAATCCGCGGCGTCGACCAGCCCGCCCAGCGAAACCGAGATGATATCCGCACCGTCGTCCACCGCAGCCGAGATCGCCTTTGCCAGGCCAGAGGGGCGGCGCATTCCCTCATCGCTCAGATCGTCGTTGATCAGCTCGCCGTTCTCCTGGAGACAGGTGGACTCGACATCGTTCCCCTCCGGCGTACTGGTGGTGATCATCGAGTTGTAATAGAGCACCGTCGCACCCGGCGCCACACCCTTGATCGGGGTACCGCCGACCGCCTCTCCCGTGCCCAGGATCATCGAGGCGACATTCGTGCCGTGATTCGCCGCGACGTAATCCGAGGAGATCGCGTCATACCGCTTTCCCGACTCGTCGAAACAGAACGATTCCTCCCGCACCTGGAGATCAGCGCCGCGCAGGCCCGGCGCATCCGGATTCACCTGGGTGTCGATCACGGCGATCGTCACTCCGGAACCGTCGAGGCCGGCGTCCTGTGCGGCCTGCACCTTGCCCCGGTTGAAATACCACAACCCGCCCTCGGACGCATCCGCTGCGGCCGCCGGCACAGCGACCGCGATACTCATCGCGACTACGCCGATCAGCGAAGCGATCAGCTGTCGTCCGCGCTTCATCAGTAGTCCGCGTCCTTCGGCTCGTCCGTCGATGTCTCGGACGACTGCGCCGCTGCGGGGGTCGCGTGAGGCGGAGCCTGCTCCACGGCGGAATCCAACAAGGAGAGGATGAGTTTCGCTTCGTCGGCGATCGCTGCATCCTGTTCTGCGATATCCAAGACCGCGAGACGCATGGCTTCATTGGCGTCGTTCAGCGCGACGATCGAGTTCTGTGTCGCCTCGCCCATGCCGTCAGCGACACGCTTGACGGCGTAGCGAAAATCCGCGGTCGCTTCTGACACGCCACCTTCCGAGACGGCGACCTCGGATGCAGCAGGAAGCTGCTGCATGTCCCGCTGAATGCGCTTGATCTCAGCGAGTATCTGATCAAGGTCGATTCCGATGGTCATCGACGCCCCCTCTTCTTTCCTCCGGCGATCCCGTCACGCCTGCTGTACCGTCCGGTGGCTCACCGAAAAGCACAGCAGACGGCGCGGGCCCGACGCATCGCTGCGCCAGACCCGCGCCCCGGGTTCACGCGCCGAAGCGCCCCGCAGCCGACTTGTCGGTCTGCACGTACTGACCCGAGATCTCCTCGGTCTTCCCGGCGATCTGCGTGAGCAGCTGCTGCATCTCGCTCAGCGAGCGGTTCCACTTGGCCTGCGCCTGGTCGTAGGCCTGCTGCGCGGCACCATCCCACGCCGCACGCAGCTTGCTGACCTCGGACTCGAGGCGGTCCAGCTCGGAACGAATACCCTGCGACCCGCTGCGGATCTGCGCCGCGAGAGCGTTGACCTGCTCCGGGCGAACGGACATCGACTGCATCATGTTCTCCTTGAAATCTCTGCGGACTGCGCTCAGGCGCCCATCATCGAGCCGAGGCCCGCGATGGTCTGCTGGTGGGATTCTTCGGTCGCGGCCTGGTCGCGCTCGGTGCCGGCGAGGGCATCCTCGAGCGTCACGAGGACCTCGTTGAGCTGACGAGCCTGCTCGTCCCACCGCGACATCAGCGTGGTGAACGATGCGGCGGCCGCACCCGTCCAGAACCCGCGCAGCTGCTCGATCTCACCGCGGACCTTCTTGGTCTGCTGATCGATCCCGGTCTTCGTCTCCCGCACGGCCTGGGCTCCGCGACGCAGAGCCCCCTCTTCTGCGGAGATGACATCAGTCATTTCTCACTCCCTCCGGTCCCCATGAGGACACACGCGGGGGAGCGCCTTCCCGATACGGGACGACTTCGGAACAACCCCCGACAATCTGTTTCCGCACATAGGCTAAGGCAGGTCGGTGCCCATTTCCAACGGCCTGGACAGATCCGTATGGAAATTTCTCCATGCGATCGATAAATCTGCGCCGTTACCACTCAGAACCCGTATTCACTGACGAAGTCCGCGAACCCTTCGCCGGCGGAATCGCCACCGACGAAGGTCGGGACCTCGAGAAGGAACGTGTCGCTGAATCCGTCGCTGCCCGGAACCACGACGTCGATGGGGTAGCTACCTCCGAACGCCAGCACGCGCGGTGTCCCTCCTGTGGCGGACGCATCCTGCACGGCCGCGACGATCGCGGCAGTCACGTCCACGCCGTTGATGCGGTACTCCGTGCCGTCGGGCAGCCGTTCCGCACCCGACATGTCCACCCCGACCGTCTCGGAAGACAGATGGACGATACGGTGCTCGGGGACCGTGCCCTCCTTCGGGATGCGGACGAGTTGCATGGTCTCGTCCCTGGTGTCGTCTCCGACCTGATACCGCACCTGTACCTGCGCGCCGTCCGCGACCGTCTCCGCCTGGGTGGCCTCGACGAGTTCAGGCCTCGAATCGACAGACGAATACACCTCGTCGGCGAGCAGCAGCGCCTCATCGGCGTCGATGTCGACGTCGAGGTCGGTCATCAACACTGCCGATCGCGCATCTCCGTCCTCGAGGAGTTCGAAGAAGTTCTCGACCGTGGCTTCCGCCTGCAGGTCGTCGATGCTTGTCGCGATCGGCTGGACCGGCGAAGCCGGAGCGCATGCGCTCAACGCGAGCGCGATGCCCAGCACTCCCGCCGCCCAGACGGACAGCCACCCCGCCCCGCGTGCAAGCCCATCGTGCATGATCCCCTCCGTTTCCCCTTCGCCGCGCGAAACCGTCGCCCCTGCCCGCGCGTGCGCAACAGATAGTATCTGGCCTGTCAACTAGAGTGAGTCCGGGCCGGACCCCCGCAACGCCTGCGGCGGGAGAGCATCACACACGTGGGGGGACACCACCGATATGAGCCAGAGCGGCACCGTGGCAGGAACCGTGCTGCGGATCTCCGTGGTCAGCGACGACCGCAGGCTCGACGTGGGGGTGCCGTCGCAGGTCCCTCTCGTCGAGATCATCCCCGGCTTCGCCCGCAGTCTCGGCGTGCTGGACCCGACCCTCACGCACGGCGGCTACGCGCTGCAGCGGTCGGACGGCACACCCCTGGACCCCGCTCGCGGCGCTGCGGCCCAGGGCGTGCACGACGGCGAGCTGCTGACCCTGGTGCGCGGCGGGCTCATGCGCGAGCCGCGCATCTACGACGACGTCGTGGAAGCCGTGATCGACGCGACGGCCGAGCAGCACAACTCCTGGACCCCCGCGGACAGCTCCCGGACCGCCCTCTTCGTCAGCCTCACCTTCCTCGCCCTCTGCGCCGTGCTCCTCATCGCGACGCCGCCGACGTCTCTGCTCCCGGCGATCATCGCGGGATCGGGCGCGGTCGTGCTCAGCGTCGCCGCTGCGGTGCTGATGCGGCTGCGGCAGCCCGAGGCCGGTCATGCGCTCGGCCTCACCGCCGCGGCGTACGGCGGGCTCGCGGGCTACCTCGCGGTCCCCGCGCAGAGCATCTGGGGCTGGCCGCTCGCCGCTCTCGGGCTCGGACTCGTCGTCGTCGGAGGCCTCAGCCTGGCCGTCACCCAGGACAAGCCCGAGATCCACCTCGTGCCCATCGCCCTCGGCGCCTCGATCGGGATCACGGCCACGGCGGCCGCGGTCTTCGGCGACCCGCTCGCCTCGTACGCGCTGATGCTCGCGACCACGGCGCTGCTCGCGAACGGCATCCCCTGGCTGGCTCTGAGCTCCACCCGCATCCGGGTGATCTCGCCGCAGAGCGACGCCGACATGTTCTCCGCGCCGCAGCCCATCGACGCCGAGGAGGTGAAGCGTCGCGCCGCCGCCGGCACCCGCACGCTCATCGCGCTCCGTGCCGCGCTCGGCCTCGCCGCCCTCATCGCGACCCCGCTCGTCGCCGCCAGCGGCGTCACGGGTGCCGTGCTGTGCGTGCTCGCCTTCGTCGGCATGATGTTCCAGTCGCGGCAGATGCACGCCCGTCTCGGGGTGCTCGTGCTGATGGCGATCGGGGCGATCGGCCTCGCCGCGACCGGTGTGACCGTCGCCCTCGCCCTCCCCGACGTGCGCACGTGGATGCTGCTCATCCTCGTGGTCGCCACCGTGGTGCTCATCGGACTCACGCTGCTCACGCCGAAGGCCCGCCTCCGCCTCACGCGGCTCGGCGACACGGTCGAGGTCGTCGCGCTCGCCCTCCTGCTCCCGCTCGGGGTCATCACGGCGGGGCTCGTCTGACCGATGGCGACCAAGAAGGACCTGATCGAGGCCCAGGGCTTCAGCCGACGACGGCTCCTCTCCGCCTTCACCGGCGGCGCCCCCGGCGGCAAGGAGCTCGAACCGGCCAAGCCGCTGCGCGCCGTCATCGCGGGCATCGCCCTCACCGTCGGCGTGATCCTCGTCGGCGTGTTCTGGGGCATCATGCAGCCGGGACTCCCCGGAGACTGGCAGAACAACCGCCTCATCGTCGCCACCGACACGGGCGCCCGCTACGTCTCGGTCGAGGGGACGCTGTACCCCGTCATCAACACCGCCAGCGCCCGCCTGCTCATCCCCGCCGGCGAGTTCAAGGTCGTGCGCACGGATCAGGCCGCCCTCGACGGCATCCCGGTCGGCGGTTCGATCGGCATCCTCGGCGCCCCTGACGATCTGCCCACCCCGAGCGCCCTCATCAACACGGCATGGACGGCGTGCGTCGACGACTCCGCCGGGACCGCCGTCTCACTGTCGGGGAAGCCGATCGCCGCACCGTCGACGGGCACCGGCGCGGTCGTGCAACGCGGCGACGAGCTCTTCGTGATCGCCGACGGCCTCCGCTACGCCGTTCCCGCCGACGACGCGAACGCGGTGCTGCGCGCGGTCGGTCTCGGCACCAGCGACGTGATCGAGGTCGACGGCCGCTGGCTCAACCTCTTCGAGAGCGGCGTCGATTTGGAGCCGATCCGGCTGAACGCCGTCGGCGCTCGGGTGCCGGGGACCGACCTGACGGCGGGCACGATCGTGCACGTGCAGGGCAGCCCCGCGGACGAGCGCTACGTCGCGCTCGCAACCGGAGAGCTCGCGCGCCTCAGCCCGCTCGCGTACCAGCTCTATCTGCTCGGCAGCGCGCAAGAGGCCGGCGCGGACGAGGAAGAGGTGTCGCCGGCGGAGGTGGCCGACGTTCCCACCGTGCCGAACGCCGGTGGCGACGACTGGCCCACGCTTCCGCTGACACCGCTCGCCTCCGGCGAGACCCCGTGCGCCGTCCTGGGCGACGACGCCCGCACCGTCCTCGGGTCCACGAGCACCGAGCTGCCGGAGGATCGCGACCGTGTCGCCGTCACCGTCGGCGGTGGCGCCCTCGTGCAGACGAGCGGCCCGTCGGAGGAGGCGGTGGGCATGGCCGTGCTCGTCGACGAGTCCGGCACCGCCTACGCCATTCCGGGCGCCGTTCTGGATGAGTCCGCCGAAGACGCGGCGAGCGGCCCGCTCGCCCAGCTCGGCTACGCTCCGGGCGACGTCGGGCGGGTGCCGAGCGCGTGGATCGACTTCTTCGCCGCCGGGCCGGCCCTGACCACCGAGGCCGCGAGAGAGTCGCCCGGCTCCGGGGACGAGTGATGCGCCGCCGCGCCGCTCTCGCCACCCTCGTGGTGGGTGCTGCCGTGTGGGGGACGCCGGCCGCCGCGGTGGCCGCGCCGACCGCTCCCACGACGATCGTGTCGATGGCGACCGGCGCCTGTGAGCCCGGCACCGTCGTGCTCGCTCCCGAGGCGCCGTCGGCGCTCGCAGCCCTCGGGGCGGAGGATGCGAACCGCCTCGCCACCGGGAGAGGCGTCGTCGTGGCGGTCGTCGACTCCGGGATCGACGCCGGCAACCCGCACCTCGCCGGTGTCGTCGTCGGCGGCGTGAACCTCGTCGGCGACGGGGAGCGCGGCGACGGCCTGAGCGATCTGACCGGGCACGGCACGGCCATCGCCGGGCAGATCGCGGCGCAGCCCGTCTCCGGGTCCGGCGTGGTCGGCCTCGCACCCGACGCGCGCCTGCTGTCCGTGCGCGCGTTCCGCAGCGACTCGGCGCAGGACGTCGACAAGGGGTGGGGCCCGAGCGCCCAGCGCCTCGCCGACGGCATCAACTGGGCGGCGGACAACGGCGCGGACATCATCAACGTCTCGTCGTCACAGGCGATGGACTCCCCCGAGCTGCGGGGCGCGGTGGAGCACGCGGCTGCCGTCGGAGCGCTCGTCGTCGCCAGCGGCGGCAACAGGATCTCCGACCCCGAGGCGGAGGACGGAGCCCGGTATCCCGCCGCCTACGAACAGGCGCTCGGCGTGAGCGCGGCCGACGCGACGGGGCTCGCGACCGACAGCTCGATCCACGGTCCGCAGGTCGGGGTCACGGCCCCCGGCGCGAACGTGCTCACCGCGGCGACCGGCGGCGGCGACTGCCTGTTCGCCTCCGACGCCCCGGCATCGAGCTTCGCGACCGGCTACGTGAGCGCGGCGGCGGCCCTGGTCGCCGAGGCGCACCCGGAGGATCCGCCCGCGGGGTGGGCGTACCGGCTCACGGCGACCGCACTTCGCGCGGATGCCGACAACCGCGATGACGTGAACGGCTGGGGCTTCATCCGGCCCTCCGCCGCTATTCAGCTCCTCCCCGACCCCACCACCCGCGGACCCGTCAGCCCCTTCTTCGACACGGCCGAGAGCGCCGTGCGGCCCCCGGCGGTGAGCGTCGAGCCCGACCACGGCGTGCCGCCGTTCGTCCTCACCCGCGAGGTGGCGTTGATCGCCGCGATCGCCGGCGCGAGCCTGCTCGGAGTCCTCGGCATCCTCATCGTCCTCCGGCGACGCCGGGAGACCCCCGCCGACGCGGCGGTCGAGGTCGACCGACAGGGCGGCCTCCTCGACCGCCCCGAGCCCGGGGACTGAATCTCTCGTGACTGAGCCGGCCGCGGCGCGCGTCGGTCGTGTACGGTAAGAGCACACTGAAGATGGTGACCCGGGGGGGACGTTGACGCACGACAACGAAGCGATCTACGAGCTGTACGAGCAGCTGGCGCAGAAGACTGCGCAAATGCGCGCAGCCACCGAGAGCCTGGGCCCGGATCCGGTAGAGGACGCGACCGGTCAAGTATCCGTCCTCGTAGACGACACTTCGATCGACATCTCGATCGGAAGTTTCTGGCGCGCATCCGTCCGGCCGGAGGCTTTGTCTGGCGTAATCATGGAGACGGTGAACAACGCCTTCATTGCCCGCCTCACGGCGTGGGGCGAGAGCTTCACCCAGGACGCCGCGGCAGTGCCTTCATCGCCCGTACCCTCGCCGCTCCCAAGCGCGCATGAGATCTCGGAACTCGTGGCAGCCGCTGACGGCGACACCTTTCATAGGAACGTCAACCGGTTCGTCGACACGTTCTCATCCCAGCTGAGCGCGACTCTCGCCGCGCTGACGGAGCGCGCCAATCAGGTGCATCACGGTAAGGACGCTCACAACCATGCCACCGTCACCTTGGACAGCAGTGGAACGCTGATCGGCCTGGAACTCGACGTCTCGTGGCTTCACACTGCCGACGGGGGCGCGGTCACCGACACGATCCGGGCAGCGATGGCCGACGCCCGGCAGTCAGTGGCGGCCGCAACGCCGTCTGCGCCTTTCGAGGGAACGCCGCTTTCCGAGTACGCCGAGGGTATGGCCGATCCCGTCGAACTCATCCGGATGCTGACGAGAGGAGGCTGAGCTCATGCTCTCAGCCGAAGAGATCAAGGTTGCGGCGGAAGCCCTTGGCAGCGATGCTGCGGTGTGGGACGACATCTCATCTCGCCTCGCCGACGCCTCCGCCGCCACGAACTCGATGCACTCGTCCGACGCAGCCTTCTGCTGGAAGGGTGATGAGCTCTACGCGCAGTACAGCGAGATCATCACCGCCGTCGCGTCCTACTTGTCCGCCGGCTCCGCATCCGCGGCCGACGGTGCCCAGGTGCTGCGGGAGGTCCGCGATCTCTTCATCGCCCGCGAAGACGAGAGTGTCAGCACCATCAACGGCATGTGGGAAGTGCAGTCGTGAGCGATCATCAGCGGGTCATCGCCAATCCCTTCACGGACCGGAGGTATCTATGTCCATCCCTGTAAGCGGCTCGGGCGCGCCCGACTGGGCTCAGCTGGTCGATGACATCGAACGCCGCATCGAGGAGGCACGCACCAAGGTCAACGACCTCCTGTCGGATGTGTGGGACTGGCTTCAATGGGCCGCGGACCGGCTTCGCGACGCCTGGAACTGGCTCATGGAACGGCTGGGGGAGTTCTGGGAGGTCATCTCGGACCCGTATCGTCGCCCCGGCTATCGCGAGCAGATCCGAGCGCTCGCTGGCACATGGCGGTCCGATCTCGCCACGCCGCTTTCGAATGCGAAAGACCAGATCGACCCCTCTGTCCTCCGAACTGATGAGGAGTGGAGCGGAAAGGGTGCTGATCGGTACGAGCAGACGACGGCCGCCCAGCGCACGACGCTTTCCGATTTCGAGTCGGGCATAGCCAACCCTGTTGCCGGCGGCCTGGAGAAGCTCGCGGGCGGCCTGGACACATTTACGACGCTCATGTGGACCACCCTCGGCACTTTGGTGGCGGGAATCATCTCCGGCATCGCCGCGCTGGCCACCCTCATCGCGGCGCCCGCGGGAATCGTCGCCATGGTGGGCGCGCTCGCCGCTGCACTCATTCAGATCGCGAGCGCGAATGTGCAGCTCGACAACGCCATCGACTCCGCGAAGAGCCAGCTCGCTGGTGTCGCCGACAGGGCCACCGGGTGGCCGAAGTTCACGACAAGTTGATGCAGGGGATCGTTCTGAGAGCGCTGCGATGAGCGCGGCTCACAGAGTGCGGAAAGCCGCGCGTATCCGCGGCATCGTCGCGATCCTTCTCGGCGCCGTGAGCATGGTCGGGATGCTGGCGACCCTGGAGATGTGGAAGCAGACCGTGGCTCCCGGGATGCTGTCCCTGCCGAGCAACATCGTCCTCGCGATCGGCTTCGCCGTGGCCGCCGTACGATCGTTCGGCCTCGCTCGACGCGGCGGGCAGACGGAGCGCAGCGCAGCCACAGATCGGCTCATCGCTCTCGCCGGTCTGCTCGTCGTCTTCGCCATGGTGTTCTCGGCGCTGACCGCCGCGGGTGCCGAGGGATGGCTCGGACTCGTCCTCTACGCCGTCCTGCTCTCGGCCGCACTCGAGACACTGCTCCTGCTCAATTGGAAAGCACGTCCCCTCGAGGGAGACCTCGTTTCGCAACGCCCGCTCGGAGAACGCCGGCGCTGAGTCGGATCATCGCCCGGCGGCTGCCGCCTGTCGCGCCCGGACGACCGCCCCCACAAGCACCGCACCGGTGACCATGACGCCTCCCGCCAACGGCAGCAGGAGCAACCCGACGGCCGCGCTCTGCGGGTTTTGAACGACCTGACCGTAGACGAACGCCCCCATGCTGCCCAGCACACCGACGAAGAGCGCCGCCGCGACGAGCCAGAGCAGCGGGGTCATCGCGGTGAGCCTCGTCGACGGCTCCCGGACGAACCGGAAGGCGAAGCCGGCGAAGAGGAACGACACCGCTGCGACGATCAGAGCCACGAGACCCCCGAAGAGGAATTCCGGGTCGGTCGACACCGCGACGAGCGCAGGAATCGCGACGATCGCCGTCAGAGCACCGAGCACAACGGCGAACACGCCGGCGACACGCGGCCTGCGCGACGTGCTGCTCGTCGCCGTCGACTGCTTCGCATCTCGATCCATTCGTCTGTCCCCCCTCTTTGGACTTCCCCCACCCTAGCGAGGACCGCAGGGCGCCGGCCTCCTCAGCCGAAGACGACGAAGCCGAGCGCGACGAGACCGACGACCGACACGACGCTCGCGCCGACGGTCGCAGCAAGGGTGATGATGCTCCACCGCTGCGCCTGCTTGGCGACGGACGGCAGCCCGGGCTCCACCACGCGCGTGGGAGCGGCCGCCCCGACAACGACGGGCGGAGCGACGGGAGTGCGCGGTGCCGGCCGGGGCTTGTAGATCGCAGGAGCCGGTGCGCCGTCCGGGGCGGCGAAGGAATCGACGCGGAACCGCGGCGCGGCAGCCGGGGGTGCGGTGCCGTCTCCCTCTGCGGAGGCACCCTTCTTCCGCCGCAGGCGTCGAGCAGCACGCGCGACCGCCACGGTGGCGTCCTCGGGGGCGTCGGCCGCCGGAGGCCCGGAGCGATCGACGACCACGGTCGCGTCATCGATGGCCTCGCCCACGGCGTCCTCGGACCCGGCATCGAGCGGCTCATCGGCGACGGCACCTTCGGGCGCATCCTCCGCGGCATCGTCGGTCCGGTCGGGAGCCGGAGCCGTCGTCGCGCGAGCAACCACGATGGTGGCCTCGTCGACGGCGGACGATGTGTCATCGGCCGCCGGGGGCACCGGGTCCGCGGCCGCTCCGGCACGCCGGCGATCCCGCCGCGTCAGGATGACGGTCTCCTCGGCCTCGTCGCCGCTCATCGCGCTCGCACCGGGACCGTTGTGCCCTCGAGCATCGAGTCGGTGAGCGCGGACACCGCGGCCCGTCCGCCCGTCGCCTCGTCGGGACGCGTGCGTGCGCCGCCGGAGACGACATCGATCACCAGGACCGAGATGTTGTCTCGTCCTCCGCCCTGCAGCGCGCGGCGGACGAGGGCCGCCGCCGCGGTCTCCGGGCGGCCGTTCATGGTCAGCGTCGCGCGGATGGCTTCGTCGCTCACCTCGCCGGTGAGTCCGTCGGAGCACAGCAGGAGCCGCTCGCCGTCGACGACGGGGAGCAGCCAGCTGTCCGCCGTGCTGTCCGGAGCCCCGACCGCACGGGTGATGACGTTGCGGCGCGAGAACGAGGCCAGGTCTTCGGGGCGGAGCTCCCCGGCGTCGACGAGCTCCTGTCCGAGGGAGTGGTCGATGGTGAGCTGCGCCAACTCGGTGCCGTGGTGCCGGTAGACCCGGGAGTCCCCCACGTTGAAGACGAGCCAGTGCGGCGCCCCCTCGTGCTCCACGAGGGCCACGCCCGTCACGGTGCTGCCTGCGCCGCGGGTGTGCGCGGCGGCGATGTCCTCGACCGCGGCCGCGGCACGGCTGAGCGCGTCGCTGATGTCACCGACATCGACCGCCCGCCCTCGCAACGGCTCGAAGGCGGCGACGACGGCCGCGCTGGCGCGATCACCCGCGTCGTGCCCGCCCATGCCGTCGGCGACCAGGAAGACCGGACGCGCGTCGAGTACCGCGTCCTCGTTGGCCGTCCGCGTGAGCCCGGTGTCGGTCAGCGCGGCGGCCCGGAGGACGACGGACTCCACGGTCACGAATCGCGCTCCGCGACGACGTGCATGCCCACTTCGCCCAGGATGAACCGGCCGGTGCCGACCACGCTCTCCCCGGCGTCCAGGAGCGTCTCCGAGCCGTCGTCGGCGACGACCACGACGCCGTTGGTGGCGTGCAGGTCGGTCAGACGCCACTCGTCCTCCTGCACCACCAGACGGGCGTGGGTCTTCGACAGCGTACGCGTGGTGTCGGGGATGGCCAGCCGCTGCTCGCCCGGCTCCCCCGTGGGGTTGCGGCCGATCACGACACTCGCGCCGGACAGCGAGAACCGACGACCGTCGTCCAGCACGAGGACGCGCCGCACCCCGCGCTTGCGGGCGACCACCACGGTGGCGTCGAGGTCGTCGTCGGTCGGACGCGGCGTCACCACGGTCTTGTCGACATCGGGCACGAGCCCGCCCGGGGCGGCTGCGGCGGCCGGTGTCGCGGCGGCGGGTGCCGGGGTGCTCTGCTCCCCCGCGGGTGCCGCAGCCGTCACCGACGGAACGGGGCGGATCGTAGGCATCTGCGGAGCATCGGACGGAGCGCCGTCGCGGAACGAAGGCGGCACGGGCCGGACGACGCGGTTCGCCTCCGGCGCGGGCGCGGCTGCAGCGGGCTCCTCGTCCGGCAAAGGGTCCGCGGGAGCGGGAGCCGGACCGGGTTGCGACGCGGCCGGCGGCACGTCGCCCATCGCGGCCATGATGCCGGTGGTCGGCTGCGCGGGAGCGGACGGCGTCGGCTGTGCGGTCGGGGGCGGTGGTGTCGGAGCGGCCGCGGGCGGAAGCACAGGCGCCGCTGGCGGAACCGGAGCAGCCGTCGGGACGGGGGCAGCAGGCGGAATCGAGGCAGCCGGCGGAACGGAAGCAGCCGCGGGAGACGGCGCGGGCGGCGCCGGCGGCGCGAACGACGGAGACGGCGTCGAGGGCGACGGAGCGGGCGGAGCGAACGACGGCGGAGCGAACGACCTCGGTGCCGCGGGCTCACCCTGCGGCACACCCGCGGTCGGCGTGGCTGCCGGTGGCGGGGTGGGGGTCGCTGCGCCCGCGGGCGGCGCAGCATAGTCCGGGAAGATGAGGGACGGCGTCTCCGACGATCCGGTCCCGGCAGGAGCGAGAGAGGGGATCGTGTATCCCGAGGCGTCCCGCGCGGGGGCCGCGGGCGGCGGTGCGCTGCGCCGCGGTCCCGGCTGGAGCGCCGCGAGTCGGTCCCCCTCGGGATAGGGGGCCGGGCCCCACGCGAGGACGGTCGCCCACACCGGCGGCAGGAGGATGGCGAGCACGGTCATTCCCGCGCTCCGCCCGAAGCGGCGGTTGATGCGGTGGGTCGCGACGACTTTGAGGTACAGCCCGTAGAGCTGCACGATCGGGATGAAGTAGAACACCACCGACCAGGCGGGCACTCCCCCGCGCGCGAGGATCTCGGCCTCGTTGAGGACGGGGACCCAGCCCTTCCAGCCTTCCCCGTCGATGCGGGGGAACAGGCGCGAGAGCGCGAACGCATACCAGACGTAGACGGCGAGGCCGACGAGCAGGCCGAGTCCGCCGATGATGGCGAGCATCGCTGCCAGGCCGGAGTCCGCGGGCGCGGTCATGAGTTCCCCTTCTTCCGGTCATCCAGTGAACCGGTCCATCCGAGCGTACCGAGCATGGGTCGTGCACCGAAGCCGCGCAGGCGCAGCGACCGCGTCCTGGCGACGAACGAGGTCGGCCGGATGCGGGCGCGCAGGCGCTGCCACCGTGTCCCCGTCGTCGCGAGTTCTGCCCGCTCTGCCTCCACGATGGTCCACGCGGCCGCCGCGTCCTCGGGCGTCGGCGGATGCTCGGCGAACACGGCGCGGTCCACGAGAGCCGCCAGCCGCTGCGCGGCCGCACGACCACTCGACTGTGCGCGCTGGGTTCGGGTACCGGTCCGGACCATGGGCACGTCGTGGTCGGCGTAGACGTCGGCGAGCTCCTCCCAGGCGCCCGCCAGACGGACTTCCGGATCTGCTGCGGTGCGGCGCGCGTATGCCCGCCTGCTCTTCGCGGTCAGGAGCACGAGGAAGGGCAGGGCGAGCAGCAGAAGGGCGAGGAGGCCGAGACCGACCCCCTTCAGGATCGGCAGCAGGACGGCGAGGACCTCCGACGCCGGCTCCTCGAGCGGAGGCGCGTCGTTGTTCGCGTCGCTCTGTGCCTGCGGCGGGTCCAGCGCTTCGGACCGCGGCTGCTCGGGGACGGTGGGATGCTCCGGCAGCTGCTCGCCCTCGGTGAGGGTGCTCGGCAGCATCGCGTACTGCGGCGTGGTGTCGACGGGGATCCACTCTCCGCCCGAGCTCCGCACCTCGACCCACGCGCTCATGTTCGCGCCGGTGCACACGTCGCCGCAGGCGGGGATCCCCGGGACCTCGTCCGCGCCGGCGAGGCGCGCGCCCATCACCACCCGGGACTCCAGGCCCCAATGCTGCGCGAGGAGCGCCGCAGCCACGGAGAACTGCTCGTCGTCGCCCACCGCCGACACGAGCATCTCCGGCTTCGCGTCGGCACCAGCCCGCCGCTCCTGCTCGCTCAGCGCGGTGAAGAGCTCCTCGATGCGGGCAGCGGAGTGTCCGGCATAGCTGGGTGCGAAGGCATACCCCTCGGACTGCTGCAGAGCGGCGATCCAGCCGGCGGCCGCTTCGTCTTCCAGCAGCGCGTGGCTGAGATAGCCGCGGGACCGCAGGCGATCGATCACCTCGAGGTAGCCGGCGCCGGTCCGCGGCTGCTCCTGCATCTCGGCCCACTCGACGAGTGCCGGGTACCGATCGGTGTCGAGGGTCGAGCGGCCACCCTGGAGAGCCGTGAGGTCACCCGGGTTCTCCGGCGCATCGATGAGCACGGCGTAGCGATCCCCGGGTATGAGCCCCTCCCCGCCGCCCGGGGCGTCGGCGACGGTGATCGCGGTGTCGCCGTCGGCGTTCACGTGGAAACCGTCGGCGAGCGCGTCCGCCCGCTCCCCGGAGAAGGCGGGTGCCTCCGCGAGGCCGGCCGGCGACGGGACCCAGATCCCGCGGTACCCCTCGCCGATCGTGATCTCCATCGTCACCCGGCCGGAGCCGGGGAGGGCAGAGCGGGGCAGGCGGCTGAAGCGGTCGTCGGCGTCGATGTGGAAGTCCTCGCCGTCGTAGGCGTCGAGGGTGACCAGACGGAGGCGATCCACGGCACCGGGATCGCCCTCCAGCTGCACGACCGGTGTGTCCAGCATGCCGCCGGCGAACCAGGATCGATACGAGCTGAGCGGGCTCGGCTGCTCCTGCACCACCACCATGGGCTCGATCTCGTCGCGGAGCACGGAGCGGTCCGACCAGCCGGCCGCCGCGGGAGCGATCGCGAAGCCCGCAGCCAGGGCGATCACGGCCAGGCCCGCGGAGAGGAGGTGCCGGCGCACGGTGAGCCAGGCGGGGGTCGCGCGGCGGGAGATGTTCGCCGCCGCCACGCTGCGCAGGGCGGCGGCACGCTGCAGCCGCGTGCGTCCGACGAGCCAGACGAGGGAGACCACGAAGACGGCGACGCCGATCAGCCATTCCCGGGGGGCGGGGAGCTCGACCCCGGCCACCGATACCGGAGAGGACGTGCCGCTCACACCGAACGCGATGCCGAAGACGCTCATGGCCACGACCACGGGGACGGCGGCCACCGCCCGTTTGCCGCCCCAGACGAAGAGGGTGGCGACGAACGAGCCGAACAGCATCACGACGAGGAAGGGGATGAGGACCGCCTGGTACTCGCCCAGCGGCGGGTTCAGCGTGAGCATCTGCTTCCAGCCGAGCACGACCCCGAGCACCGCATCCCGCACGCCGCCGAGGAATGCGGGAACGGAGGTGAGCGCGGAGGGGACGGCCAGCGGCACCGCGACCACCAGGTACACGCCGGCCGCGGCGAGCGCGGCGACCAGGGTCCCCCAGCGCAGGATGCGCGCGACCACCGCGACCGCCATGCCGAGGAGGCCGCCGACGATCCCGACCGCGAGCGCCCGGGGCGCTTCGTAGACCGGCCAGGCGGCCGCCGTGGCGAGGAGCACGCCGACCAGCACGTACCCCAGCGACCAGAGGGTCAGAGCCGAGGGCAGGAGGCCACGACGGGCCCGCCCGCGCTTCGGGCCGGCCGCGTTCATCGCAGGGCTCCGCGAGCGAGCATCTGCGGGAGGTCGCCGAGCGCGCCGAGGGTCATCACCGCGAGCTCCCTGGCCGTCCGCATCGTCGGCTGCGCGCCGAGCTCGCTGCGCACCGCTACCGCCTCCACGGCCGCCGGGAGCTTCACCGCCGCGTGGCGCAGACGCTCGAGCGGCAGGAGCGAGCCGGTCAGCAGGAAGCCGATCGAGAGGTCCGGATACGACTGCGCGGTGAGGGCCGCGACAGCCTCGAGCCGCATCACCCGTGCCGCCTGATCGATCGTGGAGGTCGCGTCGAGGAGCGCCTTGGGGGTGACCGTGGGCAGAGTGCGGATCGACAGCACCTCCGCACGGCCGTGTTCCGGGATCTCGTTGCTCACCGAGAAGAGCACGTCCCTGCCGTCCCGCACGCCCTGCAGCGCCAGGGACGCGGCCGCGCTGACGGTGGTCTCGAACTCGTCGTCGCTCGCGTAGGACTCGGGGTCGAGGTCGAGGATCACGGCGATGCGCGCGTGCCGGGACTCCTCGTACTGCCGCACCATGAGGGTGCCCGTCTTCGCCGTCGACTTCCAGTGGATGTGGCGCGGCGAGTCGCCGACGACGTACTCCCGCACGGCGTGGAAGGAGAGGTCGGCGTCCACGAGGGTGGTACTCGGCGTGCCCTCGAGGTCGCGGATCAGGCCCGCGCTGGTGCTGGGGAGCCGCACGGTCACCGGATGCACGTGGATGCGCTGCACGTCCGGCCAGCGCAGTTCTCGGCGGAGGATGCCGATCGGGTCGCCGCGGGTGATGGTCATGGGGCCGACATCGATGACGCCGCGGCGGTGCGCGGCGATCGTCAGCTCCTCGCGGTGGTGTGCGCCCGGTCGGAGCAGCGGCACGTGCGCCTCGACGAGGCCCTCCCCCACCGGCACGTCCACGACGCCGGGGAGCGAGAGGCGCTCGCCGTTGTTGCGGACGTCGAGCGTCGCACCGATCTCGGCACCCGCGACGACGCGGTCGCGGTCGAGCACGAGATCGATCCGGTAGTCGTGGGCACCGAGGATGAACGGCACACAGGCCACCAGCAGCACGAGCGCGATCGTGGCGACCGCCCAGGCCTCCACCCAGCCGAACAGCAGCCCGGCGAGCACGCCGAGCACCACCGCGACGGCGACGAGCATGCCCGCCGTGGTGACCGTCTCCCGGACCCAGCCGACCGTGGCTCTCGTCGCACGCCCCACGGAGCGGGCGACGCGACGCGCGCCGAAGACCGCGCCGCGCACGGGACCGCGGCGCGTGCGGTCGTAACGCGTGACGGTGGAGGTCCGCGTCGACGTGCTCGTGCCGGCGGTCGTCCGCGTCAGGCGGGATTCGGTGCTGAAGGTCACGCAGTGCCGTTCTCGCGCGGAGGCTCGACGTCGAGGAGGATCTGTCCGATCACGGCCACGGCCGTCACCCCGTCGAACTCGGCCTCCGGTTCGAGCACGAGACGGTGCGCGAGGGCGACGACGGCGAGTTCGCGCACGTCGTCGGGCGTCACGAACGTGCGTCCGTTCTTCGCCGCCCACGTCATCACCAGGCGCGACAGGGCCAGGGCCCCGCGCACACTGGCACCGAGACGGACCTCGGACGCGCGCCGCGTGGCATCGACGATGCGCATGATGTAGTCCGACACCAGCGGGTTCACGTAGACCCCCCGCGACATCTCGGCCATCGTCAGGATCGTGTCGGTGTCGACGATGCCGTCGAGCACCGTCTTCGGCCGGCCGGCGCCCTGCAGGATGCGCATCGTCGCCGCCTCGTCGGGGTAGCCGATCGAGGTCTTGATCATGAAGCGGTCGAGCTGCGCCTCCGGCAGCCGGTAGGTGCCGCCCTGCTCGATGGGGTTCTGCGTCGCCATCACGAGGAACGGGGAGCCGACGGACCGGGTGACGCCGTCGACCGTGACCGTCCCCTCCTCCATGACCTCGAGCAGCGCGGACTGGGTCTTCGGGCTCGCCCGGTTGATCTCGTCGGCGAGCACGATGTTCGCGAAGACGGGCCCCGCGTGGAACTCGAACGTGCCCTCCTTCTGGTCGTAGACCGTGATGCCGGTCACGTCGCCCGGAAGGAGGTCCGGGGTGAACTGGATGCGGCTGCTGGTCCCGTTGACCGTCTGGGCGACGGCGCGGGCGAGCGCCGTCTTGCCGGTTCCCGGATAGTCCTCCAGGAGGACGTGGCCGCCGCTGACGGCGGTGGCGAGCACGAGTTCGACCACGTGGCGCTTGCCGAGGATCGCCTGCTCGATGTTGCCGGTGAGGATCGAGAACGTCTCGGCGAACCAGGAGGCCTGCTCGGGAGCGAGGGTGACGGGGGCTGCTGCGGTGGCTGGCATAGGGAAAGAGTATTCGTGTCGGTGTGCTCGGCGGTCAGGGGCACAGGCCCGTGACGCGATGCGTGATGGGGGTCAGGGTGGCGAAGGCCCCGGTCCACGTGATGGTCACGTCGAAGGTGCCGGGGTTATCGACCAGGGGCGTGGCCACGAGAGTGTACGAGCCGCGGGCGGCGCTGGACACTCTCACGACGTCCGCCTCGACGGCGGGCATGCAGGACTGGAACACGGCGGTGACGACGGTCGGCGCGGTCGTCGCGGTGATGTTCACCTCGCCGGAGCAGGAACCGCTCTGGGTGGCGTGGCAGGCGCGCGCACGGACCTGCCCGGGCGACGAGTCCGGAGACAGTGCGAAATCATCGCGCCACGATCCGTACATGTAGTACTTCGGCACGAAGCCGTTCTCCACGTCGATGCGCGGGGGCGAGGCCAGGCCGTAGTCGTAGCGGTTCCCGTCGCGGCGGGCATCCTTCGCGACCGTGTAGGTCGTGTCGCCGCCCGGGCCGTCGACGAACGTGAACGTGAAGACGGTCGTCGTCGCCGACTCGGCCACGCCATAGCCGTTGGATGCGCACGCCTTGACGTAGTACAGCTGGTACGGGGCCAGTCCCTGAAGCGAGGGCGAATCCGACTGCACCTCGCCGCCGGACACCGAAAGGGTGCCGTCCCCGTTCGCCGTGCAGCTGGCGTTGCCCGACCGCCACGCCAGATATGTCACACGAACGCCCCGCGCGCTGCCGTTGGCCTGGGCGGCGATGCCCGACACGTTCACCGCGGTGTTGGACACCGCGTGCGCCTGAGTCTGACCAGGATCGAAGTACACCGAGCCGGCGACCGTCACCGAGGTGCGGAACCCGCCACCTTCGTTACCGCCGCCGGTCGGCGGCTGGAACTGGCTGATCGGAACGATCGTCAGGGTCTGCGGTCCCGGCGACAGCGCGATGTCGGCGGCGGTGGTCGCCCCCGTGCGGTTGATGACCTCGCCCGTCTCCTCGATCCGGAACGCCACGGCGTCGTCCGCGGCGTCGATCGAGAGACGGACGGCACCGCGCCCGCGGTCGGAGACGTCCGGTCGGTACTCCGGCGTGGCCGTCGCGTTCGCCACGACCGGGGCGGCGTATGCCCAGCTGGTGTGCGGGGACGTCGCGGCCGAGGTACCGACGGCGTTGACGGCCGCGGCGGTGAACGTGTGCGGGGCGCCGTTCGTCAGCCCGTTGACCGTGCACCGGTAGACAGCGCCGGCGGGGCTGCAGGACGCGTTCGCCGGAGCGCCGTCCTGGAGGATCGTCACACCGGAGACCGCGGGGTGCGCGCGTCCCGCCTCGCCGAGCGGCACCTCCAGAGCGACGGTCGTGCGGGTGAAGCCGACCGTCGTGACGCTCGCGGGGGCCTGCGGGAACCCCTGGAGGTCGAGGGTCAGCGTGCCGGTCCCGGTGCGCCCCTGCGCGTCCGACACGACGAACGGGATCACGCACTGTCCGCCGGGAGCCTGCCCGCCGCCGGGCCAGGTCGCCGTGATGGTCTTGGCGCCCGACGTCGAGACCGAGGCCACGTCGCAGCGCGCGCCGGCACCGAGCGACATCAGGCGCAGTCCGGATCCCGGCTTCCCCTCGAAGGGGTCGTACTCCCCGGCGACGTCGACCACGTCGATCGAGCAGTTGGCGCTCGTGACGACGCACTGCTTGGTGAAGGTCGCTCCGCGCGGGGCGTCCGGCGGGGCCGCGCCGACGACGAGGCGGACGGACGCCGACGGCTGCCCGTACTGCGGCACGGTGACGCTGACGTTCTCGGTGTTGCCGGGTCGCGCATCCGCACGCGCCTCGATCGTCAGCTTCCCCCCGCTCTGGGTGACGAGGAACGCCGATCCGGAGTAGACGATGCGGTACTCGAGGGAGGACGCATTGCCCTCCCTGCCGCCTTCCCACGCGGCCATGTTGGCGTAGAGATCGACGCTCTCCGTCGCTCCGGGGGCGATCGTGTGCGAGATCGAGGAGAGCAGCAGCTGCGGCTCGGCGGGGCGGACGCTGATGGGCACGTCGAGGTACGACCAGCGCTTCTGCCCCTCCAGGCGCACCGGGATCAGGCAGGTGTCCGACCAGGGCGCCTCGCGGCCGGCCCGGTACTCCGCCTCGCGCGGACCGTCGGCCGCGCACGACGCGGCAGCCCGCTGGGCGGTGAAGGACCCGGTGCCGATCTCGATCGCATCGGACGACGGGAGATCGGCGTAGTCCTGCACGGGGAAGGAGACGGCCGCATCCTCGTCCACGACGACCGGCGTCGCGCCGGGGACGAGCTGCACCTGCATGTCGTCGAACGCCGGTATGCGCAGGAATCCGTAGGCGACGACGTCGCGTCCGTTCGCTGCCGTCCCGGTGAGCTGGAAGGGCACCAGAGCGCCCTCCTTCGGCGCGGTGCCCACGATGCGGTTCCCCTGCACCGAGTAGCCCGGCTGCTCGCCCCACAGGCGCAGCCGCAGCGAGCCGACGTCGCCGGAGGGCCAGCGGACCCGGTCGGTCACGACATCGATGCCGCGTTCGGCGAAGTCGTCGCGGTCGCGCGCGGTGAGCACGGTGTCCGCGATGACCGGCTGGTCCGCGACGGTGCCGTCGGTGACGGTCACCACGATGAGGCCCTGCGCCGTGCTCCCCGTGCGCGACGACTTCACCGTGTAGAAGTACGAATTGGTGCCGGCGGTCTCGCCGGCACGCAGCACGACCCGGCCGTCCTTCAGCGAGGTGTCGGAGTCGATCAGCGCGTTGAGCCGGTCGTACAGCGGGTTCCCCTTGACGGGCGGCGCGTTCGGCACGAGCTCGGTGATCTCGAGCTCGCTCTGCGCCGGGTCGAGATCGTTCGAGCGCGGATCCAGCACGACCGGCGTGCGCGATCCCGCCTCCACGCGGACGTAATCACTGAAGGTCACCGGGGCGGCGTCGTCGACGTCCGCATCGAGGACGCCGATGCGCACCGCCGCGCTCCCCTCCTCGCCCTGCGGATCACGAACGCTGTAGCGGAACGAGACCTGGCCGCCGTCGACGCCTCCGGCCGGCGCGCGGTACACGATGGCCTCGCCGTTCGCCGAGATGGTGGCGGTGCCTCCGCCCTTCTTCGGCTGCTCGATGCCGGACAGCACCACGCGGTCCCCGTCGCCGTCCATCCCGGTCGTCGGCACCGGGATCGAGACCGTCTGGCCGCTGAGGACGCGACCGGTGAGCGGCGTCGGCGTGGGGGCACGGTTCGTGCCCGGGGGCACGACCGTGACCGTCACGACGCCGTCGTCCGACAGCGTGGGATTCCGTTCGAGGGAGACGGAGTAGGTCAGCCGGTACGTGCCGGGAGTCTTCGGCGCCAGATAGCGGAGCGCGTTGCGGTCGGCGAACACGAGCTCGTCCGGCTCGCCCGATCCGGTCACCTCGGGGAGCACGAGGAGCGGCTCCCCGCGGGGTGCGACATCGTTGGCCGCCACGTCGATGCGCGTGAGCGAACCGGCTCGCACCGTCACCGCGTCCGGGAAGACGATCGGCCGGGTGACCGTCGACGGCGGAGTGAGGAACACGCTGACCGTCCCCTGCACGGCCCCGCCCGCGCCGTCCGCCACCGTGACGGTGGCCTTGCCGATCAGGCCGGGCTCGCCGTCCTCGGTCGTGCCGTTGACCCGCAGGCTCTCGCTGCCGACCACGCGCACGTTGAGCTGCGGCGTCGAGCTCACGGCGTCGGACAGCAGCAGCACCCGTCCGCTGGTGTTCTGCACCGCGCCGAGGACATCGACGGTCGTGTCCTCGCCCTCGCGGACGAACGCCGTCAGCGGTGCCATCGCGAGCGCCGCGGAGCCGTCGACAGCGGTGATCCGGATGACCGCGGACTGCTCGGCCTGGGTTGTGACGTCCTGCGCGGTGTAGGTGACCACGTACTGGCCCGGCTCGGCGGCGGTCAGATCGACGGTGCCCGAGGCCACGTTCGGGGTGACCTCGAAGCCCTGGGCCGTCGCGGCGGTCTGCACGGCATCGACGAGGCGATACGACCCCGACCCTCCGGACAGGTGGTCGGAGATGCGCAGGGATTGCCGCTCGCCCACGCGCGCGGTCACCGCGACGGCCGACGCCTGCAGCGCCGGACTCCCGCTGACCTGGACCTCGATGGTCTTCTCCGCCGTCGCCCCGTGCACGTCCTGCACGACGACCGTGACCGAGATCACGGCGTCCGCGGCATTGGGGTCGGTGTGCCGGATCGCGACCCGACCGTCGGCCATCGGGGCCACCATCACCGGGGACGAGGAGTCCGTCTCGTACGCGTCGCTCAGGACGAACGCATCGCCCTCGGGGTCGACCCATCCGGAGAGCGCCGAGACGATCGTGCTCCCGCCGGCGAGGATCTGCGGTGTCGGCCATTCCTGAGTGCAGGCGTCGACCCCGCACCACACCGGGGCGGAGTTGACCCCGGGATCGACCACCGTGAGGGTCACGGTCGCCGGGGGCGACACGGCGGCGCCGTCGGTCACGGCATAGGTGAAGCTCGTCTGCCCGGAGCCCGCCTTCACGTTCACGACCAGGGATTGACCGTTCGCCACGAGCGACAGATCCCCGAAGTCGGGGTCGCTCAGGCCGGAGGCGACCGAGTCCGGGTCGATCGTGAGGACGTCCTTCTTGTTCGGATCGTGATCGTTGAAGAGCACGGGGAGGATGACCTGCTCCCCGGCCCGCACGCCGAACGCGTCGTCGACGGCGACCGGCGGCAGCTGCTCCGCCACGTCCTCGACGACGATCGTGCCCTCCTGCTGCTCCGTGTCGTCTTCGATCTTCCATTGCTCGAGAGGGATCAGCACGCCCTCCGGCGCGGTCCAGATGAGACCGGTGCCCTTCTCGACCAGCACCGCACGGTCGCCGTTGCCCTGGAAGACCGGATCGATGGCGGCCGCGTCGAGCGTCTCGTCCGGAACCTGCAGCGGGGTGGTCTCCCCCGCGCTCCAGAGGGTTCCGCTGCCGCTGTCGAGCCACGCCGCGTAGGTCTCCCCGCGCACCGTGACCGGTGCGGCGGGGACGCCGGAGGCCTCGGCCACCCGCTCGGCCTCTCCCGACGCGAGGTCCACGGAGACGAGGCCGTCCGAGTCGGCGACCAGCACCGCGTCGCCCTCGGCGGCACCGCGCTGCAGGCGTGCGTCCTCGGCGACGTCGAGGGTGACCGCCTCATCGCGTCCGGAGAGCCACAGCGCGCCCGAGCTCGGCTGCAGCATCGCCCAGCGCTCGCCGACGACGGCGATCGCCAGCCCCTCTCCCGCTTCCGGCGCATCGGCCACGGGGGACTCGTCCCCGAGGAACCGGTGCTCGTCGATGTCGAACCGGCGCACGGCCCCCTCGTCCGCCGAGTAGAGCACGAGCAGCCCGTCCGGCGAGAGCCCGATCGCATCCGCGGTGTAGGCCGGCGGCTCCTCGCCCTCCTCGACCTCGACCTCGGCGAAGGGATCGACCGGGGCCGTCCCCGCCCCCGTGGCCAGGGTCGACACGGACACTTGGCCGGTGTCGGTGCGATACGCCACATAGGCTCCCGCGGAGAGCACGTCGCGCGTGCCGGCGGGCGTGGGCTGCGAGGCGAGCGGCGTCCCCTCGTCCGAGCTGTCCGAGAGCAGATCGGCCGGGCTGGCCGGGTCGACGTCCCATCGCTGCCGGTTCCCCTGCGCGAACAGCACGGTGCTGGAACCGCTCTGCCAGACCGCCTCGGGGTCGTCGACGTCGCGGACCGTGTCGATCTCGGCGAGCTCGGTGTTCACGCGGGCATACTGCCCGCTGTCGCGCATGACCCAGACCGAGGGCTCGAGTCGCGGCACCTCCTGGGACTGATACCCCTGCGCCGTCACCGCGAGCGCCACGACGACCACGAGCGCGAGGATCCCGGAGACCAGCGCGATCAGCCGCCCCCGAGACGGGCTCGCGACCTCGGCGCGACTGCGGTTCCCTGCGGCCATCACAGGATCCCGGTGAGGAACAGAACGGCGGTGCCGATGCCCGCGATGGCGGCGGCCCCGATCGCCGCTCCGACGACGCCGACCATCAGCGGCGAACGGCTGCGGCCGCGGGGGCCTGCGGGGATGTCGTCGCGTTCGCGCGGAGCGGCCTGGGCCTGAGCGGCGCGGGCGGCCCGACGCGAGTCCGGTGCGACCGTCGTGATGACCGGTCCGCGGACGGCGGTATCCCCGAAGTTCACCGGAGCGGCCGCGGCCCACTCCGACGACGCCGCCTCGAAGGCCGTCGGCGAGATGCCGAGCTCATACTGCGCCCAGCGCAGCTTCTCCGCGAACTCCGCCATGCTCGCCGGCCGCTTCGCGGGGTCGCGGTGCATGGCGCTCGCGAAGATGTCGTCGATGATCGGCGGGATGCCGGGGACGGGCACCGCGGTGTAGCGCGCCTTGATGATGCGGTCGGTGAGCTGATCGCGGGAGTTCGAGCCGCGGTCGGCGCGTTCGAACGGACTGCGGCCGGCGAGGAGCGTGTAGAGCGTCGCGCCGAGGCTCCAGACCTCGCTGGGGATGGATCCGGACACGCGCTCCTGCAACACCTCGGGGGAGCTCCAGGGCACGGACATCGCGATGGTCTCGCCCTCGCCCTCCTCCATGACGGCGGCGGCGATGCCGAAGTCGGCCAGCACGGGCGCGCCGAGCGAGTTGATGAGCACGTTCGACGGCTTGATGTCGCGGTGCAGCAGACCGGCCCGGTGCACGGTCTCCAGAGCGCCGGCCATGCGGACGCCGATGTCGAGCACCTCCGCGAGCGGGAGCGGGGCCTTCTTGTAGCGCGCGCTCATCGTGTCGGGGCAGTACTCCATCGCGAAGTACGGCCGCCCGTCCGCCGAGATGGACGCCTGGTAGATCGTGACGATCGAGGGGTGGGCACTCAGCCGCGCGGAGATGTCGGCTTCCACGTTGAAGGTCTGCAGCACCTCGGGGTTCACCGCATCCGCGAGCAGGACCTTGACGGCGACGACGCGGCGCGGCATGTCCTGTTCATAGAGGAACACGTCGGCGAAACCGCCGGACCCGAGCGGACGCACGTAGCTGTACCCCGCCAGCGTCGGCGGTGTCGCTGCCATGCGCGTTGCCACTCCTGCTCCTCACGGTCTGATGGGAGACCGCGCGCCTGCAGCCACCCGGCGTCGTGCGCCGGGGGATCCCCCGATGTGCCGAGTATATCGGGCGACGGCGTATGGCCCCGTGCTCTTCTTCGTCGAGGCGTCAGGCCTTCCAGCACCCCGCGATGTGGTCGTCCACCATGCCCGCGGACTGCATGAGGGCGTACATCGTCGTCGGCCCGACGAAGCGGAAACCGCGGCGCCGCAGTTCCTTGCTCAGCGCGGTCGACTCCGGCGTGACCGCGGGGACGTCGGCGAACTCACGTGGCCGTGCTCCGGTCGCCGGCGGGGCGAAGGACCACATCAGGGCATCGAGCTCCCCGTCCGCCATCGACTCCACGATCCGGGCGTTGCCGATCGTCGCGAGGATCTTGGCGCGGTTGCGGATGATGCCGGGGTCGCCCATGAGGCGTTCCAGGTCCGCGTCGTCGAATGCCGCCACGGCCTCCGGCACGAACCCCGCGAACACCTCGCGGAACCGCGGGCGCTTGCGCAGGATCGTGATCCAGGAGAGCCCTGCCTGGAACCCCTCGAGCGCCATCTTCTCGAACAGCGCGCGGTCCCCGTGCAGCGGCGTCCCCCACTCTTCGTCGTGGTAGCGGCGATATTCTGCGTCGTCGCCGACCCAGGCGCAGCGCGCGCGGGAGTCGGGCCCCGTGAGGAGGGAAGTCATCCCCTCACCGTATCCACCCCCACCGACACCCCCGTCCTCGTCCCTCGGTGCGAGTTCACTTCCGCCCCTCTCCTCGCCTCCCCACGCCCGTTTTCCGTCCCGCCAGGACACACACCTCCGACGGGGGATCGAAAAGGGCCCTTCGAGGCAGATCCGCGGCACCTTTCCCATCCCGCACCCGCACCCGCACCTGCGACGCGAGATCAAAACCGACCCCCCGACACGGAACTCCGGCACCGTTCGCATCCCGCCACGCCGCGCACCTGCGGCGCGGGATCGAAACAGGCCCTCCGAAGCGGACCCCGGCACCGTTCCGATCCCACACCGACAGCGGAGGCAGCTCGCCGCAGGGGCGCCTTCTTCAGCGCGGACCCGGGTCCTCCGAGACGGATCAGAAAGACGCCTCCACCGGGTCGCTCCGGCGCCTTACCCGTCCCGGAGCGGAACGCCGTGGCAGGGTGCACCCGGTTCCGCTCCCTCAGCTCGTCCTCCGCGCACGCCCGCCCAAGGCCAGCGCGGGATCAGAACAGCACCGACGCGGCACTCACCCGGGGACTTTCCGTCCCGCGCCAAGGGGCTCCCCGGTCGCGGGACGGAAATCGCGCCTGATGCGGGCAGCAGAGGTGCGCTTTTGCTCCCGCACCGGACGGGAGCGCGAGCGGGATGGGAGCGGGACGGAAATCGCTCCTCAGGCAGGCACCGGGGGCGCGATTTTGATCCGGCACCGGGTAAGGCGGGGACGGAGCGGACGGACCCGGGCCGGGACGGGGGCGGGGTCAGTCGGCGAAGGTGGCGGCGTCGATGACGAAGCGGTAGCGGACGTCGGACGCGAGCACGCGCTCGTACGCGTCGTTGATGGCCGAGGCGGGGATGACCTCGATCTGCGCCGTGATGCCGTGCTCCGCGCAGAAGTCGAGCATCTCCTGGGTCTCCCGAATGCCCCCGATGTTCGAGCCGGCGATGGAGCGTCGTCCGGCGATCAGCGACCCCGCGTTCAGGGCGAGGGCCTCCGCGGGAGCACCGACGCACACGATGGTGCCGTCCACGTCGAGCAGACCGAGGTAGGAGCGGAGGTCGATGACGGCGCTCACGGTGTTGAGGATCACGTCGAAGGAGCCCCGCAGGTCGCGGAAGGTGTCGCGGTCGCCCGTCGCGAAGTAGCGGTCGGCGCCGAGGCGGAGGCTGTCGTCCTGCTTCGCGAGCGTCTGCGACAGCACGGTCACCTCCGCGCCGAGGGCATGTGCGATCTGCACGCCCATGTGACCGAGGCCGCCGAGTCCGACCACCGCGACGCGCGTGCCGGGGCCGACCTTCCAATGCCGCAGCGGCGAGTACGTGGTGATGCCCGCGCACAGCAGCGGAGCCGCCGCGTCGAGAGGCAGGGCGTCCGGGATCCGCAGCACGAAGTCCTCGGTGACGACGACCTGCTCGGAGTAGCCGCCCTGGGTGATCGTGCCGTCGCGGTCGACCGCTCCGTAGGTGCCGACGGCGCCCCGCGTGCAGAACTGCTCGTCGCCGCGGAGGCAGTACACGCACTCCCGGCACGAGTTCACCAGGCAGCCGACGCCGACGCGGTCGCCGAGGGCGTGCTTCGTGACCTCGGACCCCACCGCGGCGACCGTTCCGGTGATCTCGTGTCCCGGGGCGAGCGGGTACTGCTGCGGACCCCAGTCTCCGCGCACGGTGTGGATGTCGGAGTGGCAGATGCCGGCGAAGGCGATGTCGATGAGGATGTCGTGCGGGCCCAGCTCCCGGCGCTCGATGACGGTCTTCTCGAGCGGGGCGGCTTCGGCGGGGGCGGCGTAGGCGGTGACGGTCGACATGATGCTCCTCGGGTCGGTACTCGCCGAGACTATCCGCCCGCGCCGATGAATCCGCTGTCCGGAGGGCCCGGGCCGTCTACACAGCCCGGGCCGACGGCTCAGCGCTTCTGCCGCTTGAGGGTCTTCTCCAGGACGGGAGCCTGACCGGTGGCCTCGAGGTCGGCGTAGTACGCGCGGGCCTCATCCTGCCGCTGCTTCTCCGCACCGCTCGCGATGGGAGCCCGCACGTGCTCGGGCTCGTAGCCGAACGCGTCCACGAGGTCGAGGGCGTACGGACGCAGCCGCGCGCACAGCCGATCGATGTAGCTCGACACCGCCGCCGCCCGCTGCGTGGAGAGCCGCCCGTGGATGAGGTGCCAGGCCAGGTGCTTCTCGATGAGCTGCAGACCGAAGAGGTCGCGCAGCCAGGTCATGACCTTCTTCGTCTCGGCATCGTCCATCGCATGGACGGCGTCGGTGAAGGCCTCCCACTGCAGCAGCTCGCCGTGCGCCCTGGCCGCCTCGATGAGCTCGGCCTGGTTCTCGTTGAACAGTCGCGCCCCGAGCACCTTGTCCTTGCCGGCGGCGCGCAGCCGGGTCGCGATGTCGGCGACCATCTGCTGCACGCGGCCCGCGAGGAGGTCGTGCTGCTGCTCCTCGCGCAGTCCGCGCTCCACCGACCGGGCGACCTGACCGAAGTCGGTCACCGCCTGGCCGAGCTGACGGAGCCCTGCGCCGTGGAACAGCTTGCCGGCGGTCATCCCCACGGCGTAGCGCGCGAGGGCCGCGGCGTCCTTGCCCTGGAACTGCTTCGCGTAGTCGGTCAGCAGCCGCTTGCCGACGAGCTGGAGCAGGACGTTGTTGTCGCCTTCGAACGTGACGTAGATGTCGAGGTCGGCGCGGAGTCCGACGAGCCGGTTCTCGAACATGAAGCCGGCGCCGCCGCACGCCTCGCGGGCCTCCTGCAGGGTGTCGAGCGCGTGCCAGGTCGACAGCGGCTTGAGCGCGGCCGCGAGCGTCTCCAGATCCTCCCGGTCGTCCGGGGTGTCGGTGCGGCCGGAGAAGACGCCGTCGAACTTCTGCAGGAACTCGTCGTGCGCGAAGATCTGCGCGTACGTCGTGGCCAGGCGCGGGAGCAGACGGCGCTGGTGCTTGCCGTAGTCCATCAGCACGACCTCCTGCCCGTCCGCCCCGTCGAACTGGCGACGCTGCGTGGCGTAGGTGATCGCGATGTGCAGGCCGAGCGCGGAGGCCCAGGAGGCGGCGCCGTCGAGCGAGACGCGTCCCTGCACGAGGGTGCCGAGCATCGTGAAGAAGCGGCGGCCGGGGCTGTCGATCGCGCTGGAGTAGGTGCCGTCCGGGGCGACGTCGCCGTAGCGGTTCAGCAGGTTCGTGCGCGGGATGCGCACCTGGTCGAAGGAGAGACGGCCGTTGTCGATGCCGTTCAGTCCGCCCTTGAGACCGTCGTCCTCGCGACCGATGCCCGGCAGATCCACGCCGTCCTCGCCGCGCAGGGGCACGTAGAAGCAGTGCACGCCGTGGTTGACGCCGTTCGTGATGAGCTGCGCGAAGACCGTCGCCGCGATGCCGTGCAGTGCCGCGTTGCCGAGGTACTCCTTCACAGCTCCCCGGAACGGCGTGTGGATGACGAACTCCTCCGTCTCCGGGTCGTAGGTGGCGGTGGTGCCGACCGCGGCGACGTCGGAGCCGTGCCCGATCTCGGTCATCGCGAACGCGCCGGGGATCGACAGGTCCATGACACCGGGGAGCCACCTGTCGTGGTGCTCCTTCGTGCCGAGCTGCAGGATCGCGGAGCCGAACAGCCCCCACTGCACGCCCGACTTGATCTGCAGGCTCGGGTCGGCGGCCACGAGCTCTTCGAACCCGGCGATGTTGCCGCCGTTGTTCTCCTCGCCGCCGAAGCGCTTCGGGAACGCCCGGTGCACGGCCTTGTTGTCGACCAGGAGGTGGAGCTGGCTGAGCACGCGCTCGCGGTGGTCGTCCTTGCCGAGCTCGTCCTTCCGCCAGAACGCGGAGTCCTTGATCATTTCGCGGGCCTGGCGGCGTACGTCGCCCCAGGTGCCCATGAGGGCGTCGTTCAGGCGGGCGACATCGATCCGCGGGGCGGTCGCGCTCTCGCGCGGGTCAGGTGTCGTCGAAGGGCGGACGGCGGCGTCGACCATGAGCGTTCCTCTCGGAGAGACGAAAGTGGATGCCTCTCATGGTAGGTGTGCGACAAAACCGCACGAAGTCCCCTGTCCGCATCCTCCAACGTCTGGTCGCCCCGTCTGCGCCCGTCCTTGTCGGCTCGCGACAGGTTCCCCCTTCGGAGCTCCGTCGACCCACCCCGTTCCGTGCATCCCGGCCCCCTGCGAGCGTCCGCAAAGGGGTGGCTCGCGCGGAAGGGGGTGGTTCGGGGTCAGGAGGCGGCGATGACGGCGAGGACGCCGTCGCCGTAGGCCTCGCGCTTCTTCGCACCGATGCCGGTGATGCCGTCGAGGTCGGCGTGCGAGGTCGGCCGATGCTCCGCCAGCGCACGGAGCGTGGCGTCGCCGAAGACGATGTACGCCGGGACGCCCTGTTCCCTGGCGGTCTCGGCGCGCCAGGCCCGCAGCGCCTCGAACAGCTCCCGGTCTCCGGCGTCGAGGGCGTCGGCGGCACTCGCCTTCCGGGCACGGGACGGCGACGACGGGCGTCCGATCGTGTCTTTCCGGAGTGGTACCGCGGTCTCGCCGCGCAGCACCCCGGCTGCGGCCTCCCCGGGTGCGAGCGTGCCGTAGTCGCCCTGCGCGACGAGGATGCCCCGGGCGAGGAGCTGGCGCACCACGCTCCGCCAGTCCTGGTCGGAGAGGTCGGCGCCGATGCCGTAGGTCGCGAGGGCGTCGTGCCGCTGCTGGCGGATGCGCTCGGTCGAGGCTCCGCGGAGGATGTCGATGAGGTGGCCCGCACCGAAGGCCTGATTCCGCTCCCGCTTCAGCCGCACGATCGTGGACAGCAGTTTCTGCGCGGGGACGAGCCCGTCGAAGGTCGCCGTGTCGTCGAGGCACGTGTCGCAGTTGCCGCAGGGCTGCGAGTCCTGACCGAAGTACCCGAGGAGGTTCTGCCGGCGGCACTCCACCGTCTCGCACAGCGCGAGCATCGCATCGAGGTGCTGCCCCATGCGCATCTTGAACGTGCGGTCGCCGGGACTCTGATCGATCAGTCGGCGCTGCTGCACGACGTCGCCGAGCCCGTACGCCATCCATGCCACGGACGGCTCACCGTCGCGGCCGGCGCGCCCGGTCTCCTGGTAGTACCCCTCGACGGACTTCGGCAGATCGATGTGGGCGACGAAGCGCACGTCGGGCTTGTCGATGCCCATGCCGAACGCGATGGTCGCCACCATCACGACGCCGTCCTCGCGGAGGAAGCGCGACTGGTTCGCCGCCCGCACCTCGGCGGGCAGACCGGCGTGGTACGGCAGCGCGTCGAGACCCTGCGCGGCGAGATAGGTCGCCGTCTGCTCGACGGACTTGCGGCTGAGCGCATAGACGATGCCCGCCGCCCCCTCCGGCTGCGACCGGATGAACTGCACGAGCTGCTTGCGGGGATCGACCTTCGGGACGATCCGGTACTGGATGTTCGGGCGGTCGAAGCTCGCCACGAAGTGCTTCGCCGCGTCGAGGTGCAGGCGCTCGGTGAGCTCCTTGTGCGTGGCCCGCGTCGCGGTGGCGGTCAGGGCCATGCGCGGGACGCCGGGGAACCGCTCGCCCAGGTCGCCGAGCGCGAGGTAGTCGGGCCGGAAGTCATGACCCCACTGCGACACGCAGTGGGCCTCGTCGATGGCGATGACACTGAGCGTGCCGCGCTGCAGGAGGGAGGTGGTCTGCGCGCTCGACAGCCGCTCCGGGGCGACGTAGATGAGGTCGAGCTCTCCGGCGACATAGGCGCGCTCGACCTCGCGGCGCTCCTCGATCGACTGGGTGGAGTTGAGGTACGCAGCCTTCACACCGTTGGCGCGCAGCGCGTCGACCTGGTCGTGCATGAGCGCGATGAGGGGGCTGATGACGAGTCCGGTGCCTTCGCGCACGAGCGCGGGCACCTGGTATGTGATGCTCTTGCCGCCGCCGGTGGGCATCAGGACGACGGCGTCGCCGCCGCCGATGACCTGCTCGACGATGGCCGCCTGGTCGCCGCGGAAGTCGTCGTAGCCGAACACGGTGTGCAGTGCCTCGCGGGCCGTCGCATACCGGCTGGGCGTGGCGCGGCGGACGGCCGGCGCGGTGGTCACCGCGGTCGTCGGACCCGGACCCCAGTCGAGGGGCGGCTCGAAGCCCGCGCCCTGCGGCTCCCAGTCCATCGGCTCCGGCGGCTCGGTCGGCTCCCACCCGTCGTCCCAGGGCTGGTCGGATGCCGCGTCCGGCTCGGGGATCCATCCGTCGTACGGATCACGGGGAGTCTGCGGCATCCCTCCAGCGTAATCACCCCGACGGACAGCGGCACGGCGACGTCCACAGGCCCGCACCCTCGATCCCGGGCGTAGGTTGGTTCCAGACGCCGGAAGGAGCATCCGATGACCGACATCACCGTGACCCGCAACGACGAGGCCTCCCGCTACGAGATCCGTTCCGATGACGTGCTGGCCGGGTTCGCCGAGTTCGATACCCGCCCCGGCGCGATCCGCTTCCTGCACACCGAGATCGACCCGGCCTTCCAGGGCCAGGGCCTGGCGGGGAAGCTCGCCGCGGCGGCGCTGACCGACGTGGCGTCGACGGGCGACGCGATCGTGCCGCTGTGCCCGTACATCGCGAAGTACCTCCAGACGCACGAGGTGCCCGGCGCGGAGATCCGTTGGCCGCAGCGCTCGGGCTCGACGGCGGACGCCCCGGTGCAGAAGGAGTCGGCCGGCGCGGACGAGGACCCCACGGGCAGGGCGGAATGATCGGGCAGCGCCGCCTCGTCCTCGAACCCCGGGCGGTGCCGCTCGGCGGCGTGCGCGGCATGGAGGTGCTGCGGGTGCTGCCGCATCGCAACCTCCCCACCATCGGCGCTTGGTGCTTCCTCGACCGGTTCGGCCCGGCCGAGACCCGGATGCGCGTCGAGCCGCATCCGCACATCGGTCTGCAGACGGTGACCTGGCCGCTGGTCGGCGAGATCCGGCACCGCGATTCGCTGGGCAGCGATGCCGACCTCCGGCGCGGTCAGCTCAACCTCATGACCGCGGGCAACGGCATCTCGCACTCGGAGTACTCCGTGGGCGACGGCCCCGTTCCGCTCGACGCGCTGCAGTTCTGGGTCGCGCTCCCGGAGCCCGCGCGCCACGGGGACGGCGGCTTCGAGCGGCACACCGACCTGCCGACGACGACCCTCCCGGCCGCGACCGGATCGGACGCCACGGCCACGGTCGTGCTCGGCGAGTTCGCGGGCGTGCACTCGCCGGCGACCGTGCACACGCCGATCGTCGGGGCGGAGATCGTCGTGCCCGCCGGGACCACGGTGCGCCTGCCGCTGCGGCCGGAGTGGGAGCACGCGCTGCTCCTCGTCGAGGGCGACGCCGCCGTCCCGGAGCACGCGATGACCCGCAACGACATGCTCTACCTCGGCGATTCCCGCGACGACGTCGAGGTGACCAGCAGTGAGGGCGGCTTGCTGTTCCTCCTCGGGGGTGAGCCGTTCGAGGACGAGATCGTCATGTGGTGGAACTTCGCCGGGCGCTCCCACGACGAGATCGCCGCCGCCCGCGAGGACTGGGAGGCCGCATCCCCCCGGTTCGGCGTCGTCGAGGGGCACGACCAGCGCATCCCCGCGCCGCCGCTCCCCCCGGTGCGCCTGATGCCGCGGAGCCGCACCCTCTGACCCCAAGCCCCTCCAGGCTCTCCCGCTGATTCAGGCACTCCCGCCGATTCAGGCACTCCCGCCAGCACAG
>NZ_LOSO01000014.1:0-7628 GCF_001595495.1 Microbacterium sp. CH1 | reverse complement strand
GTCATCTCAGTATTGGTCCGTTCTCGCCCCGTGCAGTGCGAAGGTCAGCAGTGCTGGTGTCTCACCCCATCCTGACGCACAGGGCTCGAGCGGGAGCGCTTGTTCAGTCGCGCGTGGATCTTCGTGGGTCACGAATCAGAGATCCCTCAGCCCGGCGACTACGTGGTGCGGCGAGTGCTCGACGACTCGTTCATCGTGGTGCGCGACGAGAGTGGCTCCGTCAAGGCGATGTTCAACATGTGCCTGCACCGAGGAATGCAGGTGTGCCGGGCGGAAATGGGCAACGCCTCGCACTTCCGCTGCCCGTATCACGGCTGGTCGTACCGCAACGACGGACGAATCGTGGGGCTGCCGTTCCACGAAGAGGCGTACGGTGGCGAGGCTGGCTTCAATCGCAAGGGAGCCCGCCTGCTTCCGGCGCCGAGCCTCGACAGCTACAACGGGTTGATCTTCATCAGCATGGATCCGGATGCGCCACCGCTGATCGACTACCTCGGCGATTTCGCTTTCTATCTCGACTACTACACGAAGCAGAGCTCCTCGGGCATCGAGCTCCGCGGCCCGCAGCGCTGGCGGGTGAAGGCGAACTGGAAGATCGGCGCAGAGAACTTCGCCGGCGACATGTACCACACGCCACAGACCCACACCTCGGTGGTCGAGATCGGCCTCTTCCGCGAACCGAAGGCGGAGAAGCGTAAAGACGGCAACACGTACTGGGCGGGCAACGGCGGAGGCACGACCTACAAGCTTCCGGAGGGAACGCTCGAGGAGCGGCTGCGCTACGTGGGCTACCCCGACGAGATGATCGACCGGATGAAGGAGGTCTGGTCCCAGGACCAGCTCAATGTGATCGGCGAGAACGGCTTCATGATCTCGGCGGCCTCGATCTTCCCGAACATGAGCTTCGTGCACAACTGGCCGAAGGTGGAAGACGGCGACGACGTGCTCCCGTTCATCTCGATCCGTACCTGGCAGCCGATCAGCGAGAACGAGACCGAGGTGCTTTCCTGGTTCGCCGTCGACGCAGCGGCACCGGAGGAGTTCAAGGCTCTGTCGTACAAGGCGTACCTGATGTGCTTCGGCAGCACGGGGATGTTCGAGCAGGACGATGTGGAGAACTGGGTGTCCCTTACGAACACCGCGAAAGGGAATATGGCGCGGCGCTTGCTGCTGAACAGCCGGATGGGCGTGCTGAAAGACGGCAGATTCGTCGTGGAGCCGCTCGGACCGGACGCGTTCTCTGGCCCGGGCGTGGCCCACGTCGGTTACGGAGAGTACAACCAGCGGCATCTGCTCGAGCGCTGGGCGGACTACCTCGAGACGGAGCCGACCGCGCTGATCATCTCGTCGGTGGGGATGCCGGAGGGGCTGTCATGACCGAGGCGCGCTGGGTTCGACTGAAAGAGTCGCCGCTCGGAGCACATACGACCAAAGCCACGCGGGTGGGGAGTTCGTTGTCGTTCTCGGACGGCCTGCATCTGGAGACGCACAGGTGGCTCGTCGAAGAGGCATACATCCTCGACGAGCAGCGGTACGAGGACTGGCTCGACCTCATCGCCGACGATGTGCACTACATCATGCCCGTGCAGGTCACTACCGCGCTCGGCGCCGGGTACTCGACGTCTCCGGGCATGGCGCATTGGGACGAGAACAAGTACTCCCTGAGCCGGCGGGTCGCCCGCTTCCTCACGGAACACGCCTGGACAGAGGATCCGCCCTCCCGGCTCCGTCACTTCGTCACGAACGTGCGCACCTTCGAGAGCGACGTCCCGGGCGAGGTCGTCGTCGATTCTGCGGTGCTTCTTTTCCGCAGTCGCGGCGACGTGCACGAGCCCGCGGTGATCTCGGCCGGCCGCGAAGACGTTCTGCGACGTGTCGGCGGCGGGTTGCAGCTCGCACGCCGAACCATCACGGTCGACGAGTCGGTCTTGCGCACACAGAATCTGGCGATCTTCCTATGAAACTCGAATGGGAAGGCGAAGAGGACGACCGCATCGCGGCCATCGCAGCAGCAGACGAACGTCAGCGGCTCGAAGACCAGCGGGTAGGGGCTCCGATCTCGATCGCCAATGAGTTCTCGGAGATCCGGGTATCTCGCGTGGAGACACGCAACGGCTCCCGGCTCCTGATCGAGTCGCCGCGATCCGGGCAGTGGGTCGCTCTCGATCCGCTCGAGCTCGAGGCGCTGACCTGGCAGACTACGGCGACGTTCTCCGCCATGATCGCCCAACCGTTCGCACCGATGTTCCCTGAGATAACGCCTGAAGAAGCAGGAGAGGAGTGACACATGCCTGTCGTGAAAGCGGATCTCGGGCTCTGTCAGGGCTACGCCAACTGCATCATGGCCGCGGGAGACTATTTCGATCTCGATGACGACGGCGTCGTGATCCTGCTCAGAACAGAGGTCGACGAGGCCGACCGGAAACGGGTCACCGAGGCGGCGAACAGCTGCCCGGTTTCCGCGCTCCGGGTGGAAGACGAATGACGACAGCGATTGTCGGTGCGTCGATCGCGGGGGTACGGGCCGCGCAGGCGCTTCGGGCAGAGGGGTATCGCGGAGACGTTGTGCTCATCGGCTCCGAGCCCGTGCTGCCCTACGACAAGCCGCCGCTGTCGAAGGGATACCTCGTCGGTGCAGGTGCAGCCGAGGTCACGCTCCTCACGGCGGCGGAGGCGCTCGAGCTTAACATCGACCTTCGTCTCGGTGTGCCGGCGGTAGGTCTGGACCGTGCGTTGTCGGAGCTCCGGCTGGCGAATGGACGGCGGGTCGGCTTCGATGACCTCGTGGTGGCGACCGGCGTCCGCGCGCGGCCGTCGCCGTGGGGTGAAGGCGAGGGAATCCATGTGCTGCGGACACTCGACGACGCAGACCGGCTGCGCGCCGAGCTAGTTCCCGATCGCAGGATCATCGTCATCGGAGCGGGCTTCATCGGCGCCGAGGTCGCCGCGACCGCTCTTGGGCTCGGAGTCGATGTCACCCTGGTCTCGGCGACACGCGACCTGATGTCACGCCGGCTCGGTGACGAGATTGGCGCCCTCTTCTCGCAGAAGCACTCCCGGCATGGCGTACATGCGGTTCTCGGACGGACGGTCGCGCAGATCGACGGTGCGAAGGGAGACTTCCGCGTGCTCCTGGATGACGGTTCCGAGCTCCACGGTGATGTCGTCGTCATCGGCATCGGGGCAGTGCCGAACGTCGAATGGCTCGAGGACTCAGGGCTCGAGATCGACGACGGTCTCGTCTGCGACGAATTCCTCACGGCACTCGGCGCCCCGGAAATCCATGCGATCGGCGATGTTGCGCGGTGGCGGCATCCGGTTCGCGGCGATCTCACCCGTCTTGAGCACTGGACGAATGCGGTCGACCAGGCGCGCTGTGTCGCGCACAACATCGCTCATCCCGACGACCGACGCTCATATCTGCCTGTCGAGTATGTCTGGAGTGACCAGTTCAACTGGAAGCTGCACATCGTCGGTCGCACGACGGCAGTCAACCCCGAGATGGTGACGGACCCTCGAACACCCGACCGGATCGCGTCTCTGTACTCTCAGAATGGTCTGTCATTCGACGGGGCAGTGGTACTGAATTGGCCCCGCGCTCTCGTCGAAGTCCGCCGGTCCATCGCAGCGGGATCGTCGCTTTCCGACGTTCGTGTACGACTGGGCCGGCTGCTCGAATCGGCGTCCGGATAGACCTGGACGGGATCGCCTTGCCCTTGATGGCGGCCCTGAGGGCCGGCAGGAACGATACAGTTTCTGTTGTGCAGAGAAATAGAGCAGCCGACGGAGTCGATGCGGCTCCGCAATACCGATCGAGTCGGTCGACAATGCCCTGAAACTCCTGCTCCTGCTCGGTGAGAAGAACGAACTTCGACTGACGGACGCCAGCAAGCACCTGGGTGTCGCGACCTCAACGGCGCATCGCATCCTCGCGATGCTTCAATGGCGAGGATTCGTGCGGCAAGACCCGCGAACGAAGACATACGGGCCAGGGCCGTCGTTGACCACGATCGCCTTCTCGGTGCTGAGAAAGATGGACATCCCGCAGATCGTGCAACCGATCCTCGAGGAACTCAGCCACCAAGCCGGCGAGACGGTTCACCTCGGCACGCTCGACGGCAACTCCACTCGCTTTCTCGCAGTCTCGGAACCGACGACGGCGGTGCGAGTCGCTTCACGGTTGGGCAAGGAGATGCCGGCCCATTGCACCTCCACGGGAAAGGTTCTCCTGGCGCAGCTCCCGCGAGAACAATTGGACCGTCTCTACCCCGACGAGCAACTCTCACAGGTGACTCCGCAGTCGATCCGTACCAAGACCGAGCTCCTCGCACAACTGGATCTTGTCGCGAAGCAGGGCTATGCAACGAACCGGGAGGAGAGCGAGGAGGGCGTGGCCTCGGTGGCCGTGGCCGTTCCCTCGGCGAGCGGGCTGCGGTTGGCGATCAACGCATCTGCCCCGGTGTTCCGCTTGCCTCCCCGCAAGGTGAAGACCCTCGTCGCACTCCTCGATGAGGCAGCCGTACGTCTGGCCGACCTGACCTCCTGAAGGCTCGTCGTCTCTTTCCCCTGCGACCTGGTGCAGGGGTCGTTCGGCGCGTTCTGAAGAGAGCTCGAGCCATGCTGGACTGTTGGCGCCGCGCAAGCTATTGTGTCTTCTAGTTAGGAACAAGTTCTGCTCAGCAGATAAATATGCGAAGAGGATGATCAATGCAGATCGTACTGGTGCACGGCGGATGGGTAGGCGGCTGGGTGTGGGACGGCGTCGCCGACGAATTGCGCAGAATGGGGCACGAGGTGATCGCGCCGACGCTGCGCGGTCTCGAAGACGGTGACGTGGACCGCTCCGGCGTCACGATGAGCATGATGGCGCGCGATCTGATCGATCAGGTAAGAGAGCTCACCCAGCTCGACATCGTGCTCGTCGGTCATAGCGGCGGAGGTCCGCTCATCCAACTCGTCGCTGAGGCGATGCCCGAGCGCATCGGCCGGGTCGTCTTCGTCGACGCCTGGGTGCTGCGCGACGGCGAGACCATTAACGACGTGCTCCCCGATCCGTTGGTCGCAGCGACGAAGGCGCTTGCGAGTCAGTCCGACGACAACACCATCGTCATGCCGCCTGAGCTCTGGGCCGCGTCTATGCAGGACATGTCCCCGTTCGAGCAGCAGCAGCTCGCCGCGCTCGAGCCGAGGCTCGTCCCAGCGCCGGCAGGCTGGTCCGATGAGCCGATCCGCCTCGACCGGTTCTGGGCGAGCAGCATCCCGTCAAGTTATGTGTTCCTCGCTCAGGACCAGGCCGTTCCCGCTGAGATCTACCAGGCCGCGGCCGGGCGGCTTGATAGTCCGCGCACGATCGAGATCGACGGAAGCCATTTGGTGATGCTCACGCATCCGGAGAGGCTCGCACGGGCCCTCGACGCCGTCATTGCCTAACAGGCCTGGGGAAGCTATGGATTCGATTTCACGCCCAGACGACGTCGCGCCGATCTCGTACACCGAACTGGCGCCGTCGGGTGCGCCTGCTCGGTGGATCGTCCTCGTGCACGGGGGTGGTGCCTCGAACGAGTACTATCTCGAGACGCCCGACGGCCGACAGGGCTGGGCGGCACGATTCGTATCGCATGGCTACGGTGTGCTGGTGGTGGACTGGCTGGGGTTGTCCTATGAGGCGGCCCAACACGTCGATGATCGTGCGGCGTCTGCGCGGCTGGACTATGAGAGCGTGTGCCGAGGGATGGGCGTGTTCCTCTCTGGTCTCGGCCGGAACGTCGTGCTGGTCGTGCACTCGATGGCAGGTCCGATTGGCTTCCGCCTCCTAGAGACGCATGGCGATCTCATCGACGGGCTCGTAGCCGTCGCTCCGGGCCCGCCTGGAAATATACAGGCGGTGCCCGAGATCGTGAGGGAGTCCGACCAGGAGGTCTCCATCCGTGGAGCGGCCATCGACTGGACCATCCCGAAGATGGGTTTCTGGGAACCCACAAGCGCCTTCGTGAACGACAAGGCCATCGGACCCAGCCGGCGGTTCCCCCGCGAGTGCATCGAGGTGTTCCGCCGCACCCTTCGGCCGATCCCGGCCCGGATGCTTTATCAGCGTCAGAACATCGGTGGGAGCCAAATGAGGATCGGGCCGACCGACGCGTTCACGAACAAGCCGATTCTCGTCTTCACGGGTGGAGCCGATACCGACCACCCCTCGCAGCTGGATCAGGACATCGTGGCCTGGCTCACCGATCAGGGCGCCGCCGTCACCTTCTGGTCGTCCGAACTGCCTCTTCTCGCTGGGAACGGCCACTCGCTGATGGTCGAAGACAATAGCGACGAGATCGCTGACGAGATCGCGCGGTGGATCACGGCGCTCTGACTCGCCACCGTATCGTCCCGGCCATTATTTCAGCCGACCCGACGTCCCCAACAGCGGAGGAGAACGCCAGTCGTTTCCTTCGTGTCACTCGAGGGAACGCTGTGCCAGCTCGTTGCCGACTACGACTTGGTCGATCGGGCCCTTGCTCGAACTCCTCATTTCATACGTCTGGCGATGGACTCAAGGGAGATGTTCGCCGACGGCCGCGTGCAACTCCAGGTCATCGGTGGACAGCTGAGGCGTCTGCCACGACGCATCGAGACGATCGGTTCGCAGCTCGAACGGAACGTTCGGGCTGAGCATAAGGATGTTCCGAGACCTCCAGGAACGCGGATGGATCGGTTCGTTGGTCGGGGAGCTGACGACCACCCTGGTTGGCGTGGCGCTTATCGTCGCTGCGGTGCTACTTTCGGTCTCGGGGGGTGGCCCCCAGCTCGCCCCGACGTCGCACTCCTACCGTTCCTAGGGGCGGGGTGGTCGGCCTCGCGGGCAGGCTCCTCGTGCTGAGGCCGCTGCGCACCTCCTTGATGCGCACCACGCTGATCGCCGGATCCTGGCAAACTATCCCGCGACGCGAATTCGCAGGGGGTGTCGGCGCGACTTTCGATCGACGTACAGTGCCGTCCGTTAACAAACGATCGGTTCGTGCGACCGAACTGTCGAACGCCTGTGCATCGCTGCGGCGAGTTCCTCATGGCGCAGTACCTGGGTTTCGCTTCCGGAAGAAGATTTCACGAACCCCAGCGACACGGTGTTGCGGTGACGTTCGACGAAAGAGAAGAAGGATGGCCCGGCGAATCCCAATCGCGCGAAGTCTCGCCTTCGAAATGACAGAAGCGCTCCTGTGCTCGCGCGTCGGTTACTTCGCACCTTCTAGGTGTGACGTTATCAATTAGGGTGATGACGACCGGTGACGGGTACCGGTACCTGCTGAACTCTGTCGTGTCCGGTGACGGCGACCGCGACGCCTCGTCTGTGTTGACGCGGTATTACGCGGAGGCCGGGACTCCTGGCTCGATGTAGCGCCGAGGGGGTCGCTACTGGTCGGTTCCGACGTTGTGTTCAACCCAGTCGCGCAGATGCTTCAACGGGGCGGCTGCGCTGTGTCCGAGGTCAGTAAGTTCGTACTCCACGCGAGCGGGAACCTCGGGGTAGACGGTGCGAGTGAGCAGGCCGTGGTCTTCCGGAAAGTGTCAAGGCGGGTGAGACAGATTCCGTCAGGCGGTCTGTATGAGGGCCTCCTGTGAGGGCTGGTTGATCCAGGCGG
>NZ_LOSO01000013.1:0-1417 GCF_001595495.1 Microbacterium sp. CH1 | reverse complement strand
GGCCGCGTCCGTTTGAGTGGTGGTCTTTCGCTTCGTTGCGATGATCAGCTGTCGTTAGTTTAGGCGGCGGTGATCTCGGGGAGTATCACCGCCTCGTCGATGGTGGGGGTGGTCGCGGTGAGCTCGGTCATGGAGGCTTCGGAGAAGTAGCGGCGGTCGGCGGCTTCCCATTCGTCGTGTTGCTCGACGAGGACGGAGCCGGCCAGGCGGAGCAGGGCGGCGTTGTTCGGGAAAAAGCCAACGACGTCGGTGCGGCGCTTGATCTCCCGATTGAGGCGTTCCAGCGGGTTCGTGGACCAGATCTGTCGCCAATGCCGGGCGGGGAACGCTTTGAACGCGAGGATGTCGTCACGGGCGTCGGTGAGCATCACGGCGGTCTTGGGGTGGACGCGCTCGATCATGCGGACGACTTCGTCGAACTGGGCATCGATGTGCTCGGCGTCGGGTTGGGCGAAGATCGTGCGGATCACGCTGGCGACCATCTCCTGCCGGCCCTTCGGGAGGGCGGTCAGGACGTTGCGCATGAAGTGGACGCGGCAGCGCTGCCAGGCGGCGCCCTGCAACACGGTCGCTGCGGCCTTCTTCAGTCCGGCGTGGGCGTCGGAGATCACCAGCTTCACCCCGCCCAGACCTCGTGTCTTCAACGAGCGCAGGAACTGCTTCCAGAACTCCTCGGTCTCGCTGTCTCCGACATCGAAGCCCAGCACGACCCGCCGCCCGTCAGCGGCGACGCCGATCGCGACGACGACCGCCTGGGACACGACACGGTGGTCGATGCGGACCTTGCAGTAGGTCGCGTCGAGGAACACGTAGGGGTAGGCGATGTCAGACAGCGAGCGGTCGCGGAACGATGCGACCTCGGCGTCGAGCCCTTGGCAGATGCGGGACACCTCGGACTTCGAGATGCCAGTGTCAGCGCCGAGCGCTTTGACGAGGTCATCGACCTTCCGGGTTGAGACGCCGTGGAGGTAGGCCTCCATCACGACCGCGAACAAGGCTTGGTCGACCCGGCGGCGCCGCTCCAGCAGCGACGGGAAGAACGACCCCTGCCGCAACTTCGGGATCCGCAACTCCAGATCCCCAGCCGTGGTCGACAGCACCCGCGGCCGGGAACCGTTGCGGGTAGTCGTGCGCTCGCTCGTGCGCTCGTAGGGGGCGGCGCCGATGAATGCGGCTGTCTCCGCGTCGATCAGCTCCTGGTAGAGCCGCTCGGTCGCGGCTCGGATGCGGTCGGTGGTGCCGGTGAGCTTCAGTTCCCCGAGCAGCTCGAGGAGGGCAGACTGGTCAAGAGCCATCGTGCGGTGTCGTCTTTCTGTGTGAGTTCTTGGTCGTTCTCACTGACCATCGCACGATGGCTCACCCCGTCGCGGTCACGACGCCGCGGGCCCGAAAGACCACCACCCCGCGGGACTCCAGG
>NZ_LOSO01000012.1:0-52349 GCF_001595495.1 Microbacterium sp. CH1 | reverse complement strand
CGCCGCGGTCAAGTTCCTGGCCCGGTTCCGCCGGGGACACGGGCGGTTTGCCGACGTGCGTTGGACGCGCTGGCGGGCGTTTCTGAGGTTTGTCAGTTCCTAGAATCGGGTGCCGGGCTGTGGAACTTCCGGAGCGAGCGCTGGCCCTCCCCAAGGTCTCGGAGCGGCGGGTAGTCGCTCCACGCCCCGCCGGCGTCGATGCTGCGGCGGTAGGCAGTGTCGGCTGTGACGCCGACGACATCCGCGAGGACCGAGGCGGGAACGGTCTGCGCAAAATGCTGCAGCCGGGATGAGCGGAAGTGACGCAGGGTCAGTCCGTGCCGGGAGGCGACGAGCTCGATCGAAGCTGCGGTGACATGCTGGTTCGGCATCGTTCCGGGGAACAGCCATCCGTGCATGTCTGGATGTCGGCTGGGGCGCGCGTCGAGCGCGCGCAGTTGTGTGCGGACGAGAGCGGCGAGCCGGTCCGGGACAGGGATCGGCGTCCGGGCGAACGTCATCGTCATCGGGCCGGACCCGTCGATGATCTGCTCCCGCGTGAGCGCGATGCTCGCTTCGACGGGTTGGGCGAAGACCACCGCGAACAGTGTGATCAGTCGTGTCGGCAGCGGGATCGTCTCGTCGGCGAAGACCTGCCTGGCGATCGCGGCCAGATCAGGATCAGACAGATGAGATCCCGCTCCTCGAGAGCGGATCGTTGTCACCGCGACGTTGGGGGCGATCCGCTCTTGGACCGCCCAGGTCACGAACGGGCCGACCTGCTGGCGCACTCGATCCGCGGACACGAATCGGTCGATCGCGGGTTGATCGACCGTCTCGATCGTCATGCCGTGCGTGTCGAACCATTGGAGCAGTTCGGCGATGTAGCGCAACTGGGCGCGTCGAGCGCTGAAGGTCCCGCGGGTCATCGGGCGGTCCTGGAGAGTGCGGCGGATCAAGGGGAGCATGTGCCAGCGGAAGAAACGGCCCAGCAATGCCGAATGAGCGGCCGGGAGGGTTGCAAGCAGCCGCGTCCCGTAGGTCTCCAGGTCGTGCAGGAGCACGTCGATCTCCGGGAGCACTCCGGCGCTCATCAGCGTGCGGCGGAAGTAGCGCAGCTTCGTCGATGGAGAGAGAGCATCGAGCGTTTGGTGAGATAACACGACGGTCCCGGTCGCCATCGCCCGCAACGTCGAGGGGACTGGCTCACGGCGAATCCACTTCAGAACGAGGTCGCTGCCGCCGCCGGAGAGAAGGTAGGAGTGAAGCGGGCGGAGGGGCTCTGCGACGTCCCCGGTGCCGTCATCGAGCAGAACCCGCAGCCGCGAATCAAGCCGGCAGGGAGCGCAGTGCGATCCCTGCAAGTTCTCCTCGCGGCCGCAGGTGCGGCAACCGAATCGCCCAGGTTGGCCGGCGCAAGGCGAGCAGAAGGCGGCGCCGTGGGTACCGAGGTGAGCGAGAACCCGCGTCTGCGCGCAGAGCGGGCAAGGCGCAGGGTGCCGCCGCAGCCAGGAATAGCACGGGTTGCAGATCCGACCGCCGAGCAGTCGGTAGCGTGCGATCACCTCTCGGCGGCAACGATCGCAACGCGACGCCGGGCCAGTCACGCGTTCGGTTCAGCCGGCCGGTGCAGCCGTGCGGGAATGGGCCGCAGCTCACCAATGCTCGCTTTGCTCGGACCTGTGGCGTTCGCGCGACGCTTCGCGGCTGCAGCGACAGCGCGGATCTCGATGAGGTCATTCGGAGTGCAGGAGAAGATCCGGCAGAGCGCCGCGAGAACGGTCATGTTCAACCTGTCTGGAGTCTTCGTGACAAGGCGGAACACCTGTTCCCTTGACAGCACCACGCCCTGCTCCTGCAGAGGCGCCCGCAGATCCGTGGTCTGGAACATCCCGGCAGCAGACATCATCGCCCGCAGATTCCACTGGACCTGCTCATCGGAGTTCGTGGTCATCGGTGCTCCCGTAGATGCTGGCCAAGGATTGAGCGACGACCCGAGTCTTGAAGTCATCCCCGACCGAGGTGTAGATAGCGGTGGTCGACGCGTAAGCGTGCCCGACCTGATCTTGGACGAACCGCTCTGCGTACCCCCATTCGATCAGATTCGTCACATAGGTGTGGCGCAGCGCGTGCAGGCTCAGCTCCGGCGGGAGACCGACCTCGTCACGGATCTCCGCGAACCTCTGATCCAGATACCGCAACGACACCCTGGTGTTGCGCTCAGTCGGCCAGAGCGGACCAGACTCCGCCGCCCCGTAGTGCTCTCGATCCGACTTCACCCAGTGCAGCAGCCCCTCGACCGCCCACGAGTACTCCGCCAGCGCCAGCACCGTCCTCCGCTTCGGACCGGACCCCCGTGACCCCTTGCCCCAGCGGACGTAGACAACTCCACAGGTGCCGAAAGTCGGAGCCGACGGGTTCGATCTCAGATCCGGGACATCGAGTCCCGCGACCTCCGCGCGACGCAATCCGAACGCATACGTCGTCTTGAAGATCAGCGAGTCTCGCAGCGCCGCCAATGCGCCCTTCTTGCCTGCGCGCTGGATCCGCAGAACCCGCTCATCCGCTGCCTCAAAGAAGCGCTCGAGCTCGTCGTAGGTCAACGCCCGTCTTTGCGGTCGGCCCTCGTACTCCACGAGATGCACAACGGTGTTCCAGTCATGGCAGATCTGCCGCGGCGAGGTCCCGAAGCGATCGCTGCAGGCCTGCCGCCACCCGTACCGGTCATCCACGAGGTAGTCGCAGAACATCCGGATCATGGTCTGATACGCCCGCAACGTGGACTTCGCCAACGGCCTACGACCCGACAGCAGGTGAACACTGAACGCCTCAAGGTCTGACGAGGTCCACTCCCAGGGGTAGGTCTCCGTGAACTCCTGGAAGCGTCTGATCAGCTTCGCCCGCGTCGCAGCTGTCTTGCGCTCAAGCCCGCGGCTCGACTGCTGCTCCGACCATCCGTCCAGCATGGAGTCGAGCATGAACTTCTCTTCGTGCAACGGCACGATGTTCTGACGCAGTTGGAATGGAATGGGCGCGAAGGAGGAATCAGACACGTCGAGAGTGTTGCATTAAACGCAACATTGATGCAACTTTCCCAACCTCAGAAGAGCTGGTCAGGTCCCTTTGCCGGTTTCTCATCGCGCATCGCGGTCACCTGGATCAGCTCGTTGACCGGTGCAGCGGCGGCGATCGCAGCGTCGATCAGCGCGCCGCCCGGACTCGCCGTCGTCAGCCACTCCTCCGTGAATCCGGGACTGATCAGTAGCGGCATTCGATCATGCACATGCTCCAGATGTCGAGCTGCCGGCTGCATCACGATGCTGTAGCACGTGTACTCCGTCCCGTCCGCGGCCCGGCCGGGCCGCGTCACCGCAGCCAAAGCCAGAAGACCGTCCTCAGGGGCGGTGAAGTGGTGCCACACACGGGAGGGCTTGGCCATCTCGCGCCAGTACGACACCGGCACGATTGCCCGCTCAGGGAGGGAGCCCTTGCTTGCGGCAAGTCGCTCCGACCTTGTGTTGATCGACGCGAAGCTCGCGGGTGCGCCGTTGACCAGATATCCCCACCACGCGAGCTCCAGGGTGGAGGGCGTCGTGACGATAGGGTTCAGGTTGCGCAGGTTCTTCCCGGTAGGGCGGAGAATCTCGCCATCATTGCCCACCGCCCACGAGCGAAGCCCCTCGAGCACGGCGGCATCGACGGCGTCCTGATACTCGTCATCGGTGAACCGCGGGTCAAGGCCATAGCTAGCGCAAATCAGAGGCTCCTCTCGTCGAATCGGAATAGCTCATCCCGATCAATGCCCGGTTGTGAGTCCATCGCGAAGCGCCCGCACATCGTTGCAGCGTATCTCCGGTCTCAGACACCTGGCGAGGATGTCGCGTGCTCGAGCTCGGCACCGTTCATGAGGATGTCGGTGGCGACCAGGCCGGTGTCGGTCTTGCGGGCGAGACCGTTGCGGGTGAGGTCGGAGAGGTAGGTGGAGAAGGTGCCGCCGGTCGTGGCGATGTCGGCCGCGGCGCCGAGGTCTTCCCTGCTGAGGCTGTCGGGGTAGGCGTTGATCAGCGCGTCGAGCATCGCGGCTGCGCCGCGGCGGAGGACGGAGCGGTAGTGGGCTTGGAGCTCGCGTGGGGTGAGGGGGTCGGGGCGACCGCCGAGGTAGTCGAAGCCGGCGTCGGTGAGGGTGTAGCCGGCTGTGTTCTCGTCGAGGAAGCCGGCGCGGCGGATGTCGGAGAGGTAGGTAGACCAGGTTCCGCCGGTGGTCTTGAGGCGGGCGACGGTCCCCCACTGGCTCTTGGTGAGGCGTAGCGGTGCCATGCGGCCGAGGGCGAGGATCATCCGCTGCGCGCCGCTGCGCAGCGCTGGCGCGTCTGCCTTGGTGCCGTTCGTCGAGGCCGGTTCTTCGGCCGGAGATGTCTTTGGCTTCGTGGTTGGGGGAACCGCGCGCACAGCGCGCGGCGTGGGGCCGGCGGGAGGATCGGCGGCGAGCTGGTCGACCGCGGCCGAGAGGTCGGCGATCGCGCGGCGGAGGGCGTCGATCGTGGCGGCGTCGACGGGGGCGGGGACGGGGATCTCGACGATCCTCTCGCGCGGCGGCGCCGACGTCGCGGCTGCGAGCTCACGGCGCAGTCTGATGTTCTCGGCGCGCAGGTGTGCGGCGTCGTCGCTGCTGGTCTCTCGCTGGGGGGTGATCGCCGCGGCGATCGCGTCGAGGTCGACGTCGGCGAGCGTGGTTCGGGTGGGCGAGGACGCGATCTCGCCGATACGCGGTGTGGTGCCGGCGTCGAAGGTGTGGCGCATGCGGAAGCGGAACTTGAGAGGCTCGCCGCGCTCGGGCTGCCAGAGCCAGCATTCGCCGGTCTGCAGCGTGGGCAGGTCGGCGAGGATGCTCTTGGAGTCGGCGTGCACGTCGATCCACGCCTTGATCGCGTCGCGGTCCTGCGGTGCGGTGGTGCGCAGCACGAACAGGTTGTCGATCTGGGTGAGGACGTCCTTGTTGACCGCTGCGCTGCGCTGGGAGGCCATCGTGATCCCGAGGCCCTTGAATCGGCCCTGCTTGACGATGCGCTGCCAGGTCTCGACGAGCGCAGCGTTCTCACCGCGGACCTGCTGCGGCAGGTACTCGTGGCACTCCTCGAGGAAGAAATGTGTGGGGGTGCGATCGGCACGGCGGTAGAAGCGATCGCCGAACGCTCTGAGGAAGCGCCGCAGCTCGGCTTTGGTGAACTCGCTGACGTCGAGGATGGCGGAGAGCTTCTGGTCGACGAGCAGGTCCGCGACGAGCTCGCCGGCGGTGGAGTCGAGCGGGACGTCACCGTGACGCCCGCCGAGCACAGGGATCGGCAATCCTGGCCGATCCCCGTCTACCGACGTGCGGATGCCGTACCAGTCGCCCTTGGGGTCGACGACGATGACGGGCACGCCCACCTGGTGCATCTCCTCGAGCAGCACGACGGCTGCGCTGGTCTTGCCTGCACCCTTCTTGGCCAGGATGCCGTTGGAGCTGGTGATGAGCTCGAGCGGGAGGTCTACGCCCTCGGCGACATGCAGGCCGTTCATGATGTCTCGTCGGGGTCGGGGTCGGGCCTGCGGTAGCGGATCTCGCGGCCGTCTGCGCTGAACGTGACGCCTGGCTCAAGGGGAGGCAGGAGCTCGGGGATGGGCTGGAAGTTGTGAGGGGTGAAGTTGCAGTCCAGGGTGCCGGCGTCGATGCGGTGCTCGAGGTAGTACTGCAGGCGCGCCGTGGCGGTGGGTGAGGCGTCGAGGATGCGGGTGGAGATCTCGACGAGCGGCTCCGCGCCGGCCTGGGGCGTGAGACCGAAGATCCCGAAGGTGATCTGCGGATCGTGGTCCCACAGCTGGATCCTGAGCGTGCCGGATCTGCTGAACGGGCTGATGTACCAGGTCGCAACGGTGGCCTGGTCGAGATTGACGGTGGTGACCGGCTCGGCGGGTCGGAGGAACCTCTTCGCGGAGAGGGTGAGGTTGTGACTGTCGTCGATGGCGATCGCGCCGCCAGCTTCCCAGATTGGGTCCGCGCGCCACATGATGTGCAGGACGAGGAACCACACACCGATGATCATGGCCATCGCGGCGAGGAAGATGCCGGGAGCGAGGAGAGCATCAGCCCAGGGCATCCCGGTGAGCGGGGCGAAGATCGCGCCGCCCGCGGCGAGACCCGCGAGCGCGACGAGGCCCGCGAGCGCGACGAGCATCCGTTCGCTCATGGGATGTCCTCTCTGCCGACCGCTTCGGCTTCGGCGCCGGTAGCGAGGATCCGCAGCGCGTTGGCCTGCTGTGTGGGAGTCATCCTGATCGAGGCGTCGACGATGTTGTGGATGCTCAGGCTGTACTCCCCTGCCGCGTCGAGCGCGATCGTGGCGACGGCGAGCAGCTCGTGATCGTCGGGGAGGTCGATGGGGATCTGTGCGAGCATCCGGCGGTCACCCCCTGGCCTCAGCCGCGGTGGTCTTGCGGACGGTTGTGCGTGCCTGCTTCCGGTAGGAGCGCAGCGGCTTTCGGGGGGCTTCGTCGAGGAAGGCTTTGCCGGCGCCGCTGGCGAGCTTGGTGTTACGCAGCTGGACCCGGTAGGGGTAGACGTCTTCGAGGAGCTCGCTGCGGGCGACGACCGCGGCCCAGTAGCTCGGGAAGGTCGAGATCTCCACGAGCTTGCCGCCGGCGGTGAGGCGCTTGTCGGCGGCGCGATCGCGGTCGGTGCGGGCCATGCGGACGGTGAGGACCGGCATGTCCTTGATCTTGATGACTGCGAGATCCCACTGCTCGAGGTACCCCTTGTATCCCCACAGCGCGACGGCGTTCTTGGGGTCGGATGAGATCTTGGTCACTGCGCTGCGGGCGTAGACGAGATCTTTCCGCTCCTGCTCGAAGGCGCCCTGTGGGGGGCGGACGAGGCTGATGACGTGTCCGATCCGGCGCGGTGGGACGCCGTCACGGATCCATCGGCGGATGGTGCCCTCGGAGACGCCGAATGTCTCGGAGGCGGTGCCAGCGTCGACGTGGCCGAGTCGGTTGAAGCTGCCGAGGGCGGCGCCCATGACTTGGCCGAGCTTGCGGGCTCCCCAGGCCTTCTCGAGTGCTTCGACGTTGGCGCTTTCGGGGGTGAACCAGAGCGGGGCAGGGTCGGTGTAGGTCGACGAGACGTCCATGACCAACCTCCTACCTAGTGAATGTGACATTCACAGCATAGGCGACGGCGGCAGTCGTGGTCAACGACGCGCGGGTGCCCGTGCTGTCGCTGCGGCCTACTTTCCGCGGAACCGGAGAACGTGCCCGACGAAGGCTGAGCCGGTCTCGTCGTACAGCTTCTTGAGCGCCGGGGTGGAGACGGAGAGGTTTTCTGTCTTCGGCAGGCCGAGCTCGTCGAAGAGGGCGCTCTGCAGCTGCTCGCGGCTGCGCAGGTTGATCTCGCGGCCGAGCTCGGCGTAGGCCTGCTTCGCGGCTTCCTCCTGCTCGGTGTTGCCGGCGGTCTCCTCGAGGCGCCGCTTGATGAAGGCGTCGGCGTCCTTCTTGTGGAACAGCGGCGAGCGTGCGCCCTCGGGGAGCGCGGACTTGGGGAACCCTTCTTTGCGCTGCTTGGTGCCGGTGGCGTAGACGCGCACGGTCTGCTGAGAGACGTTGAGCTTCTCGGCGATGTAGGCGTAGTCGACGAGCTCGGGCATGGTGGCTGCCATCGGCTGGTCCTCTCTCTGATCGTCAGTCCGGTCACGCCTGATAAAAGCGTGACATTCACTACATAGAGCGTATCGCGCCGGTCGACGGATTCGAGCAACGGCGCGGGTGGGAGCTACGCAGTGGGAGGGGTGGTTCGTCTCGCGGAGGCCGGCGGTATCAGCGCCACTCGACGCCCTTGATGCCGTGGAACTGCCAGCCGTCGACGTAGCGGGTGTCGTAGATGCCGGTGAGGTAGTCGGTTGCGCCGGCGTCGCCGCCCTGCACCCATGCGTCGTAGAGCTGCTGCTGCTCGAACGGGGACATGTCGAGGTTGCTGAACCGCTCGGCGACGTACTTCTTGTCGTTGGGGTCGGAGGAGGGGCCCTGCAGGGCGTTGATGCGGATGGTGCGCTGCCGGGTGGGGAGCTGCGCCTGTACGCGCTTGGCGAGCTGCCCGCGGCCGCGCTGGGTGGTCACGGACTGGCGGACGCGCTTGGTGATCTCCTTGGTGATCGCGGCACGCGGGTTCTGCGCGCCGCGGATCCAGCGCTGGACGGTGCCCTGGGAGACACCGAGCTTCTTGGCGGCGAGGCCGGTCGCGATCGGGAAGCGGTCGCTCTTGCCAGGGAAGAGGAACCGGAGCATGGCGCGGGTGTCGGGGTGCTCGGCGGTGTAGTCGGGGATCTTCTGCCCGGTGAGGCCCTCGAACATCGCTTTCATCTGGCGGGCTTGGGCGCCCTTGCTCAGTGCCATCAGATCAGCTCCTCGAGGTACTTCTTGCCCTTGTAGGAGCCGTCACCGTTGAGGAACTCGGCGTGATGCGCGAGCGGGTCGGATCCTTCGTACTTGTACTGCCCCAGGCCGCGGCCGAACCAGGAGGGGTCTCCCGGCCAGGCCTCGAGCGGGTCGATGTGGTCGCTGGTGTAGACGACGGTGTCCTTCTCGATCGCGACGGGCCACCGGCCGGTGCGCTCGGCGTTGGCGAGGACGCGGCGGATGATGTTGGCGCGGGACTTGGCGACGATCATGTCGTGGCGGTGCGGGGCCCACACGGCGAGGGTGTCGTGGTCGCCGCGGTAGTCGAGCATGCCGATCGCGGCGGCGTAGACGATCTTGAGCAGGTCGCGGGCGGCCTGGTCGTCGACGTCGGTGGTGTCGAGGGTGGTGCGGGCGTCGCGGATGCGCTTGTACCAGGCCTCGAAGACCTTGGCCTTGCGATCCCACAGCCAGGCTTCGTGGATCTCGAGCTCGAGGCCCATTTCGCTCGCGAGCTCGAGGGTGGGTGTGCTGACCCAGATCTGAGAGCCGGCGAACCCTTCGCGGACGATGCCCTGCGCGGCGAAGATGTCGGGCATGAGCCAGCTGCCCGGTTCGGGGGCGGTGATCAGCCAGTAGCCGGGCTTGTTCGTGGCCTTGGTGAACTGCAGCGGCCCGTCGTAGTGGGTGGGCGCGCCGACGCCGACCTCGGTGCTTGCAGCGGCGAGGTAGGAACCGCCCCGGTCGAACCCATGCGCCCACTTCTGCTCGAGCTCGTCGCCGAAGAGCTTGCGCTGCCAGTTGAAGTCGCCCTCGGCCATCATCTGGTCCTTGACGGGCGCAGGCCGGTCCTGCGGGTAGTAGATCTCGTCGTGCTTGTCGCGGGGCAGCAGTGCGCGCATGAGCTTGGTGCCGGTAGTGCCAGCGCTGCTGCGGTAAGGGAACTTGAGCGCCGCGGTGAACTTGCCCAGGCGGCGGGCGATCGTGGCCGGGTCCGGGTCGCCGTCGAGGATCGTGCTGATGAAGCGGAAGTCCTGGGCGGGCAGGAGCGCGATGTGCGCACCGATGCCGCGGTTGTCCTCGCGCCACACGTCGATGCTGCCGGTCATGGAGCCGTCACCGCTGAGCGAGAATCCGGCCTCGGTCGCCAGGGTGATGAACGGGTGCCCCTTGGTGGCCTCGCGCAGCAGCTTGCCGTAGTCGGAGTCGGTGGATTCGGGCAGGGTGTCCAGCGGGAGGCCAAGCGCGAGGGCGGCTTCCATCGTGAGGTAGATCTGGCCGCGCTCGGTCTTGCGTGCACCGTTCGTGCCCTGGTTGATGCGGGTGCCCAGGTTCAGGTCCGTGGCCAGCTGCGCGAGCTGGCCGGCGTGCTCGAGCTGACCGCGGATGGTGATCAGCTCACCCGTGGACAGCCAGAGCCCGTCCGTGTGGAGCACGCCCAGCGGTGCACGGAAGTCCTCGGCCGACGTCGTGGTGCTCGGACGTGCGGGCGCGGTCGGGACGGGGGAATCTGCAGCTGCAGGCTGCTCGGGCTCGGGCTCGGGCTCGGGCTCGGCCGGGGCCGGCGGCGCCGACTGCGGGGTCTGCTCCGCCGGCTGAGTGGGCGTGGGCGCTTCGTCGACGGTCGAGGCGTCGAACAGCGCCGGGAAGTCCACGGGCGAGTCGTCCGGGCCTGCTCCCCCGTCTCCGCTGGTGGGTCCACCGGAGGGCTCATCGGGGTTGCTGCCGGTGAGGGCTGACAGCGGAATGTCCCACACGCGGTGCTGCATCGAGCGTCCGGTGCGACGGACGACGCTGCGCTTGCCGGCGCCGTCGACGAGGAGCCACCCGTGGGAGAGCATCGACGAGGACAGCGAGGTCTTGGTGTCGCTGAATGCTTCGTCGGCGCGCTGCGACATCTGGCGGGCGACGGCGACTGCGGTGGTCGGGAACAGGTAGAGGCGCTGGTCGCGGATGATGCCGACCCGCTGGCCGTTGGGGCGCCACTGCGGGTGCATGCCGGTGGAATGGTCGGTCCATCCCAGCGAGCTCGCGTCTTCGGGGACTGCACCATCCATGCCGGCCAGGTGGGCGTTGCCGTTGGCGATCGCCTCGCGCAGATACTCCATCAGCTGCTCGGCGGGGTCGGATGCGGACGAGTCCTGCAGGCTGATCGCCTCGGCGATGCCGGCACGCGCCCAGGCGTAGAAGTCCTTGGCCTCTTCGGCGGTGATGACGTCGAGGTCGCGGAGCATCATCAGCATGATCACGATGCCGCGATCCAGGACCACAGCGGATTGCACGAGGCGGTCGTGGAGGCCAGCGTGCCCGTTCTGGCTGGGGATGGTCTTACGCCAGTAGGCCTGCGTGCACAGGCGGTGCTCGCTGTCCTCCTCGGCCTCGGTGAAGTCGTCGACGAGCTGCTGCCGCCGCGCCGCGGTCCACTGCACGAGTGAGGAGCCGATGAGGGCGCGGGCGTGGCGGGCACGGCGGGACTCGAGGCGCCCGAAGATCTCACCGCCGTTCTTGAGAGTGGCGGGGTCCAACGGCAGGTTGACGATGCGGGAGTCGGCGGAGCCCTGGGCGGACAACTCGCCGGACGTGATGATGCTGGCAAGGATCGGACGGTCGGCCTCGGCGCCGCCGCGCTGCTTGCCGCGGATGCGTCCGATGCCGTTGAACACGGTGCGGCCGAGGGTGCTGATGCGGCGGATCGCGTCGCTGGCGTTGCCGTCCGGGGCGAAGTCATCGACAATCACCGGGACGTTGCTGATCGCGGAGAGGGTGCGCTGCAGGCCGATCGCGGTGGATCCGCCGGCAGCGCCGGAGATCAGGCCCTTGGTGTTGTGGGTGAGGTTCGGTGCGAAGTACTGCACGGCCAGACGGCTGTGGGAGGTCTTGTAGGACGCGAACCCGCCCACCAGGTGCAGCAGGATCGGGCCGGGCAGGACCGGGGCGGTCCAGGAGTGGCCGAGCAGGGGGGCGATCACGCGGGCCGGGAGCTCAGATTCGCGCAGCGCCACGGTGCCGTCGATCCATGCCTGACGCAGCGCGTCGCGGTCTGTGGTGGGGGCGGGCATTGCATAGATGTCGGAGGTCTTTGCCACGTCCACGTCGACGTCGACCGCGCCGCCCTTGGCGATCGCGCCTGCGGCGTGTACGAAGTAGTCGCCGGTTTCGGCGGTGCGCCATCCGACCGTGGTGTGGACGATGCTGTTGTTCCGCGGCGGTTTGATCGCGTTCATCGCATCCCACGCCTGATCCGCGCCGCGGCGGCTGTTCGACTCGAGGAACCCCGGCCAGGGCATCGCCTTTGACCATGACCCGTCGCGGATCTGGTCTTCGGTGTACTTCAGGGTGACCGACTCGGTCTTGAACTGGCCCGTGTCCGGGTCGCGGGTCGGGTAGCCGCGGTCGTTCGGAACCCACCGGGAGAACTTGATCACGTACAGGTGCGGGGGTCGGGCGATCTCATTGTCGGTGCCGTCGTCCTCGATGGCGACGGTCTGAACCTCCGCCCACCCGCGCATGACTCGGAAGTACTTGTCGTCCTCGTCGCCAGGGGTGTGCTTGATGAGCACGGTCTGCCCCTCGACGACGTCGTAGTGGTTGCCCTGGATGAACGGGCGCTTCTCGGGCTGGTCCTCGGGGTTGTCGTTCCCGAAGAACACTCCCCCGTTGCCGCCTCCGCTGCCGGTCTGCGTGCGGGGTGCGGCAGGGGTGATCTCGACGGTCTCAGCCGGCGGCTGCTCCTCGACGTCGGGACGGATCGCGACGATCGACGAAGCGACCGCCTGGGGCACGTCGAGGCCCGCGACGATGTAGGTGTCACGGGAGATCCGCGCACCCTCGGCGACCGCGGCCGCGTACTCCTGCAGGGCGGTGCGGCCGCGATCGCCGAGCTGCTCCGGGGTCAGGACAGGGTCGATCGCTTTGATCCGCTCGAGGCGGTTGAGGGACTCCCGCGCCCACGCCTCGGCGTGCTGCTCCGAAGTCGCCCGGTCCTGCTGGCTCTGCTCGAGCTGCGCGGTCGCTTCCTTGAGGCACACCGCAACGCCGGTGCGCCCGTGCACGAGCTTGTCGGCCTCGGCCGCGGCGACGATCGCACGGGCGTCGTCGACGGTGATCTCGACGAGCGTCGCGACCGTCCCACCAGCGTCCATGTGGTCTGTGAAGTCCGACTTGCGATCGTCGAGGTTGGGCAGGAAGATCCGCGCCGGGATGCCGAGCTCGGCCAGCTGCGCACCGACACCCGCAGCACGCTGTGCGCCGGCGGGATCGTTGTCGACGACCAGGTTGACCGAGGCGCCCCGGAAGTGCTCGAGCAGCTCGGCGGGGAAAGCCGGAGCGCCGCCGGCATTGGTGGTCGCGGCCAGGCCCTCGGCGATCGCGCTGTCGGCGTCCTTCTCCCCCTCGAGCAGCCACACATCCCCGCCGGCGGCGACCGCTGCGCGGATCGCGGCGAGGTTGTAGAGCAGGGGGGCGAAGCCTTCCGGCTTGCGCTTGACCCATCGGCCATTGGCGCCACGGTAGCTCTGGGTGAACCGCTTGTGCCGCTGCCCGTCCAGGGTGGTCTCTTCGCGGTGGACCCGCTGCAGGACGACGCCGTTGTCGTCGACGTACTCGTAGACCTTCACCTGGCGCCACGTCGCGCCCGTCAGGTCCGGGGTCTTGGGGGCGAGCTCATCCTGCGTCAGCCGCGGGGGCAGCGAAGGCCGCTTCGCCCTCGGGGTGCGCTGACTGGTGCGGCGGTCGGCGGGCAGTGGCGCGTCGAACAGGTCACTGACGGTCAGGCCGATCGCGCCGCACACGTCACGGAGGTCGAAGGCATCACCGCAGCCGAAGCAGTGCATCATCACCTTGCCGCCGGCCCGGTCGTAACGGATGCTCAGCGACGGCATCGCGTCACCGTGCACGGGGCACAGCGCCATGTGCTGGCTCCCGTTGCGGCGAGGCTTCCACCCACCGCGCTCGAGCGCCTCGAGAACGCGGTCCATGGAGTTCGTAGCCGTCGCCGTGCCGGTGTACTCAAGCGTCATCGGTGCAGCGCACCCCCTCGGGTGCACGCTGCATCGCCCAGCGGGTGCGACACGACGGCCACACCAACGCTAGACATCCGCAATATCGCGGCTATAATCATGAACGTCCTAACTGACGAACTCTGATGCAGCATCAGAAATCTGATCAGCCTCTTGCAGGAGGCTGTGACCCAAAAGCACTCAAGACCCCCGATGGTTTGCAGACCAGAGGGGGTCGAGTCGTTTATGCCGATCGTGGCAACTCAAGCTCCTGTTCTGTCGCACGGATAGCACGCTCATGCTCGGCCTTCTTGAGCTCGTCCTGGACGTAGTCAGGGATCTCGAGGCCGGCCTGCTTGGAAACAGCCAGCGCGAGCCAGCTGCTGAGAGGGATTCCTGCTTCCTCGGCGAGGCGCTCAAGAATCGGTTGATACGCCTGCGGGTACCGCACGGTGCTCGTCGCACGAGGGCCGTAGTTGCGGCGTCCCGGCTTGTTAGCTGTCGCTGGCATGTCCCCGTTCTAGCACGATCCTGAATCAGAATCACGGATTGCCGCGAAGTGTCCCGCCGCCGTGTCTTCTCGCCCATGTCAGGTATAGGCCCAACCTCGGACCCTTCGCGGACATCGGTTCCCGGAAAAAGTTCGACATCGCCGTTGGTACACCTTTCTCGCCTCGCGCGGGCGCGCATGTGTGAGGGCTTGCGCTGAAAAGGTGTACCAGGTGTACCGGAGACGGAAAATAGCCTGGTCAAGAGTCAAAAATTGCTGGTACACCTTGCCAGATCACAGGTGTACCGCGAGAAGCAAAACCCCAGATCAATGGCTTATTCGTTGGTACACCTCAAAAGTGTACCGATGCGCGTGGCGGGGCAGGTTCCCGTTACGTCTACGTTCGCACGGGATCCGTGGGGATATCGACGGCGTCGCTTCGAGAGGGGCTCTTTGGCCCCGTCGGGGAGAGATCCCGCCCTGCTGTTCGGCGTGTCGCGTTAGAGCTCGCGGTCGGTGGGGATCTTCCAGACGCGGGTCGGTTCCCCACCGATCCGCACGCTCACAGTCCCGGTCTTGGATGTGATCAGGTACAGGCGCCGCAGCGCCGCGGTGATTGCTTTGATACTGAGATTCGGGTCGCCGTGGGCGGCTCGGATGAATGGCAGCGCCTCGGTTGGCCGGATGTACAGGTAGTCGCGATCGGCACGGCCGATCACCCATTCCTTGCTGTCGCTGGCGTTGTCGGCGAGTTCTCCGCCGTTTGCGAGGAGATACCTGACGGCATCGCGCAGAGCCCAGACGATCTGGTCGTCTGGGCTGAGCCATGAGGTCGCCGGGGCAGCTGGGGTGTCGAGCCCGAGGGAGCGCAGGATCGTGTCGCCGAGGTAGAACGCTGCGCCGAGGCGGCGGGGCTTGTCGTAGTCGGGATGGCGGGCGATGTTGATCGCGTGCTCGTTGAGGTCCAGGTGGCGTGTGCTCTGTTGCAGGTAGCTCGCGATGATGCGTCGGCCGGCGGCTGCAGGTTCGCTCGCCATGGCGCGTAGCGGTTGAACGCTGCGCGGTCTCTGGGGCAGCTCGATCGTGATGGAGCGATTCGCGCTGAGTGGCTGGATTGTCTGAGAGCTGGCGACGATCAGGGCGGATGCTTTGCTGAGTGGGGTTGAGAACGAGATGAAGCTCTCTACCTCGATCTCGTCGAGCCCGCTAAGGGGAGAGCGGGGGCTGACGTGGGGGGCGCTGTTGAGGACGAGTGGCTTGTTGGGGACTACGGCACGGCGGATCCCGGCGAACGTGAGTGGGTCGATGCGTGGTCGTTCGACTTCACCGGCGAGCTCGGCGAGCGCATCGGCAAGGGTGTCTCTTGTCGATGGTGTTCCGCCGACGATGAAGATCGGGGTGGGGAGGGGCTCGATGTGTGAGTAGGCGATCGCGCGGATGAGCCTGTCGGCGTGGAGGGGGAATGCTTCGCGCAGGGGCTCGATCCCTGCGGCCCAGGCGCTTCGCGCGTGAGCTGCAGGGATCGGGTCGGTGGCGAGTGTGTCCATGGTCAGGTGTCGGCGTCTGTGTCTGTGCGGATGGCGATGAGCTCGTGGCCTTCGGGGATCTGTGTCTCAAGCAGCTCGCGCGCCTCCTGGTAGCTGCTTGCCTCGACGGTGATCCGCTCGGTGGCGGTGCTGCGGATGGTCCCAATGACACGCATGGCGCGGACCTTAGTCGGTGTCTCCGACATCGACGCGCTCGTACTCCGAGACCCGCTCGCCAGAGTCGGCCGCGATCTCGGATGACATGATCTCAGCGCTCATCCCGTCCAGGCCTTGGTCGATGAACTGCTCGTACAGCTCGGCCTCGAGCGGTCCCCGGCGGCTCATGCGCTGGCCTGCAGATGCCGTTGCACGTACTCGTCGAGTGCTGCCCGGACGACGTCGGAGTCGCTCTTCATCCCCAGTTGGGCGCGCAGCTGGTCGACCTCGCGCTTGCGGGTCGGGGTGACGCGGGTGCGGATCGTCGGGGAGGAGCCGGCGCCTGCTGCCGTCCCTCCCACGCGGGGCCGTCCACCGACCGCTCGCGCGACGGCCTGCGTGCTTCCGAGGGCGTCGAGGAGCATCTGCTGCCCGATGGCTGCGGCGTCGGCGCCGTGGGCGCTCTCCCCCGGCGTCGACGTGCCGGTGGGCTGTTCCTCGAGCGCGGCGAGGGTGGCGTAGCGCTCCTGGTCCTTCTTGCTGAGGGTCATCCGTTCTCCTCCTCCATCTGTCGGCGGTAGTAGGCGCCCAGCGGCATGACGTGGTAGACGACGAAGTTGCCGCCGGGCTTGAGTTCAATGAGCACTTCGATCAGCCGATCGGTCTGCGCGTGTTGCGGGCCGACGAAGACGCGACGCTGGTTGCGGGAGTCGCCCTCGTTGATCTTGACCTTGGTGCTCGTGTAGATCGCGTTCTGCATGGCGTAGAGCGCATCGGCGTGGGGAATGTCGTGCTTGTCAGCTGACTTCGGCCACTCGATCCCCATACAGGTATTGTGCCACAAAACTTAGACCCAGGAAAGGTCATCTGTGGAGAGATGGCCCGCGCGATCGGGCCGGAGGCGTAGCGTCGCGGAATGGTCGACGACGGATTGGCGATCGGCGTTCAGCCGCACTGCTGCGGCGTAGTGATGCGCGATCGCCCCGGCGTGCTGGTGTGCGTGGTGTGCGGCCGCGAGGACGTGTTGCGAATGGTGCCCGCTCCCCCGGTCTTCGTCGGCGCGAGCATCCATGGAGGGTGACCCCTACCTCGAGCTCGTCGTGACCTCGATGAGACGGGGTTCGATCGCTGCCGGCGCCGGAGTGATCGGGTGCTCGCTGAACTCTGCCGGCTCGGCTTCACGCCAGATGATCCGTCGCTCGTTGCACCAGGCGCAGTGCCCTGCCCAGTGGTACGGATCGGCGTTGTGAAGCCTGGTGCGCAGCGGCGCCGCGTAGGGGCTCTGGATGCCGGCGCGCCATCGGATGTGCGGGTGGAGCTCGCCCGCGGCGAGGTACAGGCGTCGGCCGATGCCGAGACCCGCGTACAGCTCCCATCGGTTGCCGTCGTCGTGCGGGTTGTTGGGGTTGATCGACGGGATGTCGTAGGGCTTGGAGAACACGTCGCCGAAGCCGTCGACAGGATCGACGGCGAAGCGGCCGCGCAGCCCGCTCGCGGCGTGCTGCAGCACGACCATCGGGCCCCCTTCGGGTGTCGTGGTGTGCAGCAGGTAGATCGTGGGGTCGTCGGCCACGAGCCTGACCCGGTCGACGTTCTCGCGCGCGATCTGCTCCGCGGCCGCGGCGGTGAGTAACGGGTGGAGCAACTCGTCATCGCCGGCCTGCAGAACCGCCTCGGCCGCGGCCTCCTCAGCGAGGTCGGGAAGATGCTCGAGCAGTCGCGGATGCCACTCGTTGGAGTGTCGGGAGGTTCGGGCCCAGGCGTTCGCGATCTCGGTGCGCAGCAGCTCGCGCGCCCACAGCTGTGCAACCTCCTCGAGGCCATCGCTCTGCTCGAGCTCGCGGAGCTGGCCGATCGCTCGTCGACGCGACCACCAGCCCGCGGCCGCGACCTCGCGCCGCGCGCGCCGGCGATCCAGCACGCGCCGTAGGTACTCCCCTTCGGGGCTGTAGTACTCGCCTGACATTCACTCGTCCTGGGGAGGTCAACGGGGCAAGGGAGCCGCGGCGACTGAGGATTCATCCAAGATCTCGAAGTCGTCGGCTCCCGCAGTTCGCAGGTCGCGCAGGAGGGCTCCGGTTATGCCGAACTTCCAATGCTGTTCCGCCGGCATGATGGAGAAGCAATCATCACCGGGGCGCCCGAACACCACCAGTCCGTGATACCGCGGCAGGACGATGCCAGGCGGGTTCTCGATCTCCACCGGGAACGTCGAGTAACCCGTGGCGCGCGATTCTTCGAGGACGGCCACGAATCGGTCACTGGCGATCTTCGTGGGGCCAGTCGTCCAGAGGAGGTCGCCGAACTTCCGACCCTTGTTCTGGCGAGCGAACCGGGGTTCCACCGGAAGCTCGTCAAGCCGTCCCCATTGGAGCGCGCGAAACATCTCCGATCTATCGACGGAGCTCAGGCGGGGCGAGGACTTGACGTTGACCCAGGCGTAGCCCCGGCGTGAAGGGGCCTGAATGAGGACCGAGTTCAGCATGTGTAGACGTACAAGCCGACGAGTGACTTCATGTAGGCCAATATCTCGTCTTGGGACGGGCTCGCTGTGGTCGCGAAGAACTGCTCCCATTTCGCGTTGTAGTTCGCTGCTTGGCTCGAGTGGTTGGTGGGAACCCCTGCCTTCGAGCACCACCAGAGCCCGTATCGCGGATCGTCGATCGCGAGGCCTGCTTGCTCGAACGTGGCGCGATACATCTGCGGCAGCTGATGGTGGGCCTGATAGTCGGGATCGTTCTGCTTGGTGAGGGTGACTAGGTTCTCGCGGAAGTTGGCTGCGGTGAACGGCTTCCCGACCCAGATCGGAACCATCTTCAGCTGGTCCGGCATCCCGGCCTGGGTCATCTTGACCCAGAAGTAGCCGTCCTGCGAGAGCGGAATTGGCCCGGTCGGTTTGGTGCAGGCGGTGGGGACGGCGACCGTAGCTGCTACCCGAGTTAGCTGGCTTCCTCCCGCAGGGCGCGATGGATCCGGCGGGATGACGATGGTCTGCGCTGAGCTTTCCGCACCTGGCCGACCCGGGGAGTTGCACAAGATACCGAAGGTGATGGTGACGGTGGCTGCGCTGGCGTTCGAGTTGTTACCCAGGCCCACGCTGACGGGTGCGATCAACCCTGGGTAGACGACAGACGGAGCGACGAAGAAATGGCCATTGTTCAGAGAGAACGAGCCTGCAGCTTGCGCCGGTGTTGCAACGAGGAGAGAGCTGACGGTTATGAGTGCCGCGGCCACCGCAGACAGTGTGAGGCGCCAGGTGCGGGTCCGTGTTTTCACAAGCTGCCCTTTCGGGTTCATGAGTGTGGGCTTGAGGCGGCCTCTGCGGTCGCGGTGCATCTGTCCAGACAGATCACGAGGGAACGATCGCGGCGATCGCGACGACCGCGCCGGCAGCGAGCAGATATGGCCCGAAGGGGAGGTCGTGGGTGTCGCGTCCGCGGCTCTTGAGGATCGCCGCGGTGATCGCGTGCGGGAACGCGAGGACGTACGCGAGCGCGATCGCCACGAACGGGAGGTACCAGGTGTGCCAGCCGGTGAGCAGTCCGACGCTGAGGGCGAGCTTGACGTCCCCGAATCCGACCTGCCCGGCCAGTCCGATCGCGGCCAGCAGAATGGCGAGCCCGATCGCGCCGCTGATCGCGGCGATCGCTTCGGTGCCGGCGCCGGCGGTGAGAGCGAGGGCTAGGACGGCGCCGGTGAGGATCGCGGCGAGGGTGAGGGTGAGCGTGTCAGGCAGGCGACGCTCCTGCAGGTCTGTGCGCGTCAGGAACGCTCCGTAGGCGGCGTAGACGGCGATCATGGCCCAACCGCCCACCGTGAGACGCAGATCGGGGCTCAGAGGCGCTGTGAGGGCCGCTGAGAGCGCGAAGCCCCCCAGAGCTGCGAGCGGGTACCGCAACGCCGGGTATCGTCGCGCACGCACGCTCTGGGGAGCCTCGCGGGTCGTGGTCATGATCAGCTGGCCATCGCGTGCCGCTGGCGCAGCTGCGTGATGAGCTTCTGCGTCTCGGGTTCGGGCTCGTAGTCCTCGTCGACGGCGGCAAGGCTCTGCTCGAGCTGGGTGATCAGCCGCTCGACGCCGGCGTGGTCGCCGGCCTGGTGCTCGGCGCGCAGCCCGTCGCGCCAGAAGACCTCGTTGACGGGGTCGACCATCCGGCCGATCGCGGAGGCGAGGCGTGCGTGGCGGACCTTGCCGGTGGACAGGCTGCGGGTGGCTACCTCATGGGCGACGTCGCCGATGGTCGCGATCATCTCGTTGCGCAGCCGGTCGGCGAACACGTAGCGCTTGTCGGGGACGCCGCTGATGGGCTGTCCCTTGACGAGCTCGAGCGCAGCGAGCAGCCGGTCGGTGGGGGTGTCGGAGATCTCGTCACCGATGAGACCGAGGAAGTCCTGCCAGTCGGAGCGGACGTCCTCGTGCAGCCGGTACTCCCCCGTCGTCACGAGCGGCACATAGAGCTCGCCGTCATCGTTCTGTCCGAGCCAGCGGCGGGTCTTGGAGGTCAGCCCGTTGCGGTCGTCGTTTGCCTTCTTGCCCGAGGCGATCTGGCCGGGCCAGAACACGGCGTGTACCTGCTCGGCGGTGGCGTTCGGGTTCACCGACAAGAACGCGACCAGCTCGGTCCCCTTGCGGATTGCTGATCGCCACTGCGCGGCGGTGTTCGGGTTCACCGGCGCCTCTCCGCGCGCGCCGCGAACCTCGACGGGTCCGAGCAGCTGCAGGTACGGCCCACGGTGCAGCGGTGTGATCGCCGCGAGCGGCTCGTCGTGCTCGGCCGCGGCCTCTTCGTCGACCAGGTTGACCGTGACGGTCTCCGCCGGCTCCTCATCGACGGCGGAGGGTGCTGCCTCGTCCGCCTCGGAGATCTCCGCCTCCGTCTCGTCGGCGATGGGCTCGGAGATTTCGACGTCGGGCTCGTCGACGAGCGGGAGCTGCTCGGCTTCGACCTCGTCGGCTTCGACTGCGGCGGCGGGGATCTCGTCGAGCTCGAGTTCGTCGTCGAGCGCGACGCCGGTAGCGGCGCCCTCTGTGGCGACGTCAAACAGCGCGAGGATCTCGTTGTACTCGCGCGCGCCGACCAGCTGCGGGGTGATCGGGATGGCGACGCCGGTGCCGGGGATCTCGAGCTGGGCTCGGCGGTCCTCGGTGAGTGCCAGGTTCCAGCTGCCTGTCAGGTGGCCGGCGCTGACAGCTGCGATGCCCACACGCGGGATCCGGGTGACCAGCTCGCTGATGGCTTCACGGGTGGCTTCGTCCGGGTTGTCGCCGAGGATGATGATCTCCGGCGCCCAGGCCTCCGCATCCGCTCCGGTAGTGCGTGCCTGCTCGAGCCCGTCGACGCCGAGCTCATCGAGAGCAGCCTCGACCGCCGCGGCCTGTCCGTGCAGGTTGCGCAGCAGAGTGTCGGTGTCCTCGACGTGACGCACGCGGCCGCTGCCGAGCGCGAGCGGGAGGCGATCGCCGACGCCGACGAGGGTGACCTGGACGTCCTCAGACCAGGTGTTCGCGGCGAGCTCGATCGCGATGGCGGTGAGCACGCCCTGGCGCAGCTCTCCGGTGGCGCCGGTGACGTTGAGCGCACCGATCCGCTCGAGGTCGACGAAGATGTGCCCGTTGTTGTCGTCGTGGCCGAGCATGACCAGCGCCGGGTACGGCGCGGACGGGACCGTGTCGAGAGGCTCGAGGTCGGTCAGCGCGACCATCCAGGCGAGCTTGTCTTCGGGGTCGTATTGGGTGAACGGTGCCGGAAGGTCGGTCGGCTCGTCGAGGTAGACGGCGACCGAGCTCTCATCGAGGCGGAGGGCGTACAGCGCGGGGATCCGGCTGCCGGTTTCCTGCGCCCACACGGCCAGGTGGCGCAGGGCTGTGTCGACCGCCTCGGCACCCAGCGGGTTCTCCACGGCGCGCAGCTCGAGCTCCACGGAGGACACGGTCTCGTCGGGCATCGCGATCCGCTGGCGGGGCTTGCGGTCGCGGCGCTGCTTGAGACGCCGCCACCCGAGGAGGGTGAGGAGGCCGGCGGCGAGTGTGGCGCCGATGCCTCCGATGGTGGCGACCTGGAAGTAGTCCTCGATGCCGCTCGTGTCGTCCTCATCGACGTCGACGGCCGCGGCCGGAGCTGCAGCCTCGTCGGCGGGCGCCTCGTCGGCGGGCGCCTGGGTGGCATCCGTGGTGAACCCCAGACCGCTCGTGGCCTCGTCCTCGGCCGCGGCATCCGCACCCGACGCGCCAGCGCCTTCGTCAGCGCCGCCGCCAGCACCCGCGGCACCCGCACCCTCGTCGACGTCGACGTCGACGGCGCCGGCAGCGCCCTCGTCCGTGTCGATCGAGCCAGTGCTGCCGGTGGTGCCCGCCGCGTCGTCGGTCGGAGCGATGGGGACGACGGTGGCCACGGGGATGTTGACCTGCTGGCCGGGGTAGATCCAGTTCGGGTCGGTGATGGTGCCGCCGCCAGGCTGAGCGATGTCCTTCGAGGCCTCGAAGATCTCGGGGTAGCGGGCACCGTCGCCGAGTTCCTCGGCCGCGATGTCCCACAGGGTGTCGCCGGAGACGATGTCACGCTGCTCGTAGGTGATCTCGGTGACCGTCTCCGCTTCGGCACTGGCAGGCGCGGCCGCGGCATCCGCTGCGGCCGGCACGACGGCGTCTGCCGGCAGGGTGAGCACCCATCCCTCCTGCAGCCATCCCGACGCGGTCAGCGCTCCCCCATCGGCCTGCTGCACGCCGAGGTTGAGCGCGGAGATCTCCGCAGCGCGGCTGCGGTCGCCCAGCGTGTTCTCCGCGATCCGGGCGAGTGTGTCCGTACCCGTCACCACGTACTGCGGGCCTGCCTCGACGACAGGGGCCTCCTCAGCCGCAGCCTCGGTGGTCGCGACCGAGACGACGGAGGCGCTCATGGACACCGAAGGCTGCGTGGGTACCTCTGACGCGAACGCGGCCGCAGGCGAGAACAGCGCGATGACTGCGGCGAGCAGACCGCCCATGACCTTCTGCTGGACGCCGAGGCCGGGGATCCGAGGCCGCGGCACACCGCGCAGCTGCGCGGGCAGCTCGGCGAGGAAGCCGACAGCGAAGGTCGCCCACGCGATCCACGCGACGATCGGCATGATCGTCCCGATCAGGAAGGATCCGGTGTAGTCGCGCATCGTGAACCCGGCCACGAGCTCGTCCCACGACGGCAGCGGGTTGCCGGCGAAGAACACGAGCCCGGCGGGGATACCGACCAGGAGCACGGCGAGCAGTATCAGCGACCCGAGGCCCTTTCCGATGCGGTTCATGATGCCTCCTTGGGGGTCAGGGGACGATGACGGTCTGCAGCTCGTTGACCTCGAGGTCGACTGCGCTGTTGGTGGTCAGGTTGACGGTGCCGCCAGGGCCGGCGAGAGAGGTCCACGTCACGGTCCAGTTCGTCGTGGCCGTGACCGTGAAGCGATCGCCGGGGTTCCGGCTCGATGTCGACGTGTACTGGTAACCGCAGGTCGGCGACGTCGTCATGCCGTAGCCGACGTTGTACGGAGTGCCAGTGTTGCCGCAGGTCGTCGACGCACCGTCGCCCATTTGCCAGCGAACGGACGTGGCCTGAGCTGTCGCCGTGATCGTCTGCCCACCCAGCGTCGCGGTCTCCGTGTAGGGGCCCCAGGTCAGCGGTTCGGGGTTGTTGACCCAGAGCCAGATCGGAACCCCGACGTAGCCGCGACGGTGACCCCATTCGGGGTTGACCTCGGGAGCCATGCCGATGTCGATGCCGCGCAGGGCGAACGTGGAGATGAGCTGCTGAGCCGCGGCACCCGGAGTGAGCACACGCAGCCCAGGCGGGACCGTCTCGCTCCAGAAGTTGCTCTCCGTGCCCAGACCAGGCGATCCACCCGGCGACGGGTTGAACATGATGCAGCCGTAGTAGCCGGCCTCCTGCGAGTAGCCCGGCGGGCGGGCCGGCCATACGCCGTCCTTCATGAAGACGTAGCACTGCCGGGTGTTCGACCAGTACGAGGTCGAGCCACCGCAGTCGATGATCGCGTAGAAGCGCTGGTAGGTGCCGCCATCGAAAACGCGGATCTGATCATCCGTCCAGCCCAGCTGCAGAAGGCCAGACTGCGAGTTCTCGTAGTAGCAGGTCGGTGCGCCAGGGGTCCACCCGTTGCTGTCCGGGTTCGGCGCCGGATCCGAAGGCATCGAGATCGTGAGGTAGCACCTGTTGTCCGCATCGCAGTAGACGCCGTTGGCGCCCTGCGCGGGCAGGGCGGCGACGAGAGAGGCCGCGATGAGGGCGATAACGGCGGCGAGCGCTGCGATTCCTCGTCTCAGCATGTGGTCCCCAAGTCGATTCGATCGTTGACGAGCCAGGTCTTGGTCTCGGCGTCGTAGATGACGTGGAACTCAACTTCGTTGCGCGGGGTCGGGTTCTGCATTGCAGGCTTGCCATCAGCTGTCGTGGTGATGCGCCCGGAGGCATCCTGGCAACCGGGGACGATGACGAGGCCATTGGCGATGCCCTCGTATTCCTGGCCGTAGGCCGTGGTCGGCTCGAACTCGATGCGACCTTCAACGGTGGCCTGGCCTTCGATGCTCTCTCCGTCCTCGTTCAGGATCGGCCCGTTGGCGGTCCGTGAAGCGTCTTCCTGAACCCGGCTCAGCATGCGGCCGGTGGCGACGATGTCGAAGAGCTCGGGGCTGTTTCCACCTGTGGCGTCGACCTGCTCCCACACATCGAGGAGGAGCGTGATCGTCTGCTGTGCCTTGGTGATCGCCTCATCCTCGTCGGCGGGTGCTTCGCCGGTGATAGGCGCGACAGTCGGCGTGGGGGTCGGGGTGTTGGTGGGGCTGCCGGTGGGGGTCGGGTTGCCGGTGCCCGTGCATGCGGTCAGCGTCAGTGCGGCGGCGATGATGCCGGCGACGGCGAGGCGCTTGATGCTCATGGTGGGGGCTCCTATTGGGTGATCAGCTCTGCGGTGGCTGTGGCTTGGACGGGGAACGGCACGGGGAGGAAGGTGGCCGAGTAGTCGGTGTCTACGGTGACGGTGATGCGGTCGCCGCTGACGGCGACGCTTCCGCCGACGCCGGCGGCGGCGAGGTAGCCGTTGGCGGCGCTGACGGCTCGGCTGCTGTCGATCGCGGTGGTGCCGTCGCTGATCGCTTGGCCGCTGACGGCGTTCGCTGCGGCGCGGGCGGCGCTGGCGGCGGTGGTGTAGGCCTGCTGGTTGGCTTGCACCTTGCCGGCGCCGTCGACGACGAGTCCGACGATCGCGAGGAACGCGACGGTCATGATGACGAAGTAGATCGTCGCGACGCCCTTGTCGTCGCGGAACTTGGCTCGGAGCCTCTGGACCATGGTGTTCATCGCCGCTCCCTGTAGGCGTCGACGGGAGAGGCGGCGGTGCCTGTGAGGACGCGGGTGCCGGGCAGGCCGATCATGGCGGCGTCGCTGAGTGCGACGGTGCAGGAGACGGTCGCGCTGACTCGGCCGGTGGTGCCGATCGGGGCGCTCAGGCCGGAGGCGTCGATGTTGACGGAGAGTGTGGTGCAGTTGACGCCGGACTGTTCCATCGAGATCCGCGCCATGTCTTCGGCTGCTTCCTGCGCCTGGGCCGTGGTGCGCGCGAGCGATGCTTCGCGGGCCGCGGCCGACGCTGCGGACTCGACGGCGTTGCCGGCCAGCGCGAGACGTCCGGAAGCTGCGAGCAGCACGAGCACCGCGGCGAGCGCCGGGGCGAGGATGGCGATCTCGAGGCCGGCGGAGCCGCGTTCGTCGCGGAGCTTGGCGATGAGGGTTCGGATGGCGCGCATGGTCAGTTCACCCACCTTTCGGTGGGGCCGGTCACGGTGACGTCGATGTTGGTGGTCAGTCCGGGGACGAAGGAGGGGGCGGTGCCGGTGACGGTTACGGTCACGGTGTTGGCGCCGCGGTCGACCGCGACGGATGCGCCGCTGATCGGTGAGCCGGACTGGTTGAGGACTGCGAGGCCGGCGGTGGAGCCGTCTGTGCCGCTGGCGTTGTAGGCGCGGGCGGCGTTGTAGGCGCTGGTGGCGGCGGCGTGGGCGAGGTTGTTGGCGTGGAGGATGATGCCCAGGTGCAGGAAGACCGCGAGGACGAGCAGCAGCACCGGGGCGATGATCGTGTTCTGCAGCGTGGCCGCACCCCGATCACCGGCGAGCGCTTCTCTGAGGCGCTGCCGGTGACCGGTGTTGGAGGTGCGGACCATCTGCGGGTGGCTCTTTCAGCCGGTGGGGATCTGGCCGGCGTAGGCGTTGATCGCGGTGACGATGATCGCCACGACGGCCACGGCGGCGAGCGCGATGCCGGCGGTCCAGATGACCTGCTCGAGGGTGATGGAGCCACGTTCGGGCTCTTCGGTGAAGCGAGCTGCCCGCCCGCGCATGCGGGACAGGAACTCTCGGCTCAGGGTCGACATAGGATCCTGGTTCCTTTCTCTCTCTGGGTGGGTGGTGCTTGGTCTATTAGGTATAGGCCTCGGTTTGGGGCCTTCGCGGACAATCGACTTCCAACGTCTCAGAAGAATGCGTTGAGCACGAAGGGAGTTCCGAGCAGAAGCATGAAGAGGACGCCGGTGAGGGTCATCGGGATGGTCATCTTGTTGGTCGCTTTGTTCGCCTCCGTCACTTCATCATTCAGAAGTCGGTCCCGGAGGTTCTGCCCCCGTGCCCTGAGTGTCTCATATACCGACGCTCCTTGCTCCCCCGAGAGCCTGATCACCTTGGCGATTTCACCCAGGTCGGGGACGTTGATCTCGAGGGAGAGCTGCTCGAGCGCGTCCCAGGGTGCGGTGCCGGCGTAGCGGGCTTCGGTGAGGGTTTGGCGGATTCGGACGAATGCCCAGTTGCGTCCGACCTGGGCGGCGGACTCGAGGGCTTTGCCGGGAGGGGCGCCGCTGATGCGTTCGGATCCGACGAGCTCCATGTAGACGGCGACCGAGCGGGAGAACTCCTTGCGGGCGGCTTCGGCCTGGTCGCGGACGAGCAGGTTGGGCAGGTACCAGCCGCCGATGGCGAGGGGGATGCCGAACAGCGCGGGGATGTAGAACGCGGTCAGGCCGAGGACTTGGAAGATCAGTCCGATCGCGATGGGGGCGATGAGGCCGAGGCCGGCGGAGAGCACCTTCTGGTACAGGAACCGGTTAACGCTCATGCCGATCAGGCGCAGATCGCGGGTGGGGATCTTGAGAGAGGGGCTGTCGCCGACGCGACGGAGGACGGCTGAGCCCACCCGGTTCTCGAGGGTGGCGGCGTAGGCGGGGTCGGCGGCGACGGTGGTGGTGCCGATCCGATCGAGCGCTGCGGAGAGGCTGGGCTGGGTGGGCACCAGTGCGGCGATGACCAGCGCGAAGCCGAGCCCCAGGACGAGGCCAGGGAGGACGATCAGTGCGAGGTTCACTTCTCACCAGCTTTCTCGGTGGCAACGAGCAGACGGGGTGCCGGCACGCCGCGGCTGATGCGTCGCATCCACAGCAATACGAGGGCGTAGCTGACGAGATATGCGGCGAACAGGAGTTGACCGATCGGGGTGCCGTAGGGGGCGGAGTACTGCTGGGCGAGGACCAGGAGTACGAGCAGCGCGACGGTGAAGTAGACGACGAACCGTGCCTCGTTGCGCGGGGTGGCGCGGTCGGCTTCGATCTGGCGGCGCATCTTGACCCGCTCGAAGATGCTCTTGGCGAGATCCTCGAGCGAGGCGGCGAGGCCGGATCCGCGGAGCTCGGCCTTGCGGAGAAGGTGCATCACGAGCACGTCCGCGGTCTCATCGTTGAGGTCGTCGGCAAACGCCTGCAGCGCCGCGGTGGTGGTCCACCGGGCGTTGATGCGCGCGACGAGCTGCGTGACCTGCGGGCGGATCGCTTCGGGGCAGCTGCTCAGCGATGCGGCGATGGTGCGTTCGAGGCCGGCGCCGGAGACGGTGAGGCCGGCGAGGCTGCGGGTCCAGGACTCGAGGGCGTCGAGCTTGGCGATCGTGTTCTCCTCGGGGCCCTTCTGCAGCAGCCATGGCAGGCCGACAGCGGCGACGGGCACGGCGATCACGAGCAGCCACCATCCGGTGATCAGCGCGAACACCAGACCGACCGCGGCGCCGCCGACGAGCTGGATCTGCTGCGTGCGGGTGAAGTCGCGTGTCGCCTTCCCGCGAAGCGCGCTGCGCGTGGGAAGTCCGCTGGTGCTGGGCTTGTGGGCGGCGCCGAGGATGACCAGGATCGCGCCGGCGACCGCGACGATGATGCACAGGGCGAGGGTTGCGGTAGTCATCTCACACTCCCAGGTTCGCGGGGTCGAAGCCGTAGAACTTGAGCTCCTCGAGGAGCCGCGGCGATGGCATGTCAGCGGTGATGAGGCTGCCGCTGGATCGGTCGAAGCGGAACACCTGAGAGGCCACGGGGCGGGAGTTGTTCTGCTCCTCGCCGGGCAGGATCTCGGCGATCTCGGTGACGACGCGGCGGGGCTTGCCGGTCGCGGGGTCGATGATCTTCGAGATCTGCACCACGATCTTGATGTTCTGCTCGATCATCCGGTAGGCGTACACGGGGGTCGTGTTGTTGCCGCGGGACAGCATCAGCGCCGACATGCGGTCGATCGAGTCGTCTGCGCTGGCGGCGTGCAGGGTGGACAGCGACCCGACACCGGACTGCATGGCCTGCATCATGGCGTAGATCTCAGGGCCACGGACCTCGCCGACGATGAAGCGCTGGGTGTCCAGTCGGAGGGTGTCGTAGACCAGGTCTTCGGGGGTGATCTCACCGGGCAGCCGACCATCGGCGCCACGCTCCCCCTCCCCCGGCTTCGCCTCGAGTGAGACCACTCGCGGGTGGCGGTCGTTGATCTTGTGAAGGTAGAGCTCACGCTCCATCTCGATCGTGACGATCTTCTCTTCGGCCGGGATGCAGTCGGCGAGTGCGCGCAGCAGTGTGGTCTTGCCTGCGCCGGGGAAGCCGCTGGTGACGACGGAGACCCCGGCGATGACGGCCGCGCGGAGGAAGGCTGCCGCCTGGCGGGTGATGGTGCCGCGCTCCACGAGCTGGTCGAGGGTGACGTCGACGAGGCGGTGGATACGGATGACGATCGTCGGTCGGGTGGCGACGGGTTCGGCGATCGCTGCCAGACGCGCCCCGCCGGGCAGGTCCATGTGCAGTCGCGGCCGGGCGCTCGTGAACGATCGGCCGCCCTCCCCCGAGCGGGCGGCGAGCAGGTTGATCTCTCGCTCGAGCTCACGGTCGTTCTCGGCGATCGGGTACTGGTACTTGACCACGCGGCCGTCCGCGTAGGAGATCCAGACGTCGTCGAACCCGTTGATGTGGATGTTCTCAACGTCGGGCTCGTCGACGAGCGGCTGCAGCCGACCCAGGCGGAACAGCTGGTCGAAGACGGCCTGCCGGATGGCGGTCTGCATCGGGGCCGGCCAGCGCCCCTCGCCGGGGCGGCGGGTCTGGTCGTCGACGCGAGCTCGGACCCGGTCAACGATGTGGTCCTGCGCTGTCTGTTCGCGCTGCTCGGCGGTGATGTCCATGGACTCGCTGAACACTGCGGCGAGCTCACGGGAGACCTCGTCGCGAATGGCGGCGATGTCGGCCCAGGGCAGATCGCTGCGGGCGTCGAGGGTGGTTGGCGGGGTGACCTCGGGTGCCGGCCGCTCGGGGATGGTGGGCGGTGCCGGCACGATCGGAGCTGCGGGTGCCGTGGGGACTGCCTCGGCCGGGGCGTTCCGCTGTGCCGCGCGGGTCAGGTGCGCGGCGGCGTGGCCCAGGTTGCGCAGGCCCGTGTCGGCCGGTGCGGTCGTCGGCGCCTGCGGGGTGGCCGGTGCCGGCGCGGTGAAGAACGGGATGTTTCCCAGGTCTGCGGGGTCGGGCGTGGGGTCGCTCACTGCTGTCCCTCCCAGTCGGTGGTCGTGTAAGTGCGGGTGTTGAGGACATCGCTGTAGCTGAGCAGCAGCGCGCCGATGGCCCGCGCGTAGGGGGTGCGCTGGGCGCCGAGGGTGGGTGCGCCGACCGAGTAGATGGCGGCGCCCTTCGGATCCCAGGGGATGGTGCCCAGCAGGTTCATGCCGATCTGCTTGGTGACGGTCTTGAGAGGCCAGGTCTCCTGCGTGGTGGGGCGTTCGGTGACGAGGAGATCGACGTAGCTGGCGTGCCCGATCTCGTTGAGCGTGTTCAGCAGCCACTCGGGGACGGTGTTGCGGTTCTCGTCGAGGGAGCGCCAGTGTGCGAGCACGGCTGCCACGGAGGGCAGCGTGCGATCGGTGAACAGGGTGATGCTGTCCGCCTCGCGCAGCAGCGGGAGTCGAGGGTCGTTGACGTGGAGGCGCCCGCCGTCGACGAGGATGTCGTACCCGGCGGACTCGTAGGGGCGCAGCGCGTCGAGCAGTGCCCGCCAGAAGTGGGGGCCCGCGCCGGCGGCGCCCTGCAGACTCTTGAAGCCGGGGATGAGCACTGAGCGGGGGCTGAGCTCGACGGTCTGTTCCCAGAGCTTGTCAGGGGTCAGAGCGCCGTACTGGTCGGCGACGGCCGCTTCGGTCAGTCCGGTGCTGTGGTAGACCTGCCCGCGGATGAGTCCGGGGATGATGCTGCTGGTCTTGGTGGTGTCGGCCTCGACGAGGATCACGGGCTTGGACCAGTTGAGGGCCAGGGCGCCGGCGGCGGTGGTCACGCCGGGAGCGCCGGACGCGCTGGCAAGGAAGATGATCGCCATGCGGGGTCACTCCCCCGTCGAGTCGATGACCAGCGCGACGCGGCCGGTGGCGGCACGAGCGGCGATGTCGGGTGCTTCACGGTTCGGCACGACCAGGTCGACAACCCACACCTGGGTCTCAGTGTCGTAGGTGGCGGTGAACACCGTGGCGTTGAAGCTCTTGGGGGTCTCGACGGGCGGGTCGCCCTGAGTGACGGGGGTCTCGACGACACGGACCTTGTCGCCTGCTGCGAGCTGGTAGCCGGGCATCTGTGCCTGGGTGAGCGTGACGCCCACGATCGAGGAGCCGGCCGGCACCGCGAGGGTGTCGCCGGTGTTGGCCGACGTGATGAGGGTGCCGGCGGGCAGGTCGACCAGCGCGGTGGTTCCGACGAGGTCGGCGGCATCCGCGGCGGAGACCGCGTCGACCTGCTGCCCGCCGGCGAGCTGGATGGTCGTGAGGTCGTCCGTGGTGATCGTCTCCCCGCGCGAGACGTCGACGCTGGTCGCCATGACGCTGACGGTGCGGGTGAGGTTCGTGGTGACCCACCACACGCCGATTCCGCCGAGGAGGACAAGCGCGATGCCGAGGGCGATGATCGCGGGGCGCCGGCGAGACTTCGTCGGCTGCAGGACTGCAGGAGTGAGTCCTTGCTTCTGCTCGCCCGGCTCGGTGGTCTCTTTCGTGCGCTTGCTCTTGCGGTCAGTGGTGGTGGTCATTGGAGGTCAATCCTTCATCGTGGGGCGGATGTGGGGTAGGTGTCTAAGCAGTTCGGTGAGTGTCTCATATACCGCTGTAGCGACAGCTGGTCTTCTGCTGTAGCTGGACACCGCACCGTCTAGTCGAGAGGCGGAAGGAATGCCTCGTAGGCGGTGATGATGACGAAGTTCCGGGAGGGAGCATCGAGTTCAGCGGTGACGCGATCGAGGATCGCGCGGTACGACGGGGCAACGCGCACGGTGTGCTTGACGCGGGGCCCCGCGTCGGAGACGGGGGCGGGACGCTTCTGCCTGTTGAACAGATCCGTCCAGTCCTCGTCAGTCTCTTCTCCGCCGGCGGTGGCTTGGCGGATCAGTTCAGGAAGACGCTTATAGGTAGCCGAGACGGCGTCCAGGAGGACCGTCTGGTGGCTCTTGCGCGTCTTGGCCATGTACGCCTGCAGGCGGTCGTTCAGTGGGACCGGAAGGTGGACGGGGACGCCCTTGGTCGCGGTCTCCCGCTCCTCCCTCTCTCCCCCGTCTTCGTCCTCCGTGCGGGTCGTGCGAGTCGGCTGCTTGCGCGGCGCCTGCTTCTTCGCAGGAGCGGCCGCGGGTTCGACCGCCGCTGCAGGGGCGGGCTCCGGGGGCGGAGCCTGGTCGACGGGGGGCTCCACGGGTTCTGCGGGAGCCGGCGTCGGCGCGGTGCGGCGGGTGAGTTTTCCGAGATCCTGACGAGCCATGTCAGGCCTCCTTCATCTGGTTGGCCCACAGCGACGTGAGCTCCAACGCGACACTGGTGTAGTCGGAGATCGCTGCTTGGTTCTTGCGGGAATCGGTGTACTGCGTGACGACCTTGCCGTCGAAGGGAGCGTCCTCGACGCTCGCGGACAGACGAATGTGACGCTGGAAACGCGGGAGTCCGATCTGCCCCTCGATGAACTCGACGGTGTCGAGCTGCTCTTCCCAGTCCTCGAGTCGCCGACCGCCGCGGCGGGTGTCGATCTTGTTCAGCAGGAGTCGGTAGGGCACCCCGGTCGGGATGATGTGCTCGACCAAGGTGTCCGCGACCGATTCGATCGCCATGGTGGCGGCTTCCAGCGGCAGGACGATGAAGTCGGCGACCTGCAGGACTGCGGTGAGGACGCCGGTGTTCTCATGGCTGCCAGGCGTGTCGACGAGGACGATGTCGTAGCCGTCGAGGTCACGCAATCCCATGATGTTGTTGGGATCGACGTCGGCTGCGAAGTCGAACGGAAGGTCATCCCCCGCTCGCTCGGCCCAGCGTGCTGCGGACTGCTGCGGGTCGACGTCGACCACGAGCACATTGTTGGCGCGGGACAGCGCGGCCGCGAGGTTCATGACGGTGGTGGTCTTGCCCACCCCGCCCTTCTGGTTGCAGACGCCGATGATTCTCACGATCGGCCTCCACGGACGAGGGTGTTGACAGCGGTTGCGCCAGTCGAGCGCGCGATGTGCGGATGTGTGGCGCGGGTATGGGGCAACTGTGGCGGGTTCATGGGCGTCAGTATAGCGTCACATTCACGCCTATATGCAACAACAATCGCGCGTGTCGTGCGCGGCGCATGCGCTAGAGGTTGCGATGCAACCGCGCTAGCGCCGTGCACTAGACGCGCTGTATTGGAGCAATGACGGCGCATGCAGTGCGCGTGTACTTGCGCTCTATCTGCGACATGTAACGCGCCAAAGTCGCGACGTACAGGCACAAGCAATGCGCAATCAAAGAGCAGTACAGGCGACCGACTCGCGCTAGTAGTGCGCATGTTAGAGCGCAACATCATGCGCGGGTAGGGCGATGAGCTAGCGCGAGTATTGCGAGTGTTATTGCGGATGACTAGCGCGGGTGTGGCGCGGGGGTTGCTCAGCGTATCGCGCGAGTGATGCGGTGATCTGGCGGGGGAGTGGCGGGAGGCTATCGCGACGTTGCTGCGTGGGTACAGCGCAGAGCATCGCGGCGGGGTAGCGCGTGTGTGGCGCCGCGCTGGCGATGGTGGAGTGCGCGTGTCGCGAGGGCTGGTAGGGGAGTCGTGGCGGGGGCATCCAAACGATGGATGCGGGCGTAAGCGGGCCTGTGCGGCCTGCTGAGGCGATTTCGGCCATGAGGAGGGCTCCGAGTGAGGCGGAGGGGAAGACAGGGCCCCTGGGGGCCATCCAGAGGCCCTGTCTGTCTGGGGGGGCGGAGCGGTTAGTGTGCTCCGGCCTGTGGGGCGCGCTCGACTCGTCGACTGCGCTTGCCCCTGGATGGCGGGTTGGCTCAGCTGCGGCGCGGGGCGTAGGAGACCTTGGCCTCCATGTCGCCACTGACGGCCTGCATGAGCTTGGTGCGGATTCGGCACACTCGGCGGTTGAGCGTCTCCCGGCTGACGCCGAGCTCGGCCGCTGCTTCCTCACGCGCCACACCGGGGTCACCCTCTGCGAGCTCGATGCGTGCAAGCAGCTGGACCTCGTCGCGGCGGAGGGTGCCGGAGTCGATCGCCCAGGTGAGGATCGTCACCAGATCCCGGAAGACGTCGTCGCTCTCGTCGGGGCCTGCGATCTTCTCGAGCAGCTCGTCCTCGATCGGCATCGCGTCGACGCTGTGCTCGCTGCCGAACCAGACTCCGAGGTTCTTGATCGTCTCGAGACGGATGTTTCCGGAGACGGAGTGGACGCGCTCGAGCGGGTAGGTGTGAATGACCTCCCAGAGCACGCCGATCGTCGCGGTACGGGCGTCGGCGGGGGAGTGCTGCCACAGGCTGCGCATGCTGCTGCAGCTGCTCGGCAGCCGCAGCGCGAGCGGCATGAACGACTTGAGCAGGACGCGGCCGGCGATGGTATCGCCGGCGTGCTCGAGGGTGAGCAGCTCGAGCAGGAGCGCGTCGCGCTGTTCGGGAGCTTGCGGCTGCCGGATGAGGTTCACGGCCTCATCGCCAGTCAGCTCGCCGAGCGTTCCGAAGTGGTGAGTGGTGTGGGAGTGGAAGCTGTTCCACTCATCGAACAGCTGGTCGGCAAGAGGTGATGTCTTCGCCCAAGCAGTCATGAGAAATGGCCCTTCGTCGTGACGTCGGTTGACGAAGGGCCACGTTCCTCAGCACCCCTGGTTCAGATCCTGGAAAGTTCCGGCCGGGCAGGAGAGCGCCCGACCGGCGGATGCTGGCTTCGGTGGATCTGAGTTGCGATCCGATGCTGTAAATGCCCGTTCAGGGGCGGTTTCCATGCCTCGCTGCATGGGCGCAATATCCACGCAAGATTTCTTCGATCCGCGATGTCCGCGAAGGGCCGAAAACCCGGCCTATACAGATATGCCCCCGTTGGTCGGGAGGCATCAGGACTCCGCGGAAGGGACAGAAACGTGAGCGAGAGCAGCACCGCAGACAGCGCCGACGACGCCATGTGGGAAGGATTCAAGCCCGACGCTGCACGCGCGATCCGTGCGCGCCAGGGGTTCGAGGAAGCGGTGGCGAGCACCCTCGACGCACCCTTCGACCCCTCCACGCATGGCCGCGTGGTGAAGGCGGTTGAGGAGCTCTCGGCAGCGGTGCCGGCAGCTCTGCGGGTGGCGCAGCTGCGAGTGGGAGGAGCTGCATAATGGCGCGCCGCGAGAAGACGTCGAAGCCAGCCAAGGAGACGAAGACCGTCCCGGCACAGGGGAGCAGCTGGACCCATGGTCGGCAGCTGGGCGGCAAGGTGCTGTCCGCACTCCTGTTCGCCGCGATCGCGTGTGGGCCCATCGCGCTCTTCGCCGCGGCCGCACGTCCGGCGCCCGTCGTCGCCGCAGCGCCCGAGGCGCAGGCAGCGGGGCTGAGCACGCAGCAGCAGGCTGCCGGCGGTTACGCGGAGGGATTCGTCTCCTCGTGGCTGAGCGCGACGAAGGACGCGCCGGGTGACCTGGCTACCTACGTCGACCTGGCGGCGCTGCGGCAGCTGTCGGTCACGGCCTGGGAGTACCGCGACCTGTCCGTGGTCTCCATCACACCCGTCGACGGCTCGGACTTCGTCAACGTCGTCGTCGCGGCGAACATCAAGGAGCTGTCGGTGACGGACTCCGACGACACGAGCACGACGAGCTGGCCGCGCCGCTACTTCCAGGTGGCGATCGCGGTCAACGGAGACACGGTGCGGGCAGTCGGTCTCCCGGCCCAGATCTCCGCTCCCGTCCAGGGCGAGACAACGTCGCTGGTCTACAAGCAGACCATCGGATCCTCTGACCCGTCTGCGGAGACGGTGTCGGCGTTCCTCGGCGCGTACCTTGCCGGCTCGGGCGACCTGTCCCGATACAGCGCCCCGGACACATCCTTCGTGGCGATCTCGCCCGCCCCCTACGTGATGGTCAACGTCGAGGAGCTGCGGTCGGACCTGACGCCCACGGAGTCCCCGAGCGATGGCGACACCCTCAAGGTGCTCGCGACCGTCTCACTGCTGAGCCCGCTGGACCAGCAAGTGACCTCGACGTACACGCTCACCCTCACCGCGCGTGCCTCCCGCTGGGAGGTCAGCGCCATTGATCTTGCACCGCAAGCGGTCTCCGACAAGGGATCGACAACCCCCACGCCGACACCGTCCGGTAACGGCAACTAAGGAAGGAACACCAACCATGTTCGATTGGATCAACGGGATCACCGCTGATGCGACGACTGCTTTCCGGGCGGTCGTGTTTCTCGCAGCAGCAGTGATCTTCTTCGTCGTCGCCGCCAAGGTGCGGTTCGCCATGGCGACGACCATCATCACCGGCATCGCGTGCGGCCTGGCCATGTTCCTCGCCGCCGGCGGTGGCGAGTGGGTCATGGGCCTCATCCAGACCGAGACCGTCGACGCCATCGGAGTGACGATCCACCAGATCGCAGCTCCGGCGGACGTCCTGGTGCTCAACGAGACCACCACCGCGGCCGGCGACACGGTCTACCGGCTGGTCGCGTAAGGGGCGAACGTGGCCGATCGCGACGAAGAGAGAGAGGTTGCGCGCTTCTACACGCGCAGCCGCCGGTTCCCAAAGTTCATCGGCCGTCTCCACGACGGCACGAAGATCCCTGGGGGCCCCTACACGCTGACGCAGGGCGTCGTCCTGGCGATCGTCCTGGTCGTCGCGCTGATGACGCAGAGCGTGTGGGGGACTGGCTCTCCGATCGTCGACATTCCCGTCGCTGCCTTCGTGTCCTGGGGAGCAGCGTGGGGAGCCGGAAGGATCCCGGCCACACGCCGGAACCTGCTGAGCATCATCACTAGCGGCATGTCCGCGATGACCCGCCCCGCAGCCGGCCGCTACCGCGGAGTGACCATGCGGGTTCGCCCGCCCCACTTCGCAGGCGGCGGAACAACGATCGCCGAGCCGGTCGGAGCCACGCTCGCCCGCCCGGATAGCGAGAACACCGCACCCGCACCGGAAGCGCCCGTCGTGGCGCAGCCGGTCCTGCAGCCGCGCTCGACGCCGCTGCCGGCGCACGCACCCGCACACGCGGTCAGCGGCGTCGAGCGCCTGCTGCAGCAAGCCCGAGGAGGCAACTGACCATGAGCTACTCATCCCTCCTCCCCATCCTCGGCGGCACGCCGATCACGGTCCCCCTCAGCGGCGGTCGCGATCTGCTGCTGGCCACGCCGACCGACTGAGAAACGAGACGACGATGCAGATTCCGGCAACAGCGATGACGAGCAACCTGATGTGGACCCGCTCGGGCGTGGTCTGGGCGACGTGGCGGCTGCAGCCGCTCCCGTATGCCTACGCCACCGCGGCCGCAAAGCAGCTCGTCAAGGCGCACCACCAGGCGCTTTTCCAGGCCCACCGGGGCGAGGGGCTGCTGCTGGGGCTGTGCGCTGACCTGGACCCGGTGTCGATCGTGGAGCGGATGCTGGATGGGGTTCGCATCGACGAGTGCCCCGACTGGGCGCGCGAGGTCGAGCTGACCCTGGACGCGCTCGCGCAGATCCCGCTCGGAACGCGCGCGTTCTGGTTCTCGGTCCCGCTCGCGGCCGGTTCGATGAAGGCGCGCGCGATGTCGGCACTGCGCGCCGCCGACACCAAGCTGCGTGACACGCTGGCTCTTCCCCGTCAGCTGCCTACCGACTCCGAGATCGCCGCTGCTGCGCGGATGGCCAAGGAGATCGAGGTCCGCATCCCCGCCGCGTTCCAGCCGACCCGCGCAACGCCCGCCGAGCAGATCTGGATCGCCCTTCACTCGCAGCAGCGCGGCCTCTCCGCAGACCTCGCCGCCCCTGTCCCGCCTGCCGAGGGTACGGAGGACGGATTCGGCGCCGACGAGCTCGCGCACTTCCAGATGCCCTCCGCGATGCCAAACCCTTGGCTCGACGAGGGCGGGCAGAGTGACATCGCCCCCAAGTCCGGGCAGCAGTTCCTCCCGTTCAAGCGCCGCTACCTCAAGGTGCACAGCCCCTACGCGGACGAGACGTCGTCCTACCAGGTGGTGCAGGCCATGGTCGCCGCGCCCAAGGCCGGCTGGGTCTCGCCCGGCGTCGAGTGGATCTCACACGTCGACCAGTTCCCCCTCGACGTCGACTGGGGGATCCGTTTCACCGTCACCGGCGCCGACGAGGTCAAGCGTCGCAACAAGAAGGCCGAAACCGCCATCGAGGAGCAGTACAAGCATCAGGAGGGCACCGCGACGATCACCGGCGGCGGATCCGACCTCGGCGAGATCGCAGAGACGCTGGCCGCGTACCACGCCTCCCTCAACCGCTCCGACAAGGAGGTCGAGGTTCAGGCGACGGTGCTTTTCGCTGTGGGGGCAGATACCGCCGATCTCGCGAAGGCCAAGGGCCGATTCGTGGCAGACGAGTACAAGCGCGCCGACTTCCTCCTCGAGGCGCCCCTGGGCGGTCAGGAGGAGCTTTGGTGGGCGATGATCCCCGGCACGCCCACCGGGCGCATCGTCCGTGAGCTCACCCAGATCACGACCGGCCGGGAGTTCGCGACCGGAGTGCCGCTTTCCAGCAACGAGCTCGGAGACGAGAAGGGCGCCCGCTTCGGCGAGAACATCAGCACCGCACGCCACACCCCGATCCTCCGCGACGCGGACGGCAGTATCCAGGCCGACACCAGCGCCAGCTTCGGCGTGGTCGCCGAGCTCGGCGCCGGCAAGAGTGTGCTGCTCAAGGGAGACATGGGCGACACGGTCGACCGCAACGGCCGCGTCGTCGCGATCGACCGCACAGAGGCCAAGGAGTACGCGGTCTTCGCGCAGAGCCTCCGGCCGGACACCACGACGATCGTCGACCTGATGACCCCGGAGTACTCGCTGGACCCGCTGCGGGTGTTCGGCCCTCTCGTCGGCGCACGCATGGTGCAGTCGCTCTTCGCGGTGATGCTCGGCATCCGGGCTCGCGACTCCCGAGGCGTTGCCCTGTCCCGCCTCCTCGAGCCGGAGTACGTCGCCGCGCACGACATCACCAGCCTCGGTCGCCTGCGGGCACATCTCAAGACGATCTCCTCCGCGGAGAGCGATGAGCTGTCGGGCCTGATCAACCTGGTCGCGTCGAAGGACATCGGCGAGGTCCTCTTCAACGACGGGCTGACCGCTGTCGACCTGAAATCGCGTGCCCTGGTCTTCCTCACCCATGGGCTGTCGCTGCCGGACAAGACCGAGCTCGAGCACGCGCACCTGTTCGAGGAGATGCCCCTGGAAAAGATCTACGGCCGCGCGATGTACGCGATGCTCATGGGGATCTCCCGCGAGGTCTGCTTCATGAACCCCGGCGAGCTCGCCGGCGCCTACTTCGACGAATGCCACCACATCACCCAGTCACCCGAGGGTGAGCGCGACCTGCGCATCGGCATCCGCGATGGCCGCAAGCACCGCGCGTTCTTCGCCCTTGGCTCCCACGATCCCGCCGACTTCGGTGAGACCCAGACGCGCGGCCTGCTCAAGACCCGCTACGTGATGCGCCAGACCGACAAGGAGCTCGCTCGCCGCGCGATCGAGTGGCTGACCGGCGAGCCGGCAGACCCGGCGATGGTCCAGGTGGTCACCGAAGACCTGTCCCCGCTCGGCCCGGACGGCAAGGTCGCCCCTGAGCGGCGCGGCGAGGGACTGATCCGTGACCAGCGCGGCCGGATCGGAAAGTTCCGCAAGACGCTGCCCGAGCGCCCCGACCGCCGCGAAGCCGTGCTGTCGACCCCGTCTCTGGTGACACCATGATCACCTTCTACCGGCACACCTTCGAGACTCTGGGCGGCGCGTTCTGGCGGGTCCGTTTCTGGGCGCACGATCACCCGCGGTGGAGCAAGGTCATCGCCGTGATCCTGATCGACCTGTTCCTGGTCCTGTTCGGCAACACGTACTGGGCCTTCGCCGCTGACGGCGGCGGCTCGTCCCCGTTCATGCTCGGCGGCGACATCACCGACAGCGACGGCGTCCCCCTGACCAACTACACGGTGCTTCCACTGGACCGCGGCGACGTGTTCACGATGGGGAAGTTCTTCATCTCCATGTGGATCGACCCGATCTGGACCGGGCATCTGGGTCTGGTGTCGTGGATGATCTGGTTCTGCAACTGGCTGCTCTCCTTCGAGTGGGTCGACATCGTCGCGGCACCGTTCGGCGCGCTGGCCGACCTCTTGCAGGACTTCCTCGGCGAGATCGCATGGATCCCGTTCGCGCTGACGATCGCCGGCGGTGTCGCGGGCCTGGCGATCATGCTCGGCCGGCACTCCACCGGGTGGGCGGAGTTGTTCATCTCTGCGTGCTGTGCGGTGCTGGCGACCGGTCTGCTCGCTAACCCGATCGCCTCGCTCACCGCCGCAGGCGGAGCATTCGACACCGCCCAGGAGTACGGCGGTCAGATCGCTGCCGTCGTCGTCACCGACGACATCAAAAGCACGGAGCTCGACTCCGAGAACCTGCTGTCAGCTGCGGTCACGTCGCAGCTGGTCGACATCTTCGTGAAGATCCCTGCGCAGACGATCGCGTTCGGCCACGCCCTCGAGGGGCAGTGCGCCGCGACGTTCACCGACACGATGACCAACTCGGCGCCCATCCAGACCGGCGGCAACGAGGTCCGTGACGCGGTCGGCGGGTGCGACGAGGCGGCGAAGACGTTCAACCAGAATCCGAACTTCGGCCAGGTGCTCACGGCCGTCACGATGACCCCCGGAGCGCTCACCCTGTTCATCCTGCCGATGGCCTTCGGGGTGCTGTTCCTAGTCACGGTTCTCGGCTTCCTGATCTCCGCACTCAAGACCATGTGGAACGTCTACATCGGGATCCTCCCGGTCAACCGATACCCGCTGTGGAAGTCCCTCGCCGACACCTTCATGGGCCTGGTCGCCATCGTCTTCATGGCAGTCGTCATGGCGGCCGTCCTCAAGCTCACCGTCGCAGCGATCACCGGGCTCAGCAGCCTGGGAATCCCGCTCGTCGCGCAGATGACCTTTGCGACGCTGGTGATGATCGTGCTGCTGTTCCTCATCATCCGAGCGCGTCGCATTGCCAAGAAGACCGGCCGGTCGATCGCCGAGCAGCTCTCCAAGTACGGCATCGGCAAGGGCGCGCCGGCGCAGCGCGACGGGGTCAAGACCGTCGCGGCGATGAGCGCCGTATCCACCGTCGCGGCCGCGGCGCTGCGTCGCCCTGACAACAAGGTCGACGCGCGCTCCATCAACTTCGGCGCGGGGGCTGCGCAGGACATCGGCACAATGACCGCTACACGCCCGCCCGCGGCTCCCAAGCCGCCCTCGACGCCCTCTGGCGGCTCACCGAGCCGTCCCGCCCTCCCGTCGCCTCAGATGGGCTCTGGGGGCGGCGCTGGCGCGGGTGCTGCCGCCAAGGCCTCGAAGACCGCGGACCTGGTCTTCACGGCCGCGCGGATCGGCAAGGGTGCCGCAGCGGGCGGTGTGGCCGGCGCCGCCGGCGCCGCGGCGCTCGAGGTCGGTGGCCGAGTCGCGAGCAAGGGAGCGTCGAAGGCTGTCTCCGCGGCCGCGGCAGGCGCGAGCAAGCCGCGAGCTGCGGGCGACCCGAAGGTGGTCTCGATGGTCGTCGACCAGGGCCCGGCGCCCACGCGCACCCCGGACGGTCCTCGACGGATCGTCGTCGACTCCTCGGGCATGGGACACATCGAACGGCGCCCCTCGTCAGGTGTCGTCGACATCTCGTCCCTGCCGGCGCGCGCGCCTCGCTCTCCGCGCAGCGGTGAGATGCGCGCCCGGCTCGCGATCGCACAGAAGTAACCCCGCATGTCCGCATCGGGAGTACTCGAGCGCTCTGCCGACGTCGCCGGCGCCGTCAATGGGGGAGACGACGGGGACGGTGGTGGTTCGCGCAAGGTCGTCCTCTGGGTGATCGCGCTCGTGCTGGTGCCGGTGGTGCTCTTCGCCGGCTACACGATGTTCCTGATGATGGCGATCGCCGGCGCCTCCGGCGGTGGGTCGTCGCAGTGCACCGCGGGGTCGCTGACCACCGACAAGCTCGAGGTCCAGACCACAGGAGGATCGACCCGCACCCTCGGTGCGACGGAGCTCGGCCACGCGGCCACCATCCTCTCGGTCGCCCGCTCACTGGGCGTGTCCGCGCGGGGCCAGCAGATCGCGATCATGACCGCGCTGCAGGAGTCCGGCTTGAAGATGTACGCCAACTCCTCCGTGCCTGAGTCCCTCGATTACCCGCACGACGCGGTCGGCAGCGACCACGACTCCGTCAACTACTACCAGCAGCGTGTGTCGGGCTGGGGCACCGTCGAGGAGCTCATGGACCCCCTCTACGCAGCCAAGGCGTTCTTCGGCGGCGAGGAGGGCCCCAACGGCGGATCGCCGCGTGGGCTGCTCGACATCCCCGGCTGGGAGGACATGGGGCTGGGGGAGGCCGCGCAGACCGTGCAGGTCTCCGCATACCCGACCGCTTACGACAAGTGGGAGCCCGCAGCACAGCAGATCATCACCGCGGTCGGCGGGTCGATCAGCTGCGACAGCAGCACTGTCGTCGGGCAGGCCGCTTTCCCCCTTGCGGCCGGCTACCAGATGACCTCCGGCTACGGGCCGCGCGACATCACCGTTCCGGGTGCGTCGAGTTGGCATGTCGGAATCGACCTGCAGCGCTGGCCAAACCCGTGCGGCGACCCTGTCTACGCGGTCCTGCCGGGCACGGTGACTCTCAGCAGCTCACTGTGGTTGTCGATCAAGCACCCCGATGGGTTCGTGGTGTCCTACCTGCATATGTACAAGAGCGAGCGGCTCGTCGACGTCGGAGACACCGTCACCGCCGGCCAGCAGATCGGTGTCGTCGGGAACGTGCCGCCCAGTGGGGGATGCCACCTGCACCTGGCCGTCAACAAGAACGGGACGACGAATCAGGCCGTCGCCGGGCTGCAGGAGGCGACTGCACTCGGTGCCCCCTCGCAGTACGCCGGCTACGTGAACCCCGAAGAGTTCCTCCGCCTGTATGGCATCGAGATCTGTCCCACAGACGGCACTTGCCGACGCCTCTGACCCCCCTGGAAAACCGAGTCAACTCGCGGCATGTAACCCTCCTGACGGCCTGGAAACCGGCCTGTAGGCTGGGGGCAGCCCCGGCCCGAAACGGGGCCGAAGCCTCTCCCACCCAGACGGTGACTCGTGCCCTCAACAGATGTCAACGCCGCTGGTGACACCGACCGACCCGCCGGGTCAGTGTCGGCCACCGGCTACCGCTCGATCGCATACTTCCTGCCGGTCGCGCTGCATGCACGGCTCAAGGCTGCGTGGTGGTCGACGAGGGATGAGCCGGAGGGTGCGCCCGCGCTGGCCGGTCTCGTCGAGGTCGCCATCGGCCGCGAGACCAACCGCCTCGAGCAGCTCTACAACGCCGGCTCCCCTTTCCCTCCTGCCCCCGACCGTGCCCAGGGTGTGAACCCAAGAGGAGCCGCGGGATACCGCCATCAGACCTACTACCTGCCGGTCGCGCTGCACGCGCGCCTCAAGGCTGCGTGGTGGTCGACGAGGGATGAGCCGGAGGGTGCGCCCGCGCTGGCCGGTCTCGTCGAGGTCGCCTTCATGCGGGAAGCCGACCGCCTTGAGCAGCTCTACAACGAGGGTGCCCCGTTCCCGCCGGCGCCGGCCAAGGCGCGAGGGATCAGCCGCGCTGCAGCACAACGACAGGGCGAATGGCTGCGAGGCGAGTGGGAGCGCCGGCGACAGGCGCAGACCCCGCCGACCGACTCCAACGACTGACCCGACTCCGCGCCACGGCGACGTGTTGCACCGGGTGTGCGGTGCAGTATGCCGCCGATGTGCGGCGCAGTATTGCGCCATAATGTCGGATCTCGCTTGACTTGTCGGATCTCGGATGGGCTGACCGGGACTTCTCTCATTCGCGGTGCAGTCCCGGCAGAGCGGTCTGTCTCACACGAGTTGTCACGAATCCGACCCTGCTGCTCCCGCCTCGAAGCAGCACTACGCGGCGCGCCGAGCATCGGACAACTGGAGTGAGAATCCGACAAGTGGAGTGAGACGACTCGACAGGTCCGTGAGAATCGGACAACTGGAGTGAGACACGACACATAACTGCGCGGGTGTGCCTGCTGGAAATATTTCCCAGGGGGAGGGGTTCAAGCTCGATTCGACAACCGTGCCTGCGGCAGAACGCCGATCGGGCTTGATCCTATCACCCGTGTCAAGCGCGGGTGTGGCGGAGGTATTGCGCTGGTCTGCGCCGCGATGTGGCGCAATAACCCTTTCCAGCCGCCGTGGCGATCTCCTCGAGCACACTCTTGCACAGGGGACATCACGAGTGCGTCAGACGCGGGGAGAATCCGCGATGTCCGCGAAGGAGCAGATCTCCGGCCTATACCTCGCAAGAGGGTCGTGAAGTACTCGGCCCACTCAGGAGGCTCGAATGGCAACGACAACTCGTGTGGCATCTCGTCCGCCGGCGCGCCCACCTGCACCGGCGACGGTGGCTCTGGGTGTTCTTCCTCGGCGTCAGCTGACCGGGATCATCCCGGCGCTGCTGTGCATCGCACTGGCGACCGCCGCCACCGGGTTGAACGCGGTGCGCCCGTTCACCGATCTGATCCCGCTGGTGTGGGTCGTGGCCGTGTTGCTCGCCGCCGGCGCGGTCGCATCCGGCGTGCGGACCTTCCAACGGGAAGGGCGGATGGACCCGGCGATCGAGGCGGTCCTTCCGATGCTCGGTGCGGCACAGCCAACCCGTGCTCTCGTCGTGCCGGTGAAGTGGACTCGTGGATGGGTGGGCCTCCCGGAGCGCATCAAGATCCGGTACGCCTCGCACGTCGATGACACCGACCCCCGCTTCGTCGACCAGATCCTCGCAGGCCTTGCACGCAGGCTTGGTGCCGAGTACCGGGTACGCAAGCACAACTCGAGGCGGTGCGTGCTCGTCGTCGAGCTCGCACCCGTGAGTGATCCGGTCTCCCGTGAGCAGCAGCGCGCGATCGAGGTCGTCAAGCTGGTCATCGACCCGACCGCGAGCGTCTCGGTGAAGAGTGCCGATGACGGCTCGGTCTCGAAGATCGACGTCAAGCACAACGTGGGACCGAAGATGGCGATCGCGGCGCGGCGCTCCCAGGTCGAGAAGGTGGTCTCCTCGATGCTCCCTGGCCGGTGGCGTGCGCACTGGGATCTCGAGGGCGACAAGATCACGTTCGAGGTCCGACCGACGATGCCCGACATGGTCCTGCACGAAGTGGAGCCCGCGGCCGCACTCACCCACGCCGCCTACAAGGCGTTCAAGATCCCGATCGGTCCTGACGAAGACGGTCAGATCCAGTCGTGGCATCCGGCGGTCTCCCCGCATTGCCTCGTCATCGGTGGAACCGGATCGGGAAAGACCAGCTTCCAGCACACGGTGCTCACCCATCTCGCGCACGCTCACTGGCGGGTGTGGGTACTCGATGGGAAGCGGATCGAGTTCGCCGGATTCCGGGACTGGCCCAACGTCGAGCTCGTCGGCGCGCGGGTGGAGCACCAGGTGCGGATGCTGCACGCTGCGCACGAGCTCATGGAGGAGCGGTACTCGCAGCTCGAGAACGGCACGGCCCGGCTCGAGGACTTCGACCCCCTCGCGTTGATCATCGACGAGTACGCGACGTTCAAGGCGCGCGTGCAGCGCTGGTACAAGACGGTGAAGCCGAAGGGTGCGCCGGCGCAGGCCCCCGTTCTCGATCTGCTCTCCGATCTCGCGCGACTGGCACGGTCGGCGAAGATCCACATCCTGCTCGGTCTGCAGCGCCCCGACGTCGAGTTCCTCGGCGGTGAGATGCGAGACAACTTCGGCGCCCGCGTCAGCTTCGGTCGTCTCTCCCCGCAGGGCGCCAACATGATGTGGGACAGCTTCGCGGTCGGTGTCGCGATCCCTCGCAACAAGCGTGGCCGCGGTGTCACTCTGAACGCCGAATCTCAGCCCGTCGAGATTCAGGCGTTCTACACCCCCGACCCCGCCAAGCTCGACTCCACCGACAAGGCGGACTGGGATCACCTGGCGGCGCTGCGTCCCGACGCTGCCGACTACGAGCGGATGATGGTGCGCGACCCGGAAGCGGAGCTCACCGACGACGGCGAGGGGGAGGAGCTCGAGCCCGACTACTTCCAGTGGTCCTCGGCCGAGATTGTCGCTTGGGATGCATCGGTACCGTCGACGACCAAGCACGACGCGCTTCGACCCTCCAATGTCACCCCACTGGACTCTCGTGAACGGGTCCGGTTCGTGCCCGAAGTCGACGACGATGCACCGGACGTCGACGCGGCCGCTGACGGCGACGGATACGGCGAATCCCTCGAGGGCCCCGCGGTGGAGCTCGAGGTCGGAGATCTCCTGCTCGTCGACGCGACTCTGGGGCTGTGGGGAGTGGTCGAAGGAGTGGAGCCCGACGTCGTCGACGACGAGTACCTCGCGATCGAATACCGCGACCTCGACAGCGGTGAGGACGGGCTGCTGACGCTCTTCGACAACTCGGTGATCAGCTACCGCCGACCCGAAGCAGCCTGATCGTCGTGGCCGTCATGATGCTGCGGGCCTACCGGCCCCGAGAGAAGGGATGAATCGCGTGTCGAACCAGAGCGTGTCGGAAGACGACTGGATCTCGCTGCTGCTGATCGCCGTGCTCGTCCTGGCCAGTGGCGCAGTGTCGCTGGGGATGTTCCTCGATCCGCTGCGCGCGTGGATGTTGAAGTACCACTTGCTCGAGCAGGGTGAAACCGTGGCGATCCCCGTCGTCGACGGCGTCGGCCTCGGCTGGGGACAGATCCTCGTCATCCTCGCGATCCTGATCGGTGCGATCGCGCTCATCGTGTGGCTCAAGCGCCGCGCGGCTGCCCGTGTCTGAGCTGCCCGCCATGCTCAGCAAACGAGACCCAGGAAGGAGGAGAGATCACCCATGACAACCACACTGACGAACGGCGACAAGACGATCACGCTGTTCACCAAGAAATCATGCGTACAGTGCGTCGCGACACACCGCGCGCTCGATGCTAAGGGAATCGAGTACGACGTCGTCGACCTCAGCGAAGACGCCGCAGCGCTCGAACAGGTCAAGTCGCTCGGCTACCTGCAGGCACCGGTCGTCATCACGGATGAGGATCACTGGTCGGGCTTCCGTCCCGACAAGATCGACGAGCTCGCGCAACGGCTCGCGTGATTGACGACAGAGGCCCCACCGGCAGCTCTTCGCCGGTGGGGCCTCTGCTCTGCTCATCGGAGCGGGACATCATCTGTGCGGCATGTGCGCCGCTGCCCACCGCTGCAGCAGCTGCTCCCGCAGAGGCCCGTTCCGCTCGAGCATCATCCGAACCCCTGCCGGCGCCGCGCCTGCCGGCGCACCGGCCTCGAGGGTGCGCAGCCCGAGATGCTCGCATGCCCAGTCGGCGAGCTCGTCGAGCTCCACAGTGACGGTGGCGGTGACGTCGACGCGCTGCTGCCATTGGACCTTGTAGGCGGGCATCGGACGCTCAATCTGGGTTGCTGAAGAAGTCGATCACGAGCGCGATGGTGATGGGGACGAGGATCACCGCCGCGGCGGTGACGATGATGCGATCGAGGATCGGCGCGGCGAGGATCCCGAGCCACCCAGAGAGGACCGCGGCTGCGATGTACAGCAGCGCGATTACGAGACGGCGGAGCCAACGAGTCGTGGGCTCCGGGATCGTGCGGGGGCGGGCGGCGATGGTCATGAGATCGCTCCGCTCTGGCCGGCACGGTGCTCGCGGATGTGCGTGTAAGGGACTGTGCCGCGGTGGCCGTAGGCGTCGACGATGGTGGCGCTCTTCGGGTTGGTGCGGGTTACGGTGCACCAGGCGCCGAAGTACTTGATCTGGTCGCCGACGCTGATGGTGTCCTTGCTGTGGTCGGTGGCCGCGCCGGTCGCGACCTGCTCGGCGCGGACCTCCTGCCAGTAGGTGAGCTGATCGTCGGTCGCGGCCAGCTCCCTCTCGAGCCGTTCGGCGTAGGCGCCGGTGGCTGCAGCCGTGACCTCGACATACCCGCCAGGAAGGGTGCGGCTTGACCCGTCGAGACGTCGACGGATGCCGGCGCGATCTGCGCGGAGCTTCTCGATCCGGTTCGCCACGGTGATCGGCGCATACCGTGCATCGGTCGCCGCGGCCGCGACGTCGGCACGCACCTGGGCGCGCCGTGCCGCCGCGTCGGCGTCGATGGAGCGGCGGATCGCCGCGTCCGCCTTGCCGATCGCTCGGCGGTGGCCGGCCTCCGAGTGGTGTCCGACCTTGATGGGCTCGCCACCTTCGGGGAGGCGTCGCAGCGCGCGGGCCGCGCGCTCTGCCTCTTCGGTGGCGTCCTGGTGTCGTCGATCTGCGCGCACCGCCAGGGCGGCAGCGCGATCGTTCCTGCGGTCGACCAGGTCAGCCTCGACGACGGCCGCGGCCCGGCGTTCATAGTCGATCGAGATCTCGACGACGAACCCGGCAGCGGTGAGCTGCTCGGCGGTGCGGTTGATGATCGCGATCTTCGGTTCGCGGTCGCGGGAGTGGGGGATGTACCAAGATCCGAGCGCCCGGCTCCACCGCCAGCCGTTGGCCTTGAGAGTATCGGCCGTGCCGTCGCCCCGGCTGGTCCCTTCGATGAGGGTGCCTTCCGCGGCCGCGTGGATGATCGTGAGCATCATGGCCGGCTCCCTTCCCGCGCGGCCGCGTCGTGCGTGAGAGGGTGGCGGAATCCGATCTCCCGTTCCCAGACCTCGGCGGCGCGATGCAGGCCCTCATACTCCTTCACGCCCAGGTGGTCCGGGGAGTCGACGAGCGGGCGGTGAGCGAACCGTCGCGCGATCGCGTCGCCGAGGCGTTCGACGAGGTCACGCGCAGGGGACTGATCCCATCCGGGGTGATGGCAGGAGACTTCGGCGAGCAGTAGACGGCTGCGCTCGATCTGCAACGCCTGCTCGTCATCGGCATGGGGGACGATCTCGGCGACCGGCTGCCATTCGTAGCGCGGTGCGGCGATGTGCTGCTTGATCGCGTAGCTGACGCTCGCGTAGTTCTCATCCCAGAGGCTCTGACCCATCCGGTCGGCGTTCTCGGCGAGCTCGCGCGGAGTGCTGCTGCGGTAGGCGGGTGTGGAAATGTAGGCGGCGGTGACCAACAGGTCGATGGTGTCGCGGTTCACGGGAAACGCGCGCATGATGACCCCCTCAGGTGGTGAATGTGACATTCACTACCCTAGAATCAGTCGGCGCTCATGTCAAGACGTCGTCGTCGTCGTCGCTGTGGTGGTGGCGCCAAGCAGCCGCCACGCTGCGGACGGAGGTCGGGTAGTACCGGGTGCGAGTGGTCTGGCCGGATAGCGTTGGGATCGTGCCGAAGTCGTTGTCGATGAATGAGATCCGAGCCCGCGCTGCGCAGTTCACCCGTGACTGGCAGGACGAGCCCGGCGACGAGCGACAGCAAGCGCAGTCCTTCGTCCGGGATCTGCTCGGCGTGTACGGGATAACCCAGACCCGCGCGGCGTTCTACGAGAAGCGTGTCAAGCGCTCGTCGACCGGCTCGCGCGGATACATCGACGCGCTGATCCCTGGTCTCGCGCTGATCGAAATGAAGTCCGCCGGCAAGGATCTCGTCGCGGCTGAGCAGCAGGCGCTCGACTACATTGACGACCTTCCTGACCCGGAGGTTCCTCGGTGGGTAATCACGAGCGACTTCCGCCGGTTCCGTCTGCTCGATCTCCACGCTGAGAGCGAGGGTGTGCAGGAGTTCGCCCTGACCCAGATGCGGGATCGCGCTGACGTGCTCGCCTTCCTCGCCGGGTACGGTGAGCGCACCTTCGGATCGAAGGCGCAGGAGTCTGCGTCGATCAAAGCGGCAAAGCTGATGGCGTCCCTCTACGAGGCCCTCGAGGGGTCTGGGTACGACGATCACGAGGCGTCGGTGTTCCTGGTGCGCACCTTGTTCGCCCTCTACGCCGATGACGCCGGAGTGTGGGATCGCGATCTGTTCCTCGAGTTCCTCGAGACCCGCACCGCGACGGATGGTTCCGACCTCGGGCCTCAGCTGTCGTTGCTGTACCAGGTCATGGGACGTGAGCCGTCTCGTCGGCAGTCAAACCTCGACGAGCTAATCTCGCGATTCCCCTACGTCAACGGTGGAGTCTTCGAGGAATCGGTGTCGATCCCGTCGTTCGACGCAGGCATGCGTGACCGGCTGATCGCGGCTGCAATGTTCAACTGGTCGGCGATCTCGCCGGCCATCTTCGGCAGCCTCTTCCAGGCCGTCAAAGACAAGACCGCTCGGCGTGAGCTCGGCGAGCACTACACCACCGAGACCAACATCATGAAGGTCATCGGCCCGATGTTCCTCGATGAGCTGCGGCAGCGGTTCACGGACGGGTACCACGACACCGCCAAGCTCAAGAAGCTGCGTGCGGACATGGGGCTGATGCGATTCCTTGATCCAGCATTTATGCGCAAGTCGGGTGTCTCAGGAGACATCCACGAACTGTTGGTGGTCGTTGCCGAGTTGAAGGACCAGGATTCGCCGCCGAGGCGCTACACGAGGGGTGGAAGGTCGTCGGCGACTCTCGACCTAGCCTGCGAAAGTGACCCGACTACGAGCCGGCTGAGGCCGCGTCGGACGACTCCGATGGTGTTGCTCGGTCGGCGGCGTGAGCCTGGCGACGAACTCGATTGTCAGCCCTTGACCTCGCCCAGAAGGGGAGGAAGCTCGCTTCGATCTTGGCGCGCTCCCAATCTCGCTTCAGCAGATCCTGAAAGTGGGCCACCACGAGCAGACCGCTCTGATGCGATGGATTCTCGACGTGCTGGTCGACGACGAGCATCGCTGCCTGGTCTTGATATGGGTTGAGTCGCAGGATGATTGAGTTTCGCACCCTCTTGCGGTCGTCCTGATCGGCGGCGTCTACAAGACGAGGAATCAGCTCCCGCAATGCGTCTCGCCACTTCTGCCGCTCTTCAATGACGGACTTGTGCTCGATGTTCCTGGTGACGCTCCAGACGCTGACGATCGCACCGACGACGACCCCGATGAGAGCGGCGAGGCCGATCGTCACCCAGTAGTCGCTCATTCGGTTTGACCGTCTTTCGCAACGACATCTGGTCTCGACGCGGCGTCGCGCACTTGTGGGTTCTCATCGAAGGCCAGAATCTCCAGCGTGTCCGCCGGCACGGCTGGGTGTCGAGCGATGAGTTGCCGGACATCCGCTCGCTTGCTGTAAGCGAGCTTGCGGAGCACGTCGGCCGGCGCGCTCGAATTGGCGGCGATCCTGCGTTGCCGCTCCCATTCGCCGTAGTCGCCAGTGCGATCAGCTTGTGCTTCTATGAATCTTGTCGGCGAGTTGGGGTTGCCCAGGAGGCCTAGCAGGACGTCCTCGTCGTCGTCTCGGGTAAGCGCCTCAAGCGCGGCTGGTGGTGTGGACTGGTTCATCGCTACGGCCACACGGACTTCGGCTGAGCGGTCGCGTGCGAGGTTCGCGAGCACGGGTGCGGGCGCAGTGCTATTGGAGGCGACGGCCGAGCGCACGGCGTCACTCGATGAACGCGCGTACTCAACGAGTGCCTGTTCAGCGATGTCCTCTCGGCGCGCTACAGCAACCGCAGAGCTTCCAGTGTTGCCATAGGCGGCGATACGGACGGTTTCATCAGGATCGGAAAGCAGTCCGAACAAGGTATCCAGATTAAGGGAGTAGCTGAGCATGCCGCGAGGTTCGTAACTCCCTTGGAACGCCGCGACGGCCGCGCGAACGCCAGCGCTCTTTGACCGAGCTAGACGGTCGAGGTTGGCAGCAGAGCACAGCCAGGTTGGCTCACCCGGGAGGAACACGCGCCGCATCAATGACATGTCGACGTGACCATCGTGCGCTCTCGGGAAGTAGGGCGCGAAGTTGGTCTGATCGCGAAGCCACTCTCCGGACCACTCCTTATATGGCTCCTGGTCTTTGCGCAGCAGATCTCGAATCGATTGCGTGGCCGCCGACTGGACGACCTCGTCGTCGTCATCCGCAAGTACCAAGAGCTGTGAGAATCCGACCCATTCGCTCCTGGCCCACCGCCGTGCGGACAGACGGCTCAGGATCCCCTGCGAGCCGATCCAGTACCGTCGCGTCACCTCCGTGTCGCCCAGCGCGCGCCGCTCTCAAGGTCGGGCTTGAAGAAGCGGCCATGAACGCCAGGTCGCTGTCGCTTAGGTACCGCTTGTACCAGCCAATCTTCCCCAGTCGGAAACCATCCGACCAATGATTGTTGGCAATGCTTGTCCCGAAGCCACTCGCGACATGGGCGGCGAGGGTCTCATCGCCCGCAAGCTCCTCGAGGAGTTCCAGGGGCGTCGCGGCGTTTCGGGAGACAGCGATCCGCGTGTGCTGATTGGGAGAGTGTGCCCATGTGCGTAGGAGTTCGACGAAGTCGTCCGGTGGCGTACCGTATTGGCTCCTTCCCCAGCCCATCGGATTGTTGTCGAGGCGATCGATGACGTCCCGTCGTGTCGATTCGTCCTTCTCGAGTTCGACCATTAGCTGGGTGCTCAGATTTCCGCGCGCGATGACGGACGACCTCAAGTTCCGATCCTTGATCAACCGCATGAGGGCTGCCTCTGGGATGTTGCGATTCTCGAGGACCGCAAGCTGTACGTCCCGGGATCGGTCCTCGGACAAGCTGTCGAGCATCGAGGTGGTCACGGTGGGCGCCTCGTTCCTGGCGAGTGCAGCCCGGACGGAGTCCGACGGGTGATCCACAAGGAGCGAAGCCGCCTCGGCTGGCAGGGAATACGACCCTGCGAGCTCAGTCAGCGCCCCACCGTCGTCGTATCCGCGACGTGCGAGCGCAACTCGAAGCTCGTCTCCGTGATAGCCGCGGGCCACGTCGATCGCGATCTGCTCCTCGATCCGCTCATATGTCGGGAGCTCAGCCCACAGGAACTGAAGTCTGTGCGAGCTCCCTGTGCGTCAGGATGGGGTGAGACACCAGCACTGCTGACCTTCGCACTGCACGGGGCGAGAACGGACCAATACTGAGATGAC
>NZ_LOSO01000011.1:932496-956282 GCF_001595495.1 Microbacterium sp. CH1 | reverse complement strand
CGGCGGGGCGAAGGAGGGAGGCGCGGGAGGCGCCGTCTGCGCACCCGGCGCCGGATACCCGGGAGCCCCGTATCCGGGAGCCCCGTATCCGGGGGCTCCGTATCCGGGGGCCCCGTACCCGGGAGCGCCGTATCCGGGGGCGCCGTACGCCTGCGTCATCATGACGTGCTCCGGCACCTGACGCGGCGGGGGAGCGCTGGTGACGGCCCGCGAGGGATCGACCGCGAAGGGATCGCCGAGCTGTTCCTCGGGGATGCCGAGGTCGCGGCGCTCGACATGGGAGAGGAGGGCCTGGTCGAGACCCTCGTACCGCATCCGGCAGTCGAGGTAGACGAGCACGCCGCCGGTGCTCTGCACGACGATGGCGATCGCCTGCAGGATCAGCAGGAGAACCTGCGGGGCGAGGAGAGCGAAGACGTACCCGACCACCGCGCTCGGCTCACTGGCGCCGGTGGGCGCGATGACGGTGCCGAGGAACGAGGAGAGCATGGCGGTCGGGAAGCTGACCACCTGCATCGCCAGGCCCATGATCAGGCTGATGAGGAAGGTCACGCCGAATGCGACCCAGAAGCGGCCGCGGGTCAGGCGCCAGGACCGCACGAACGCCTCGCGGAAGCGGGCGCGCTCCAGCACGAGGATCGACGGGACGAGCAGCAGCTTGGTCGACAGCCACACCGTGAGCGGGATCGCGGCCAGGCCCAGGAGGACCACGACGAGCACGACGATGCCGATCATCTCCGGGGTGCCGCCGAGGCCGCCGGCGATGAGCGCGCCGATGACGCCCGCGACGATGGCGAGGCCGCCGAAGAGGGCGAGCACCGAGAGGGAGGCGAATCCCGCGAGCCGCCAGAACGCCGGGGCCATCCGGCGCCACAGCATGCGCAGCGTGGCCTTGACGCCGACCGTGGCGTAGCCGACCTCGGCGGCCACGACGCCCTGCATGATCGCGGTGAACGCGATGGACGCGAGCCCGACGAGGAGTCCGGCGAGGAGGTTGATGGCGATCGTGCCGGCGAACACGGCCTCGAAGTCGGGGGAGGAGGGGGAGACCGTCTCCAACCGGGAGAACGTCGTGAACAGGACGACGCCCATCACCCCGGCCGTGGCGATGACCACGATGAGCTGGATGACGACAGCGAACCCGAACAGGACCTTGGGGTTGTGCCGCAGCGCCGCGAAGGCCTTGCCCAGCAGCATGCCGAAGGTCAGCGGGTGAAGGGGGATGATGCCCTTCCGGGGAGCTGGGGTCCACGTCTGGCCGCTCACGGGCCTCCCTCCGTCGTGCGCTCCCATCGTGTCATATCCTCGCGCTGAGGCGCAGACCTGCGGAGGGCGGGACTCGGTGCCATAAGGTAACAGTTATGACCTCACGCATCCTTGTGGTCGACGACGACACCGCGCTCGCCGAGATGATCGGCATCGTGCTGCGCACGGAGGGATTCGAGCCGGTGTTCTGCGCGGACGGCGCGCGCGCCGTCGACGAGTGGCGCGCGCAGCGTCCCGACCTGGTGCTCCTCGACCTGATGCTCCCCGGTATGGACGGCATCGAGATCTGCACGCGGATCCGCGCCGAGTCGGGGGTGCCGATCATCATGCTGACGGCACGCAGCGACACGGCCGACGTGGTGCGCGGTCTCGAGGTCGGTGCCGACGACTACATGGTCAAGCCGTTCAATCCCAAGGAGCTCGTGGCCCGCATCCGCACCCGGCTGCGGCCGACACCGCAGGCCTCCAGCGAGCAGCTGCGGATCGGCGACCTCACCGTCGACGTAGACGCGCACGAGGTGCGCCGCGGGACGACCCCGATCGCCCTCACGCCGCTGGAGTTCCAGCTCCTCGTGGCCCTCGCCTCCAAGCCGCAGCAGGTGTTCTCCCGCGAGATGCTCCTCGAACAGGTCTGGGGCTACCACTACAAGGCCGACACCCGGCTCGTGAACGTGCACGTGCAGCGCCTGCGAGCGAAGGTCGAGCTCGACCCGGACAACCCCAAGATCGTCATGACGGTCCGCGGCGTGGGCTACCGCGCCGGCAGCGTCACCTAGAGACCCCATGGCCGCGACGACAGCGACCACGGCCGTCGCCGTCCTCCGCGACTGGCGCGGCTGGCCGGACGTGCTGGCGGCGCTGTGGCGACGGTCGCTCCGCTTTCGCACCCTCGCGATCACCCTGGTCGCCACATCGCTGGCGATCTTCATCACCTGTGTCACGATGGCGCTCGTCATCCAGAACGACCTCTTCGTGTCGCGGAAGAACGTCGCGCTGGAGGATGCCCGCCGGGCGGTGGACCAGGCGCAGTCCCTGCTGGACGTGGCGGAGGTGGGCGACGACCCCGCGGCACTGACCGATCTGTGGAACGGCATCCCGGACACCCTCTCGCGCACGTCGAGCGCCGACCTGCTCGCCGGCTTCAAGATCCAGGACGGTTCAGGGACGGTCCGGCTCAACGGCTTCACCGCCGGGCTCACGCCGGATCTGCTGAGCCCCGAGCTGCAGGCCCGGGTCCGCGAGTTCGACGACCGGCAGGCCTGGCAATCCGTCGCCCTGCCTACGGAGGATGGCGGCGTCGTGCCGGGCATCGTCGTGGGGCAGCAGCTCCAGGTGCCGCAGGCCGGATCCTTCGAGATCTACTTCGCCTACGACCTCGCCGACGCCGACCAGACCCTCGTCTTCGTGCAGAGGACCCTGTGGATCGCCGGCATCGGTCTGGTGGCCATCGTCGCGGCCATCTCCTGGATCGTGTTGCGGACCGTGTCCACCCCGATCGTGCAGGCGGCGGAGACGAGCGCGCGGCTCGCGGCGGGCGATCTCGGCGTGCGGCTGGAGGTGCATGGCGAGGACGAGCTCGCGACCCTCGGCCGCTCCTTCAACGCGATGGCCGACAGCATCGAGGCGCAGATCAAGGAGCTCGGCGAGCTGTCCATGGTCCAGCAGCGCTTCGTGTCCGACGTCTCGCACGAGCTCAGGACCCCGCTGACGACGATCCGCCTCGCCGCCGACATGCTGAACGACCAGCGCGAGGAGTTCGATCCCACGACCGCACGCACCGCCGAGCTCCTGCACGCGCAGGTGCAGCGGTTCGACACGCTGCTGGCCGACCTGCTGGAGATCAGTCGCTATGACGCGGGGTCCGTGCAGCTCGAGCTGGAGGCGACGAGTCTCGCGCAGCTCGCGGAAGACGTCATCGAGCAGATGCGGCCGCTCGCGGAAGGCCACGGCACGGAGATCCGTCTCGTGGCGCCAGGCGGCTACTCGCCGGTGGACATGGACCCGCGACGCGTGCGGCGGGTGCTGCGCAACCTCATCGGCAACGCGATCGAGCACGGCGAGGGGCGCCCGGTGGTCGTCACGGTGGACAGCAACCAGCACGCGGTGGCGGCGGGTGTCCGCGACTTCGGGCTCGGCATGGACCCCGGAGACGCGGAGCGGGTGTTCGACAGGTTCTGGCGCGCGGACCCGTCGCGACAGCGCACCATCGGCGGCACGGGGCTCGGTCTGTCGATCGCCCTCGGCGACGCCACCCTCCACGGCGGGACCCTGGCGGTCTGGTCGGAGCTCGGTGTCGGATCGCACTTCGTGCTCACCGTCCCCCGCCACGACGGGGTGCTCGACGGACCCAGTCCGATCCCGGTGGAGCCGCAGGAGCCCCTCGCCGAGCTCGCCGATGCCACGCAGCCGATCTCCATCGCCGAGACGTACTCTGATCTCCTCGACGGGAAGGAGCAGTCATGAACACGCGCGCGTCACGTCGCCTCCTCCGCGCCGCCGCCGTGGCGGTCGTGGCCCTGCTGCTTCCGGCCTGCGCGGGGCTGCCGACGAGCGGAGACGTCGCGGTCGGTCTCGAGCTCGGCGAGTCGCCGGACGACGTCGACGTCCTCCCCGTCGCCTCCGGCCCCGTCGCAGGGGCGGGACCGGAGGAGATCGTGGAGGGCTTCCTCGAAGCGGGGATCACGACGTCGGACAACTGGGCCACGGCGCGCGAGTTCCTGGCCCCGTCGCTGCAGCGGAGCTGGCGCCCGTCGGCGGGCGTCTCCATCGATGCGGGAGCCGAGGCGCGGACCCTGACATCGAACCTGGCCGACGATCAGGTCGAGGACGCCGAGGAGGCCGAGGTGGAGGTGCTGCTCGAGCTGGTCGCGAGCGTCGACGACTCGGGGGAGTACAACGGCGCTCCCGGCGACTCGAGCGTGCCGTTCGCTCTGGCGCGCGACGAGGACGGCGAGTGGCGCATCACGCAGGCGCCGGATGGCGTCGTCATCGATGAGGCGCGGTTCCCGAACGTCTTCGAGGGCTATTCGCTGCAGTGGTTCGATGCGGGATGGTCCCGTCTGGTGCCCGACATGCGGTGGTTCCCTCGACGGCAGAGCCCGGCGACGACCGTGACCCAGGCACTCGTCAGCGGCACACCGGCGGACTGGCTCGACGCGGCGGTGCAGACCGCCTTCCCCGCCGATGTCCAGCTGGCCCAGGACGCGGTGCTGATCACCGCGCAGGTCGCCGAGGTGGCGCTGACCCGTCCTGCGGCGGGCCTGGACAAGACGACGCTCGCCCGGATGCGGACGCAGCTGCAGGCGACGCTGAAGACGGCAGGGGTGAACGTCACCGAGGTGCGTTTCAGCGTGGACGGCAGGGCGCTCGACGCGGGTGTCGTCGAGCTGTCGGGCACCACCGCCGAACCCGGGACGCTCGTGCTGAAGGGCGGGGCGTTCGGCCGGATCGTCGGTGATGAGATCGCCTCGATCCCGGCGATCAGCGCGCAGATCCAGGCCGTGCCGCAGCCGATCGCGGCGATCGACGTCGCCACGGACGACGCCACCGCGGCCCTTCAGCTCGGGGACGGCCATGTGTACCTCGTGGGCGAGGAGACGCTCGACGAGCTGGACGCGCGCCCCGGCCTCGTGCAGCCGTCGATCGATCCCTACGGCTACGTGTGGTCTGTCCCGGCAGGGGAGCCGCAGGCGGTGCAGGCCATCGGCGCCGACGTGGTCGCTCACACGATCGCCACGGCGTGGCCGAGCGCCTCCTCCATCTCGGATCTGCGGGTCGCGGCGGATGGCGCGCGGGTCGCGGCGGTCATCCTCGTGGGTGGCCAGCGCTGGGTGGTCGTCGCGTCCGTCGTGCGGGACGGCTCCGGAGTGCCGACGGAGCTCGGTGAGGTGCGTCAGCTCGTTCAGCTGAGCGAACCCTCGACGGGGCTCGTCTGGCTGGGACCGGACCGCCTGGCCGTGCTCACCGACTCGGCCACACCGCGCCTGATCGTGCAGCCCGTCGGTGGGCCGGGATCCGCGGAGACCGCGCCGAGCGATGCCAGCGCCGTCGCCGGCGCGCGGACCCCGGCCGGCGTGCGCATCCTTGACGCCTCAGGGCGGTTGTTCGCTCACGCCGGCTCTGCCTGGCGTGAGATCTCCGAGGGCGTATCCGTCCTGGCCACACGCGCCGGCGAGTGACCCCTCCTGCACCGATGCGGTTCGCGCCGAGGTGATCTCGCCTCGGCGCCACCGCGGCCGCCACTGACGAGCAACGCGGCAGGATTCCCTCATGGGGGGAACAAGCCGCTTCGACCGGGTCATCGCCGAGATCGGTGCGCTGCTGCTCGCGGCGCGCTGCCCCGGGTGCGCGTCTCCCGGCACGGTCCTCTGCGACGCCTGCCGGACGGCGCTCGAGCCGTCTCCGCGTGTCGTGCGGACCCCCGGTGGCTTGCTCGTCCGCGCAGCGCTTCCCCTGGAGGGTCCCGCCGCTTCGTGCATCCGGCGGCTGAAGGGGGAGGGGGAGACGCTCCTGGCCCGGCCGCTCGGCGCCGCGCTCGCCGCTGTGCTGACGCCCGCCCTCGTCGCCGGGGCCTGGGTGATCCCGGTGCCGACCTCGCGCGCCGCGTTCCGTCGCCGGGGCGCCCGCGTTCCGGAGCTCCTCGTCCGGCGCGCCGGAGCCGATCCGCAGCGCGTCCTGACCCTCACGCGCCGGGTGCGCGACCAGCGCGAGCTGGCCGCACCGGACCGCGCCGCGAACGTCCGCGGGGCGATGATCTCGCGGCGCCGGGGACACGGGGCCCCGGCGGTGGTCGTGGACGACGTGGTCACGACGGGAGCCACGCTCGACGAGGCGGTCCGGGCGCTCGTCGCCGCCGGATTCGTGGTCGTCGGGGCCGTCGCGCTCGCCGCCACGCCGAAGTCGCCGGAATCCGGATGAGGTTCATCGAAGACTCACCGGAGACACAGGGTCGAGGGCCGTGACATCCGCCGCGCGTCGGGCTACGGTGGGGTGTCACAAGGCGACCACGGTCCGCCCTTGGCCGGGTGGACCGGGACAAGGAGGCAGCAATGGAAACGAGCATCGTGGGCGTCGGAGTGGGCATCACCGATCGCTTCCGCACCGTCGTCGAAGAGAAGATCGCCAAGATCCAGACACTCGCCGCCAAGGCGCAACGCCTGGACGTGAAGGTCACGCACCGTGTGTACCGCAACGGGCGCATCCCGGACGAGACGGTCGAGCTGACGCTGGTCGGCAAGGGCCCCGTGGTCCGTGCCGAGGCCGTCGACGGCGACAAGTTCGTGGCTCTCGACCTCGCGATCGACAAGATGACGGAGCAGCTGCGCCGCGCGAAGGAGAAGCGCGTCGACGGACGACAGCATCCGCGCGGGCCGCACTTCGAGAAGGGCAGCGGTTCACTCGAGGGCATCGACGTGCAGCCGGCCTCCGCCGAGGTGCTGCACGCCGTCGCGACCGGCAGCATCCCGGTGCAGAGCGAGGAGGAGGAGGACTACTCGCCCGTCGTCATCCGCACGAAGAGCTTCGAGGCGGAGTGGATGACGGTGGAGGAGGCCGTCGACCGGATGGAGCTCGTCGGGCACGACTTCTTCCTCTTCGTCGATGCGCGCACCGACCACCCGAGCGTGGTCTACCGCCGCAAGGGCTGGGACTACGGTGTCATCGCTCTGAGCACGCAGGCTCCGCCCGCCGAGGCGCTCGCCTCCTGATATGACCGAGAACGGCCCGACCCCCGCGGGGGTCGGGCCGTTCTCGTGCGAAGACCGGACGGCGTCAGTCGAAGATGCCGTCGAGGATGCTGCCGATGACGAGCCCGCCGAGGATGCCGGAGGCGAGGTCGCCGCCGCCCATCCCGCCGCCGCGGCGCGGACCGCCGCCCCAGCCGCCGCCCCAGTCCTGATCCTGCGGGCGGGACGAGTCGATGTCGCGCTGCGCGAGCTGGAGGGCCTCCGCGGCGAGGTGCGCGACTCGGCGGGCCTGGGCGAGCGCCGCCTCCCGGGTCTCCTCGGCGGGAAGCAGGGCCGGGAGATCGACGCGGAGTCGTTCCGCCTCGGCGAGACGGGTGCGCGCATCGGCGCCGATCCATCCGCGATGCCCGGCGATGAGCCCGCGGGCGACGCCCAGCTGGCGGTCGGCGTCGTCGATCGCATGCTGGACCTGTGCGACGCTGGGGAGCGGATTCTCGGCGCGATGCCGGGCGGTGGCGATCGCGTCGTCGAGACCGGCGTTGGCTTCGCGCAGACGCGAGAGCTCGGCGAACGGGTCGTTGGGCTGGCCCGAGGGGGTGAGGGCGGCCAGGGCCGCCTGCAGCCGGGCGACGGCCTCCGCCACGGCGGGCGTGGACGGAGCGGTCCGGGCGGCGATGAGGTCGTTGCGGGAGTCGGCGATGACCTCGGCCAGGGTCGACTCGGCGCGCAGGGCCTCGATCTCGAAGTCCTCCACCGCGTCGAGCAGCGCAGCGGCGCGACGCGTCGCCTCGGTGGCCGTCTCCAGCGCGAGGTTCGCCTCCTCGTTCTGCTTCGCGGCGCGGCGGCGCTCCGAGATATCGGCGCTGTGGGTCGCGAAACGGATCAGCTGCTCCGCCTCGGCGGCACTGGCGGTGATCTGATGCATGGCGGAGTCGGAGTAGCGCGCGGACAGCCGGGACACCGTCTCGTCCGTCTGCGGGATGCGGGCGCTCAGCGCCTCGGCGTCCGCGCGGACCTGGGCGATGATCTCGGGCGCGCGCCGCACCTTCGCGACGGACTCCGCGAGCACGGTGGTCTTCTCGTCGAGGAGGTCCTGGGCCCAGTCGCAGAGCTGCAGGATGCGCGCGTTCCGCGTGCGCAGCTCCTCGTCGGTGTCCGGGATCTCGTCGTGGTTGAGCTGGTGGAGCTGGAAGGCCTCGCGCAGGTGCGTGCGCACCGACAGCAGCGCGGCCTTGAGGTCGGCGGTCAGGGACTCGCCGAGCTCGGCCTCCGCGAAGACGAGCTCGTCGGAGGTGGTGCGGATGCGCTCGTCGGCGGCGACGAGTGCCTGTTCCGCACGCCGGGCGAGGTCCGCGTCCTGTGCGGCGAGTTCTTCCTGTTCGCGTTTGCGTCTGCCCCAAAATCCAGCCATGTGCCGATCCTAGTTTCCCGGGCGCGTGCGCGGGCTGAGCATCCGCTCCAGGCGAACGGCGGGCATCGTCGGCCGGTGCGTCAGGCGGGGAGGGCGACGGGATCGCCGCCGGCGACGGGGGAGGGCGCCGCCTTCGCGGGGCGTCCTCGCTTGGGGCGTTCGGTGGTCAGCTCCAGGGCCATCTCGGGATGGGGGTGGTGCGCGAGTCGGGCCTCCGCCTGGTCGAGCCACCGGAGCTCGGCCTCCGCGGCGCAGACGAGCGAGTCGAGGACGAGCGACCACGCGAGATCCTCGGGGCTGCCGGCGGCGAGGCCGGGGGAGGGCGTGCGCCGCAGGTCCTCGAGGCGCTGCCGCGAGGCGTCCCGCTGGCTGCGGAGGATGGCGGCGGCATCGACTCCGGGCAGCGTGGCCGCGACGGCGAGCTTCACGGCGAGCTCCTCGCGCGTCGCGGGAGCGCGGAGCACGGGGGTGGTGAGCCAGCGTGCCGCCTCGGCGGAGCCCGCGGGCGTGATGCGCCAGTACACGTGACCGCGGTCGTCGGCCTCCCCGCGCTGGACCAGTCCGTCCCGCTCGAGCCGCTCCAGGGTGTTGTAGATCTGGCCGACGTTGAGGGGCCAGGTCGATCCGGTCCGGCGGTCGAACTCGTGGCGGAGCTGGTAGCCGTAGCAGGGGCCCTGGTCGAGGATGGCGAGCAGGCTCTGGCGTACGGACATGACCGGTCTCCCGAGGATGGCGGATGGAAAGCAGTGCCGAGTATATGCATACCCGGCAATTTCCCGGACGCGGCGCGGCGGACCCATGCAGGCGACGTGGAGGTCACAGGCCGGTAACATGGCAAAGTATGCCTGGCGCTCGCCTCACGGCGGCCGGCGAATGACCCAATGACAGGGAGATGACATCCGTGGCGAATCCTCTTGAGAAGCTGCTGCGTGCAGGTGAGGGGCGGATCATCCGCCGTCTGAACCAGGTGGTGAAGGCGGTGAACGCCCTCGAGGAGGACATCTCCCAGCTCACGGACGACGAGCTGCGCAACGAGACCGCCGAACTGCGCGCCCGCTACGAGAAGGGCGAGACGCTCGACCAGCTCATGCCCGAGGCCTTCGCCGCGGTGCGCGAGGCCGCCAAGCGGACGCTCGGCATGCGCGCCTACGACGTGCAGATCATGGGTGGTGCCGCCCTCCACCTCGGCAACATCGCCGAGATGAAGACCGGTGAGGGCAAGACGCTCGTCGCCACCTTCCCCGCCTACCTGAACGCGATCGCGGGCGAGGGCGTGCACGTCATCACGGTGAACGACTTCCTCGCGAGCTACCAGGCGGAGCTCATGGGCCGCGTCTACCGCGCCCTCGGCATGACGACGGGCATCATCGTCTCCGGTCAGACGCCCGCCGTGCGCCGCGAGCAGTACGCGGCCGACATCACCTACGGCACCAACAACGAGTTCGGCTTCGACTACCTCCGCGACAACATGGCCTGGCGCAAGGAGGATCTCGTCCAGCGCAAGCACTTCTTCGCGATCGTCGACGAGGTGGACTCCATCCTCATCGACGAGGCGCGCACGCCGCTCATCATCTCCGGGCCGTCGTCCGGGGAGGCGAACCGCTGGTTCGCGGAGTTCGCCAAGATCGCGCGCACCCTCGTGGCCGGCGAGGACTACGAGGTCGATGAGAAGAAGCGCACCGTCGGCGTCCTGGAGCCGGGCATCGAGAAGGTCGAGGACTACCTCGGCATCGACAACCTCTACGAGTCCGCCAACACGCCGCTCATCTCGTTCCTGAACAACTCGATCAAGGCACTCGCGCTGTTCAAGAAGGACACCGACTACGTCGTCATGAACGACGAGGTCATGATCGTCGACGAGCACACCGGACGCATCCTCGTCGGACGCCGCTACAACGAGGGCATCCACCAGGCGATCGAGGCGAAGGAGGGGGTGCCGGTCAAGGCCGAGAACCAGACCCTCGCCACCGTCACGCTGCAGAACTACTTCCGCCTCTACGACAAGCTCGCCGGCATGACCGGTACGGCCGAGACCGAGGCCGCCGAGTTCATGTCGACGTACAAGCTCGGCGTCATCCCGATCCCCACCAACAAGCCGATGATCCGCAAGGACCAGCCGGACCTGGTGTACAAGAACGAGGCGGCGAAGTTCGCGCAGGTCGTGGAGGACATCGCGGAGCGCCACGCCAGCGGGCAGCCGGTGCTCGTCGGAACCACCAGCGTCGAGAAGAGCGAGTACCTGTCGCGCCTGCTCGCCAAGAAGGGCGTCAAGCACGAGGTCCTGAACGCGAAGAATCACGCCCGTGAGGCGGAGATCGTCGCCCGCGCCGGCCGCCTCGGGGCCGTGACGGTCGCGACGAACATGGCCGGCCGAGGCACCGACATCATGCTCGGCGGAAACGCCGAGTTCCTCGCGGTGCAGGAGCTGAAGGCGAAGGGACTCGACCCGGTGGAGACGCCGGAGGAGTACGAGGTCGCGTGGGACGAGACCTACGAGACCATGAAGAAGGTGGTCGAGGAGGAGGCCGAGAAGGTCATCGAAGCCGGTGGGCTCTATGTGCTCGGCACCGAGCGCCACGAGTCGCGCCGCATCGACAACCAGCTGCGCGGTCGGTCCGGTCGTCAGGGCGACCCCGGCGAGAGCCGCTTCTACCTGAGCCTCACCGACGACCTCATGCGGCTGTTCCAGTCCGGCGCCGCTGAGGCGATCCTCGCCCGCACGAACTTCCCCGACGACGTGCCGATCGAGTCGGGTCTCGTGTCCCGGGCGATCCGCAGCGCCCAGTCGCAGGTCGAGGCCCGCAACGCCGAGATGCGCAAGAACGTCCTCAAGTACGACGACGTCCTCAACCGTCAGCGCGAGGCGATCTACGCCGACCGCCGCCACATCCTCCAGGGCGACGACATCGCCGATCGGGTGCAGCACTTCATCGAGGACGCGATCAGCGGCGTCGTGAAGGACCACACCGGCGAGGGCCACAACGAAAGCTGGGACTTCGACGCCCTCTGGACCGAGCTGAAGACCCTGTACCCGGTGAGCGTCACGATCGACGAGGTCGTGTCGGAGGCGGCAGGACGCAAGGGCGGCATCACCGCCGAGGGCCTGACGCGCGAGCTGCTGTCGGACGCGAAGATCGCTTACGAGAAGCGCGAGGAATCGCTGGGCGAGGCCGCGACCCGCGAGCTCGAGCGTCGCGTCGTCCTCCAGGTGCTCGACCGCCGCTGGCGCGACCACCTGTACGAGATGGACTATCTCAAGGACGGCATCGGCCTCCGGGCGATGGCGCAGCGCGATCCGCTCATCGAGTACCAGCGCGAGGGCTACGCGATGTTCCAGTCGATGATGGGCCAGATCAAGGAGGAGTCGGTCGGCTACCTCTACAACCTCGAGGTCGAGGTCCGCCGCGCCGGCGACGCCGAGACCACGGAGGTCGAAGCCAAGGGACTCGCGACCGACGGGGGAGAGCAGCGCCTGGAGTACTCGGCGGCGAACGACGCCGGCGAGGTCGAGGTCCGCAACGACCGCGGGCAGGTCCAGCAGGCCGCGACCGACCGCATGCGCCAGGCCGCGGCCCGGGCGCAGGCTCCCCAGCAGGCCGAGCCGGAGGAGGCTCCGCGCGGCGCCTTCGGGCAGCGCACGGAACAGGCCGCCCCGGCGGCGGGCAACCGCGAGCAGCGGCGCGCGCAGAGCAAGAAGAAGAAGTAGCCTTCGGGTGACGAGGAGGGCCAGTCCGTGCGGATTGGCCCTCTTGTCGTCCCTGTAGGCTTGATCGATGACACCATCGCGCACCTTCGACCAGTCGTCGAAGCTCAAGAACGTCCTGTACGAGATCCGCGGAAACGCCCTCGTCGAGGCGGCACGATTGGAAGCAGAGGGTCACCGGATCCTCAAGCTCAACACCGGCAACCCCGCGATCTTCGGCTTCGACGCCCCACACCAGATCGTGCATGACATGCTCGCCGCGCTCCCCACGGCCCACGGCTACAGCGACAGTAAGGGCATCATCTCCGCCCGGCGTGCCGTCGTGAGCCGGTACGAGGAGATCGACGGCTTCCCCCGTTTCGATCCCGACGACGTGTACCTCGGCAACGGCGTCTCCGAGCTGATCACCATGACCATGCAGGCGCTGCTGGACGAGGGGGACGAGGTCCTCATCCCTGCTCCCGACTACCCGCTCTGGACGGCCATGACGAGCCTCGCGGGCGGCACGCCCGTGCACTACCTCTGCGACGAGGAGCAGGGCTGGCAGCCCGACCTCGAGGACATCCGGTCCAAGATCACGCCGCGGACCAAGGCGCTCGTGATCATCAACCCGAACAACCCCACCGGCGTGGTCTACTCCCGGCAGGTGCTGGAGGGCCTCGTGCAGATCGCGCGCGAGCACCAGCTGCTCATCCTCTCCGACGAGATCTACGACCGCATCCTGTTCGACGACGCGGTGCACATCCCGACGGCGACCCTGGCTCCCGACCTGCTCTGCCTCACGTTCAACGGGCTCTCCAAGACGTACCGCGTGGCCGGCTACCGGTCCGGCTGGATGGTCGTCACGGGACCGCAGGACCACGCCAAGGGCTTCATCGAGGGCATCACGCTGCTGGCCTCGACCCGGCTCTGCCCGAACGTCCCGGCGCAGCACGCGGTGCAGGCGGCCCTCTCCGGTGTCCAGTCGATCGACGCCCTGATCGCCCCGACCGGCCGGCTCCACGAGCAGCGCGACATCGCCTGGGAGGGGCTGGAGGCCATCCCCGGCGTGTCCTGCGTGAAGCCCCAGGGTGCGCTCTACGCCTTCCCCCGACTGGACCCGAACGTGCACGAGATCCGCGACGACGCCAAGCTCGTCTACGATCTGCTGGTATCCGAGCACATCCTGCTCGTTCAGGGGACCGGCTTCAACTGGCCGACGCCGGATCACCTGCGCCTCGTGACCCTGCCAGAGCCGCGAGTGCTGAGCGAAGCCGTCGAGCGCCTCGGGAACTTCCTGTCGAGCTACCGGCAGTAGTCTCCGCGGGCACGGACGCATCGAGGTCGGCCGCCAGCCGGCGCACGGCGGCGACCATCGTCGAGCGCGGGGCGACGTCGGAGATCGGCCGCGCGTGGAGCAACGCCGCATCGACGGCACGACGGTCGTAGGGCAGGAAGACGACCTCGCTGAGGCCCGCGAACTGCTCCAGCGTGCGACGGATCTGACTCCGGGCGTCGAGGCCGAGGGGCCCCGGTCGCACCTGATTGACGACCACCGTCATCGGCGTCCGCTCCACGAGGCGGCGGACCTCGGCATGGTCGCGCAGGAAGCGGCCGATCCCCACGGGGTCGGCGGAAGCCACCGCCACGACGCGGTCCGCCGCGCTCAGCGCCGCGGTGGTCGCGGCGTGCCGACGCGGGCCGACGACATCGTAGGTGGCCTCGTCGTCGGCGTCGATCGCCGCGGAGACGTCGACGATCGTCTCGTCCCGCCAGGTGCGGCAGGCCTCGAGGGTCGCCCGTACCCGCGCATCCGACAGCTCCGGCCAGCGGCTCGGACGGTTGAGCCCGGCGAGCACGTCGACCTCGGTGCCGCCGGCGAGCAGCCGGACCGAGAGTCGGGTGAGCTCCGCGGGATCCAGCGCCCCGGTCTCCGCGCGGCGGCAGGCTCCAGCGAACCCCGGGGCGTCGTCGTCCATGCCCAGGAGCAGGGCGAGCGAGGGAGCCACGGTGTCCGCATCGGCCAGGGCCGTCCGCCGACCGCGACGGGCGAGCTCGACGGCGAGCTGGATCGCGACCGTCGACCGTCCGGGCGCCCCGTGCGGGCCCCAGACCGTCGTGATGCGCGCCGGGGAGTCCGGGAGCCGCCGAGCGTCGAGCACATCTGCGGACAGCGCCGCGGCGATCTCCCAGCCCGCCGCATCGGTGCCCAGCGGCGGGGCGAGCCCGAGCCGGGCCACCGCTCGGCTCTCCGGGTCGCCGAGCGTGAGGATGCGGACGCCCGCGCGGTCGCAGGCCGCGCGCAGCTCGGCCGTCAGCGTCTCCCTGGTCGCGGGTACCACCACCGCCTCCACGTCCGGCTGCAGGCGCGCGATGAGGGCGGCGGGCGCGGCGGACGGCAAGGCTATCCCCGTGATGCCTTCCCACTCCAGCTCCGCGACGAGCGCATGTACGCGGGGCGCGCCGACGGCCAGGAGGACGACGCTCACGATCCGGACCCGACAGGGACCACGGAGAGCGCCGCCCCGCCGGTGACCGCGCCCAGCACCGCGGCGACATCGCTGCGGTCGATCACGATCTCGACCTCCGCCGCCCCGTCGGCGAGGAGCCCGTCCGGTTCGAGGACGGTGCGGACGGCGACGTCCCCGACGAGGATGCGCGGCTCGTCGTAGGAGCGGCCGTCGTCGCGCAGCGGCGCCTGCCAGACCTCGACCTCCGTGCCGGTCGCCACATCCTCCGGGAGACCGACGCTGCTCTCGACGACGACCGTGGTCGTGCGGCTGCTCTCCGCTCCGGCCGTCGCCGACCGCGGCAGGAGCTCGCCCTTCGTCAGCGTGCGGGCCGCTATCCGCCCCGCGGCGAGCTGCTCCGGCCGGAGGTAGTCGTCGGAGACCGCCCCGAGCGCCACGTCGACGGTCTGGAAGTCGGAGGCACGGAGGACCTCGCCGCGGACGATCGTGCGCCGGGCCTGGAGCACGGGACTCGACTGGTCCGCAGCGGTGACGATGGACCAGACGCCGGCGACCGAGGCGAGCACGAGGACGATGCCGACCGCGAAGCGGAGGTCGCCCCGGAGGCGGCGACGGGGGGAGCGGAAGAGCGGGGCCATGGCGACATCGTCACAGAAACGCCGTCCGCGGCGACCGAGTTATCCACAAGGTCACGCCGCTCTCCGACATCGCGCGAGGTGGCCGCCCAGAATGAGGGCATGACACCCCCGCACCCGCAGACCCCCCGTTTCCTCGCGCCCGCCCAGGTCGCCGAGCTGCTGAGCATCGACGTCGACGAGGTGATCGCCCTCGTGCACGCTGGGCATCTGCGCGGCGCCCCGCTCGGGGCGCCCGCCCGGTGGCGCATCGAGGAGCCGAGCATCGAGGAGTATCTCGCCGCACAGACGGAGGAGGCGCGGCGCATGGCGCTGTGGCGACAGTCGCAGGCGGCCAGCTTCCCGGAGCTCTGGGGTCGTTCTGTCGCGCCCTTCGTGTGAGCGTTCAGATCGACGCGGTGCCGAGGACGCGCACCGCCGCGAGCGCGGCATACGGCACCATCCGGAAGCCGTGCACGGCATCTGCGCGGCGGGCAGCGCCGCTGTCGTGCTCGGCGAGATCCAGGTGATCGACGGCGGCACGGTCGATGGTGCCGTGCAGGTCGTCCCCGACCAGCAGCCGGAGCTGCACGGGGAGGCGACGCCGGGCGAGGTCGCGGAGCACGAAGCCCAACGTCATCCGCTCGCGCAGCGTCGGCGCGCCGGGGCTCTGGGCGGCGAGGCTCGCCAGCATCGCCCCGTGATCGACTGTGAGTCCGCGCACCGCCGCCACCGGGACCAGCAGGACGGCGCTCTGCAGCCGCGCGCCCTGCGGCACCCGGGGGAGGGCGGCCACCCAGTCCACCCCCAGGGACCGCAGCCCCACGGGCACCCGGGCGCCGTCGGCGAGGTGGAGGATCGCCTCGGCCTGGGCCGCACACAGGTGCCGCAGACGCGAGCGGAGATCGAGCCGGGCGATGCGGAGGCGCTCGGATTCGGCGTCGCGAGCGGCGCGTTCCGCCTCCCACTCCGCGGCGAGCTGCCCTTCTAGGCCGTCGAAGAGGGATTCCCAGTGCACCCGACCGAGCGTACGGCCGCGCGCCGCCGCACCCGAGTTATCCACATCGGCACTGTCGCGTACGGGTTGTCCACAGAGGTTCGCCGTCGTCCCCGCGCACGGTCCGCGGCGTGGTCTACTGACGTCTCGCCGACGCCTTCGAGGGGAGAACCCGATGATGCTGGCCGAGTTCTTCGGACCACAGCCCACCCCCGCCGATCAGCTTCCCGACCCCGCGCTCCTGGTCCGGACTCTCACGCGCGGCGCGCTCGAGGCGCTCGCCGGGGTCCGCGAGGTGGATCAGCTGGCGCGGTGGTTCAGCGAGGAGGCGTACCGCAGCCTCGTCACCCGTGCGAATCTCGCCGCTCGCGCCCGCAGCGCACGCGGGGTGCCGCCGGCCCGGCCGACCTTCGTCATCCGCACCGTGCGGGTGACCCATCCGCGTGACGGCATCGTCGAGGCGGTCGTCGTGGTAGCGGGGCCGGGGCGCACGCGCGCGGTGGCCCTCCGGCTGGAAGGGCTCGACCACCGGTGGCGCGCGACGTCGCTCGCCATCCTCTGAGGTGCGGGACTCTAGGCTGGGGAGGTGTCAACCCTCAGTGATCTCGCCCAGGCCCAGGGCCTTCTGACCGACGACGACGTGGAGTGGCTGCATCGGCTCGCCGGTGACGGACAGCTCCTCGCCGACCTCGCCTCCGCCGACATCGTCCTGTGGATCCAGACCGAGGACGGCTCGTTCATCGCCGTCGCGCACGCGCGGCCCAGTGGCGCGGCGACGCTGTTCTACCGCGACATCGTCGGCGAGCGCGTCCGGCCGCAGTGGCGGACGCAGGTGCAGGGCGCCTTCGAGTCCGCAGAGATCGTTGACTCCTCCTCGCCGGACTGGTTCGAGGAGACGCCAACGCGCGTGCGCGCGGTGCCGATCGTGATCGAGCGTCGCGGAGAGGACAAGACTCCCCGTGTGATCGGGGTGGTGACGCGGCATACGAACCTCGGCGAGGTGCGCACTCCCTCCCGTCAGCAGATCACCTTCGACGAGTGCGCCAACGACCTGTTCCGCATGATCGCCGACGGGAGCTTCCCCGACCTGGCTGCCCCGACGTCGCCCCGACGGGGCGCGCCCCGTGCGTCGGACGGCCTGATCCGCATCGATGTCGACGGCATCACGACGTTCGCGAGCCCGAACGCCCTCTCCGCGTTCAACCGGATGGGGTTCGACGACGAGCTGGAGGGGGAGTCCCTGGCCGAGGTGACGACCCGGCTCGTGCCGCCCTCCCGTCAGGTCGACGAGTCCCTGCCCGTCGTGGTGACGGGGCGCGCGCCGTGGCGCACCGACATCGAGGCGCGGGGGGTGACGGTCTCGCTGCGGGCGATCCCGCTGAAGGACCACGGCACGCGCATCGGAGCGATCGTGCTGTGCCGCGACGTCTCGGAGCTGCGCCACCAGGAGCAGGAGCTCATCACCAAGGACGCGACGATCCGCGAGATCCACCACCGGGTCAAGAACAACCTGCAGACGGTCGCCTCGCTGCTGCGGATCCAGGCGCGGCGGACGCACTCCGACGAGGCACGCGACGCCCTCACCCAGGCCATGCGCCGCGTGGACGCCATCGCCGTCGTGCACGACACGCTCGCACAGGGCCTCACGCAGAAGGTCGACTTCGACGAGGTCTTCCACCGGGTCCTCAAGCTCGTCGCCGAGGTCGCCTCGGCGCCGAACACCCGAGCGCGCACGCAGTCCACGGGGCGTTTCGGCGTGCTCCCCAGCGAGTACGCCACCCCGCTGGCGCTGGCGCTGACGGAGGTCGTGACGAACGCCGTCGAGCACGGTCTCGCCGGACAGGAGGGCGTCGTCACGATCGATGCCAAGCGCACGGAGGACAACCTCCGGGTGACGGTGCGCGACACCGGTCACGGGCTTCCCGAGGGTCGTGTGGGGCAGGGGCTGGGGACGCAGATCATCCGCACCCTCATCCAGGGTGAGCTCGGCGGCACCATCGACTGGCAGGGGAGCGAGGGCGAGGGCACCGAGGTGGTCATCGACATCCCGCTGCGCTGGCTGGAGCGCTGACCCCCATGCACGCAGAAGCGGCCTGAGACCGGGTCTCAGGCCGCTTCCGTGAATCTCAGGAGGCGCGGCGGGCGCGGGCCGCGCGACGCTTGAGAGCGCGGCGCTCGTCCTCGGAGAGGCCGCCCCAGACGCCGGAGTCCTGACTGGTCTCCAGAGCGTACTGCAGGCAGATCTCGGTGACCGTGCAGGTCGCGCAGACCGTCTTGGCCTTCTCGATCTGGTCGACGGCCGGGCCGGTGTTCCCGACGGGGAAGAACAGTTCGGGGTCGACGGTCAGGCAGGCGGCCTTGTCACGCCAGTCCATGGGGGCTCCTCGGTGTGGATTTCATGAGATGTCGCGATGCGACCTCTCGATTCGGGTGACGGTTCGGGTTCCGCTACCCTGTTGAGATACGGGCGGATGCCCGCTGATTGTGATGCGAACGTGAACGTTCGCCCCACGCCGCTGTGGGAGCACATGACTTCCTCTATTCTGTTACATGAATACCCTGAAATCAAGGGTTTTCTCGTCATTCGATCCCCGGGAGGACACCCGTGCGCGCACCGGGAATCGCCCGCGCCGCCGCCGCCGTCCTGGCGGTCGAAGCCGTCGCCCTGCTCGTGTTCGCCGCGCTCGAGATGGCCGGACTTGGGGCCGGGGACGCCGCGTCGCTGCCGACTGCCATCGCCCTCATCGTCCTGACGCTGATCGGCGCCGCCGCGCTCGTGGCCTTCGCGTTCGGCACCCGCGCCGGACGCTCCTGGGCGCGATCCGGCGGCGTGGTGTTCCAGGTCCTCGCGATCGCCCTGGCGCTCGGTGCCCTCACGCTGCCGCCCATCCCGTGGGCCTTCGTGCTCGGACTCGGTATCCCGGCCGTCGCGGGCCTCGCGCTCCTCATCGCGAGCGCGCGCCGCGAGGGGACCCGACGCGAAGCGGAGTGAGCGGGACTCGACCCGTCAGGCGTCGATGCCGAGCTGCTTGCGCAGCCGCGCGACGTGGCCCGTGGCCTTCACGTTGTACTGCGCGCTCGTGATGACGCCGTCCTCGTCGAGGACGAACGTCGAGCGGATCACGCCTTCGACGAGCTTGCCGTAGTTCATCTTCTCGCCCCAGGCGCCGTACGCCTCGTGCACCGCGTGGTCGGGGTCGCTGAGCAGCGGGAACGTGAGGCCGTCGCGGTCGCGGAAGGCGGCGAGCTTCGCCGGCTCGTCCCGCGAGACGCCGACGACCTGATACCCGGCGCCCTGCAGCGACGAGATGCTGTCGCGGAAGTCGCAGGCCTCCGTCGTGCACCCCGGCGTCATGGCGGCCGGGTAGAAGTACAGCACCGTCTTCGTGCCGCGGAGGTCGGCCAGGCGGACGGTTTTCCCGTCCTGGTCGAGCAGGGAGAAGTCGGGGGCGGCGGTTCCGGTTTCCAGGCGTTCGGTCACCCGTCCAGCCTATCGCCCGGGGGGCTGCTCCGCCTTGTCGGCGAAGGTCTGCAGGAGGCGCTGCAGGGAGTCCAGCCGGGCGCGCCCCGTCTCGCTCAGCTCGCCGCGCTCCGCCGCCTCGATGAGGGCGCAGTCCGGCGCGTCGGGGAGGTGGGTGCAGCCGCGCGGGCAGTCCTCGGCGATGACGGCGAGCTCGGTGAAGGCGGCGAGGATGTTCGCGGGGTCGACGTGCCCCAGGCCGAAGGAGCGGACGCCGGGGGTGTCGATGACCCAGCCGGAGCCGTCGGCGCTCTCGTAGCGCAGGGACACGGTGGAGGAGGAGGTGTGTCGCCCGCGGCCGGTGACCTGGTTCACGTGTCCGGTGGCGCGGCCCGCGGTCGGCACCAGGGCGTTCACCAACGTCGACTTGCCGACACCGGAGTGTCCGACGAACACCGTCGAGTGGCCGATGAGGGCAGCGCCGATCTCGTCGATGGGCATCTCGTCCTGTGCGCTCGTGAAGACCCGGAGATCGAGGCCCTCGAAGTGCGCGAGGAACGGCGCGGGGTCGGCGAGATCGGTCTTCGTCACGACGAGGAGGGGACGGATGCCGGCGTCCAGTGCGGCGACGAGGTAGCGGTCGACGAGCCGGGCGCGGGGCTCGGGGTCGGCCGCCGCGACGACGACGAGCATCTGGTCGGCGTTCGCGACGATCACCCGCTCGACCTCGTCGGTGTCGTCGGCGCTGCGGCGGAGGAGCGAGGTGCGCTCGACGATGCCCACGATCCGGCCGAGCGTGCCCTCGTCGCCCGAGGTGTCGCCGACGACGCGGGCCCGGTCGCCCGTGACGATCGGCGTGCGCCGCAGCTCTCGTGCGCGGGCAGCCGTGATCGAGCGCTCCTGCGGGGTGTCCTCGTCGAGGAGGACGGAGTACCGGCCCCGATCCACGCCGAGGACGCGGCCGATCTGCGCATCCTCGTGCGCAGGACGGCGTTTGGTGCGCGGCCGGTTGGCCTTCGGGTTCGGACGCGTGCGGATGCTGCTCTCGTCGTAGTCCTCGAAGTCGTCCTCGAGGTCGTCGGCGTCGTTCAGCCAGCTCACCCGTCAGCCTCGCAGCATCCGCTCCCAGAGCATCGTGAACTCCGGGAGGGTCTTGGCGGTGGTGCCGATGTCGTCGATGACCACGTCGGGGACGCGGAGGCCGATCAGCGCGCCGGTCGTCGCCATCCGGTGGTCGTGGTGCGCGGCCCAGGTGCCGCCCCGGAGCGGACCGGGAACGATGCGGATGCCGTCGGGGAGCTCCTCGGCGGTTCCGCCGAGCGCGCGCAGGTTCCCGACGAGCGCCGCGATCCGGTCGGTCTCGTGGAGACGGATGTGTCCGATGCCGCGGATGGTCGTGGGGCCGTCGGCGAAGGCGGCGAGACCGACGAGGGTCGGCGTCAGCTCGCTGGCGGCGGAGAGATCGAGATCGAGGCCGCGGATTCCGGAACCGGCCCGCACGGTGAGCACCCCGCCGTGACGGCTGACGTGCGCACCCGCCGCCTGCAGGATCTCGGGGAGCAGCGCGCCGGGCTGGGTCGAGTGCGCCGGCCAGCCGGTGATCGCGACGGAGCCTCCGGCGACGAGGGCCGCCGCGAGGAACGGGGCAGCGTTGGAGAGATCCGGCTCGATCGGGATCTCCTTGGCGCGGGGGACTCCGGCCTCCACCAGCCATTCGCCCACGGCGGGGCGCTCGATGCGGATGCCGCGGCGGCTCAGGGCCTCGATGGTCATGTCGATGTGCGGCAGGCTCGGCAGGCGCTCGCCCGTGTGCACGAGGTGCAGGCCCACGTCGAAGCGCGGAGCGGCGAGCAGCAGCCCGGACACGAACTGGCTGGACGCCGAGGCGTCGATCTCCACGCGACCGCCGCGGATGTGGCCGTGGCCGCGGATGGTGAACGGGAGGGCCCACGTGCCCTCGTCGTCGATGTCGACGCCGAGGTCGCGCAGGGCGCTGATGAGCCCGCCCATGGGCCGGTGCAGAGCCGTCTCGTGCGCGGTGAGGTGGACGTCCTGTTCCGCGAGGCCGGCCAGCGGCGCGATGAAGCGCATGACGGTCCCGGCCTGGCCGCAGTCGATCGTCGTGCCGCCGCGGAGCTTGCCCGGCGTGATCACGAGGTCGGGACCGAACTCATGACCGGCGTCGACCTCCTCGATGCCGACGCCGAGCGCGCGGAGGGCCTCCACCATGCGCTGCGAGTCGTCGGAGTGCAGCGGCGCGATCAGGCGGCCGGGGCCGTCCGCGATCGCCGCGATGAGGAGTTCGCGGTTCGTGAGGGACTTGGAGCCGGGGATCGTGAGCTCGGCGTGCACCGGGCCGTCGATCGTGGGCGCGGGGTAGGCGCCCTGCACACGGGTGGGGGAATACCTTTTGGCGCTCATCGGTTCTCACCTTAGTAAACGCAACGCCGTCCTCGTGAGAGGCGGCCCCCGTGCGAAGGGAAGAGGATGCCTGCGACGCTGGAACGCGAGGTGATCGACCTCAGCCGCCTAGACTGGCCGGTGATGGACGACACCGCAACCGCAGCCACCGTCGGCGACCCTCGGCGCGAGTTCGAGGAGCAGGCGCTCCCCTTCATGGATCAGCTCTACGCCGCCGCGATGCGCATGACGCGCAATCCCGCTGACGCCGCCGATCTCGTGCAGGAGACCTTCGTCAAGGCCTACGGCTCGTGGTCGACCTTCGCGCAGGGCACGAACCTCAAGGCGTGGCTCTACCGCATCCTCACCAACACGTACATCAACATCTACCGCAAACGGCAGCGCGAGCCGTTCCAGGGCACCATCGACGAGCTCGAGGACTGGCAGCTCGGCGGCGCGGAGTCGACGACGGCGTCGCACAGCCGGTCGGCGGAGGCGGAAGCCATCGACCGCATGCCGGCGTCGGTCGTGAAGGACGCGCTGCAGGCGGTTCCGGAGGACTTCCGGCTCGCGGTGTACCTCGCCGACGTCGAGGGCTTCGCGTACCAGGAGATCGCCGACATCATGAAGACCCCCATCGGCACCGTGATGAGCCGTCTGCACCGTGGCAGGCGGATGCTGCGGGAGCTGCTGGCCGACTACGCCGCGGAGCGGGGAATCGCCGCGGCTGACCCGAGGAGCAAGAAATGAGCGACTGCGGCTGCGACAAGGCCCGTCAGGATCTGGAGGAGTACCTCCGCAACGAGGTGTGCAAGACCGAGCACGCCGAGATCCGCGAGCACCTGGAGAACTGCCCGGCGTGCCGGGACGAGGCTCTGGTGGCGACGACCCTCACCGAGGTCATCGCCCGCGCCTGCAAGGAGACCGCTCCGGAGGAGCTGCGCGACCAGGTGTTCGCCCGGCTCCGCGAGGTCCAGGCCTCGCAGCACTGAGCGTGCCCGGGCGCACGGAGCGTCGGAGACCGCCCGTAGGCTGTGTGCATGGCCCTCATCGATGCGCGCGGGATCCCCGCTGACCAGACGTCCGTCGAACGCCTCGCGGGGGAGGGCCTCGAGTACCGGGTCCTCGATACGACGGATTCGACGCGCGTCGCCGCCTTCCAGAGGGCGATGGCCCGCGGGTTCCTCGGCGCCGACCCCTCGGAGGCGGCTCGTGAGCAGGGCGTGGGCACGCTGAGGAGCCGGCGCAACATCGGCGTCTACGAGCCCGACGCCCCGGCCGACCGCTTCCCGGTGGCGACCATCGACTCCTGGGTGACGCCGCTGACGATACCCGGCGGCGAGATCGGGATGTGGGCGATCAGCGGGGTCACCGTGGCCGGCACGCACCGCCGCCGTGGCATCGCGCGCGCCCTGCTGGAGGGCGAGCTGCGCGCCGCCGTCGATGCCGGCCTCCCCGTCGCGGGCCTCACGGTGTCCGAGGCGACGATCTACGGCCGGTACGGCTTCGGCTCCGCCGTCCCCGTGGCGCGGTTCACCGTGGACGTGCGCCGCGCCGGCTGGGCGGGCCCCGTCCCGGCCGGCCGCGTGGAGTACCTCGAGCGCGAGGAGCTCGCCGAGGCGCTGGCGGAGGCGCACGAGCGCGCCCGTACCGCGCGGTCCGGTCAGGTCCCGGGGTGGGCGGCCCGCTGGGCGGGCATCAGCGGGCTCGCGAGCACCGACACCGACCGGGATCGGGTGCGCGGCGTCCGCTATCGCGACGAGTCCGGTCAGGTGCGCGGCGTGATGGCCTTCCACCTCAG
>NZ_LOSO01000011.1:100119-932295 GCF_001595495.1 Microbacterium sp. CH1 | reverse complement strand
TCGACGAGGTGACCGCCGATCTCCGACCGCTCGACGACGCCCTGCCGTGGCTGGTCGCGGACCCGCGCGGCGTCACCCAGGAGGTTCACGACCACGGTTGGCTCCGCGTCCTGGACGTCCCCGCCGCGCTCACGGCCCGGACCTACGCCGCGCCCCTGGACACCGTGCTCCGCATCGAGGACCCCCTGGGATTCGCCGCGGGCACCTGGCGCCTGCGCGTCGACGCGGAGGGGCGGGCGCACATCGAGGAGGCTCCGGGCGCCGAGGCGGACCTCGTCCTCGACGTCTCCGCACTCTCGTCGATCTACGCCGGCAGCATCCGCGTCGCCGCGCTGCACGGAGCGGGCCGGATCACGGGCCCGGTGGACGCCGTCGAGGCACTGGACCGTGCGTTCGTCGCCTTCCCGGCGCCGTCCCTCGACATCTGGTACTGACCCACAAACCGAGAAGGGCGCCCCGGCCGAAGCCGGGGCGCCCTTCGTCGTCAGAGAGGCGGTCAGCCCAGGGTGACCGCCGCGCGGATGAGCGCGGCCTGCTCGGTCGCATGCACCTTGGACGAGCCCGTCGCCGGCGAGGCCGACGCCGGACGCGAGACCGGGCGGAACGAGCGGTCGCCGGGGACGTCCGCGAAGGCCAGAGCCAGGAACGGCCACGCGCCCTGGTTCTCCGGCTCCTCCTGCACCCACACGAGCTCGGCGTTCGGGTACGAGTCCGTGATCTTCTTCAGCGCGTCGATGGGCGTCGGGTAGAGCTGCTCCAGACGCACCAGGGCGATCTCCGGGTTCGGGTTCTTCTCCAGCTCGGCGCGGAGGTCCCAGTGCACCTTGCCGCTGTGCACGAGCACGCGCTTCACGGTGGAACGGTCGAGACCGCGGTCGTCGTCGAGGACCGGCTCGAAGCGGCCCCCGGTGAACGCCTCCACCGGGCTCGTCGCGCCGCGCAGGCGCAGCATGGCCTTCGGGGTGAACACGATGAGAGGCTTGCGCGGGCGGGCGTAGGCCTGCCGGCGCAGCAGGTGGAAGTGCGACGCCGGGGTCGACGGACGCGCCACGATCATGTTGTCCTGGGCGCACAGCTGCAGGAACCGCTCGATGCGCGCGGAGGAGTGGTCCGGTCCCTGGCCCTCGTAGCCGTGGGGGAGCAGGAGCGTGACGCTGGACTGCTGACCCCACTTCTGCTCCGCGGCGGAGATGTACTCGTCGATGACCGACTGGGCGCCGTTGACGAAGTCGCCGAACTGCGCCTCCCACAGCACCAGGGCCTCGGGAGCTTCCACGGAGTAGCCGTACTCGAAGCCGAGCGCGGCGTACTCGCTGAGGAGGGAGTCGTAGACGAAGAAGCGGCCCTGCGCGTCGGACAGGTTCGACAGCGGCAGCCACTCCTGGCCGTTCGCCCGGTCGTGGAGCGCGGCATGCCGCTGCACGAAGGTCCCGCGGCGCGAGTCCTGGCCGGCGAGGCGCACCGGGGTGCCCTCGACCAGGAGCGAGCCGAAGGCGAGCAGCTCGCCGAAGCCCCAGTCGATGTTCCCGTTGCGGCTCATGTCGAGGCGCTTCTCCAGCAGCTGCTGGATCTTCGGGTGCACCGTGAAGCCCTCGGGCTTGTTCACGAACGCGTCGCCGATGAGGCGGATGACCTCGGCGGGGACACCGGTGACCTCGGGGGCTCCGACCTGGTCCTCGACCTGGGGGGCCTCCTCGGGGGCGATCGGGGTCGCGCCGGTCTCGGCGGCGTGCGTCTCGGCGAAGGCGATCTCCAGACGGTTCTGGAAGTCGGCCTTGGCCTCGTCGTACTCCTCCTCGGTGATGTCGCCGCGACCGACGAGGGACTCCGTGTACAGGCGGCGGACGGAGCGCTTCGCCTGGATGAGGTCGGTCATCAGCGGCTGCGTCATCGAGGGGTCGTCGCCCTCGTTGTGGCCGCGACGGCGGTAGCAGACGAGGTCGATCACGACGTCGCGGTGGAAGCGCTCGCGGTACTCGAACGCGAGCTGCGCGACGTGGATGACCGCCTCGGGGTCGTCGCCGTTCACGTGGAAGACCGGCGCCTGGATCGTCTTGGCGACGTCGGTGGCGTAGACCGAGGTGCGGGCGTCGCTCGGCGTCGTGGTGAAGCCGACCTGGTTGTTGACGACCACGTGGATCGTGCCGCCCGTGCGGTAGCCGCGCAGCTGCGACATCTGCAGGGTCTCGACGACGACGCCCTGGCCGGCGAAGGCCGCGTCGCCGTGGACGAGGATGGGCAGCCAGGCGAAGGTGCCGATGGGCTTGCGGTCCTGCTTGGCGCGGACGATGCCCTCCAGCACGCCGTCGACCGTCTCCAGGTGGGAGGGGTTGGCGGCGAGGTACACCGGCAGCGCGGAGCCGTCGTCGGCGACGAACGTGCCCTCGGTACCCAGGTGGTACTTCACGTCGCCCGAGCCGCGCTGGTTGCCGGGGGTCTGCGTGCCCTCGAACTCCCGGAAGACCTGGCCGTACGTCTTGCCGGCGATGTTGGTGAGCACGTTCAGGCGGCCGCGGTGGGCCATGCCGATCGCGGCGCCCTCCAGCCCGGCCGTGGCCGCGCCCTGGAGGATCTCGTCGAGGAGCGGGATCAGCGACTCGCCGCCCTCGAGCGAGAAGCGCTTCTGGCCGACGAACTTCGTCTGCAGGAAGGTCTCGAAGGCCTCGGCCTCGTTGAGCTTGCGCAGTACGCGCAGCTGCTCGTCATGGCCGGGCTTCTGGTACTTGACCTCGACCTTCTCCTGGAACCAGCGGCGCTGCTCCGGGTCCTGGATGTGCATGTACTCGATGCCGAGAGTGCGGCAGTACGAGTCGCGCAGCACGCCGAGGATGTCGCGGAGCTTGGCGACGCGGCGTCCGCCGAACCCGCCCGTGACGAACTCGCGGTCGAGGTCCCAGAAGGTCAGGCCGTGGCTCTCGATCTCCAGGTCGGGGTGCGAGCGCTGACGGTACTCGAGCGGGTCGATGTCGGCCATGAGGTGGCCGCGCACGCGGAAGGAGTTGATGAGCTCCTGCACGCGGGACTGCTTGTCGACGCGCTCGGCGAGGTCGACCGCGATGTCCGGGTTCCAGCGGATGGGCGCGTACGGGATGCGCAGCGCCGCGAAGATGTCGTCGTAGAAGCCCCGCTGCCCGATGAGCAGCTCGTGCACCTTCTTCAGGAATTCGCCGGAGCCGGCGCCCTGGATGACGCGGTGGTCGTAGGTGCTCGTGAGCGTGATGGTCTTGCCGATCGCGAGCTCGTTGAGCGTCTTGTCGCTCGCGCCCTGGAACTCGGCGGGGTACTCGAGGGCGCCGGCGCCGATGATGCAGCCCTGGCCCTTCATGAGACGCGGGACCGAGTGCACCGTGCCGATGCCGCCCGGGTTGGTGAGCGAGACCGTGGTGCCCTGGAAGTCGGCGGCGGTGAGCTTGTTGGCGCGGGCGCGGGTGACGAGGTCCTCATAGGCGGCGAGGTACTCGGTGAAGGTCATGGTGTCGGCACGCTTGATGCTCGGGACCATGAGGGCGCGGGTGCCGTCCGGCTTGGGCAGGTCGATCGCGATGCCGAGGTTGACGTGCGCCGGGGCCACGACGGAGGGCTTGCCGTCGATCTCGGCGTAGAAGACGTTCTGGCTGCGGAACTCGTCGAGGGTGCGGATGAGCGCCCAGCCGATGAGGTGGGTGAAGCTGACCTTGCCGCCACGGGTGCGGGCCATGTGGTTGTTGATGACGATGCGGTTGTCGATCATCAGCTTGGCCGGGACCGTGCGGACGCTCGTCGCGGTGGGGACGGTGAGCGATTCGTCCATGTTCGCGGCGAGGGTCTTCGGCAGACCGCGCAGCGGGGTGACCTTGTCCTCTTCGGACGGCTGCTGCGTCTCCTTGGACTCCTGCTTCGGCTTCGGCGCCTGGGCGGGGATCGGCGCGGCCGCGGCCGGCTTCGCGGTGGTGCGGGCGACGGGCTGTGCACCGATCACGGGGATGGGAGCGGTCACGGGGTGCGCCGGGGCCGCGGTCGCGGTGGGAGCGGCAGCGCCTCCGGCGGCCGTGGTCTCGGAGTGGTACTTCTCCAGAATGGGCCACCACTCCTTGTCGACCGAGTCGCGGTTCTCCTTGAACTGCTCGTAGAGCTCTTCGACGAGCCAGGAATTGGCTCCGAACCCCCCGTCGCCACCGACGCCGGTCACCTGGTTCGACACGCTCTATCGCCCTCTTTCATCGCTGAAGATCTCCGATGCGGACGCACGACGCAGGATGCGCTCGGGCCCGCACACTCTCGACCACCAAGCCTAACCTGTTTCGACCGAGGAGACGTCGAACAGCACGACCCGTGGCGCGCCGATCTGGGTACCGTGGAGACATGGAGTTCTCAGGTGCGCAGCCGACCGTCGATCTGACCTACTCGGACGTCTTCCTGGTGCCGCGCCGCTCGGCCGTCACCAGTCGCCTCCAGGTCGATCTCGCTCCGCACGACGGCACCCCGGCGACGCTGCCGCTCGTCGCCGCGAACATGAACTCGGTGACCGGGCCGCGGATCGCCGCCGTGCTCGCGCGCCGAGGAGCGCTGGGCGTGCTGCCGCAGGACCTCCCGCTCCAGGAGCTCGACGCCGCGATCCGCGACGTGAAGGAGCAGCCGGTGCTCTGGGACACGCCGCTCGTGCTGCCCCCGGAGGCGACCGTCGCCGACGCCCTCCGCCTGCTCCCCGCCGCCCCCGGCCACGGCATCGTCGTGGCCTCCGGCGCGGCACCGATCCCCGTCGACCGCATCGTCGGGGTGCTCCCGGCCACCCGTCTCGCGACCGCGCTGCCCGACGCGCAGCTCGGCGACCTCGTGCACCGGGGCACGCCGTCCATCGACGCGGACGACATCGGCTCCGAACGGCACGCCTTCGACGTCATCACCGAGGCGGACGTCGAGGTCGTCACGGTCGTCCACCACGGCCACCTCGTCGGGACGCTGAGCGCCCGCAGCGCCCTCCGCGCCACGCTGTACCGGCCGGCCGTGGACGCCGACGGGCGCCTGGCCGTCGCCGCGGCGGTCGGCATCAACGGCGACGTCGGGGCGAAGGCGAAGGCGCTCGCGGCGGCCGGGGTCGACGTGCTCGTCGTCGACACCGCGCACGGCCACCAGGAGGGCATGCTCCGGGCGCTGCAGGAGGTCGCGTCCCTCGGGCTCGGGCTCCCCATCGTCGCGGGGAACATCGTCACCGCGGACGGCGTGCGGGATCTCGTCGACGCGGGCGCCTCGATCCTCAAGGTCGGCGTCGGACCAGGGGCGATGTGCACGACGCGGATGATGACGGCGGTCGGTCGTCCCCAGTTCTCCGCGGTGCTGGAGACCGCACAGGCCGCCGCCGAGGCCGGAGCGCACGTCTGGGCCGACGGCGGGGTGCGCTACCCGCGGGACGTCGCCCTCGCGCTCGCGGCCGGTGCGGCCTCCGTCATGGTCGGCTCCTGGTTCGCCGGGACGATCGAGGCCCCGGGCGAGCTCCAGCGCGACACGGACGGTCGTCTGTTCAAGGAGTCGTGGGGGATGGCCTCGACCAAGGCGGTGAAGGCGCGGTTCGGTCGGCTCGACGCCTACGAGCGGGCGCGCAAGGAGCTGTTCGCCGAGGGCATCTCCTCCTCCAAGATCTACCTCGACCCGCTGCGCCCGGGCATCGAGGACCTGCTCGACATGATCACGTCGGGCGTGCGGTCGTCCTTCACCTACGCCGGGGCCGCGACCGTGCCGGAGTTCCACGACCGTGCTCTCGTCGGACTGCAGTCGGCGGCGGGCTACGAGGAGGGCAAGGCGCTGCCGGTCAGTTGGTGATCACCTGCCGCGACCACAGTCCGCTTCTGTAGAATCGAGCGCACTATGGACGACCCTCCCAGTTGCCGAACATCGCCCCACCGTCCCGTTCTCTCCCCGGAGAGGAAGATCTGATGGACTACATCATGTTGGGCGTGGGGCTTCTGCTCACGGTCGGCACCGGCCTCTTCGTCGCGAGCGAGTTCGCCCTCGTGAACCTCGACCGCGCGGATCTGGAAGCGCGGCAGGCGCGAGGCGAGTCCCGCCTCTCCCTGACGATCAGCGCCCTGCGGCACACCTCGACGCATCTCTCCTCCGCGCAGCTCGGCATCACGCTGACCACGCTGCTGACCGGATACACGATGGAACCGGCGCTGTCCAACCTCCTGCGCCCCACGCTCGTCGCCTGGAACATCCCGGAAGCCGCCGTCGCTCCCATCGCGACCGTGGTGGCGATGTTCGTCGCGACGGTGCTCTCGATGATCCTCGGCGAGCTCGTCCCGAAGAACTTCGCGCTGGCGCTGCCCCTGGCCACGGCGAAGCTCGTCGTGCCGTTCCAGATCGCCTTCACGACCGTGTTCAAGCCGGCGGTGGTCGTGCTCAACGGCAGCGCCAACGGGGTGCTGCGCAGCATGGGCATCGAGCCCAAGGAGGAGCTCTCCGGCGCCCGCAGCGCGGAGGAACTCTCGTCCCTCGTGCGACGGTCGGCGAGCGCCGGAGTGCTGGAGGCCGACACCGCCACGCTGCTGGACCGCACGCTCACGTTCTCGCGGCTCACCGCGGCCGACGTCATGACGGCGCGCCCGAGCATGCACGCGATCGCCGCGGGCGACTCGGTCGACGACGTGATCCAGCTGGCGCGGCGCACCGGCCACAGCCGCTTCCCGGTCTTCGATGAGGACCTCGACGACATCACCGGCGTCGTGCACCTCAAGGCCGCCATCTCGGTGCCGCGGGAACGCCGGGCCGAGGTGCCCGTCGGTGCCCTCGCGACCGACCCGCTCCGCGTGCCGGAGACCGCCCACGTCGACGCGCTCATCTCCGACCTCCGCGGTCGCGGCTACCAGCTCGCGGTCGTCGTCGACGAGTACGGCGGGACGGCGGGGATCGTGACGCTGGAGGACCTCGTGGAGGAGCTCGTCGGCGAGGTGTCCGACGAACACGACCGGACGAGGGCCGGCATCATCCGCAACCGCGACGGGGTGACCTTCCCCGGCGAACTGCGTCCGGACGAGCTACGCAGCCGCGCCGGCGTCGAGGTGCCGGAGGGCGATGTGTACGACACGGTCGGCGGCTACGTCATGAGCGTCCTCGAGCGGGTGCCGGTCGTCGGCGACGAGGTGCCCCTGGACAGCGGCACGCTGCAGGTGGTCCGCATGGACGGCCGCCGCGTGGATCGGGTGCGCTACGTCCCGAGACCGGATGCCGTCGTCATCGAGGGGGTGTCCCTGTGAGCGATTGGGGAGGCCTCGCCTGGCTCGTCGTCCTGCTGGCGGCGAACGCGTTCTTCGTCGGCGCCGAGTTCGCGGTGATCTCCGCGCGGCGCTCCCAGATCGAGCCGAAGGCCGAGCGCGGCTCGCGCCCGGCCAAGACCGCGCTGTACGCCATGGAGCACGCGACGCTCATGCTCGCGACCTCGCAGCTCGGCATCACGATCTGCTCGCTGCTCATCCTGAACGTGTCCGAGCCCGCCATCCACCATCTGCTCGCCGTGCCGCTGCACGCGCTGGGCTGGTCGGACGGCGCGGTGGATGTCGTGTCGTTCACGATCGCGCTGCTCATCGTGTCGTTCCTGCACGTCGTGTTCGGCGAGATGGTGCCGAAGAACCTCGCGTTCTCGATTCCGGACCGTGCCGTGCTGCTGCTGGCGACGCCGCTGGTGTGGGTTTCGAAGGTGTTCATGCCGGTGATCTGGCTGCTGAACGCGGCGGCGAACGGCGTGCTGCGCCTCTTCCGCGTGGAGCCGAAGAACGAGGCGGCGTCGACGTTCACCCTCGACGAGGTCGCGACCATCGTCAACCAGTCGCGCCGTGAGGGCGTGCTCATGGACACCGCGGGCACGGTGACGGCCGCGGTCGAGTTCACCGACAAGAAGGCGCGCGACGTGGCCGTGCCGCTGAGCGACCTCGTCACGCTGCCGCAGACGACCACGCCCGACGACATCGAGAAGGCGGTGGCCCGCTACGGGTTCTCGCGCTACGTGATCGTCGACGACGAGGACGTCCCGATCGGCTACGTCCACCTCAAGGACATCCTGCGGGCCTCGGAGGGCCCGGATGCCGAGGCCAAGGTGCTCGAGCCGATCCCCGGCAAGCGCATCCACCACATGGTGCCCGTGCAGGAGGACACCGATCTGGAGGACGCGCTCGCCGTCATGCGACGGGCGGGTCGCCACCTCGCCAAGGTCCGCGACGCCCGGGGGGAGACCACCGCCGTGCTGTTCCTGGAGGACATCCTCGAGGAGCTCGTCGGCGAGGTGCAGGACGCGACCCGTCGCGTCCGCGGCCACTGACATCCGGATACGCGAAGGCCGCCGGCTCCCTCGGGGACCGGCGGCCTTCGTCGTGGGCGTCAGCGCCAGTGCGCGCGTTCGTACTGCGGCGGCCAGGCGACCGTGTCGCCCAGCTCGTGCGCGGCCCGGAGCGCGAAGTGCGGGTCGCGCAGCCACTCCCGTCCGGCGAAGATCGCGTCGGCCGCCCCGTCGGCGAGCACCTGCTCGGCCTGGGCGGCGGCGGTGATGAGGCCCACGGCCGACACCGGGATCCGCCCGCCCTGGCGGACGGTCTCGGCCAGCGGGACCTGGTAGCCGGGGGAGACGCTGATGCGCTGGTGCGCGACGAGGCCGCCGCTGGAGACGTCGATGAGGTCGGCGCCGCGCGCGGTCGCCCAGCCGCCGACCGTCGCGGCCTCCTCGGGCGTGAACCCGCCCTCGGCGTGATCCGTCGCCGAGATCCGGACGAAGACCGGCACGCCGTCGCCGGCCGCCTCGCGCACCGCGTCCACGACGCGCAGCAGCAGCCGGGCCCGGTTCTCCAGCGAGCCGCCGTACTCGTCCTCGCGGAGGTTCGACAGCGGCGACAGGAACTGGTGCAGGAGGTAGCCGTGGGCGCCGTGGATCTCGATGACGTCGAAGCCGGCCTCGAGCGCCCGACGGGTCGCCGCGGCGAACCCGTCGACCACGCGGTCGATGCCCGCCGCGTCCAGCGCGACCGGCGCGGCGAACCCCTCGTAGGCCACCGCGGACGGGGCGGTGGTCGTCCATCCGCCCGCGGCGGCGGGGACCGAGCCGCGCTCGTCGGCCCAGGGCCACCAGGTGGAGGCCTTCCGCCCGGCGTGCGCGAGCTGGATGCCCGCGGCGGCCCCGCGGACGTGGATCGCTCGCACGATCGGGGCGAGGGCGTCGCGCTGCGCGTCGTCCCAGAGGCCGAGGTCGCGCGGGGAGATCCGCCCCTCCGGGACGACGGCCGTGGCCTCGGCGACGATGAGCCCGGCACCGCCCGAGGCGAACTGCGCAAGGTGGGTGTGGTGCCACTCCTGCGCCACGCCGTCGACGGCGCTGTACATGCACATGGGGGAGACCCAGAGGCGGTTGCGGAACGTGGTGGACCGGATGGTCAGCGGGGAGAAGAGAAGACTCACCGTTCGACGGTACCGCCGACGCGGACGGGACAGGGCCGTCGGGCTAACGTGGAGTCATGAGCGACGTGCGCGAGTGGTCCCGCAGCGACGCGGCGCGGTTCTTCCGCGCGCCGACCGCCGAGGACGACAAGTACTCGCGGGGCGTCGTGGGCATCCGCACCGGATCGGCCGCCTACCCCGGCGCCGCGGTGCTGGGCGTCGAGGCCGCCTGGCGCACCGGTGCCGGATTCGTCCGCTACGTGGGCGCGCCGTCGGCGGTGGCGGCGGTGCTGGCACGACGCCCGGAGACCGTCGGCGGGCCGGATGCCGGACGCACGCGGATCGGCGCCTGGGTGATCGGGTCCGGGACCGATCCGGACGACCGGAGCACGGCGGAGGCGCAGGCGCTGCGGGAGATCGTCGACGGCGACGTCCCCGTGGTCATCGACGCCGGAGCGCTCGATCTGGCGCCGACCGCCCGCGCCCCGTTCGTCGCCACGCCGCACGGCCGGGAGTTCGCGCGGCTGCGCGAGCGCGTCGGCATCGACGGGGCCTCGGACGATCTCGCGCACGTCCGCGACGTGTCCGCCGCGATCGACGGCGTGGTGCTGCGCAAGGGCGCGCGCACCGTCCTCGCGGCACCCGACGGCACGCTCGTCGCCGTGGAGGCGGGGACCGGGTGGCTCGCGACGGCCGGGACGGGGGACGTGCTGGCCGGGATCGTCGCCGCCGTGATCGCCGCGAATCCGGACAGCCCGCTCGTCGAGTCCGCCGCGGCGGCCGTCTGGCTGCACGGGCACGCCGCCCGCCTCGCCGCCGCGGCGACCGCGGGCGCGAGCGGTCATCCGATCGTGGCGCTCGACGTCGCGGAGGCGCTGCCCCGCGCGGTCGCGGACCTCCTGTCGTGAGGACCACGGCCCGGGGGAGCGTGCTCGCGCTGTGGATCGCCTTCCTCCTCGTCCACGTCCTCACCGCATGGCTGGGCTGGGTCTACCCGAGCCAGCCCATGGGGGACGTCGTGCTGGTCTACGAGCCCTGGGCGACGGCCGCGTGGAGCGGCGGGGAGATCGTGGGTGTCACGGAGTCCTGGGTGTATCCGCAGCTCGCGCTCCTGCCGATGATGCTCGCGGCCGTGCTCGCCGCCCCGCTCCTCCCGCTGCTCGGCGTATCCAGCGCCTACCTGATCGGCTGGGCGCTGCTGGTCACGATGCTCGACGCCGTCGCCTTCGCCGTCCTCGTCGGGCGCGGACACGTGCGGTCGCGGCGCACCGCCGCGTGGTTCTGGTGCGCGGCGCTGCTGCTCCTCGGACCCATCGCGCTGTACCGCATCGATGCCGTCACCGTGCCGATCGCCGTCGTGGCCGGCCTCTGGCTGGTGACCCGCCCGACCATCGCCGCGACGCTGCTGACCATCGGCGCCTGGATCAAGATCTGGCCCGGTGCGCTCCTCCTCGCGGCGGTCGTGGCCGCGAGGGCGCGGCTGCGGATGCTCCTGGCCGCCGCGGTCGTCACCGCCGGTGTGGTGGCGGTGCTCCTGCTGCTCGGCGCCGACACCGAGATCTTCGGCGTCCTCGCCGCGCAGACCGGCCGGGGACTCCAGATCGAGGCGGTCGCTGCAACGCCGTTCCTCTGGATGGCCGTGACGGGGGCCGCCCGCATCGAGTACAGCTACGACATCCTCACCTTCCAGATCGTCGCGCCGGGCGCGGAGGCCCTCGCGACGATCCTCACCCCGCTCCTGGTGCTCGCCGCCGCCGTCGTCACCGTCGTCGGCGGGGTCAAGGCCGCCCGCGGCGCGTCGTTCGCGCGGCTCTTCCCGCCGCTGGCCCTGCTCCTGGTGACGGTGCTCATCGCGCTGAACAAGGTCGGCTCGCCGCAGTTCCAGACCTGGTTGCTCGCCCCCGTGATCCTGTGGCTCGTGCTCGACCGCGGCCGGGCGCGCACCGCCGCCGCCCTCGTGCTCGCGCTGTGCGTGCTCACGTGTCTCGTGTATCCGCTGAGCTATGACGGGCTGCTGCGTGCCGAAGCCGCCCCCGTCCTGCTGCTCACGATGCGCAACGTCCTGCTCGTCGTCCTCGCCGCCGTGAGCGCCGTCGCGCTCGCGCGGGTCCCCGCCGTCCGTCGTCCCCGAACCCAGGAGTGAACCCATGCTGATCGCCTTCTCCGTCGCCCCCAGCGGCACGCCCGCCGACGGTGCCGAGCGCACCGATGCCTCCGTGCATGACGCGGTCGCCGCGGCCGTGCGCGTCGTCCGCGCGTCGGGACTCCCGCACCGCACGACGAGCATGTTCACCGAGATCGAGGGGCCCGACTGGGACACGGTCATGGACGTGGTCAAACGCGCGACCGAGGCGGTCCTGCCGTACGGATCGCGAGTGTCCCTCGTCCTCAAGGCGGACATCCGCCCCGGGTACACGGGGGAGCTCGACGCCAAGGTCGAGCGCCTGGAGGCGGCGATCGAGGAGTCCGACGACCGGTAAGCTGAACCGGTGAATCCCTCGACACCTTCGAGGGGTGCGGCGAAGTGGGCGCTCCTCTCCCTCGCCATCGGCAGTTTCGGCATCGGCATGACCGAGTTCGTCGTCATGGGCCTGCTGCCGAACATCGCCGCCGACCTCCTCCCGTCCGTCTGGGCGTCGAGCCAGGAGGAGGCACTGAGCCAGGCCGGCTGGCTGATCTCGTTGTACGCACTCGGCGTGGTCATCGGCGCCCCGACCATCGCCGGCTTCGTCGCCCGCTATCCGCGGCATCGGGTGATGATCGTGCTCGCCCTCGCGCTGACCGTCTTCAACGCCCTCACCGTGGTGCTGCCGACGTTCGAGCTCGTCGGGGTCTCGCGCTTCCTCGCCGGGCTCCCGCACGGCGCCTACTTCGGCATCGGAGCGCTGGTCGCCGCCGACGTGATGGGGCCGGGAAACCGTGCCAAGGGCGTCGCGTTCATCCTCACCGGCCTCACGGTCGCCAATGTCGTCGGCGTGCCGCTGGGCACCTTCCTCGGCCAGGAGTGGGGCTGGCGGGCCGCCTTCGCGGTCGTCGCGCTCGTCTTCGCGCTCGCCACCGTCTTCATCGCGCTGTTCGTGCCCGCGCACCCGGGGAACCCCGGACGCACGATGCGAGCGGAGCTCGGGGTGTTCCGCATCGGTCAGGTCTGGTTCACGCTCGGCGTCGGGGCGATCGGCTTCGGCGGGTTCTTCGCCGTCTACAGCTACATCGCCCCGCTCGTGACGGAGGTCGCCAGATCGCCAGACTGGGTCGTGCCGATCGTGCTCGTGCTCATGGGGCTCGGCATGACGGGCGGGAACCTCGTCGGCGGTCATCTGGCCGACATCGACCTCCGCCGGACGCTGCTGCTGGGCCTCGCCGCGATGGCCGTCGTGTTCGCTCTCCTCGCCGTGCTCTCGTTCTGGATCGTGAGCCTGAGCCTCGTGGTCGTCCTCGTCGGGTTCGTCTCGTCCGTGCTCAGCCCGACGATCCAGACGCGGTTGATGGACGTGGCCGGCGACAACCAGTCCATCGCGGCGGCCATGAACCACTCCGCCCTGAACATCGGCAACAGCCTCGGCGCCTTCCTCGGCGGCATCGTGATCGCGATCGGCTGGGGCTTCACGGCACCGGCGTGGACCGGGGCGGTGCTCGCGGTGGCCGGACTCCTCATCGCCCTGGTGTCGTACCGCGTGGAGGCACGGCGGGTCGCGCAGACGCCGGTCCTCGCGTCGTAGAGTGACGGGGTGACCGCTCTCGACGACGACCTCCCGCTCGCCGGAACCGTCGTGCTGCTGCGCCCGAGTCCCGGTGGCTTCGAGGTGCTGCTGCTGCGCCGTCCGTCGCGAGGTTCCTTCGCGGACGCCTGGGTGTTCCCCGGGGGGAAGGTCGAGCCGGAGGATCGGCGGGCGGGCGCGGCGGACGTCGAGGACGCGCGCCGGGCCGCCGCCCGGGAGACCGCGGAGGAGGTCGGACTCGTCGTCGACGACCTGGTGCCTCTGTCGGAGTGGCGCCCGCCCGCGGAGGCGCCCGTGCGGATCCGCACCTGGTTCTTCCTCGCCCTCGCGCCGGACGTCGAGCCGTCGCCTGCCGCCGACGAGGTCGTTGAGCTCGCCTGGGTGTCACCGGACACGGCCTTCGAGCGGCACGCGGCGGGGGAGTGGCGGCTCTTCCCGCCCACCTGGCTCACGCTGCACCGGCTCTCCGCCTTCACCGACGTCGAGGCCGCGCTGGCCTCCGGCGGGGCGGTCGAGCTGTTCCAGACGGAGGTGCGCGACGGGGGCCGGGCGTTCGGCTGGGCGCAGGGGACCCTTCACGCCCACACCCTGCCGTGGCGGTTCGACCCGGCCTGACGCGGGTCAGGCGTCGAGCAGGCGCCGCAGGTGCGTGCCGACGGCCTCGGTCTCGATGAGGAACCCGTCGTGGCCGAAGTCGCTCGTGAGCACCACCGCCTCGCCGTCGAGCACGTTCCGGATGCTCCGGGCGATCCGCTGCTGACCGTCGACGGGGAAGAGGCGGTCGCTGTCGATGCCGAGGACGAGGGTCGTCGCGGTCACCGCCTTCAGGGCCTCCTCCACGCCGCCGCGGCCCCGGCCGACGTCGTGCGAGTTCATGGCCTCGACGAGGGTGATGTAGCTGTTGGCGTCGAAGCGGCGCGTGAACTTGTTCCCGTGGAAGTCGAGGTAGGACTCGACGGCGAAGCGTCCGCCGTGGCCGAGCGGCGACACGTCCGACTGCCAGGAGCGCTGAAACCGCTGGTTGAGCTCGATCGGGCTGCGGTAGTTCAGCAGCGCCATGCGGCGGGCGAGGGCCAGGCCGCGGTGCGGACCGTCGCCGTCCGCGAGGTCGTAGTACTCGCCGCCCTGGAAGCGCGGGTCCATGCGGATGGTCTCGAGCTGCACGGTGTTGAGCGCGATCTGGTCGGCGGTGGTGACCGGGGGCGAGGAGAGCACGGCGAGGCGCTGCACGCGGTCCGGCTGCGCCACGGCCCACTCGAGCGCATGCATGCCGCCCATCGAGCCGCCGACCACCGCCGCCCAGCTGTCGATGCCGAGCGCGTCGGCCAGGCGCACCTGCGCGGCCACCTGGTCGCGGATGGTGAGGTAGGGGAAGCGCGACGCCCACTCGTAGCCGTCCGGGGCGATGCTCGCGGGGCCGGTCGATCCCTGGCAGCCGCCGAGCATGTTCGGCGCGATCACGAACCACTCGTCGGTGTCGAGGGGCGCACCGGGGCCGACGACGTCCTCCCACCAGCCGGCGGTCGGGTGGCCGGCACCGGCGTCTCCGCGCACGTGGCTGTCCCCGGTGAGGGCGTGCAGGACGAGCACGGCGTTGTCGCGCGCGGCGTTGAGCTCGCCCCAGCTCTCGTACGCGAGGCGGATGCCGGGGAGCTGAGCTCCGCTCTCCGTGTCGAAGGCGCCGAACGCGGCGAATCGGCGGCCGCCGACGGGGTCGCCGTCGCGCCAGGCGCCGGTGGCCGGTGGTCGGGCACGGAGCAGCCGGACGTCGGCCTCCGTCACCGGTGCCGACGGCACCGTGTCCTCGGAGGTCGTCTGCCAGTCCATGTCTCCATTCTCGCCTGGCCGGTCGGTCCCGGCCCGCAGGTTACGACACCGGAGACGACGAAGGCCCCGGACCGTGCGGTCGGGGGCCTTCGCGGAGAGGGCGCTCAGGCGCGCGCGGCCTCGGAGACGGCGCGGGCGGCGGCGAGTGCCTGGTCGAGATCGGCCTTGAGGTCCTCGATGTTCTCGAGTCCCACGGACAGGCGCACGAGGCCGGGGGTCACGCCCGCGGTGAGCTGCTGCTCGGGCGTGAGCTGCGCGTGCGTCGTGGAGGCCGGGTGGATCACGAGCGAGCGCACGTCGCCGATGTTGGCGAGGTGGCTGAACAGGGAGAGGCTGTTGACGAACTCGCGTCCGGCCTCGACACCGCCCTTGAGCTCGAACGACAGCACGGCGCCGACACCCTTCGGGGCGTACTCGTTCGCCTTGGCGTACCAGGGCGAGGACGGCAGGCCGGAGTAGTTGACCGCGGCCACGTCGTCACGGCTGTCCAGCCACTCGGCGATCTCCTGGGCGTTCTGCACGTGGCGCTCGATGCGCAGGGACAGCGTCTCGACACCCTGGATGAGGTTCCACGCGCTCTGCGGGGCGATGGCCGAGCCGAGGTCGCGGAGCAGCTGGACGCGGGCCTTGATGATGTAGGCGAGCGGGTCGCCGACCGCGGCCGTGTAGCTGGCGCCGTGGTACGACGGGTCCGGCTCGGTGAGTCCGGGGAACTTCTCGACGTTCTCCGACCACGCGAACGAACCGCCGTCGATCACGACGCCGCCGATCGTGGTGCCGTGGCCGCCGAGGAACTTCGTGATCGAGTGGACGACGATGTCGGCGCCGTGCTCGAACGGGCGGATGAGGTACGGCGTGGCGATCGTGTTGTCGACGATCAGCGGGACGCCGTTCTCGTGCGCGATGTCGGCGACCGTGCGGATGTCGAGCACGTTGATCTGCGGGTTGCCGATCGTCTCCGCGAAGAAGAGCTTCGTGTTCGGGCGGACGGCGCGACGCCACTCCTCGGGGTCGTCCTGGTTCTCGACGAAGGTGACCTCGATGCCGAGCTTGGCGAGGGTGTACTTGAAGAGGTTGTAGGTGCCGCCGTAGATCGAGCTCGACGCGACGAAGTGGTCGCCGGCCTGCGCGATGTTGAGGATCGCGAAGGTCGAGGCGGCCTGACCGCTGGAGAGGACGAGGGCGCCGGTGCCCCCTTCGAGCGCGGCGAGGCGCTGCTCCAAGACGTCCTGGGTCGGGTTCTGGATGCGGGTGTAGATGTTGCCGAACTCGGCGAGCGCGAAGAGGTTCGCGGCGTGGTCGGCGCTGTCGAACACGTAGGACGTGGTCTGGTAGATCGGGGTCGCCCTGGCCTTGGTGACGGGGTCGGGGGCGGCGCCCGAGTGGATCTGCTTGGTCTCGAAACGCCAGGTCTCGGGTGCGGACATGTGTTCCCCCTGGAACGGTCGGAAGGTCGGATGGGCGGGTGCCCTTGCAGCGAGAGTACGGAATATCGGTCCGTGTCAACAACGACCGGGAAATGTGACGTAACACGGCGAGGGGGCCGGGAACGGGCGGAACCCGCGCGGACATCGTACGGTGGAGGACATGGCCAACAGACGTGCAGTGGTGACAGGTGCGAGTTCCGGGATCGGTCAGGCGACGGTGCGGGTGCTGCGGTCTCGGGGGTGGGACGTCGTGGGCGTCGCCCGCCGTGCGGACCGGCTCGCCGCCCTGTCCGCCGAGACCGGGGCGTCGACGATCGCCTGCGACCTGACCGACGACGCCGCGGTGGCGGAGCTCCTCGGGGAGCTCGAGCGCACCGGACCCGTGCACGCCCTCGTCCAGGTCGCCGGTGGCGCGCGAGGGACCGACCGCGTCGAGGACGCCGCGCTCGCCGACTGGCAGTGGATGTACGACGCGAACGTGCTCGCGACCCAGCGCCTCGTCGCCGGGCTGCTGCCGATGCTCCGTCGCACCGCGGACGCGGACGGACACGCCGACCTCCTGTTCGTGACCTCGACGGCCGCGCAGACCGCCTACCCGGGTGGCGCGGGCTACAACGCGGCGAAGGCGGCCGAGGCGATGGTCGTCCGTGCGCTGCGTCAGGAGCTGAACGGCGAGCCGCTCCGGGTGGCCGAGGTCGCTCCGGGGATGGTGCACACGGAGGAGTTCACGCTGAACCGGCTCGGGGGCGACGCCGTCGCCGCGGAGGCCGTGTACTCCGGGGTCGAGGCACCCCTTCGCGCCGAGGACGTGGCGGACGTGATCGCCTACGCCCTGGACGCTCCTGCCCACGTGAACCTCGACCTCGTCACGATGCGGCCCGTCGCCCAGTCGGCGCAGCACCTGCTCGCCCGAGGCCCGCTGCGGGTCCGGCCGGTCGAGTGAGTGGAGGACGCACCCTCGCGGAACTCGCCGACGAGGGACTGATCGACGCGGGATGGGCGGAGGCGCTAGCCCCGGTGCAGGACACCATCACGGCGCTCGGCGAGCGGCTGCGCGCTGAGCAGGCGGCCGGTCACGGATATCTCCCCGCGGGACCGAACGTGCTGCGTGCCTTCCAGCGACCACTCGCCGACGTGCGTGTGCTCATCACGGGCCAGGACCCGTATCCGACCCCCGGCCACCCGATCGGGCTGTCGTTCGCCGTGGACCGCGACGTGCGGCCGCTGCCGCGGAGCCTGACGAACATCTACAAGGAGCGGGAGGCCGACCTCGGCCTCCCGCCCGCACCGCACGGAGACCTCACCGCGTGGAGCGATCAGGGCGTGCTGCTGCTCAACCGCGTCCTGACGGTGCGCCCCGGAGCGGCCGCCTCCCACCGCGGCTGGGGATGGGAGCAGGTGACGGAGCTCGCGATCCGCACCCTCGTGGCCCGGGAACAGCCGCTCGTCGCGATCCTCTGGGGGCGTGACGCGGCGAACCTCCAGCCCCTCCTCGGCGACACCCCCGTGATCGCCTCCGCGCATCCGTCCCCTCTCTCCGCGAGCCGTGGCTTCTTCGGCTCCCGGCCCTTCTCCCGCGCGAACGCGCTCCTGGAGGGACTCGGCAGTGCTCCGGTGGACTGGAGGGTGGAGGGCGAGGGGTCCGGCTCTCTAAGCTGAGCGCATGCAGTTCGAGCCGGGGGACCGCCGCCGGGTTCTCCCGCGTCATCTGCGACCGACGACCGCGCCGGACACGTTCTCCTACGTCATCAGACCGGCACGCGCGGCCGATCTGCCGCACGTGCGGGAGATCTACAACCACTTCGTCAGCAATTCGGCCGTCACCCTGGACGAGCGCCGCAGCAGCATCCCGTACTGGCGGGACAAGTTCACCCTGCTGGAGCGGCTCGGGCTGCCGTTCCTCGTGGCGGTGTCGCCCTCGGGCGCCATCCTCGGGTATGCGCTCGCGCAGCCGTGGGCGGGCAAGAACGCCTACCGGTATACGGTCGAGGACTCGATCTACCTCGGCCCCGGCGCGGCCGGCAAGGGTCTCGGGTCGGCCCTTCTGCAGGCGCTGATCGCCGCGTGCGAGCAGCGGGGGCTCCGGGAGATGGTCGCCGTCATCAGCGACCAGGGTGCGGAGGCCTCGATCCGGCTGCACGAGAAGCTGGGGTTCGTGGAGGCCGGTCGCATGGGGCGCGTCGGCCACAAGTTCGGCCGCGACCTCGGCACCGTCTACCTGCGCCGGGTGCTCCGCCCGTCCCGCCCTCGCCGTCGCCTCTCGCTCTTCCCGCGCTGACCCTTCGACCCACCCCCTTGCGTGCCTCCCACCCCGTTGCGGGCGCACGCAACGGGCCGGGGTGGCCGCAAAGGGGTGGGTCGGCGCTCAGGCGTCGGGGATGACGGGGATCGCGGAGAGCAGGGTGCGGGTGTAGTCGGCGGTCGGGTGCAGGAGCACGTCGCGGGTCGGACCGCGCTCGACGATGCGGCCGTCCTTCATGACGACGACCGTGTCGCAGAGGTTCTGCACCACGCCGATGTCGTGCGACACGAGCAGCAGCGTGAGCTCGTCCGCGACTCGCAGCTCCGCGAGCAGCTCGAGGATCTGTGCGCGCACCGTGACGTCCAGCGCCGACAGCGGCTCGTCGCCCACGAGGATCCGCGGACGATGTACGAGAGCGCGGGCGAGAGCGATCCGCTGCCGCTGCCCGCCGGAGAACTCGTGCGGATAGCGATCGCCCATCTCGGGGTCCAGGCCGACCCGGGCGATGACCTCGCGCACCCGTGCCCGATGGTCGCCGTCGATGCCGAGGGCCCACAACGGCTCCCGCACAATCTGCCCCGCCGTCATCCGGGGGTCGAGCGAGGCATAGGGATCCTGGAAGACGAGACCCGTCTGCCGGCGCAACCAGTGCAGCGATCGCGCGGAGGCGCCGGCATCGACGAGCCGGCCGTCGACCGACACGGTTCCCGCGGTCGGTCGGTCCAGGCCCAGCAGGAGTCGCACGAGCGTCGACTTCCCCGAGCCGGACTCGCCGATGATCCCCAGGGAGGCGCCCTCGGGCACGTCGAGGTCGGTCGGCTGGAGCGCCGTCTGCCGCCGCGTGCGCTCGAACGCCGTCCGCTTCGGCACGACGAAGTCCCGTCGCAGCCCGCGCGCTTCGATCAGACTCATGCCTCTCCTCCCTCGGGCCGCCACAGCGTCGCGGTCGCGTCCCGCAGCAGCCCCTGCGTGACCGGAGAGGTCGGCGCGGTCAGCAGCCGCGACACCGGTGCGCTCTCGACGACGCGACCGTGCTCCAGCACGACCCCCTTCGTCGCCACCTGGGACAGCACCGCGAGGTCGTGCGTGATGAACAGGAGCGACATGCCTTCGTCGGCGACGAGCCCGAGCAGCAGGGACAGGATCTCGGCCTGGATCGTCACGTCGAGGGCCGTCGTGGGCTCGTCCGCGATCAGCAGCCGCGGACGGCAGGCGAGGGCCATCGCGATCGCGACGCGCTGCCGCTGGCCGCCGGAGAGCTGGTGCGGATACCGGTCGACGATGGTCTCCGGGTCGGGGAGTCGCACGCGGGCGGCTTCCGCGATCGCCCGGTCACGGGCCTCGCGTCGGCCCAGGCCTTCGTGGATGCGGATGGACTCCGCGATCTGGCGGCCGACCGTCCGGATCGGGTTGAGCGCCGTCCGGGGTTCCTGGAACACGATGCCGATGTCGTCGCCGCGCAGCCGGGCGAGCTCACGGTCCGGCATCCCGATCAGCTCGGTGCCGTCCCACCGGATGCTCCCGCGTGCCGTCGCCCCCTCCGGCAGCAGCCCGAGCACGGCGAGCGCCGTGAGGGACTTGCCGGAGCCCGACTCGCCGATCACCCCGAGGCGGGTGCCGTCGGGGACCTGGAGCGAGACGCCGTCGGCCACGCGGCGTCCGTCGATCTCGATGACGAGATCCTCGACCGTCAGACTCATGCGACCACCGCCGGTGTGTGCGTCTCGGCGGCACGGTGCCGCAGGGTGGGGTCCGTGGCTTCGCGGAGCCCGTCGCCGAGCAGGTTGAGGGCGAGCACGGTCAGGGTGATCGTGAGCCCGGGCCAGATCACGGTGAGAGGGTGCACGCCGATGTAGCGCTGGAGATCCGCGAGCAGCAGCCCCCAGCTCGGTTCCACGACCGAGGCCCCGAAGCCGAGGTACGACAGGCCGGCCTCTGCGAGCACGGCGACGGCCATCGACCAGGAGAGCTGCACGATGAACACCGGAGCCACGTTCGGGAGGAGGTGGCGGACGAGGCTCTGCGCAGGGGTGAGGCCGGACGCGCGCGCGGCGAGCACGAAGTCGCTCTGCTGCACGCGACGCAGCTCCGGCCGCGTGACCCGCGCGATGTTCACGCCGAACCCGATCCCCACCGCCCAGATCACGACCCAGAGCGATCCGCCCCACACCGACGAGATCATCATCGCGATCAGCAGCACGGGGAAGGCGATGAGGATGTCGACGAACACGGCGACCGTCTCCCGCACGAGCCGGGTGGTCAGGGCGCCGAGGGCGGCGAGGGCGATGCCGACGACGGTGGCCACGAGTCCCGCGCCGACACTGACGAAGACCGTGGTCCGCGCGCCCGCCATGAGCAGGCTCAGGATGTCCCGTCCCGTGTCGTCCGTCCCGAGCAGGTGCGGCCAGCCTGGCGACAGCCAGCGGTCGCCGATGCTCGAGGCCCGCGGGTCGAACGGCGTCCAGAAGAGGGACACGACGGCCGCCAGGGCGACGATGGCGATGACGATCAGTCCGAAGCGGCCGGTGGAGGTCCGCCAGAGCCGAGGGAACCAGCGCGTGCTCATGCGGCCTCCCGCTGTCGAGGGTCGATCGCCCGGTGCAGCAGATCCACGAGGAAGCCGACCACCAGCACGAAGCCGGTCAGCACGAGCAGCTCGCTCTGCACCTTGACGAGGTCGCGGGTGCCGACGTCGGTCACGAGCATGCGGCCGATGCCCGGAAGCGTGAACAGCTGCTCGATCACGACCGAGCCGACGATGATCCCGGCGACCTGGAGGCCGAGCACCGTGATGATGGAGAGCCCGACCGCCGGGATGCCGTGCTGGATGAGGGCGCGGGTCTTCGTCAGGCCCTTGGCGGCCGCGGTGCGGACGAAGTCCTGTCCGGCCGCCTGCAGGGTCGCGCTGCGCACGAAGCGCATGAGCATGGCGCCCTCGACGATGCCGATCGTGAGGGCGGGCAGCAGCAGCGCCTCGATCGCTCTGCCCGGTGTCGACCACCCGGTGCGGGGGAAGCCCTGGGGCGGCAGCCAGCCGAGCCACACGGAGAACACGACGATCAGCATCATGCCCGCCCAGACGACGGGGACGGCCGCGAGAGCCTGCGCGCCCACGCTGAGCGCCGTGCCGTCACGGCGGCCGCGACGCAGGGCGGCGAGGATCCCGAACGGCACGGCGATGAGCACGGCGATCACCAGCGACATGATCCCGAGCGGAACGGTGACCTGTGCCTTCAGCAGCAGCTCCTCGCCGACGGAGGCGCCGGACAGCAGCGACGTGCCCAGGTCGCCGCGGAGGATGCCGCCGATCCAGTCGGCGTACTGCGCGAGCAGAGGCTGGTTCAGCCCCAGCGACTCCCGCAGCGCCTCGACCTCGGCGGGGGAGGCCTGGGTGCCGGCGATGAGCTGGGCCACGTCGCCGGGGAAGACGCGCAACGTGAGGAAGATGAGCGCGCTCGACACGAGGAGCCCTGCGATCAGCAGGGCTCCTCGGACGAGCGCGTAACGCAGCACGGAGCGTCGACCGTCGTCAGCTCACGGCGGAGACGGTCACACCCGCGAGGTTGATGCGCGAGTTGATCGAGTCCTCCGGGAAGCCGCTGACGACCGGATTCACGGCGGTGATGGTCTGACCGTTGTAGAGCCAGTCCGCCGCGTGGTCCTCGGAGACGATCCGGGCCGCCTCGGCGAGGAGCTTCGCGGAGGCCTCGGGATCGACCTCGGCCAGCGCCTGCGTGTAGAGGTCCTGCACCTCGGCGTTGTCGTAGCCGAAGTAGTAGTCCGGGTTGGCGAAGTTGCCGAAGTCCCGCGGCTCGACGTGCAGGACGAAGCTCAGGTCGTAGTCCTTGTTGGTGTACACGTCCTCGAGCCAGGTCGGGAACTCCACGGAATCGACCTCGAGGTTCACACCCACCTTGTCGAAGTCCGAGATGAGGACCTTCGGGACGGTGGTGCCGTAGAACGACGGGATCGTCAGGGTGAGGTCGAGGTCCTCCTGGCCGGCCTCGGCGAGCAGCTCCTTGGCCCGCTCGGGGTCATAGGAGATGACGTCGGAGAGGTCCTCGTAGCCGGGGTCGAGCTCGGGGATGGGGCCGTACAGCGGGGTACCGGCGCCGACGGCCTCGATGAGGGCCTCATGGTCGATCGCCAGGCGCAGGGCCTCGCGCACCCGGACGTCGTCCAGCGGCGCCTTCTTGTTGTTGAAGGCGAGCGTGGCCTTGTCCGTCGTGCGTCCCGTCGTGAGGGTGAAGTCGCCCGAGTCCTCGAGCTGCGGAGCCAGGTTCGGGTCGACGGCGGTGAGCACGTCGACGTCGCCGGCGAGAGCGGCGTTCACCCCGGCCGTGAAATCGGGGATGTACTGGAACTCGACCTCGGCCACGCCGGCCGGCTCGCCCCAGTACTCGTCATTGCGGGCGAAGGTGATCGTGCTGCCCTTGTTCCAGCGCGTGAGGGTGAACGGCCCGGTGCCGTTCTCCGCGGTCTTCAGATCGGTGGTGTCGCCGTCCTTGAACACGAGCCCGGCAGGTCCGGTGAGGGCGAAGAGGAAGTTCTGGTTCGGCTGCGACAGCACGATCTCGACGGTCGTGTCGTCGGGAGCCGAGATCGAGGAGACGGACGCGAACTCCTCGTTGCCCTGCACCGTGTCATCGGTGCGGACGGTCTCGTAGGAGGAGACGACGTCGGCCGCCGTCAGGGGCGAGCCGTCGTGGAAGGTGATCCCGTCGTTGAGGGTGAAGGTGTACGTGAGGCCGTCGTCCGACACCTCGTACTCCGAGGCGAGCCGCTCCACGATCTCGTTCTCCTGCGTGCGGCTGACCAATCCCTCGTAGATGTTGTCGATGAGGATCTGCTCCAGCGCGGCACCGCTGGTGTGCCGGATGTCGAGGTTGGTGGGCTCGAGCACGAGACCGACGTGCAGGGTGGCGTCGGGGTCGGGCTCGCCGCCCGTGGACGGGGCAGGCTCGGCGGAGCCGGAGCAGGCGCTGAGGATCACGGCGGTGGCCGCGAGCGCGGAGATCAGCGCGAGGCGTCGGTGACGTCGGAACATGGGTGTTTCCTCTCGGTGCGGCAGGTGCTGTGTGCCGGTGGGACGAGCCTAGGGTCGGGCGGGATTCGGCGCGGCGGACGTGGAACGGAGCGTCATATTCCGGCCGCGGTCGCCGAGCCGACGAGCAGGGCGAGGTCTCGGGGCGCCGTCTCCTGCACGTTGTGCGTGGCGTCCATCGCGACGACCCGCGCTTCCGGAAGGCGGCGCTGGAACTCCTCCGCGTCGGCAGCGCTCACAAAGCCCCGCTCGGCGCGGACGAGCGTGACGGGCGCGGTGACCGCCGCCAGATCGTCCCAGCCGGTCTCATGCAGGACCGACGGCGCCGTCGCGGTGCCGGGGTCGTGGGCGGCCAGAGCGGTGGCGGCGAGGTGGGCGAAGTGGTGCTTCCACTCGACGCGGCCGTCCGCGCGGACACGGGTGTTCAGGAAGACGCCGCGCTCGGTCTCGGGGCGAGTGCCGCCGAACCCCAGGGCCATCGCCTTGTCGACGAGCTCGTCGCGGGTCGCGAAGTCCGTGGGCCCGGCGTAGAACTCCCGGAGCGCCGCGGGGCCGGCGGACACATCGATCCCGGGCGTGATGTCGACGACGATCAGAGCGGCCACGAGGTCGGGCCGCGCCGCGGCGACGGCGGCGCCGGTGAGACCGCCGAGCGACTGTCCCACGAGGATCTGCGGCGCGGAGACCCACGCGTCCAGAGCGGCGACGACGTCGGCGGCGAGGGTGCGGGGGGAGTAGTCCGCGTCGTCGCGCCAGGAGGAGTCGCCGTGGCCGGCGAGGTCGATCGCCAGGAGCGGCTGCCCCAGCGCCAGCGCCGTCGTGTCCCAGGTGTGGGCGTTCAGACCAGCGCCGTGCAGCAGCGTGATGCGCGGCGGCTCGGACCCGAAGCGCAGCCCGCTCACGACGCGACCCTCGGGGAGGGGGAGCGTCAGGCGCTCCACAGTCGGAAGCGGAACGCCGAGCGCGTCGGCCTGCGCGGGAAGATAGGAGAACTCGCTGGTGTCGATCGCCACGCGGCTATTCTGCGCCCCGTTTCGACCTCGCGGGAAATGCCGGAGCAAAGTGACAAGACGCAGGACGGATTAACGGGGCGAAATGTAAAAGGATCACGCTTACTGGTTGACGGTGTGCATTTCGGTGCGGCCCGTCCCGCACCGTCTCCCGCGCCCGGCGACGAATATCATGGAGGTATGACCGAACAGCGCGTGCACCTGTCCAAGACGGAGCCTGCGGCCTACCAGGCCCTCGACGCCTTCTCGAAGACGGTCGGCACGATCTGCGCCGAGAACGGGATCGACGACCGCCTGAAGGAGATCGTCATGATCCATTGCTCGCAGCTGAACGGCTGCAGCTACTGCACGCGGGTGCACGTGGACCGGGCGGTCGCCGCCGGGCTGGACGTCGACACGATCAGCCAGATCGCCGTGTGGCGGGAGAGCGGTGTGTTCAGCGATCGGGAGCGTGCCGCGCTCGAACTGGCTGAGGCCTTCACCTTCATCGCGGAGGACGGCATCTCGGACGAGGTCTACGACCTGGTCGGGAGTGTGTTCACCGAGAAGGAGTACGCCGCGTTGAGCTGGGCTTGCGTGTCGATCAACGCCTTCAACCGCATCGTCATCGCCGGGCGCTACCCGGTGCCCCCGCGCGGCCCCCGGGCGGGCGCGTGACGATCCTCGACGTCGAGGGCGTCACGAACGTCCGCGACGTCGGCGGGATCCCCGCGGAGGGTGGACGCATCCGCCCCGGCGTCCTGCTGCGCTCCGGCCAGCTCTCCACGGCGACCACGAACGGCGCGGCGCTCCTGCGGGCGACGGTGCGTCACATCGTTGACCTCCGCGACGGGGAGGAGGTCGCCGCGGAACCGAGCGAGATCGAGGGTCCCGAGACGACTCACCTGCCGCTGTTCCTCGGGTCCGTGCGCTCCTTCTTCGAATCCGACACGAGTCTCGACGACCTGTACCTGCATCTCCTGGAGGAGAGCGGGGAGCGCCTGGTCGCCGCTGTCCGGGTGATCGCCGCGGGGGAGCCGACTCTGGTGCACTGCACGGTAGGCAAGGATCGCACGGGGGTGACGATCGCGCTGGCGCTCTCGGCGGTCGGCGCCGATCGGGATGCCGTCATCGCCGACTACGCCCTCACCGAGTCGCAGTTGCCGGCCGAACGGTCGCGGCGCATCGCCGCGTATCTGCGGTCGCAGCACCCCGAGGCGGTGCACGCGGTGGATCTCGCCACCCGCTCTCCCGCCGAGGTGATGCGTCGCCTGCTGGCCCAGGTGGACGAGCGCTGGGGGTCGGCGGCCGGCTACCTGCGCGCGAACGGCATGACCGAGGGGGAGCTCGCCGCGCTGCGCGAGGCCCTCGTCGAGCCCATGACCGAAGAAGGCGTCTTCGAAGGTTAGGCAAGCCTTCGCTTGGTGTACGATGGGATCACCATGGACACCACGCTCGACACCCGAGGCACGCGTGCGGCTCGCCGCGCGGCGCGCCGTCGCGCACACCACCTGGTGACCGCCGACGAGCACTCCCTGCTCGACCTCGAGGCGTTCCTCGCGACCCTCCCGCTGTGCGCGTCCGGTCGCATCTTCATCGAGGTTCCCGACGTCTCCGACATCGGCGTCATCCACGCGCCCGGTCGCATGACGGTCACCTGGCTCGCCCGCTCCGCGCGCTCCGGAGCCCCGGGAAGCGGTCGCGGCTGCGCGCCGGGGCAGGCCCTGGCCCGAGCCACCTGCGCATGGGCCGACGAGATGCTCGTCGACGACGAGGTCGAGACGCACGTCACGCTGCTCGGGGGCTACCTCGGCACGGCCGACATCGTCGAGCACCTCACCGACCGCCTCGGCGTGGCCGTGAACCGGATCCGCGTACCGGAGCGCTTCGGACTGCTTCCCGTCGAGGGCTGAGTCAGCGGGGGCGGCGCACGTAGTTGCCGTCTTCCAGCCCGGCTTCAATCTCGAAGCGGTTCCGCATCGGGTCGCGTCCCGCGAACAGATAGAGCACCGGCATCAGGAAGCCGTAGCGCAGCCACTGCTGCTTGTGCACGGCCTCGTGGCGCAGCACGGCGTCGGTGGGCCGCGTGTCGCCGGTGAGGAAGCACCCGCCCACGCAGACGCCGCCGCGGTGGAAGGTCCATCGGGGCATGCCCCGGAACACCCAGAGACCGCCGCGCCGTTCGATCGCGCCGGTGCTCCACAGAGCGCCCCAGATCCAGCCGACGGCCGTGCCCCAGAGGTAGCCCAGGCGGCTGATCGGGGAGCGCAGCAGGAAGGAGGGGATGCGGCGGTCCGACCGTCGTCCGCGGGCGAGGCGTTCCGCCGCGACGGCCTCCCACCCCGGCGCCGGGCTCACGCGACGGCTCCGACGAGACGCAGGATCGCGCCGAGGTCGTCGACGGCGTCGGCCGGCGTGCGAGGGGCGAAGCCCGCGATGGTCGCCCCGGCGAGGGGGACGCGGCTCCGGAGCTCTCGGATCGCCGTGCTCAGGGACGCGGGGGTCACGCCGAAGGGCACGGCGGCGGAGACTCCGGCGAACGACGCCGGGTCGAGGACGTCGACGTCGATGTGCACCCACACCCGCTGCGCCCCCGTGGCCTGCACGGCGTCGGCGAGCGCCGCCGGGTCGTCCAGATCGGCCACCCCGAGATTCCGGAGGCGGTCCCATTCGCCGGTCTCCGCCTCGTCGAGGTTGCGGACACCCACGGTGACGACACGATCCCGGGGGATGCCGGGGGACAGGGCGAGCTGCGGTTCTCCCTCACCGAGGACGGCACGCAGCGCCATGCCGGAGAAGGCCCCGGACGGCGAGGTGTCCGGCGTGTGCAGATCGCCGTGGGCATCGCACCAGACCACGGCGAGGTCATCGGTACCGCCGGGGAGCGTGTCGAGTGCGGCGACGGTGATGCTGCAGTCGCCACCGATCAGCACGGTTCCGGCTTCGAGATGTCCGGCGACGAGCTCCCGCGTACGGGCGAGGGCGCTGAGCCTCCGGACACCCGTGCCCAGCGCCTCGCCGGCTTCGACCGGAACGTCGAGGACGGTCGTGGCCGCACGCGGCAGATCGCCGGCGATCGCCGACGCGCCGTCGACGAGGAGCATCGCGCGGGCGGCGGGCGAACCCTGCCACTGCGGCACGACCAGGAAACGCACCATGGGAGACCTCCCGGAGACGGAACCGCGGATGCCCGGGCGTGCGCCCGGGCATCCGCGTCGGTGTCAGTTGCCTTCGAGCGCCTGGCGCGGCGCGGTGCCGCCGGCCTTCAGCTCGGCGAGGCGCGCCTCGACCTCGGTCAGCTCGCCGAGGTCCTCGAGGCTCTCGAATTGGGCGTCGAGGCTCGACGCGGCGAGCTCCGCCTTGCCCTGGGCGAGAGCCTCCTGGCGGCGGACCTTGTCCTCGAACCGGCCGAGCTCGCTGGTGGGGTCGAGCACGTTGATGGAGCTGACCGCGTCCTGCACCTTGGTCTGCGCCTCGGCGACCTTGGCGCGGGCGAGGAGCTCGCTGCGCTTGTTCTTGAGCTCGTTGAGCTTGTCCTTCATGCCGTTCAGGCCGCTCTTGAGCTTGTCGACGATCTCCGTCTGGGCCGCGATCTGCGGTTCCGCGCTCGTCGCCTCCCGCTCGGCGCTGATCTGGCGCTGCAGGGCGATCTTCGCGAGGTTGTCGAACTTGTCGGCGTCGGCGGTGTTGCCCGCGCCGCGCATCTCGTCGGCCTTGCGGCTGGCGGCGAGGGCCTTGTTGCCCCACTCGTTGGCCGCCTGCACGTCTTCCTCGTGGTCGCGCTCCAGCAGCCGCAGGTTGCCGATGGTCTCCGCGATGGCGGACTCGGCGTCGGCGATGCTGTTGGTGTAGTCGCGGACGAGCTGGTCGAGCATCTTCTGCGGGTCCTCCGCAGAGTCCAGGAGGGCGTTGATGTTCGCGCGGACGAGGGTGGAGATCCGTCCGAAGATGGACTGCTTGGTCATGCGTGGTTCCTTTCAGAGGGGCGTCTTCGAGAGCTTGGCGTATGTGTCTGTGCGGGGGATCAGAAGCGTCGACCTCCGGAGCGTCCGCGTCCGCCGCCGCGGGATCCGCCTCCGCCGAAGCCGGAGCTGCGGAAGCCGCCCGAGGAGCGCCAGCCGCTGCTGCGCCGGGACGAGCCGCCGCCCCCGCCGGCGGCGAGGAGTCCGCCGATGATCCCGCCGAGGATGTCCCCGCCGATGCCGGAGCCGCTGGAACGGGAGCCGGAGCCGCCGAACACTCCGCCCCAGCCGTCGTCCGGATAGCCGCCGGGGGTGTATGCGCGGAGATCGGCCTCCGCGGCGGACGTGGCCTGGCGTGCGAGGTCGAGGGCGCGCTGGGCCTCGGCCAGGGCGTTCTCGACATCCGACGTGCGCAGGGTGAGAGCCTGGGTCAACGCGGCGTCGGCGGTCGCCAAGCGGGTGCGGGCGGTGGAGCCCACGGTGCCGCGGCGCGTCTCGATGAACTCCCGGGCGGCCCGGATCTCGGAGGCCGCCTGGGCCAGGGTCTGCTCCAGGAGCTGCTGAGCCCGTCGGGCGCGCTCCACGGCTGCGTGTCCCTGCGCGATCGCGCCGTCGATCTGGGCATTCGCCGCCGTGAGGGCGTCGAGGGCCCGCTGTGGGTTGCGTGGGGTGGCGACGAGGTCGGCCTGCGCCGTCTGCAGCTGTGCGGTCACCGCGTGGGACGCACTCGCCAGGGCACCGGTCGGGTCGGGCAGTTGCGCTGCCGCAGTGACATCGCTCTGGAGTTCGGTGACGAGCGCCTGCGCCTGCGCCTCGATGCCGGACAGCTCGGTGCCGAGCGCGGTGATCGCCTGGACCAGCTGCGCCGCCTGGGCCACCGCCTGCTCGGCCGTGCGGATCGCGAACGCCGCTTCACCGGTGCGCCCGTTCGCGAGGGCCTGGGCCGCGGCGTCGATCGCCCGATCGGCCAACGCCGCGCGCTCCTGGGCCTGCGCCGGGTTGTCCGTCACGGTGCTCAGGGCGGCCGGGTCGTAGGTCGCGGCGAGAGCGGCGAGGGCGGGAGCGGCCGAGGCGAGGAGCGGCGTCAGGTCGGCGCGCTCTCGTCGCACCCGCTCCAGCTCCTGCGGTGCGTTCTGCTCGAGCTGGCGCAGCTCGTCGAAGGCCTCGGTGTTGTCGTCGAGGATGTCGTCGATCTCGTCGGCAAGCCGGATGATGCGGATGTGCCACGCACGGCGGTCGTGGACGGAATCCTCGATCTCGTCGTCGAGCTTCTGCCGGAGGTCGAACGCCTCGGCGATCTTCGCCTTCGCCGCGTCGACGGCGCGGGAGAACTCCGCGGTCGCGCCCTCGCCGTATTGCGCCACGGCGAATCCCAGCTCCTCCCGGCTGGAGGTGATGGCGTCGTCCGCGCGCACGAGCGCGACGCCGGCCTGCTGCTCGACCTGGGCATCGGTGAGCGTGGAGAACGGGTCGGCGGGATCCGGGGTCTCCGGCATGGCGCCTCGCTCGCGGATGGCCGCGGTGCGGCGTGCGCGTCGGACCAGAGCGACGACGAGCCAGATGAGCAGGGCGGCCGCGACCACCCCGACGACGATCAGGGTGACGCGGAGCGCCCCGGCGCCCCCGTCCCCCTGGATTTCGTCCGCGGCCAGCGTGATCGCGCCGACCCAGTCGCCGTCGCCGGCGAGGGGCGCGATCGCGTCTTCGATGGCGGCGAGCTGCCCGTCGCTCAACGGCCCGGAGGAGTCCGCGGAGATGTAGAGGCTGCGGCCCTCGACGGCGATCGCGAGCAGGTACTGATCGGGGCCGAGCCGGTTGTCGTTCGCGACCTGATCGGCCCAGGCGACGCTGTCGCTCGGGTCGGTGAAGTCGTCGACGAGGACGACGAACAGGTCGGCGGAGGAGTTGTCGGTGAGCTCCTGCAGGCGCGACTCGACCTGTTCCTCCTCGGCGGGGGAGAGGACGTCGGCCTGGTCGGTGACATACCCGGAGTCGAGCGTGAGCGGATCGGTCGCGGACGCCGCCGAGGCGGACAGCGCACCCGTCGCGACCGCAAGGGCGAGAGCGCCCAGCGTCAGCCACCGTTTCGTCATCGTGTTCCCTCCGACCGGCAGCCGAGCCCCATGTGTCGAGTCTATGCACTGGGTCCGACACGCGACAGCACTCGCGCGCGTCTCGGCGTTCGCCCTCAGCGGAGACACATACGCTGGAAGGCATGGACGACAGGTACGGATCGGACGTGCTGGCAGCGGGCTGGCGCGAGCGCGGCGTGAAGCCGGTGCCGCAGGTGCCCGCCGAGGTCGACCTCGTGGTCGAGGTCGCGGCGGACGGATTCTGCGGCGCCGTGACGAAGGTGCAGGGTGGCACCGTGGAGCTCGAGGACCGCGTCGGGCGACGGCGGCTGTTCCCCCTCGGCGGCGGCTTCCTCATCGACGGGGCACCGGTGCGCCTCACGGTGCCGGCGGCATCCGCGCAGGGACCTCGCCGCACCGCCTCCGGGTCCTTCGCGGTGGCGGATCAGCGGGCGCGGACGGCGCTGCCCAGCCGGATCCTCGTCGAAGGACGGCACGACGCCGAGCTCGTCGAGAAGGTGTGGGGTGCCGACCTGCGCGTCGAAGGCGTCGTCGTCGAGTACCTGCAGGGCGTGGACCTGCTCGACGAGCTCCTCGCGGCGGAGCCGCCGAGTGCGCGCCGGCGGTACGGCGTCCTCGTCGACCATCTCGTCCCCGGGTCGAAGGAGTCCCGCATCGCCGAGGCGGTGGCCCGCGGACCGCACGGCCGGCACGTCCGCATCGTCGGCCACCCGTTCGTCGACGTCTGGCAGTGCGTGACCCCGCGGGCCCTCGGCATCGCGGCGTGGCCCGAGATTCCGCGCGGCGTCGACTGGAAGACGGGCATCTGCCGTGCCTTCGGCTGGCCGCACGAGACGCAGGCCGACACGGCCAGGGCCTGGCAGCACATCCTGTCGAAGGTGACGACCTACCGCGACCTGGAGCCCGCGCTCCTCGGCCGGGTGGAAGAGCTGATCGACTTCGTCACCGCGCCCGCGGGCTGACCGCGTCCGGCGGCGGCGGCCCCGGCGGCTACCCTGGATCCATGCCCGAACCGCGTACCTTCCGCGACGAGCCGGTGTCCTTCGTGCGTCGGAGCGGCCGGATGTCCGAGGCGCAGGAGCGCGCCTTCAGCGACCTCGCCCCGCGCTATCTGCTGGATGTCCCGCGCGCAGTGGCATGGACCTCCGTGCACCCCGAGGCGCGGTTCGACGTCGCCGCCGAGTACGGCAGGGAGGCGGACCTCTTCGTCGAGATCGGCTCCGGCCAGGGGCATGCCATCGTCGCCGCCGCGTCGAGCCGGCCGCACGACGACTTCCTCGCCGTCGAGGTCTTCCGCGCGGGCCTCGCCCGGACCATGCTCGACGCCGACCGTGCGGGTGCACAGAACCTCCGCGTCGTGGAGGCCAATGCGCCGGAGGTGCTCTCCTCGTACCTGCCGGAGGCCGCGGCAGCCGAGGTGTGGATCTTCTTCCCCGATCCCTGGCACAAGAAGCGCCACACGAAACGTCGTCTGGTGCGGCGCGGATTCGGTGACACGGCGGCCAGGGCGCTGCGCGACGGCGGCCTCCTGCGGCTCGCGACCGACTGGGAGGACTATGCGCTCCAGATGCGGGAGGTGCTCGACGCCGAGCCCCTGTTCGAGCGGGCCTTCGAGGGCGACTGGGCCGAGCGGTTCGACGGTCGGGTCATGACCGCGTTCGAGCGGAAGGGTCTCGCGAAGGGGCGCGATATCCGCGACCTCGTGTACCGCCGACGGGATCGTGCATGACGCAGGCCCCTCCGAGCGCGCCCGTGGGGGTGCGCCTCGTCCCGGCGGCGCTGGTGTGTGCGGCCGCCCCCGCCTTCTTCGTCGTGGCGCTGCCCTGGCTCGGTTGGCTGCTGCTGGCGCTGGGCGTCGGTGCCGCCCTGCTCCTGGAGCGCCGCGGCGAGGCGCTCACCGGGGCCGAGGGGTCCCGGCGGCCATCGCTCACGCGAGACCTCTCGCTGATCGCGCTCGGCATGCTCATCGTGAGTGTGATCCCGCTCGCGGCGGAGCTGGACAACCTGGCCATGCTGCGCTTCACGCTCGCGCTCGGCGGCGCGGTGCTGGTGCCGTATCTGGTCTCGCGGTTCGTCTATCGCGACCGGGCGATCCGGTTCCCCTGGCGCACCGGGCAGCGCTGGGGAGTGCTCCACTGGGGCTGGCTCGTCGCGGTGCTCGTGCTCGGCTGGCTGATCCTGCCCTTCTACTTCATTACCAGCGGCGTCTATCAGAACTGGCCCGTGGTGGACACGCCCGATCTCATCGCGCGGCTGTTCGTCGGCGTCGGCGCCGTCGGCATCTGGGACGAGCTGTTCTTCATCTGCACCGTCTTCGCGCTGCTGCGGCGCCATTTCCCCGATGCGCTCGCGAACGTGCTGCAGGCCGTCGTGTTCGTCTCCTTCCTGTGGGAGCTCGGGTACCGTGAATGGGGCCCGCTGCTGACCATCCCGTTCGCGCTCCTGCAGGGATTCATCTTCCTCCGGACGCACTCGCTGGCCTACGTCGTCACGGTGCACCTCCTCTTCGACGCGGTCGTCTTCGCCGTCCTCGTCCACGCCCACAATCCCGGGCTCCTGCCGGTCTTCCTCGTCTGACGGGGTGACTTCCCGGGCGTCAGCGGCCACACTCGATGCATGGCCGAGTGGGTGCTGCACGTCGACATGGATCAGTTCATCGCCGCGGTCGAGGTGCGGCGCCGTCCGGAGCTGGCCGGGCGTCCGGTCATCGTCGGGGGCCGCGGTGATCCGACCGAGCGGGCTGTCGTCTCGACGGCGTCGTACGAGGCGCGTGCGTTCGGCATCGGGTCGGGGATGCCGCTGAAGATCGCGGTGCGCAAGGCACCGGAGGACGCGGTGTTCCTGCCGGTAGATCACGCGGAGTACGAGCGGGCCTCCGAGGAGGTGATGACGGCGTTGCGGACCCTGCCGGACGTGGTGCTGGAGGTGCTCGGATGGGACGAGTGCTTCCTCGGCGTCGCGACCGACGATCCGGAGGGCGTCGCGCGGGCCGCGCAGCGGGCGGTGGAGGAGGCCACGGGCCTGCACTGCTCGGTCGGCGTGGGCGACAACAAGGTGCGCGCGAAGATCGCGACGGAGTTCGGCAAGCCGCACGGCGTCTTCCGGCTGACCGCCGACAACTGGTTCGCCGTGATGGGCGACCGGCCCACCCGCGATCTCTGGGGCGTGGGGCCGAAGGTGCAGAAGCGCCTCGCGGCACACGGCATCGCCACGGTGCGCGAACTCGCGGCGGCGGACGAGGAGACCCTCGTCGCGGAGTTCGGCCCCAAGATGGGGCGGTGGTATCTCGGGCTGGGCTCCGGGCTGGGGCCGCGGATCGTCGACGATACTCCGTGGGTGGCACGGAGCCACAGTCGGGAGACCACGTATCAGCAGAACCTCACGACGCCTGAGTCGGTGCAGGACGCGCTGCGGGAGCTCGCGGGACACGCGTTCGACGACTGCGCCGCCGAGGGGCGCCCGGTCATGCGGGTGCATCTCAAGGTGCGGTACGCCCCGTTCGAGACGAGGACCTTCGGCCGGAAGCTCCCGGCTCCCACGGCGGATCGAGAAGACGTGGTCGCGATGGCGCTCGCGCTCGGTGAGACCCTCGACCCCGCCCGGGAAGTGCGTCTGCTCGGCGTCCGTGCCGAGATGACGATGCCCGACGAGCCGGACGGCGTCGAACGCACCCCCGTGCGCGGTCGCATCTGACTCAGTCGCGGATGGTCGCGGCGATCGCGCTCACCTCGATGAGGGCTCCGGGCACGCCCAGGCCCGCCACCCGGGCGGCGGTGACCAGCGGCGGGGCGCCGTCCCTGGCGAGGGTGGCGGCCACGGCGCCATACGCCGCGCGCAGATCGGCATCCTGATCGATGAGGATGGTCCAGCTCACGACGTCGTCGAGCGTCGCCCCCGCCGACTCCAGCGCGACCCGGGCGTTGTCGAGAGCGCGAAGCGCCTGCGCCCCCACGTCGGGGGAGACGACGGCGCCGGAGGCGTCGACGCCGTTCTGCCCTCCGATGTAGACGGTGGTCGCCCCGGGAGGGATGACGGCGGCATGGCTGAAGGCGGGGCTGCGGACGAGGCCGTCCGGCTGCAGGAAGGTGATGTCCATGCGCAGATCATGCCCGAGGGCACCGACATCGCGCACCCCGTCCTCACACGGCGTCGGACGGCACGAGGGGTGGCGGGGCCGGGACGCTGGTGACCGTGCCGGTCGTGCCGAGAGCGCCGAGGGCGTCGAAGACCGCGACCACGACCGCGGCGCTGACGAGGGCGCCGTGCAGCGGGTGGTGCCAGAACTGTAGGCGGGCGATCAGCCGGTCTCCGCTCACGCCGACCACGAGCGCCCGCACGCCCTCGTGCCGGTGCACGCCCTCCGCCGTCCGCGCGGCGTCGACGAGCGGTGCGAGCACGCCGTCGATCCCGGTCGTCCCGTCCCGTCGCACCCTGACCTCCACCTCGCTGCGCCGGGCTCCGCGGGTGGAGTCGTTGACCACGGGGTCGGAGAGCAGCCGCGCGTTGGGGATGTGCAGGGTGCGCCCGTCGACCGTGTGCAGGATCACCGCGCGGGCGTTGAGCTCGGTCACCGTCCCCGCGATCACGGAGTCCAGCGCCTCCACGACGATCTCGTCTCCGATGCGGACCGTCTGCCGTGCCTGCAGCAGCACGCCGGCCGCGAAGTTGTCGGCGACACCGCGGAGGACGAGGATCGCGACGACGCCGAGGATGACGACGATCGCGAGCAGCGGCTGCACGTTGGCGCCGAGCATCGCGAGCGCGATGCCGAAGCCCAGCAGGAGGATGGCGTAGCCGACGAACTGCGCGATGGCCGTCCCGACGGCGGTGGAGATCCCGGGGGCGCGCCGGAGCAGGGCGGTGGTGCCCCGGCGCGCGAACCGCGAGATGATCCAGGTCGCGAGGGCCACGAGCAGGGCGAGCAGCAGCTGCCACCAGTCGATGTCGGTGGGCAGGAGATCCTGCAGGTCCATGCCGCGGGCTCCTCGCGCTGGTGCGGTCCGGGCTGCGCCTTACTGCAGCGCCTTCGCCTTGATGAGGGAGTACTCGTCCGGCGTGATGGTTCCGGCGTCCAGGAGCGCCTTCGCCTTCGCGATCTCCTCGCTCGGACTGCTGCCGGCGACCTGCTGGATGTAGGCGTTCGCCGCCTCCTGCGCCCGACGCGCCTCGGCGCTGCTGCGTTCGGCCATGCCGTTGCCGCGGGCGATGAGGTAGACGAGGGCGGTGAGGAACGGCACGAAGATCAGGAAAAAGATCCACACGGCCTTCCACCAGCCGCTCAGCTTGTGATCGCGGAACAGGTCTCCGATGATCGCGAACAGAGCGAAGAGATACGCGGTGAAGGCGAAGATCCACAGGAACCACCAGATGATGTCCCAGAACGATGCCCAAAATCCCATGACTGCTCCTTTCTCGGTGCCGCCGTCGCCGGGGGCACGCTGGGACCATACCGGCGGGCGCTGTGGCTGCGCACCGCTTCCGTCGGGAGTTCACCCGGGTGACTCACGGCCCGTCCGGCGCCCCGGCGGGCCGCCGCGGGAGCGTCGGCAGTACGCTTCCCTCGACGGCGGAGGGAGTCCCCATGAGCGCAGCAGGCAGACCGTCCTGGCTGCTCAGCACGCTGGACGGGTACCAGCGCCGCTGGATCGTGCGCGACGTGCTCGCCGGCCTCTCCGCGGGCGCCGTCGTGGTGCCGCAGGCCATGGCCTATGCGACGATCGCCGATCTTCCGGTGCAGGTCGGCCTCTACACCTGCATCGTGCCGATGCTCGTCTACGCCCTCCTGGGCGGCAGCCGGGCGATGAGCGTCTCGACGACGTCGACCATCGCCACCCTCACGGCGACCACGCTGGTCTCGGCGGGTGTCGCCGCGGGCGCGGACGACGCCATCGGGGCGCTCATGATGCTCACCCTCCTGGTGGGCGTGGTGCTGCTGCTCGCCCGGGCGTGCCGCCTGGGCTCGCTCGTCGAGAACATCAGCGGGGCCACTGTTCTCGGGTTGAAGATCGGGGTCGGGGCGACGGTCGCCGTGGGGCAGCTCCCGAAGCTCCTGGGGGAGTCCTTCGACTTCTCCGGCCACGGCTTCGTCCGCTCTCTGGTCGCCGTGGGGGAGGCGCTCGACAGCGTCAACATCCCCACGTTGCTCCTCTCGATCGGCTCCATCGCCACCCTCCTGCTCCTGAAGCGCTTCGCCCCTCGCGTGCCGGGCACCCTCGTCGTCGTCGCGGCCGGCATGCTGCTCGTCGGGGTCGGCGGGATCGATGAGCTCGGGGTCGACCTCATCGCCCCGGTGACCGGCGGACTGCCGGTCCCGGGGATCCCGGACCTGTCCGAGGCCGCGGCTCTCGTGCCCGGAGCGCTTGCCATCGCCGTCATGGCGTTCCTCGAGTCCGCCGCCGTCGCGCGCAGCCTGCGTCAGGCGACGGAGCCGCAGATCGACAGTGACCAGGAGCTCTTCGCCACCGGCGCGGCGAACACGGTCGGCGCGTTCTTCTCGGCCATGCCCGCGGCGGGGGGATTCTCGCAGAGCGCCGTGAACCAGGGGGCCGGAGCCCGCTCCCAGCTGGCGACGCTGACCACGGTCGCGCTCGCCGTGGCGGTCGCGCTCTTCCTCGCCCCGGTGCTCAGCCTGCTGCCCGAGGCCACGCTCGCGGCGATGGTCTTCACGGCGGTGGCCGGACTCGTCAACATCCCGGAACTCGTGCGGTGGGCGCGCATCAGTCGGATGGACTTCTGGGTCGCCACGGCCGTGGCGGCGATCGGGCTCACCGCGGGACTCCTGCCCGCTGTCGCCGTGGGGGTGGTGGTGACCCTCGTGCTCGTCCTCCGGGAGCTCAACATCCCTCGGATCCGTGTGGTGGGCAGGAGAGGGAGTGCCCTCGGGGTGGAGTCGGAGCGGGGGCTGTACACGGCGAACGCGCTCGCCAACCAGCGGCTCATCGTCCAGACCGTCTCAGCTCAGGCCGAGCCGGTCCGGACGCTCGTCCTCGGGCTGCCGCAGCAGGTGGTGATGTCCATCACCGTGCTCGACACGCTCGAGGCGCTCGACCGGGAGCTGTCCCAACTCGGCGTGCGGCTCCACCTCGCGGCGGTGCCGGAGGCGGCGGCGGCCGTCGCGGCGCGGACGCCGTGGTACTCCGGGCTGGTGGAGGACGGCCGTGTGCACCCCACTGTCGACATCGGGCTCCGGGCCGCTGCAGATCGGGAGGGGAGCGGAGGCGTTCACCCGGGTGAAGTGGCCGACGAGCGGTGACGTGCGGTCATCGCCTGCCTAGGCTGACGGCACGGAGGATCCGAGAGGCGATCGAGAACGGGGAGTGCATGCCCGACCGCAGCCGGAGCCGGAGAGCGAGACGGTGATGGCGGCGCGCGGGGGACTGACCTGGCGATGGTCGCGGTTCGGTCTCGGCCTCCTGTACGCCGTGCCCTCGATGGCGGTCGCCCCGTTCGACCCTGCCGTCGCCCTGGCCCTCAGCATCGGCGTCCTTCCCGCGGCCGCCATGGGACTGCCGGCGCGGCGGCGGGCCCGGTCGGCGATCCCGGTGCTCGGGACGCTGGTCGCGCTGGGGCTCCTGCTCGGCGCGACCCTCGCGCTCGCACCGGTCCTCGCCGTGCCCGCCCTCGCGGTGCTGGCGGTGATGGCCAGCATGCTCGCCGCCCGCGAGCGTGCCGGACCGCTCGCGCTGACGCTGGTCCTGCCCATGGTCGGGCTCGGTCTGAGCTTTCCTCTCTCGGCGACGACCATCCTCCTGGCGGGCGCGATCGTCGCGGGCTCGGTGTACGCGTGGCTCATCGCCCTGCTGTGGCCGGAGCACCGGGCGGGCGCGCGGGTCCCGGCCGCCATGCCCAAGGGACGCGCTCTGCTGGTCTACGGCGTCCTGCTGGGTGCGGCCGCGGGGACGGCCGCCGCGATCGGCTTCGCGACCGGGGTCGAGCACGTGGGCTGGGCGACCGGCGCCGTGCTGCTCGTGATGCGTCCGGTGCGCGGCCAGCTCGTCCTGCGCAGCGTCGGTCGGGCGGCGTCGGTGCTCATCGGGGCCCTGGCGGCCGCCGGTTCGCCCTGCTCTCTCCGAGCGGCGTGGTGGTCGCGCTCGCGATCGGTGTCGTGGTGGGCGGCCTCGGCGCGGTCCAGGAGAGTCGGTGGTACGTCGCGCCGGCCTTCACGACCTTCCTCGTGCTCTCCCTGCTGCTCTCGACGTCGGACGCATCGCCGACGTCGCGGTTCCTGGAGCGGACCCTCGAGACGCTGCTCGGTGTGGCTCTCGCCCTGTTCTTCGGCGCCCTCGTGCCGGCGCTTCTCGCGATGCGGCGGCCGTCGCGCGCGGACGTCTCCGAGTGATCCCCTCTTGCGGGACCGCTCCCACCTTGCAATAGACTGCCCGCGAGGGGGAGCAAGGTCGAAATCGGGGGGTTTCGAGTGCTGCACAGTGCAAGAACGGCGGGAACGAGCGAGAGCCCAGGATCCGCTGCGGTGAAGGGCGAGGTCCGTCGAGAGCGCCTGCTCTCGCGGTTGACGGCGGCGATGGACGGGCCGTGGACGCTCACGCTCGTGAGCGCGCCGGCGGGATCCGGCAAGACGAGGCTGCTGTCGCAGTGGGCGCAGGGTCTGCGTGCCGATCCCGGTATCGACCTCGTGTGGGTGTCCCTGGAACGCGGCGAGGCGGACCTGCCGCTCCTGCGCGCCGCCCTCAAGAGGATCGACGATCCCGGACTCCAGGACGCGCTCGCGGCCGTACCCGCCGTGCACTCCGCGACGACGGCGCGTGCGCTCGCCAGGGCCCTCCGAGAGGCGAGGAACCGGATCGTCCTCATCGTCGACGACGTGCACCGCGTCGAGGACGAGCACACCGCCCAACTGATCTCGACGTTCGTGCAGAGCGCTCCCGGCACCGTGCACGTGGTGCTTTCCGGGCGCGGGACGCGGGCGATCCCGCTGGCACGACGCCGCATCGCCGGCGTGGCCCTCGAACTCGACGCCCGTGCGCTCGCCTTCACCCCGGCCGAGGTCCGCGCCTTCTTCGGCGCGCGAGGTCTCCGGCTCTCTCAGGGCGAGGTCAGTACCGTGCTCGCCCGTACCGAGGGCTGGGCGACCGGGCTGCAGCTCATGATGCTCGACGCCGCCGGGGCGCAGACCGTCCTCGGGCCCACGCTGCGCGGGGACGCCCCCGAGGTGGCGGACTACTTCGTCGAGGAGGTGCTCGCCGACCTCGACGGCCAACTGCGCGCCTTCCTCGAGGCGACCGCGGTCGTGGACCGCTTCAGTCCCGAGCTCGCCGCCGTGCTCTCCGGGGCCGATTCCGTGACCGCCATGATCGACCGACTGCTCCGCCTCAATGTGCTCGCAGGCCCGGACGCCGAGGAGCCGTCCCGCTACCACTACCCGCCGCTGCTGCGGGAGTTCCTCCTCGGCCGGCTGCGGGAAGGCGGTGCCGGCCGCGAGGAGCGGCTCCACCGGCGGGCCGCCGACTGGTTCGCGCAGCAGGGGCAGCCCCTCCTCGCGCTGCAGCACGCCGTCCGTGGCGGGGAGACGGCCTGCACGGCCGGCGTCCTGCGGCGCTGCGGGATGCAGCTCGTGCTGGACGGCCGGGCGGACACGGTGTGGCGGGTGATGGCGGAGCTGCCGACCGCCCTGCGCGCCGTGCCCACCGTCCGGATGCTCGTCGCCGCGGCGGAGCTGTCCTGCGGCGATCCGTCGGCCGCCGTGATCGTGCCACCCGTGGGCGCGGGGGAGTCCGACGCCGACCGACGCTGGCGCCTCGGGATCGAGATGCACACGGCGCTGCGGCGGGGCGGGATCGCCGAGACCCTCGACGGCGTCGGAGCCGACCTCCGCGATCTCAGCGGAGAGGAGCAGCTCGACACCTATGCCCTCCTGGAGACCGCGACGGCGGAGCTCTATGTGGGACGACTCGATCAGGCGGAGGCGACAGCGCGCCGTGCCGGTGACCTCGCGCGAGCGATCGGTGCCCGCGCCGCGGAGCTGCAGGCGCAGGCGGTCCTCGCCACCAGCGTGCTGTTCCGCGGCCGGCTCCGCGACGCGATCGAGGCGGGAGCCGCCCTGGAGCGCCGCTGGCACGAGTTCGACGAGCCGGACAGCCCGTTCTTCGAGGTGACCAGGGTGTGGCGTTTCTGGGGCTCCTACGAGGGCATGCAGATCCTGGAGGTGGCCGAGACCCTGGAGTCCTCGGCGCAGGTGATCGCCGCGGGCGGAGAGACCGCGATCGCGCGGGGCCTGCAGGGGATGCGCGCGCTGCTCGGCGCGGAGCAGGGCGGCGATCCCCACAACGCGGCCGTGCGGCTCCTCGACACCCTGACTCCCCGTGACGATCTGCCGCTTCCGCCACACTGGTACGCCATGATGGGGCCCTTCGCGGTGCACGCCTTCGACCGGTTGGGGGAGCCGACGCTCCGCGACCGGTTCCTCGCCGACATCGAGGAGGCGCTGGGGGACACGGGAGACGTGCTCGTGCTCCGGGCCATCGCCGCCGTGCACGACCGCCGTGACGGCATCGCGCGTGGCGCGCTGGCGCCGGTCCTGGAGGGCGCCGTCCCGTGTCTGCTCCCGGCATCGATGATCGACGCGTGGTTGGTCGAGGCCGAGCTCGACGTGCACGACGGGGAGCCGGATCGGGCGCAGCTCGCGCTCGCCACCGCGCTCGCCCTCGCGGAGCCGGAGGACCACGTGCGCCGCGTTGCCGAGGCCGGCCCGATCGTGTCGCGGTTGCTCGCTGCGCGGGCGACGGCGGGCGCGCGCACGCACTTCGCCGATCGCGTGCGCGAGCGGCTGTCCGCCGCCGGAGTCCTCGTCGAGGAGGAGCTGACGGAGCGGGAGCGCATCGTGCTGCGCGCGCTGAGCCGGAACGCGACGCTGCGGCAGATCGCGCAGCAGGAGTACATCTCGCCGAACACGGTGAAGACGCATGTGCGCAATATCTACCGCAAGCTCGGTGTCTCGGATCGGGACGGCGTGACAGCGGCCGCCCAGGCCCTCGGATTGCTCTGAGGGCCCGGGCGGCCGCGGGGTCGTCAGTCGCGGGCCATAGCGGCCGCCAGGTGCGCCTCCAGGTCGAGGTAGGCGTCGTCGGCGATGTCGAACACGACCTGGGCGATCTCCCCGCCGCGGAAGTCGAACCCGTAGCCGTACAGGGACGACACGGGGTCGGCGCTGTCCCGCCCGATCGTCAGGCCCTCGCCGCAGAGCGAGAAGTGACCGAGGACCGTGCGGATCTGCTTCTCGTCGACCTTTTCCTCATCGATGTAGAGCCGTGCGGGTCCGACGCCCTCCCGGTACTCGCCCATGCCCTCCTTGACGAACTCGACCCCGATGATGTGCTTCCCGGAAGTGGGGGCGGGCCCCGAGATGCGGTCTTCCGGCGGGATCCCGAGGAAGTTGTAGACGTAGTGGATCTGACCGTCCTTGACCACCAGGGCGTGTCCGCCGAACCGGGAGCCGTGCGCGAAGATGACGCCCTCGGTCTCCGGAGTGAACTCGACCTCCGCGGCGATCTTGAAGGAGACGCCGTGGGTGTTCGCCGCCGACCGCTCCGGCACCTCGCTGGTGCCCGGGTAGTAGACGAACCGGCCGGAGGGCGGCGCGGGCTGATGGAACTCCATCGCGACGAAGGTCTCGAAGTCCTCTGGGTTGCCCAGCACCTGCAGATCGTTCAGCGGAAGCACCGCGTTCGCCTTCGCCTCCTCCATCCAGAGGGCCTTGAGCTCCTCCAGCTTCTCCGGATTCTCGGCGGCGAGGTTGACGGCCTCGGCGCGGTCGACGTCCGTGTGGTACAGCTCCCACTCGTCCTCGTCGAAGTGCCCCTTGCCACTGACCGGCCCGTGCACCGTGACCGCCTTCCAGCCGTCGTGCCAGATGCCGCGCTGTCCGAACATCTCGTAGTACTGCGTCTCCTTCGCCGTCGGTGCCTCCGGTGCCGCGTCGAACGAGTAGGCCATCGAGACGCCGGAGAGCGGCGTCTGCTCGATGCCGTTGTAGACCTCCGGGAACTCGACGCCGCAGGCCTCGAGGATCGTCGGCACGATGTCGGTGGAGTGGTGGTACTGATGGCGGACCTCGCCGCGCGCCTTGATGCCGGCGGGCCAGTGGATCACCAGCGGGTCGCACACGCCGCCCTGGTAGGTGTAGCGCTTGAACATCTTGTAGGGCGTGGAGAAGGCCGCCGCCCATCCGGTCGGGTAGTGGTTGTACGTGTCGGGGGAGCCGAGCTTGTCGACGAGGCGGAGGTTCTCGGCCTCGTCGTCCGGATATCCGCCGAAGATCTTGCCCTCGTTGACGGAGCCGTTCGGGCTGCCCTCGCCGGACGCGCCGTTGTCGGCGCAGTAGATGATGAGGGTGTTGTCGAGCTGCCCCGACTCCTCCAGGTAGTCGACGATGCGGCCGACCTGGGCGTCCGTGTACTCGCTGAAGCCGGCGTAGACCTCCGCCATGCGCGAGAACATCGCCTTCTCCTCGTCGTTCAGCGAGTCCCAGGGACGCACCTCATCGGTCTGCGTGAAAGTCCCCTCCGGCATCGGGTTGAGCGCGGTGAGCTCGGTGCCCTCCGGGACGATGCCCTTCTCGATCATCCGGGCGAGGACCCACTCGCGGTAGGCTTCGTAGCCGTCGTCGAACACGCCCTTGTACTTGTCGATGTACTCCTGCGGCGCGTGGTGCGGCGCGTGATTCGCGCCGGGGCAGAACCACAGGTACCAGGGCTTGTCCGGCTCGGTCTGCTTCACGTCGCGGATCATCGACAGCGCGCGATCGGCGAGGTCCTTCGAGAGATGGTAGCCGTCCTCGGGGAGGTAGGGCTGGTCGATGTAGTGGTTGTCCTCGGCGAGGGACGGATACCAGTTGTTCGTCTCGCCGCCGATGAAGCCGTAGAAGCGGTCGTACCCCTGCGCCAGCGGCCAGTGCTTCTTGGACGCGCCGGCCGTCCACTCGTCGATCGGGACGTTGTGGTTCTTGCCCACCCAGAACGTCGACCAGCCGGCGTCGCGGAGGACGTGGGCCATCGTGGTGTTCGAGTCGGGGATGTGGGAGTTGTAGCCGGGGAAGCCGGTCGACGACTCCGAGATCGTCGCGAAGCCGTTGAGGTGGTGGTTGCGTCCGGTGAGGAACGTCGAGCGGGTGGGGGAGCACAGTGCCGTCGTGTGCCACTGCGAGTAGGTCAGACCGTTCTGCGCCAGGCGATCCATGGTCGGCATGTTGATGCGTCCGCCGTACGGGGACCAGGCCGCCATGCCGGTGTCGTCATAGAGGACGACCAGCACGTTGGGTGCTCCCTCGCGGGGCTTCGCCGGGAGGAACGCCTCCCAGTCGGCCTCCGAATCGCGGACGTCGAGTTCGATCCTGCCCTGGAAGTCACGGGCCATGTCCATCTCCTTCATCTCTGCCGAGCCGCCTTTCCCCGCACAGTACTGCCGGGTCAGGGCTGGGGTCACGGGTCCCGTGTCGCGTTCATCCGGGTGATCTCCGTGGGTGCCGGCGAGCGCACGTCGATCAGACGAGGGAGGTGAGGGCCTTGTCCAGCTGCAGCACGCCGATCACGAGCAGCATCGCGGCGTTGAGGACGTGTGTGTTCCCGGCGACCCAGGTGCGCAGGCGCTCCAGCGCCGGTCGTGCGGAAACCCCGCGCGCGACGACGAACAGCACGGGGACGGCGATGGGCAGGGTGCCCAGCGCAGCGAACACGACGGTCACCCCGACGGTCGTGGCGGGAGTGACGTCGGCGAGGGAGATGTCGAGCGCAGCGATGACCGCGCAGGAGGCATCGACCGGATTGAGGACGAACAGCGCGAGGCCGAGCACGAAGGTGCGCCCCGGGCGGAAGGTCTCCACCGAGTGCACCCATCCGGGAAGCTGAGGCGACGCGGCCACGACCTCCCGCGGAGAGGAGGCGCCGGCCATCGCCGCGATCCGGGCCTTCCCCTGGCGATACACCCAGACCGCGGCGCCGGTGAGGAAGAGTCCCAGAAGCAGGCGGACGAGCGGCACCCAGAGCGGAGGCTCATACTGCTCGTGGACGGCGGCGCTCCGGAACACCCAGAGGAAGAGGGCCAGCAGCCCGCCCAGTCCGAGCAGCCACCCGAGCAGGTACGCGATGCCGTTCGCGCGGGGGTGCCGGGAGACCAGAACCGCCACGAGGGCCATGATGGCCAGAGGGCTGAGCACCACACCGAGGAGGACGGGAAGCAGCGCGACGACGAGCTCTCCCATGATGCCCTCCCTCCCCGCGGGTCACCCGCGCGCACGCAGCGCATTCAGAAGCTGCCGATGCCCTTGCCGATCATCGACACGCCGATCACGAGCAGCAGCACGGCCATGATGACCGCGTTCTCGGCGGCGAGCCATCCCCGCAGCGCGTCGAGCGGAGCCCGCAGCCGTGCGGCCGCGACGAGGTAGCCGACGACGGGCACGAGCACGGTCGACGCCCCGATCAGCGTGAAGACGGCGATCACGAGGATCGTGGAGCCTGCATCGAGCGCTGCGCCGCCGATGTCGACCCCGGCTCCGGCGGCCAGGAGGAGGTTCTTCGGATTCACCGCCGACAGCAGGAACCCCAGTCCGAGCGCCGTGCCGAAGGACATCGTGTCGATCGCCTTCATCCACGACGGCAGGGCCGCCGGTTGCCCCGCCTTCGGGCGCTTGCGCCACTGACCGACCGCCAGCACCAGCAGCAGGAGTCCGAGGACGAGCTGGATGACGCCGCGGATCGGGCGGGAGGCATCCGGATCCTCCTCGGGGAGCACCGCCGACAGCAGGGTGAAGAGACCGACCGCCGCGACGATGCCCGCGATCCAGCCGAGCAGGAATCCGACGCTCGTGACCCGTGCCTTCGGGGACAGGAGCATGAGGATCGCGGCGATGATCGGCACGGGGCTGATCGCGACGCCCACGGCGAGGGGGAGGATCTCCCCGATGACGGCACCCATTCAGCTGCCCTTCCTGTTCGGAGCCGACGAAGCGGCATCGGTCGGCGCGAGGTCGGTGATGGCGGCGCGGTTGGTCGCGTAGACCGGTTCCCGGTCGAGGATCCCCAGCGAGCGGAGGCGGCGGAGCGTGTTGAGCTGAGCGTCGCGACGATCGAGACGAGGCGGCGATGAGCGAGATCGAGGACCTGCGGGCACGGCTGCGTGTGCTGGAGCAGGAGAACGAGGCGCTCCGACGCCCCCGACGCCGCATCTCCGCCCGCAGCATCATCGCCGGGATCGTGCTCGTGGTCGCCGTGCTCCTCGCGCCGATCGCGGCGATGGGGACATGGGCGCGGCTGCAGCTCGTCGACGCGGACCGGTTCGTCGCGACCTTCGCCCCGCTGGCCGAGGATCCGGACGTGCAGGACTTCGTCGCCGATCAGGTGACGGCCGCCATCGACGAGCAGGTCGACCTGGATGCGGTGGTCGGCGAGCTCTTCGACGGCCTGCGTGCCCTCGACCTCCCTCCGCGCGCCACCGCCGCCCTCGGCCTGTTGGAAGCGCCGGCCGCCTCCGGCCTGTCGTCTCTGATCGACGGCGTCGTGCACGAGGTGGTGTCGTCGCAGCAGTTCGCCGACATCTGGGCGGAGACGCTGCGCTTCACCCATGAGCGCGCCGTCGCCATCCTGCAAGACGAGCCCGGCACCGCGCTGGACCTCAGCGACGACGGGGTCCTCTCGGTGGACGTGGGGGCGGTCGTCGAACGCGTCAAGGAGGCTCTGGCCGAGCGTGGGGCCGGGGTCGCCGACCTCATCCCGGTGATCGATCGCACCATCCCGGTGGTGCAGGCCGACGCCCTGGTGCTGGTCCGCACGGTCTACCAGATCGCGGTGACGGCGGGCTTCTGGCTGCCGTGGGTCGTGCTCGGTCTCGTCGTCCTCGGTGTGCTGCTCGCGGTGAACCGGCCGCGGGCGCTGTTCTGGACGAGCGCCGGGTTCGCCCTCGTCTTCCTCCTCCTCGCCGGCGGGATGGGGATCGGGCGCGGGTTCTTCGTCAGCGCCGTCAGCCCGTCGATCATGACGGCGTCGGCAGCCGAGTCCCTCTTCGATCAGCTCACGGCCCTCCTCGGGTCCACCATCGTGGCGCTCGCCCTCGTCGGAGTCCTCATCGCGCTGTGGGCCTGGCTCGTCGGATCGAGCCACAGCGCCCGTACGGTGCGCGGCGTCACGGAGAGCGGGTTCGGGGCTCTGCGCGACGCGGCGGAGGCTCGGGGGATCTCCACCGGGCGGTTCGGGCGGGCGGTCGACCGCTATCGCGGTGCGATCCTCATCGCCGGGATGGCGATCGGGGTGCTCATCCTCCTGGCGACGCGTCCCGTGACCTTCGGCGCCGTCCTGGGCGTGGCGATCGGCGTGCTCGTGCTCACGATCCTCGTGGAGCTGCTGCGACGGCCAGGCCCCGCCGCGGCGCCGGAGGAGCAGGACGCCGCCGCCGTCGCGGACGCGGGCGACCCGGAGATCACCCGGGGCGGGTGAGGGCCCCTGTCGGCACGCACGCGGGGTCGGAAGACTCAGGCCGAGGAGAGCGCGGACGCGCCCTGAGCGAAGGAGAGACGATGTCGGAATTCAACGCGGACTTCTCGGGCGAGATCACGCTGGACGTCCGCGACGCCCGACCCGACTGGTCGCCGTACGAGCTGCGGAAGGCGCCGGACGGAGCGCCGAACGTCCTCGTGGTGCTCTACGACGACACCGGTCTGGCCTCGTGGTCGCCGTATGGCGGCCGCATCGCGATGCCGACGATGGACCGTCTGGCCGCCGGGGGTCTCACCTACACGCAGTGGCACACCACGGCGCTGTGCTCTCCCACGCGGTCCACCATGCTCACGGGCCGTAACCACCACGTCAACCGCGCCGGCGTCATCATGGAAGGCACGAACGGCTTCCCCGGCTTCGCGGGGCGGCTCCCCGCCGAGTGCGCGACCATCGGACAGGTGCTGCAGGAGAACGGGTACAGCACGTTCTGGCTCGGGAAGAACCACAACGTCCCGGAGGAGGACATCGCGCCGGGGGGCAGCCGCTCGATGTGGCCGCTGCAGCTCGGCTTCGACCGCTTCTACGGCTTCCTCGGCGGGGAGACCAACAACTGGTACCCCGACCTGGTCGAGGACAACCACTTCATCGAGCAGCCGTACCGCCCGGAGGACGGCTACCACCTGTCGAAGGACCTCGCCGACCAGGCGCTCGCGATGATCCGGAACCAGCAGGCCTCGAATCCCTCGAAGCCCTGGTACATGTGGTTCTGCCCCGGCGCGAACCACGCGCCGCACCACGCGCCGCAGGAGTACATCGACAAGTACAAGGGGGCGTTCGACGACGGCTACGACGCCTACCGCGAATGGGTGCTCGCCCGCATGATCGAGAAGGGCGTGCTGCCGGAGGGCACGCAGATGACGCCGTTCAACCCGCTGCCGGAGGAGGCGGCGAACCCGGCCGATCACGTGCGCCCGTGGGCGGAGCTGAACGACGACGAGCGGAGGCTGTTCGCGCGGATGGCGGAGGTCTTCGCGGGCTTCTCCGAGTACACGGATGCCCAGGTCGGCCGGATCGTGGACTACCTGGAGGAGACGGGGCAGCTGGACAACACGATCATCTTCTACTGCGCCGACAACGGCGCCTCGGGGGAGGGATCGCCGGACGGCTCCGTGAACGAGAACAAGTTCTTCAACGGCTACCCCGACGACCTCGCCGAGAACCTCGCGATGATCGACACGCTCGGGTCCGCCGACACCTACAACCACTACCCGACAGGGTGGGCGGCGGCGTTCTCCACGCCCTTCCCGATGTTCAAGCGCTACTCCCAGTACTCCGGCGGCACCTGCGACCCGATGGTCGTGCACTGGCCGAAGGGGATCGCGGCGAAGGGGGAGCTGCGCCACCAGTACCACCACTCGGTGGACGTCGTGGCGACGGTGCTCGACGTGATCGGCATCGCGATGCCGGAGTCCTACCGCGGAGTGCCGCAGCGACCGCTCGACGGCATCTCGATGAAGTACTCCTTCGACGCCGCGCCGGACGGGCCGACGCGGAAGAGCGTGCAGTACTACTCGATGCTCGGCACCCGGGGCATCTGGAAGGACGGCTGGAAGGCGGCGGCGGTGCACGCTCCGCTGAGCGGCAAGGGCCACTTCGACGACGACGTGTGGGAGCTGTATCACGTGGCGGAGGACCGCTCCGAGTCGAACGACCTCGCCGCGACGCACCCGGAGAAGCTGCAGGAGCTCATCGCCGCGTGGTTCGCGGAGGCGGAGGCGAACTTCGCCCTTCCCCTCGACGACCGGTCGGCCCGCGAGATCCTCACGGTCCCCCGGCCTCAGGCGGAGGCGCCCCGGGAGCGGTACGTCTACTTCTCCGGCACCGCGGCGGTGCCGGAGAGCGTCGCAGTGAACGTCCGAGGGCGCTCCTACAAGATCATCGCCGACGTCATCCTGGAGCAGGGCGCCGAGGGAGTGCTCTTCGCGCACGGCTCCCGCTTCGGCGGCCACTCGCTGTTCCTCAAGGACAACAGGCTCGTCTACGTGTACAACTTCCTCGGCATCCCGCCGGAGCAGTCGTTCACCTCGGACGAGCTCGCCCCCGGACCGCACACCCTCGGCGTGGAGTTCGTGCGGGAGGGAGCGGGGGATCACGGCGAGTCCGTCGGCACCGCCACGCTGTACGTCGATGATCGCGCCGTGGCGTCCGGTCCGATGCGGGCCCAGGTCGGGAAGTTCACGCTCTGCGGCGACGGGCTCTGCGTCGGGTGGGACAGTGCCGACCCGGTGAGTGCGCAGTACGCCAACCCGTTCCCGTTCACCGGCGGCACGCTCCTGGGCGTGGCGGTCGACGTGAGCGCGGAGCAGTATCTCGATATGGAGCTCGAGGCGGCCGCGATGCTGTCGCGCGAGTGACCGCGCGGAGCGGGCGGCGGCCTAGCATGAGGGCATGACGGCGATGATCGAGGTCCCCGGCGGAACGCTCCTCATGGGATCGGACGAGTTCTACCCGGAGGAAGGCCCCGTCCACGAACGGCGCGTGGAGGCGTTCGCGCTGGATCAGCACCCCGTGACGAACCGCCAGTACGCCGCGTTCGTCGAGGACACCGGCTACGTCACGATCGCCGAGCGGCCGATGGACCCCGCCGACTACCCCGGCGTGCATCCGGATGACCTCGTCCCCGGCGCCATGGTGTTCACGCCGACCCGCGGGCCCGTCGACCTGCGCGACTGGCGTCAGTGGTGGCGGTGGGAGCCCGGGGCGTCCTGGCGCCACCCGTTCGGACCGGCCTCGTCGATCGACGACCGCCTCGATCATCCGGTCGTGCAGGTCGCGTACCCCGATGCCGTCGCCTACGCCGCGTGGGCAGGCAAGCGCCTGGCCACGGAGGCGGAGTGGGAATGGGCGGCGCGCGGCGGCCTCGTCGGCGCCCGCTTCGCCTGGGGTCAGGAGACGAAGCCGGACGGCACCCTCATGGCCGACACCTGGCAGGGCGCCTTCCCGTATCGGAACGACGGCGCCGACGGATGGATCGGTACCGCTCCGGTCGCCTCATTCCCCGCGAACGGCTACGGCCTGCACGACATGATCGGCAACGTCTGGGAGTGGACGGCGGACTACTGGACGCACCGGCACGTTCCGCCGGGCGCGGTCGGTGTCGACGCCGGTCAGCGCGCGAGCCTGCTGTCCTCCGAGCCCGGGTCGCCCATCCCTCGCCGCGTGCTCAAGGGGGGATCGCACCTGTGCGCTCCGGAGTACTGCCTCCGCTACCGCCCCGCGGCGCGATCGGCGCAGGCGGAGGACACCGCCATGACCCACATCGGGTTCCGCTGCGCCCTCTGACCGGTGATCCCCGACTCAGACGGGGTCGGGGAACATGGACGCCCAGTCGTCGCGGACGCTCACCACGGTGTACCCGCGGTCGGCGGCTGCGCGGAGGGCCTGCTCCGCTCCCGTGTCGTAGGGCGTGTCGTCGCGGTCGGCGTCGTCGTGATGGATCAGCAGCGCGAGTCCGGGCCGAGGGCCGCCGTGCGCGAAGTCGAGCATCGGCATGTCGCCGTTCGAGTTGCCGGCCGCCAGCAGCGGGCGCCGGCCGATCCGACTCCAGATCCGCACGGGCTTCTCCGGACCGTCGTCGAAGAACGCCAGGGCGGACGAGTAGCGGACGCTGGCAGCCTCCTCGTCGTAGGTGAGCCCGAGCGCCGAGCCGATCACGCGCTCGGGAGGGATGCCGTAGTTCGCCTGGGTCATCGGTCGCATGAAGTCGCGCTCGCCGCCCGACACGATGTAGCACGTGAAGCCGTGGCCCTCGAGGTACCGCAGCAGCTCGACCATCGGGCGGTACACCGATTCGGCGTAGGGGCGGCCGAGGAGCGGGTGCTGGGCCGTGCGGTAGAACTCCGCCACGGAGCGGGCGTAGTCCTCCACGCTCACGCCATCGGTCAGTCCCAGGAGCGCCTGGATGATGACGCCGAGGTCGGAGTCGTCGCCGGCGTAGTGCTTGTCGATCGCGGTGCCGAGCCAGCCGAGGTCGCCGGTGACCGCGGCGCGGTAGGGCTGCCGGTCGGCCAGGGAGGGGTCGCGGGTCGCCTCCTCGCGCCAGCGCTCGACGACGTAGTGCAGCTGGGTGGGCATGGGCTTCTCCGACCAGAGAGTGCCGTCGTTGTCGAACACCGCGATGCGTTCGTCGACGGGGACGGCGTCGGGGCCCTCCGTCACGGCGGCGACGAACGCCTCGATGGTGCGCCGCGTGCCGGTGTCCCGCCAGGAAGACAGAGGTGAGGAGTCCATGACCGCGATCCTTCCAGGCGCGGCGTCGGATGCCGAGCGTCCCTCACCCGGAGCGGACGAGTCTCGCCGCGGCCGGGCGTGCGGGAATACCCTCGGAGGGTATAAGGTTGTGCCGAAGGAGTACCCCAGGGGGGTATCCCGAGGAAAGGAAGCATGATGAGCACGAGCGAGTACCAGGTCACCGGAATGACGTGCGGCCACTGCGAGATGGCGATCCGCGACGAGGTGTCGCGCATCCCCGGTGTCGAGGGTATCGATGTCAGCGCGCAGAGCGGGAGACTCGTGGTGCGCAGCTCCGCCCCCGTCGACGACACGGCCGTGCTGGCCGCCGTGGACGAGGCGGGCTACCAGGCGGTCCGGTCCTGATGGACACCCCGTCCGCGACCAGCGTGGAGCTGGAGATCGGCGGCATGACCTGCGCGTCGTGCGCGATGCGGATCGAGAAGAAGCTCAATCGTCTCGACGGCGTCACCGCCACCGTGAACTACGCGACCGAGAAGGCGAGCGTCACGGTGCCGGCGGGCGTCGACACCGCCCTGCTCATCGCCGAGGTCGAGAAGACCGGATACACCGCCGTCCTCCCCGCGCCTCCCGCGCCGGAGGGTGCGCAGCCCGACGGAGAGCAGCCGGATCCGGAGCTCACGGCGCTGCGGCAGCGGCTGATCGCCTCCGTCGTGCTCACCGTCCCGGTCATCGCGATGGCGATGATCCCGGCGCTCCAGTTCACGTACTGGCAGTGGCTGTCGCTCGCGCTCGCGGGTCCCGTGATCGTGTGGGCGGCCTGGCCGTTCCACAAGGCGGCGTGGATCAACCTCCGGCACGGTGCGGCCACGATGGACACGCTCATCTCGATGGGCACGATCGCCGCGCTGCTGTGGTCGCTGTACGCGCTCTTCTTCGGCACCGCCGGGATGCCCGGCATGACGCACCCGTTCGAGTTCACCGTCGCGCCCAGCGACGGTGCCGGGAACATCTACCTCGAGGTCGGAGCGGGGGTGACCACGTTCATCCTCGCCGGACGCTACTTCGAGAAGCGCTCCAAGCGTCAGGCCGGTGCGGCGCTCCGCGCGCTGCTGGAGCTCGGCGCGAAGGAGGTCGCGGTACTCCGCGACGGCGTCGAGACCCGGATCCCGACGAGCGAACTGCGGGTTGGCGACGAGTTCATCGTGCGCCCGGGGGAGAAGATCGCCACCGACGGGGTGGTGGTCGGCGGCACGTCCGCGGTCGACGCCTCGATGCTGACCGGTGAGTCGGTGCCCGTCGAGGTCGGGGAGGGAGATGTCGTCACCGGCGCCACGGTGAATGCCGGGGGACGCCTCGTCGTCCGCGCGACCCGCGTCGGCGCCGACACCCAGCTCGCGCAGATGGCGCGGCTCGTGGAGGAGGCGCAGACCGGGAAGGCCGAAGTCCAGCGGCTCGCCGACCGTGTCTCCGGGATCTTCGTGCCGATCGTGATCGTGATCGCCCTCGGCACGCTCGTGGCCTGGCTCGCGACCGGGTTCCCTGCCGCCGCCGCCTTCACCGCCGCGGTCGCGGTGCTCATCATCGCCTGCCCCTGCGCGCTGGGCCTGGCCACGCCGACCGCCCTCCTCGTCGGCACGGGTCGCGGCGCCCAGATGGGCATCCTCATCAAGGGCCCCGAGGTGCTCGAGTCGACTCGGAAGGTCGATACGGTCGTGCTCGACAAGACGGGCACCGTCACCTCCGGTCGCATGACGCTGACGGCGGTGCACACCGACGACGGCGTGGAGCGCGAGGAACTGCTGCGGCTCGCCGGCGCCCTCGAGGACGCCTCCGAGCACCCCATCGCGCAGGCCGTGGCGGCCGCGGCCACCCGGGAGCTCGGCACCCTGCCGAGCGTCGAGGAGTTCGCGAACGTCGAGGGCAGGGGCGTCCAGGGCATCGTGGACGGCCACGCCGTCGTCGTGGGACGCGCCTCGTTGCTCGCCGACTGGTCGCAGCACCTGTCCGCGGGGCTGGCTGCGGTCAAGGCCGAGGCGGAGGCCCAGGGCAAGACCGCGATCGCGGTGGGCTGGGACGGTCGTGCCCGCGGGGTGCTCGTCGTCGCCGACTCGGTCAAGGCCACGAGCGCGGAGGCGGTGGCGCAGCTCCGGGCGCTGGGACTGACGCCCGTCCTGCTCACGGGAGACAACCGCGCGGTGGCCGAGCAGATCGCCCGCGAGGTGGGGATCACCGAGGTGCTCGCCGAAGTGCTGCCCCAGGACAAGGTGGACGTGGTGCGCCGGCTCCAGGAAGAGGGCAAGGTCGTCGCGATGGTGGGAGACGGCGTGAACGACGCCGCGGCCCTCGCCCAGGCGGACCTCGGGCTGGCGATGGGGACCGGGACCGACGCGGCGATCGAGGCCAGCGACATCACGCTCGTCCGCGGCGACCTGCGCAGTGCGGCCGACGCGATCCGCCTGGCCCGGCGCACGCTCGGCACGATCAAGGGCAACCTGTTCTGGGCCTTCGCCTACAACGTCGCAGCGATCCCGCTCGCAGCGCTCGGCCTGCTCAACCCCATGCTCGCCGGTGCGGCGATGGCGTTCTCCAGCGTCTTCGTCGTCGGCAACAGCCTCCGCCTGCGGTCCTTCCGCAGCAGGGCGGTGGACACCCCGTGAACGAGAGACAGAGGAGTACCGACATGTCCGATTCCCCCGCAGGATCCTGCTGCAGCGTCCCGCGCCAGAGCGGCGTCTCCGCCGAAGGACGCACCGATCTGCTCGCCGTGCCGGCCGAGGGCATGGCCGAATGCCCGGTGATGGCCGGAACACCGGTGGTGATCGCCACGGCCGAGGCCGCGGGGCTGTACCGCGACCACGAGGGCACGCGCTACTACTTCTGCTGCGCGGGCTGCGGGCCGGCGTTCGACGCCGATCCCGCGAAGTACACCAGGGCGGCCTGAGCCCCCACCCGTGCGGGGCCGCGACAGATCCGGCCCCGCACGGCATCATCGACGTTGGAGGGAAGACATGAGCACCTCGCATCACGACCATTCCGCGCACGGTCACCCCACGGGAACGGGGACCGGGACGCCCGTGGACCACACCGGACACGCGGAGCACGCCGCGCACGGAGACCACACGGACCACACCGGACACACGGAGCACGCCGGACACGCGGAGCACGCCGGACACGCGGAGCACGCCGGACACGGCGGTCACGCGGGACACGGCGGTCACGGCGGCCATGGCGGTCACGGCGACCACGTCGCCCAGTTCCGGCGGCTGTTCTGGATCATGCTCGTCCTCGCCGTGCCCACCGTGCTGCTCTCGGGCATGTTCGCGATGATCGTGGGCTACCCGCTTCCCGACATCCCGGGTCTGGTCTGGGTGTCGCCGGTCCTCGGGACGGTCATGTACGTGTGGGGAGGAAAGCCGTTCCTCACCGGCGCCGTCAGCGAGATCCGTGCCCGGCAGCCCGGCATGATGCTGCTCATCGGGCTCGCGATCACGGTGGCGTTCGTCGCGTCGTGGGGAGCGAGCCTCGGCCTGCTGCATCATGAGCTCGACTTCTGGTGGGAGCTCGCTCTCCTCATCGTGATCATGCTGCTCGGGCACTGGATCGAGATGCGCTCGCTGGCGCAGACCACCTCCGCCCTCGACTCGCTGGCCGCGCTGCTGCCGGACGAGGCGGAGCGTGTGGAGGGCGATCAGGTCGTGCGGGTCTCCCCGTCGGACCTCCGCGTGGGCGATGTCGTGGTGGTGCGCCCCGGCGGGAGCATCCCCGCCGACGGGCGGATCGTCGACGGCCGCGCCTCGATGGACGAATCCATGGTGACCGGGGAGTCCCGCACCGTCACCCGGGCGACCGGCGACGCGGTGACCGCGGGGACCGTCGCCACCGACTCGGGGCTGCGCGTGGAGATCACGGCGACCGGAGACGACACGACGCTCGCGGGGATCCAGCGGCTCGTGACGGAGGCGCAGAACTCCTCGTCCCGCGCACAGCGTCTGGCCGACACGGCAGCCGGCTGGCTGTTCTGGTTCGCGCTCGGTGCTGCCGCGATCACCGCGGTGGTGTGGAGCGCGGTCGGCCTGCCGGACGACGCCGTCATCCGCACGATCACCGTCCTCGTGATCGCCTGCCCGCACGCGTTGGGCCTGGCCATCCCCCTCGTCGTCTCGATCGCGACCGAGCGCGCGGCCCGTGGCGGGGTGCTCGTGAAGGATCGGCTGGCCCTGGAGAGCATGCGCACGGTCGACACCGTGCTGTTCGACAAGACCGGCACGCTGACCAAGGGTGAGCCCGTCGTGTCCGCGGTGTCGGTGGCCGGCGCGGAGACCGCGGAGGAGGTGCTGGCGCTCGCCGCGGCCGCCGAGGCCGACAGCGAGCATCCGCTGGCGAAGGCCATCGTCCGCGCCGCGCGCGACAAGGAACTCCGCGTGCCGGCGAGCCGCGACTTCTCGTCCTCGCCGGCGGTGGGGGTGACCGCGACGGTGGACGGTGCGGTGATCCGCGTCGGCGGCCCGCACCTGCTCACGGAAGAGGGGGCCCACGAGCTCCCCGCTGCGGAGGGCTGGCGTGCGGACGGCGCGATCATCCTGCATGTGCTGCGGGACGGCCGCGTCATCGGGGCGCTCAAGCTCGCGGACGAGGTGCGCCCGGAGTCGCGGGACGCGGTCGACGCCCTGCACGCGCTCGGTGTCCAGGTCGTGATGATCACCGGCGACGCGGAGGCCGTCGCGCACACCGTCGCGGCCGACCTCGGCATCGACCGCGTGTTCGCGGGCGTCCGGCCGGAGGACAAGGCCGCGAAGGTGCAGGAGCTGCAGCACGAGGGCCGCAGGGTCGCGATGGTGGGCGACGGCGTGAACGACGCGCCCGCGCTCGCTCAGGCCGACGTCGGCCTGGCGATCGGCGCCGGCACCGACGTGGCGATCGCCTCCGCCGGGGTCATCCTCGCCGGAGACGACCCGCGTGCGGTGCTGTCGGTGATCGAGCTCTCCCGCGCCTCGTACCGGAAGATGACGCAGAACCTCTGGTGGGCGGCCGGGTACAACCTGCTCTCCGTCCCGCTCGCGGCGGGTGTGCTCGCCCCGATCGGCTTCGTGCTGCCGATGTCGGTCGGCGCGGTGCTCATGTCGCTGTCGACGATCGTGGTGGCGCTCAATGCGCAGTTGCTGCGGCGGCTCGATCTCCGTCCGGAGGTCGTCACCGCGGACATCCTGCAGCGCTGAGCGCCACCACGCCGCCGTCTCGGTCCCGGCTCAGCGCCGACGGCCGAGGCGGCGGAGAGCGCGGACGCTCAGGACCGCCGTCAGCACCCAGGGCCCCACGACGATGATCGGGTCGAGCCAGGTGTGCCGGAGATCGATGCGGCCGCGTCCGAACCGCGACGCGAGCGGACGATGCTGCGGTTCCGCGAGGACGCCGGTCTGCGTGATGGGGTCGTCCGGCCGCCGGGTGAGCAGGGAGCGGGCGTGCGCGGTCACGGCATCGACGCGGTCGCCCAGCACGAGCAGCATCCAGCGGGTGTTCTTCGTCTCGCTGAACCGGTCGTAGGCCACGCGCCGGATGGCGCCGGACAGGCCGTGCAGCGGCTGGGCGGTGCCCCAGACGGGAGGCAGCATCCCGTGCTCGATCGAGCGCTCGCGGCCGCGGTCGGGGCCCTGACGCTCGGGGAGGTCCCAATGCGCGCCGGTGTCGCCGACATCCTCCAGCTGCTGCCAGGTGCGGCGGTGCTCGGGGGCGAGGTCGGCGCCCCAGCCCGGGATCCGGGCACGCAGCTCCTCGGGGGTCGGTGCGGGGATGGGTCGAGATCCTTCGTACGGCATGGTCATTCCTCTCCGACGACGATGAGCGGCTTGATGCAGTCGTCGAGCTTGGACGAGAACACGTGGTAGGCCTCCGCGATGTGCTCCAGGGGGAAGCGGTGCGTCAGCAGCTCGGACGGACGGATGTGCCCCGCCTGGATGTGTTCGAGCAGCCGCGGCCACTGCCTCTTCACGGGAGCCTGGTTGCCGCGCACCGTGAGCCCCTTGTTGATGATGTCGCCTAGGCGCACCGAGGTCACCAGCGGACCGTACGCGCCGAGGATCGACACGGTGCCGCCCTTGCGCACGCTGTCGATGGCCCAGTTCACCGCGACGGGGGAGCCGCCCTGCAGCTTGAGCTTGGCCGCGGTCACGTGCTGGACGACACTGCCGTCCGCCTCCGCGCCGACCGCGTCGATCACGACGTCCGCGCCGAGGTAGCCGGTCGCCTTCTTCAGCGCGAGCACGATGTCACCGGCTTCGTGGAGGTGCATCGTCTCGGCGAAGGCGAAGTCCCGTGCCTTCTCGAGCCGGTAGTCGAGGTGGTCGACGACGATGACCCGTCCGGCGCCGAGGAACCAGGCCGAGCGGGCGGCGGCCAGGCCGACGGGCCCGGCGCCGAACACGACCACCGTGTCCCCTTCGGCGATGTCGGCCTGCTGCGCGCCGAAGTAGCCGGTGGAGAACGCGTCCGTGAGCAGCAGCGCGTCTTCGGAGGTGAGCCACTCCGGGATCACCGACGGGCCGACATCGGCGAACGGCACGCGCACGCGCTCCGCCTGCCCGCCGTCGTACCCGCCTGTCGTGTGCGAGTAGCCGTAGATCCCCCCGACCGCGGTCGCATTGGGGTTCACGTTGTGGCAGTTCGAGAAGAGGCCGCGGCGGCAGAAGTAGCACGAGCCGCAGTAGATGTTGAACGGCACCATCACCCGGTCGCCCGGACGAAGCGTCTCCACGGAGGAGCCGACCTCCTCGACCACCCCGACGATCTCATGACCGAAGGTGTGCCCGATGCGGGTGTCGGGCATCATGCCGTGGAAGAGATGGAGATCCGACCCGCACACGGCTGCTCTCGTGACCCGCACGATCGCGTCGTTGGGGTGCTGGATCGTCGGATCGGGTTTCTCCTCGACGCGGATCTTGTACGGTCCGCGGTAGGTCATCGCCTTCATCGGGTGCTCCTTCTCTGCGTGGGGTGACCGACGCTAGGGACCGCCTCGAGGATGACTCAGGGCATTGACGGATGAGCGAGGGAGGCGTAGGGGATCAGGACCGCACGACGCGGATGGTCTCGACCGACGGATCCGCAGCGTCGGGGATCACCATCCCGGCCTCCGCGCCCGAGCGCAGGTAATCGACCACTGCCTCCTCGATGCGCTCGCCGGGGAGGACCGCCGGCACCCCTGGCGGGTAGGGCGTTATCTGCTCGGCGGCGATGCGTCCGACCGCCTCGACGGCCGGCACCACCTCGACGGGACCGAAGAACGCGTCGCGCGGGCGCATCACCGTCTCCAGCTCGAGATCGCCCGGCGCGGGCCGATGTACGGGCGGAGCCGCGGGCAGGCCATCCGCGGCCTGCCCGAGCGCCGTCAGGGCGGCGATCAGCAGGTCGGCCGACTCCGGCCGGTCGGCGAGGGAGAACGTCGCCTCGATGCGGGTGGGGTCGTTCAGCCCGACGTCCAGACGGGTTTCCGCGCGCAGCCAGTCCGCGGCCTGATAGCCGCTGATGCCGAGACCGCTGACATCGATGAGGATGTGCATCGGGTCGAAGTCGTGCGACGCCTCGGCGCGCACCAGCTCGTCGCCGAGGACGTGCAGCCCGGGGAGGCGGTCGATCCGCGTGCGCGCGTCATCGACGAGCTCGAGGGTCCTCCCGATCATCTCCCGGCCGTGCTGCACCATCTGCCGCCGCCAGCCGTCCATGGCCGCGTAGAGCAGGACATTGGCGCTCGTGGTCGCCAGGACATCGGCGCACTGCTGCAGGCGGACGGGGTCGACCAGGTCGCCCTGCAGATGGTAGATCGAGCCCTGCTCCAGGCCCATGCCCATCTTGTGCACGCTGACCACGCAGACATCCGCCCCGGCGTCCATGGCCCAGGTCGGCAGGTCGTCGTGGAAGGGCAGGTGCGCGCCCCACGCCTCGTCGATGATGAGCGGCTTGCCGCGCTTGTGGCAGACCTCGGCGATGGCCGCGATGTCCGCACACGTGCCGTACGGGGTCGGGCTGGTGATGAGTGCGGCGGAGGCGTCGGGGTACCGCTGCCACATCTTCTCGACCGCGTCCGGTGACGGCGGGTGGGCGATGTGAAGCTCCGGATCCCAGGTGGGGGAGATCCATCGCGGCTGAAGGCCGGAGAGGACGAGGCCTGCGGTGACGGACTTGCGGGCGTCTCTGCCGATGAGGATCTCGCCTTCCCCGCGGGTGACGGCGAGGATGGTCGCCTTGACGGACAGCGAGCTGCCGCAGGTGGAGAAGAAGGCGTGGTCGGCGCCGACGGCGTCGGCCATGAGGTTCTCCGCATCCGAGAGGTATCCGTTCGTCGAGGACCGATCGTCCAGTCCCGCCGACGCGAGCAGGTCGTTGCGGAACACATCCGCGCCCAGCACCTCGAGGACGCGCGGATCGACCCCGCGGCCTTGGCGATGCCCGGGCGGGGTGTAGCCGTAGCGGTTCAGTTCGTGGTACTCGTTCATGGCCTCGAGGATCGGTGCGCGGTTCTGGTCCATGTGCCCTGTGTAGCCGGGGGAGGGGAGGCGGTCCCGACCCTTGCGCTTCCCGCGGCGCTGTGCTCGACGCCCGGCCGTGGGCGGAGGCGCGGCATGACCCGCAGGCGTGAATTGTCAAGAGCCTGTTTCCCTTCGCGAGGCCCCGGCTCAATGCCCCTATGAGAACGATCGGTGTCGAAGAGGAACTGCTGCTGGTCCATGCGGAGACCGGTGCCCCGGTCGCGGCCGCGCCGCGGATCCTTGGCGGTGCCACCCACGCAGAGGCGCCCGCCCTGGAGGCGGAGCTGCAGCAGGAGATGCTGGAGGTGGTCGGCCCGGTATGCCGCACTCTCGACGAGCTCGCGCGAGGCGTGGACGAGGGACGCCGCCGAGCGGACGAGAGCGCGCGGGCGTGGGGGACGCGAGCGGTACCGCTGGCGACGTCGCCGCTGCCGGTGGTGCCGCACCACTCGGCGGCGCCGCGGTACCGGGAGATGACGCGACGCTACGGAGTGACGGCGCGACGGACTCTCACGTGCGGCTTCCATGTGCATGTGTCGATAGCCTCCGAGGCGGAGGGCGTGGGCGCTCTCGATCGCCTGCGCGAGTGGCTCCCGATCCTTCTCGCCTTCAGCAGCAACTCCCCGTTCTGGGACGGCGTGGACACCGGGTACGCGAGCTATCGCAGCGACGTCTGGAGCCGCTGGCCCTGCGCCGGTCCCAATCCCGTCTTCGGTTCGGTCGCGCGGTACCGTGAACACGAGCGCGAGACCCTGGCGACCGGGACGCTGCTGGACGCCGGGATGCTCTACTTCGACGCCCGGCTCTCCCGGCATCAGCCGACACTCGAGATCCGCATCGCCGACATCTGCCGAGAGCAGGACGACGCGGTCACGCTCGCCGCCCTGGGCCGTGCGCTCGTGGAGACGGCTGCCGAGGAGTGGCGCAGGGGTGTGCCCGCGCAGAGCACGGACGAGCGTCTGCTCCGGCTCGCCGGATGGCGGGCGGCGATGAGCGGCGTCCGCGGCGAGCTCGTCCACCCGATCACCGGGCGCCCCTGCTCCGCTGCGGAGGCCGCGCGAGCGCTGCTCGACCACGTGCGCCCCGCACTCGTCGCTGCCGGAGACCTCGGTCGAGTCGAGTCCGGGCTCGCGGCCGTCCTGGAGCGGGGGACGGGCGCGGACCGCCAACGAGCGGATCTGGCGCGGCGGGGCCGGCTGGTCGACGTCGCCCTCGGGGCTGCTCGCCGCGCCGAGGACGCCCCGGTCCTCACCTGACCGACGCGCTCAGCAGCGGGGGCGCGCGTTCCTGCGGACCGCCGCGCGGCGCGACGACCGGGAACCCTCGATCTTGTCTAGGACGGGGCAGTCCGCCGTCGTCGCTGATCCTCCGGCGGCGGTGCGACCGGTTCCTCGGTCACTCCCTGATGGTTCAGGTCGAACGCCGGGCGCTCGCTGCGGATGCGCGGGATCGACGTGAAGTTGTGCCGCGGCGGCGGGCACGAGGTCGCCCATTCGAGCGAGGAGCCGTACCCCCAGGGGTCGTTGACCAGCACCCGGGGTGCTTTACGGGCCGTGATCCAGACGTTGAGGAAGAACGGCAGCATCGAGGCGCCGAGGATGATCGCCCCGATCGTGGAGACCTGGTTCTGCCAGGTGAACTGGTCCTGGTCCGCGTAGTCGGCATAGCGCCGCGGCATCCCTTCGACGCCCAGCCAGTGGTGGATGAGGAAGGTCATGTGGAAGCCGATGAACAGCATCCAGAAGTGCACGTAGCCGAGGCGCTCGTTCAGCATGCGACCCGTCCACTTCGGCCACCAGAAGTAGAAGCCGGCGAACATCGCGAACACGACCGTACCGAACACCACGTAGTGGAAGTGCGCCACGACGAAGTAGCTGTCGTGGAGCGGGAAGTCGAGCGGGGGCGAGGCCAGGATCACACCGGTGAGACCACCGAAGACGAACGTGACCAGGAACCCCAGGGCGAAGACCATGGGTGTCTCGAAGGTGACCGACCCTCGCCACATCGTGCCGATCCAGTTGAAGATCTTCACACCCGTCGGCACGGCGATGAACATGGTGAGGAGCGCGAAGAACGGCAGGAGCACGGAGCCGGTGACGTACATGTGGTGCGCCCACACGGCCACCGAGTATGCGGCGATCGCGATCGTCGCATACACCAGGGTCTTGTAGCCGAAGATCGGCTTCCGGCTGAACACCGGGAACACCTCGGAGACGATGCCGAAGAACGGCAGCGCGATCACGTACACCTCGGGGTGGCCGAAGAACCAGAAGAGGTGCTGCCAGAGAAGCACGCCGCCGTTCTGCGGATCGAAGATGTGCGCACCGAGGATCCGGTCCGCCGCCGCGGCGAACAGAGCGGCCGCGAGCACGGGGAACGCCAGGAGCACGAGCAAGCTCGTGATCAGGGTGTTCCAGGTGAAGATCGGCACGCGCCACATCGTCATGCCCGGGGCACGCATCGTGATGATCGTCGTGATGAAGTTCACCGCGCCGAGGATCGTGCCGAAGCCGGAGATGCCCAGGCCCACCATCCAGAGATTGCCGCCGACGCCGGGTGTGAAGGTCGCGCTCGCCAGCGGTTGGTAGGCGGTCCACCCGAACGACGCGGAGCCCTGGGGCGTGAGGAAGCCGGCGACCGCGATGGTCGACCCGAACAGGAACAGCCAGAACGAGAAGGCGTTCAGACGCGGGAAGGCGACGTCCGGAGCACCGATCTGCAGCGGCATGATCGCATTCGCGAAGCCCGCGAACAGCGGCGTCGCGAACATCAGCAGCATGATCGTGCCGTGCATCGTGAACAGCTGGTTGTACTGCTCCTTGGTCGGGACGATCTGCATCCCCGGAGCGAACAGCTCGGCACGGATCACCAGCGCCATCACACCGCCGAGGAGGAAGAACATCACCGAGGCGATGAGGTACATATACCCGATCGTCTTGTGGTCCGTGGAGGTGATCCAGGTGACGACGATGTTGCCCTTCTGCTCGACGCGTGACGAGCTCATCAGCGCAGCGCGACGCGCGTCGGCGCGTCTGGTATCGGTCGACATCGAAAACTCCACTTCTGCGGCGCCCCGTGCGCGGCGGATGCGCCGACGGTAGGAGGAACCGGAAGGGAGACTCAGGTGGTTGACAGATTCGTCGGAGCGGAGGATGATCCCCGGCGAGCCCGACGGCTGCGGGTGGCGAGCACGAGTCCGCCGAGGACCGCGGCGAGGAGCGAGCCGACGAGGACGCCGATCTTCACGTGGTCGTCCGCGACGCTGCTGCTGCCGTACGCGAGCTCACCCACCAGCAGCGAGACCGTGAAGCCGATGCCCGCGAGCAGGGACATGCCGGCGAGATCCGGCCAGCGCAGCGTCTCGTCGAGGCGCAGGGCCGGTACGCGACTCAGCAGGAACGTCGTGAGCAGGATGCCGACGGGCTTCCCGAGCACCAGCCCCGCGATGATCCCGATGGTGATGGGGTCGGTCAGCGCCGAGACCAGGCCGTCCACGCCGCCGATCTCGACCCCGGCCGCGAAGAACGCGAAGACCGGCACGGCGACGAGGGTCGCCACGATGCCCCAGCGATCCGCGAAGTGCGCGGCGAGACCGTCGTAGACCGGGGCGCCGTCCGCGTCCGTCCCGGTCCGCACCCGCGCGCGGGCCGTCGGACGCACCGGGACCAGGAAGCCGAGCAGCACCCCCGCGACCGTCGCGTGCACCCCGGATGCATGCACGAACGCCCACACGGCGAGGGCGAGAGGGAGCAGGATCCACCAGGAACGGATGCCGTTCTGCACGGCGAGCGCGAAGCCCGCGAGGGGGAGGAGCGCGAGGATCAGCCAGGGGAAGCTGATGGTCTCGGTGTAGAAGGTGGCGATGATCGTGATGGCGATCAGGTCGTCGATGATCGCGAGCGTGAGCAGGAACACCCGCAGTGCCGGCGGCAGGAAGCGGCCCACGACGGCGAGCACCGCGATCGCGAACGCGATGTCCGTGGCCGTGGGGATCGCCCATCCGCGGAGGACCTCGGCGCCGGAGGTCGCGTTGATCGCGACGAAGAACAGGGCGGGGACGATGACGCCCCCGACCGCGGCGGCGATCGGAAGCGCGGCACGGCGCGGATCGCGCAGCCGCCCGGCGACGAACTCCTCCTTCAGCTCCAGCCCGACGACGAAGAAGAACACGGCGAGCAGGCCGTCGGCGGCCCAGGCGCCCACGCTGAGCTCGAGGTGCCACTCCGGGATCCCGAAACGGAAGTCCCTGACGGCCTCGTACCAGGGGGCGGCGGGGGAGTTGGCGAGGATCAGGGCGGCGAGCGTGGCGGTCAGCAGCAGACCGCCGCCGAGCACGTCGCTCCGGGCGGTGGAGCGGATGCCGCGCCACAGCTCATGCGGCGCGAGACGGAAACGGGCAGGGGACGACGAAGAAGACACAGGGGTACCTCACGGCAGTTGGATGGGTGACGCGATGGCGCCGCACCCGTCCGGGCGCGGCCTATCCCTGTGGCGGCGGGCAGCCCGCGATCTCGCCGTGCGAGAGGGTGCCCCAGACGCTCGTCCACCCGTTCGTGCCGGGGTGCAGGACCACGCGCATCCACTGCGTCATCGGCGTCGCGGACGACAGACGGCGCGGAGCGCGCGTCGAACCGGCGATGTGGAGGGAGGGCACGGATCCAGGCTACCCGGCTCGGCTGCGGGACGTGGACGGGCTCCCGGTTGCACGAGAAGAGGGACCGTCCGTCTGGACGATCCCTCTTGCTGTACGTGCCCCCGACAGGAGTCGAACCTGCGACCTACGGTACCGGAAACCGGCGCTCTATCCACTGAGCTACGGAGGCGTACCGATCGACAATATCACTCGTCGGGGGTGGTCTCCGACCCACCGGCCTCCGTGACCGGCGCGGCGCGCAGTTCGTCGAGCGCTGCGGCGAGCTTCTCGGCGAGGTAGCGGTGGCCGTCGGTGGACGGATGCTTGCGCCCGACCTCCACGTCGATGACGGCGAGATAGTTGTCCTCGGTGATCCAGTCCCGCTCGATCGGGGAGATGTACCACCAGCCGCGGGCCGAGGCGAGAGCCGCGAGATCCCGGTCGATCCGTGCCGTCTGCGCGCCGACCGGAAGCTCGTGCGGCGCGGGGCCGAGCACGACGATCGCGGCCTCCGGGTAGAGAGCCGTCAGCGCGTCCCACGCGGCGGTCACGGCCTCGCGGTAGCCGGCCACGCCCTGCGCCCGGTCGTTGATGGAGCCCTGGATGATGACGAGATCCGGATCGAGAGTCGGGTCCAGTGCCGCGATGCGGTCGCCGAAGGCGGGGCCGTCGATGCCGGGCTTGAGGTAGCCGCTGCCCCGGACGCCGTCCACGATGGTCGTGCCGTGCAGGAGGTCGGCGAGCACGTACGCGTAGCCGAGCGTGGGGTCGGAGGCGGCCGAGCCGTAGGTCCAGGAATCGCCGAACACGAGGACGGTCGGCTCGTCGGGGAGCACGAGCGGTGCGGGGGCGATCACCGCGATGGACTCGTCTCCGGCGGCGGCACCGACGGGGAGGGATGACGGCGCCGGAACCCAGGGCCGCCAGACCCCGAGAACGCCCGCGGCGACGGCGACGAGGAGGGCCGCGGCGATGCCCGCGATGCGCAGTAGACGAGGAGCGGCGGGGGCGTTCATGGTGTGAGAGTAGATCACCGAGGACGGATCGCAAACTCCGCAGGACACGGGGCGACGGAACGGGCCCGCGCACCCCCGTAAACTGGGGGATCTATGAATCCTGAAACGCTCGCCCACGCCCTCCTCGCCGTCCTCGCCCTCATCGCCGAGGAACGACGTCCGGGCGAGCCGTTCGACCTCTCCGCCGCCGACATCGTGCTGGAGCGCCCGCGCAACCGCGATCACGGCGACTGGGCCTCGAACATCGCCATGCGCCTGGCCAAGACCTTCGGCACGAACCCGCGGGAACTCGCTCAGCAGATCGCCGACGGACTGGCCGATGTGGACGGCATCGCGAGTGTGGAGGTGGCGGGTCCCGGCTTCCTCAACATCCGCCTCGACGCGGCGGCCGCCGGTGCGCTCGCGAAGGTCATCGTCGACGCCGGTCCCGCCTACGGGACGAACTCCTCACAGGAGGGCGTCAGCGTCAACGTCGAGTTCGTCTCGGCCAACCCCACCGGACCGCTGCACATCGCGCACACCCGCTGGGCGGCCCTCGGCGACGCGATCGTCCGCCTGCTCCTCGCGAGCGGCGCCCGTGCGGTGCGCGAGTACTACATCAACGACGCGGGCGTGCAGATGGACCGCTTCGCCGCGTCCGTGCTGGCTGCGGCGAAGGGGGAGCCCACGCCGGAGGGCGGCTACCCGGGGGAGTACATCGCGACGCTGGCCGGCCGCGTTCTCGAGGCCCGCCCCGACCTGCTCGACCTCCCGGAGGAGGAGCAGCTCGCCGTCGCCCGCGAGCTCGGCTACGAGTACCAGCTCGCCGAGATCAAGCACTCCCTCGAGCGCTTCAACGTGCCGTTCGATGTGTGGTTCTCCGAGCGCACCCTCCACGCGAAGGATGCTTCGGGTTCCAGCCTGATCGACCAGGCCGTCGACCGTCTGCGCGAGCAGGGCCACGTGTTCGACGAGGACGGCGCCGTCTGGGTGCGCACCACCGACTTCGGCGACGACAAGGACCGCGTCATCCGCCGCTCGAACGGCGAGTACACGTACTTCGCCGCCGACGCCGCCTACTACCTGAACAAGGGCGACCGCGGCTTCCGCGACAAGATCTACCTGCTCGGCGCCGACCACCATGGCTACGTGCACCGTCTCAAGGCGGTCGCGGGAGCGGCGGGCGACGACCCCGCGAAGAACATCCAGGTGCTCATCGGCCAGATGGTCTCGATCAACGGAGCCCGCCTCAGCAAGCGCGCCGGCAACATCATCGAGATGGACGACCTGCTCGACTGGCTCGGCACGGACGCGCTGCGGTACTCGCTGGAGCGCTCGCCCGCCGACTCGCCGCTCGACCTCGACCCGGAGCTCCTGCAGAAGCGCACGAACGACAACCCGGTGTTCTACGTGCAGTACGCACACGCCCGCACCCACAACGTCGCGCGCAACGCCGCCGACTCCGGCATCGACCGCTCGGTCTTCTCCCCGGAGACGCTCACGCACGAGACCGAGGCGGCGCTGCTGGGCGCGCTGCAGGAGTTCCCGCGCATCGTCGCGTTCGCCGCCGAGGTGCGTGAGCCGCACCGCGTCGCGCGCTACCTGGAGGAGCTCGCCGGGCTGTACCACCGCTGGTACGACAACTGCCGGGTGATCCCCCTGAGCGACGCCCCGGTCGAGGACGTGCACCGCACGCGCCTGTGGCTGAACGACGCCGCCGGCCAGGTCTTCCGCAACGGGCTCGACCTGCTCGGCGTCTCCGCGCCCGAGCGCATGTAGGGAGCGCCATGAGCGACGACAACCCGACCCTCCCGTACCCGAAGCCCTCGGACGAGCACCCGACGCTCGTGGTCCCCGACCCGGCGGACGGTCGCGAGCGGAAGGGCGCACCGCCGCGGCGGCGCCGGTGGCCCTGGGTCGTCCTCATCGTCGTGGTGGTGGTCGCGGCCCTCGTGGTCGCGGCCGAGCTCGTCGCCCGTGCGATACTGCCCGGCGTCGTGCGTTCGATCGTCATCGAGCAGCTCGATCTGCCCGCCGACCAGCAGCTCGATGTCGAGACCGAGGGGATCCTGTTGCCGCAGCTGCTCGCCGGCCGCCTCGACACCCTGCGCCTGTCGACCGACGCCGTGACGCTGCAGGGCATCACGGGGGCGGCCGACGTCACCGCGACGGGCGTCCCGCTGCGCGGCGGCGACCTCGATGGCGCCGACGGCACCATCCGCATCGACCAGGACCAGTTCACCGCTCTGCTCTCGGACACCGACCTGCCCGTCGACACGGTCGAGTTCGCCGCGCCGAACGCGACGCTCGGCGGCTCGTTCGCGGTGCTCGGCACGCCGGTCCCGGTGTCCGTCACGTTCACCCCCGGCGCCGCCGAGGGGGACCTCGAACTCACGCCGGTGGCGGCGAGCATCGGGGGCGTGGACATCGATCTCGACCGCGTGGGCTCGTCGCTCGGCTCCCTGGGCGCAGGGATCACGGAGCCGCGGCGCGTCTGCATCGCCGACCAGCTCCCGGCCGGGCTCACGCTGACGGGGCTCGAGATCGTCGAGGACGAGGCCGTGATCGACATCGACGTGAACGGCGCGATCGTCACGGACGAGTCGCTGCAGGAGAAGGGCACCTGCGACGGCTGAGCGGACCCCGGTTCACCCGGGCAGGCGCTCCTGCAGGCGCGCGGCGAGTTCCGCCGGCCGTTGCAGGGGGATGCCGTGACCGCACCCCTCGACGACCTCGAGTGTGCTGCGCGGGTGCACGCGGTTCAACAGCGCGGCGGAGCGGCGCATGAGCGGCTTCTCCTCTGCGCCGACGAGCACCAGCGCCGAACCGGGATGCGCACGCCACGCGGGCGGCGGTGTGAAACGCAGGTTCTCCTCGACCGCGTGCAGCAGCGTCGTGCGTGAGAGGGCGGCGGAGGTCTCCAGGTAGCGGGGAAGCAGTTCTTCCGGGATGAACAGCTCTCGTGCCTGCAGACGGGCGAAGCGCTCGTTCCTGGCGAGTCCGGCGGTGAGGCGGAGCAGCGCCAGAGTGGGCCCGACGGCCCGGATCGGCTCCGCCTGAGCGCTGATGACGACGGCGTCGGCGACGAGGTCCGGGCGTCGTGCGGCCAGCAGGACGGCGAGCTGCGCGCCGAGGGAGAAGCCGACGACGGTGGCCGGTCCGGTCTCCCGCTCCAGCAGGGGGATGAGCCCCGTCACCGTCTCCCCGTGCGATGCGTAGTCGACGCTCGCGCTGCGGCCGTGACCGGGGAGGTCCGGGACGATGACCCGGCGCGCGGGATCGAGGTGTCCGCGCAGCGGCCCCCACATCCACCCGGCGACCCCGCCGCCGTGCAGGAGCAGAAGCGGTGGTGTCCCCGGGGGACCCGATGTCTCGTGATGCATGTCACTCCGTCTCGAAGCTCGCGGCCATCCGGCCGACGGTGTCGATCGCGCTCTCCAAGGTCGCGCGATCCAGGGGACCCAGCGTGCGTGCGGCCGAGAGCAGTCCGAGGGTGGCGCTGGAGAGAGCGAGGGCCAGGGCTTCGGGCTCCACATCCGGCACGATCCGGCCCTGGCGCTGGAGGTCACGGATACCGGCGACGACCCGTTCGTGACGCGTCCGGTACCGGGAGGTCGGCTGCGCGGCGACGTGGGCGCCGAGCACTCCCGCGTCGTCGAGGAACGCGGCCGTCATGAGCTCGTCGCCGAGCAGCGCCGCCGCCGTGGCGCGGTAGAGGGCGCTGAGCGAGGGCTGCGATCCGGCCGTGCGGCCGACCGTGTCGGCGATCCGCGCGGTGCCGCGCTGGAGCAGGGCATCGAGGATGTCGCGTTTCGCCGCGAACTCCAGGTAGACGGCGCCCTTGCCGATACCGGCCGCGCGCGCGATCGCGGCGACGTTCATCGTGTCGAAGCCCTCGGCCAGGACCATGCGCTCCGCCGCGTCGAGGATGCGTCCCCGACGGTCGGGCACGAGCGGCCTAGGCATCGGAGCCTCGGGCGAACCAGTCGCGCAGGGCGGGGATCACGAGGTCGGGACGGTCCCGTTGCACCCAGTGCCCGGCGCCGGGGGCCACGAGGAGCTGCCCGTCGGGCAGGATCTCCGCGGCCTCCTCGACCCGTCGGAGAGGGACGCCGGAGTCGCGGTCGCCGTGCACGAGGAGGACCGGGACGCGGATCTCGGCGAGTCGATCACGGTAGTCGGTGCGGAGTCGCAACGGCCGCACCTGATCCCGCTGCCAGTCGCCGAACGTCGTGAGACCGGAGCCGGTCGCGGCCTCGGCGAGCACCGCGTCGACGAGACCAGGGGTGCGGGCGTCGGGGGAGCGCACGAGATCCTGGAGGCCTCGCGTCATCGCCTTCCGGTCGCGTGCGTAGACGCGTGTCATGGCACCGAGCAGGCCCGAACGCAGGAGCAGGAACGTCGACAGGTGCGAGAGGGTCCCGACGGCGCCGTCCGTCAGGCGCGGCATCAGGCCGTAACTGCCGAGAAGGGCGGCGGCATGTGCTCCGTCCGGGCGGTCGAGCAGATGGCCCAGCGCCATGCCCGCGCCCATCGAAAGACCTCCGATGGCATAGGCGTGCAGCCCGAGGGCGTCGACGAGGTCGCCGACGTACTGCACCAGGCGCTCCTGGGTCAGCGGCGCATCGAGGCGTGGGCTGCGTCCGAAGCCGGGGTGGTCCGGCGCGAGGACCCGGTGTCCGGCCGCCGCCAGCGCCGACCCGACCTGGCCCCAGGAGAGCTCCGCACTGTCGGCCCCGCCGCCGTGCAGCAGCAGCACGGGCGTCTGCGTCTCCCCGGAGGGGCACCATTCCAGGACCGACACCGCGGCGCCGGGAACGGTCACGGTGTGCCGTCGTGGTGCGGACATGCGTCCCCTCTCGTTGTGACCATCCTATCCATTCCGGTCACAACGAGGACCTCACTCCGGGGCGGCGGTGCCGTTCTCCTCGGCCGCCGCGCGCTGGGCGTCCCGCAGCTCGGCCGTCGCGATCTTCACGTCGACCTCGGCGCGCTGCAGCCGTCGCTGCACGAACGTCCGCGCGCCGAACCGTTCGTGCAGGCGGTCGCCGCGCTCCTCCTCGGCGGTGACGATGTAGGCGCATGCGACGAGGATGACCTGCGTGGACAGCTGGAGCCAGATCAGGAGCGCGAGGAGCGAGGCGAACGAGGCGAGGAGGGGGTTGCTCGTCGCGCCGCCGACGAAGAGCCCGGAGAGCTGCTGCAGCACGATGAGGCCGAAGGCGCCGAGGAGGGCGCCGCTCCACAGGGAGCGCGCGGCGGGCCGGACGCCGGAGAGCAGGAGGAAGGCGCCGACGATCAAGGCCGCGTCGAGGATGAAGACCACGAGCAGCGACAGGAGACGGACCGTCCAGACGAGCAGCGGCGAATCCGACGGCACCCCGAGCAGATCGCCGATCCAGGTCACCCCGAGCTGTCCGATGAAGGTGATCCCGGCGGCGAGCACGAACGCGAGGCCGATGCCGACGCCGAGCAGCAGGTTGCGGACGATGACCCAGATCCACAGGATGTCCGCCTGGATCGTGCCGGCGATGGTCCGGATGGCCGTGCGGAGCGAGCCGATGGCGCCGAGCGCGGCACCCACCAGCGCGATGAGGGAGATGATGCCGGCGATCGAGAACGAGGCCGGGGTCCGGAGGTCCTTGGTGTCGATGACACCGCCCTCGCCGATGAGCCCGGGGACCGCGGACTGCACGGCGTCGATGATCGCGCGCCAGGCCTCCGGGTTGCCGGAGAGCCAGAGAGCCGCGAGGGAGAAGCCGAGGAGCACGCCCGCGAAGACGCTGAACAGGGCCCGGTAGGTCACGCTGTCGGCGAGCATCGGGCCACGGCGCTCGGAGTACAGCAGCACGGCCCTGACCGGGCGCCGGGCGAGGGCCCAGGCGATCACCGGACCCGTGATGCGGGCGACGAGCCCCGGGCGGGCCGGGGCTGCGGAGTGGTTCTCGGAGTCTCGGTTGTCGGTGTCTGCCACGTGCCCACCCTACGAGCCGGGCGGTACCGCTCCCCAGGGGGTTGACGCGGCGTGTCAGCATGACCAGGCCGTGACAGAGGGTGCCCTAGAATCGGGGCAACTCGATGTGCGCCTCCGCCCGAGATCCGTCCCACGATTGGTGTTCCGTGCTCGACTCTGCCGCCACGCTCGCTCCGGACTGGCTCGTCGTCCCCGAAGATCCGAACGATCTCGCGCCCGGTGTCTGGCCGTCTTCGGCCACGCGCGACGACGACGGCAGCCTCGTGCTCGCCGGAGTGCCGGCGCCCGAGCTCGCCCGCACCTACGGCACGCCGCTCCTCGTGCTCGATGAGGACGAGGTGCGGCGCCGCGCCCGGGCCTTCCGCGACGCGTTCGACCGCGCCGCCTCGGCGCACGGCACCACCGCGCAGGTGTACTACGCCGGCAAGGCCTTCCTGTGCACGACGGTCGCCCGCTGGGTCGTCGACGAGGGGCTGCGCATCGACGTGTGCACCGGCGGCGAGCTCGAGGTCGCCCTCGCCGCGGGGGTCGCACCGGCCTCGCTGGGCTTCCATGGCAACAACAAGTCGGTCGCCGAGCTGGAGCGCGCGGTCGCTCTCGGCATCGGCACGATCGTCGTCGACAGCGCGATCGAGATCGAGCGCCTCGCCGCCATCACGGCCCGGACGGACACCGTGCAGCGCGTCATGGTCCGGGTCATCAGCGGCGTCCACGCCGAGACCCACGACTTCCTCGCCACGGCCCACGAGGACCAGAAGTTCGGCTTCCCGCTCGCCGAGGCCGAGGTCGCCGTGGCCCGCATCCGCGAGATCCCGGGGCTGGAGTTCGCCGGCCTGCACTGCCACATCGGCTCCCAGATCTTCGGCGTGGCCGGCTTCCGCGAATCCGCGTCGCGCGGGCTCGAACTGCACGCCGCCCTCCTCGAGGACGGCCCGGTGCCGCAGCTGAACCTCGGCGGCGGCTTCGGCATCGCCTACACCCGCGTCGACGACCCCACGCCGATCGACGAGCTGGCCGACGGCATCGTCGCGGCGGTCGCCGAGGGCTGCGCGGCGCGGGGCATCGCGGTGCCCGCGCTCTCGTTCGAGCCCGGGCGCGCGATCGTCGGCACGGCGGGTGTGACCCTCTACGAGGTCGGCACGACGAAGGACGTCACGGTCGCCTCCGGGGCCACACGGCGGTACGTCAGCGTCGACGGCGGGATGAGCGACAACGCCCGCACGGCTCTCTACGGCGCCAGCTACTCCGCCCGGCTCGCCTCGCGGACGGGGACAGACGAGCCCCAGCTGAGCCGGGTGGTCGGCAAGCACTGCGAGTCCGGCGACATCGTCGTCGACCACGAGTACCTCCCCGGAGACGTGACACCGGGCGATCTGCTGGCCGTCCCGGCGACCGGCGCCTACTGCGCCTCGCTCGCGAGCAACTACAACCACGTCCCGCGGCCGCCGATCGTGGCGGTGCGGGAGGGGCGCTCGCGGGTGATCGTCCGCGGCGAGACCGTCCACGACCTGCTGGCCCGCGACGCGGGCATCGACGGGGCGCACGCCCCCGAGGGAGCACGATGACCCACCCCGAAGGAGCACCCATTGACTGACTACAGACGACTTCGCGTGGCGCTGCTGGGCGCCGGAGCCGTCGGCTCCCAGGTGGCGGCGCTCCTGCTCCGCCACGGCGACGAGCTGGCCGACCGCGCGGGTGCCGCGCTGGACCTGGCCGGCATCGCGGTCCGTGACCTCGACGCGCCCCGCGACGTCGAGCTCCCGAAGGAGCTCTTCACGACCGACGCCGAGTCGCTCATCCTCGGCGCCGACATCGTGATCGAGCTCATCGGCGGCATCGAGCCCGCCCGCACCAACATCCTCCAGGCGATCGGCTCGGGAGCCGACGTGGTCACGGCCAACAAGGCGTTGCTGGCCACCCATGGCCCGGAGCTGTTCGAGGCGGCGGATCGCGTCGGCGCCTCGGTGTACTACGAGGCGGCGGCCGCGGGTGCCATCCCGATCATCCGTCCGCTGCGCGACTCGCTCGCGGGCGACCGCGTCGTGCGGATCATGGGCATCGTCAACGGCACCACGAACTACATCCTCGACCGGATGGACACCGAGGGCGCCGACTTCGCCGACGTGCTGGCGGACGCGCAGCGCCTCGGATACGCGGAGGCCGACCCGACCGCGGACGTCGAAGGCTACGACGCCGCGCAGAAGGCCGCGATCCTCGCCAGCCTCGCCTTCCACACCGCGGTCCCGCTGGAGGCCGTGCACCGCGAGGGGATCACCGCCATCACGGCGTCGATGATCGAGGAGGCCCGCGCGGCGGGCTTCGTGATCAAGCTGCTCGCCGTCTGCGAGCGCATCGAGGCCGACGGCGCCGAGTCCATCTCGGTGCGGGTCTACCCGGCCCTCGTGCCGGTCGCCCACCCTCTCGCCTCCGTGCACGGTGCCAACAACGCCGTCTTCGTCGAGGCCGAGGCGGCGGGCTCCCTCATGTTCTACGGTGCCGGCGCGGGCGGCATCCAGACGGCCTCGGCCGTGCTCGGCGACGTGGTCTCCGCCGCTCGTCGGCACATCGCCGGCGGCGTCGGGGTGGGCGAGTCCACCAGGGCGAACCTCCCCGTCGTGCCCATCGGCCATGTGACGACGCGCTACCAGATCACCCTCGAGGTCTCCGACGCCCCCGGCGTGCTGGCGACGGTCGCCGGAATCCTCAGCGACGGCGGGGTGTCCGTCGCGACCGTCGTCCAGACCGTCGAGGGGGAGGACGAGCCGACCGCCCGCCTCATCATCGGCACGCATCGCGCGACGGAGCAGGCCCTCAGTGACACGGTGGACGTGCTCGCGGGCAGCGACGTCGTCGCCCGCGTGGTGTCCGTCCTCCGGGTGGAAGGCGAGTGACCACGGTGACGGCCACGGCTCCCGCCCCCGAGGAGCACGGCGCGCGTGTGGGGCGCACGGTCGAGGTGACGGTGCCGGCGACGAGCGCCAACCTCGGCCCCGGCTTCGACACTCTCGGCCTGGCGCTCAGCATCTACGACCGGCTCGAGGTGACGGCGTTGCCCGAGGGGCAGCTCGAGATCGAGGTCTCCGGTTCCGGCGCTGAGGACATCCCGCGGGATGCCTCCAACCTCATCGTCCGGACGATCGCCTATGTGTTCGCCGACGCCGGCCGCCCGATGCCCGGACTGCGCATCGTGGCCGAGAACGCCGTCCCGCACGGCCGAGGCCTCGGGTCCTCCGGCGCGGCCGTCGCTGCCGGCGTGCTCGCGGCGAAGGGGCTGCTGGCGGGAGACGTCGACATCTCCGACACCGATCTGCTGCGCCTGGCGACCGAACTGGAGGGCCACCCGGACAACGTGGCCCCTGCGCTGTTCGGCGGGCTCACGATCGCGTGGATGGGGGAGCGCGGCCCGCAGCACAAGAAGCTCCTCGTGCACCGCGGCGTCTCCCCGCTCGTCCTCGTCCCGGCGTACACGATGTCCACCTCGCAGGCCCGGTCGCTGCAGCCGCCGCACGTCTCCACGGCCGACGCGGTGTTCAACGTGTCCCGGTCCGCACTGCTCATCGCCGCGCTGATGCAGAGCCCGGAGCTGCTGCTCGACGCGACCGCCGACCGCCTGCACCAGGACTACCGCGCCGGTGCCATGCCGGAGACGCAGCGCCTCGTGCAGGCTCTGCGTGCCGCCGGATTCGCGGCGGTCGTCTCCGGCGCCGGACCCAGCGTGCTCGTGCTCGCCGACGGTCCCGGCAGCCGTCTGGACGCCGTCGAGGTGGCCAATCAGGTGACCGACACCCCGTGGGAGGCGCTCCTGCTCGCCGTCGACGTCCGTGGTGGTACAGTGGGGGATCGAGCGGAGGGCTCCACGTAGCATTCGTGAATCTGGCCCCATTGCATCTCTTGCAAGACCCGCACGCGAACCCCTGAGGCCCAAGTGCCGAGGCTGGCTGACGCCGAGCGTCAGCCCGTGCGATCGTGCGCAGCACCCGTTGTGCGCGTTCACGCTCATTTCCCATGACCTATAAGGGAGTACTCGTGGAGAACCTCTCCGAGACCCAGAACGATCAGGCGGCTCCGACCGCCGATGCCCCCGTCGCCGAGCAGGCGACCGAATCCGCTCCGGCCAAGAAGCGCGCACCGCGTCGGGCGAACACCGCCACGGCTGCGGCCAAGGCGGCCAAGGCCGCGGAGGAGTCCGGCTCGGCGGAGGCCCCTGCGGCTGCCGGCGACTCCGCCGAGGCGGCGGAGGCGGCCCCGAAGGCGAAGGCTCCGCGCCGCACGCGGGCGAAGAAGGCGGACGCCGAGGCTCCGGCCGAGGCCGCACCGGCTGAAGCGGCCTCGGCTGCCGAGACCACCGAGGCGCCCGCCGAGGCCCCCAAGTCCGCCCGCGGCCGTCGCACGAAGAAGGCGGACGCCGAGGCCCCGGAGGCGAAGACCGAGAAGGCCGAGGCTGCACCGGCCGACAGCGCCGCGGAGACCACCGACGCGGGCACCGCCCAGGGCGGCCGCGCCAAGAACGACGCGGCGAAGAGCGAGTCGAAGAACGACGGCGCTGCCGCGAAGAACGAGGCCGAGGCGGACGCTCCCGCGAAGGACGCATCCGGCGAGGCGGACAACGGCGAGGAGCAGGGCGGCCGGGGCCGCAGCCGCAACCGCAACCGCAACCGTGGCCGCGGCCAGGGCGGCGGTCAGGAGCAGGCGCAGAACGCGCCGGCCGACGACGACCAGACGGGTAACGGCAACGGCCGCAACCGTCAGCGCAACAAGCGTCGCAGCGGCGGCCAGGTCGACGAGTTCGAGACGGAGATCACCGAGGACGACGTCCTCATCCCGATCGCCGGCATCCTCGACGTGCTCGACAACTACGCCTTCGTGCGCACCACCGGTTACCTGGCCGGCCCGAGCGACGTCTACGTCTCGCTCGGCCAGGTCAAGAAGTACAACCTCCGCAAGGGCGATGCCGTCGTCGGCTCCATCAAGCAGCCGCGCGAGGGCGAGCAGCAGGGTCGGCAGAAGTACAACGCCCTGGTCAAGGTCGACTCGATCAACGGCCTCTCGGTCGACGATGCGGCCACCCGCGTGGAGTTCGGCAAGCTCACCCCGCTCTACCCGCAGGAGCGTCTGCGGCTGGAGACGGCTCCGGAGAAGCTCACGCAGCGGATCATCGACCTCGTCGCGCCGATCGGCAAGGGCCAGCGCGGCCTCATCGTCGCACCGCCCAAGGCCGGCAAGACGATCGTCCTGCAGCAGATCGCCAATGCGATCGCGCAGAACAACCCCGAGGTCCACCTCATGGTCGTGCTCGTCGACGAGCGCCCCGAAGAGGTCACCGACATGGAGCGCACCGTGAAGGGCGAGGTCATCGCCTCCACCTTCGACCGCCCCGCGGAGGACCACACCACGGTCGCCGAGCTCGCGATCGAGCGGGCCAAGCGCCTCGTCGAGCTGGGCCGCGACGTGGTCGTGCTGCTCGACTCGATCACCCGCCTCGGGCGCGCGTACAACCTGGCCGCTCCGGCGTCCGGCCGCGTGCTCACCGGCGGTGTCGACGCGTCCGCGCTCTACCCGCCGAAGCGCTTCTTCGGTGCCGCGCGCAACATCGAGAACGGCGGATCCCTCACGATCCTCGCCACCGCGCTCGTCGAGACCGGTTCCAAGATGGACGAGGTCATCTTCGAGGAGTTCAAGGGCACCGGCAACAGCGAGCTGCGGCTGTCCCGTCAGCTGGCCGACAAGCGGATCTTCCCGGCGGTCGACGTCAACGCGTCCAGCACCCGCCGCGAGGAGATGCTGCTCTCGGCCGACGAGGTCAAGATCACGTGGAAGCTGCGCCGTGCTCTCGCCGGCCTCGACCCGCAGCAGGCCCTGGAGGTCGTGCTCGGCAAGCTCAAGGAGACCCACTCCAACGTGGAGTTCCTCGTGCAGATGCAGAAGTCCATCCCGACGCTGCCCTCGGGCGCTCACGGGCACGACAACAACATCCGCTGAGGACCGACGTGTTCGAGTCCGTCCAGACTCTGATCGACGAGCATCGCCGGGTCCAGGAGGAGCTCTCCGACCCGGCGGTGCACGCCGACGCGGCACGCGCCAAGCGCGTCAACCGTCGGTACGCCGAGCTGTCGCGCATCGTGGCGGCGCATGAGGCGTGGACGGCTGCCGTCGACGATCTGGAGGCGGCGCGGGAACTGGCCCGTGAGGACGAGGCCTTCGCCGCGGAGGTCCCCGCCCTCGAAGAGGGCGTGCAGGCGGCGCAGGAGCGTCTGCGGCGACTGCTCATCCCGCGCGACCCGGATGACGCCCGCGACGTGATCATGGAGATCAAGGCGGGGGAGGGCGGCGCGGAGTCGGCCCTGTTCGCCGCGGATCTGCTGCGCATGTACGTGCAGTACGCCGCGTCGAAGGGGTGGAAGACCGAGCTGCTCGAGCGCAACGAGTCCGACCTGGGCGGCTACAAGGACGTCCAGGTCGCCATCAAGGGTTCCTCGTCCGACCCCGCGCAGGGTGTCTGGGCGCATCTGAAGTACGAGGGCGGCGTGCACCGCGTGCAGCGGGTTCCCGCCACGGAGTCGCAGGGCCGCATCCACACCTCGACGACCGGCGTGCTCGTGTTCCCCGAGGTGGACGAGCCCGAGGAGATCCAGATCGATCAGAACGATCTGAAGATCGACGTGTTCCGCTCGTCGGGCCCCGGCGGACAGTCGGTGAACACCACCGACTCCGCTGTCCGCATCACGCACGTGCCGACCGGGATCGTCGTGTCGATGCAGAACGAGAAGTCGCAGCTGCAGAACCGCGAGGCGGCGATGCGGGTGCTGCGTGCCCGGCTGCTGGCCAAGCAGCAGGAGGAGCTCGATGCGGCCGCCTCGGACGCGCGCAAGTCGCAGATCCGCGGCATGGACCGTTCGGAGCGCATCCGCACCTACAACTTCCCGGAGAACCGGATCGCGGATCACCGCACCGGGTTCAAGGCGTACAACCTCGATCAGGTCATGGACGGTGCGCTCGACCCCATCATCGAGAGCGCCATCGCCGCCGACGAAGAGGCCCGTCTGGCCGCCGTCGGCTCCGAGGGCTGAGCGGCCGCCGCGACGGCGTCAGGTGCGCGCAGCGTACCGGTGCTCGGGACGCCCGGTCGACCCGTAGCGCAAGCGCACCTCGACGATGGTCCGTGCGGCGAGAGCCGCGAGGTGCCGTTGTGCCGTGGCACGGGAGATGCCGACCCGCTCGGCGACCTCCGCCGCTGAAGCCTCGCCGTCGCCGAGCGCCGCGAGCACGCGCTGCTCGGTGGCCGAGCGCGACAGGGAGACCGGCTCGCCGCCGCCGTGCAGGATCGCCAGCGCGCGGTCCACGTCCTCCTGCGTGAGGGGCCGATCACCCGCGAGCAGGTTGCGGTAGCGGGTGTACCGGTCGAGGAGTCCCGTGAGAGCACGTCGGTCGAAAGGCTTCACGAGGTAGCCCACGGCGCCGGCTCGCAGTGCGCGGCGCACGGTGGGCGCGTCGTCCACGGCGGAGATGAGGATCGCGTCGACCCCGAGCTCGCGGACGAGTCCGATGCCGTCCCCGTCGGGGAGGTAGACGTCGGCGAGCAGGAGGTCGGGGCGTGTCGCGCGCACGAGGTCGCGCGCCTCGGCGCAGGACCGCGCGGTCCCGGTCACGGTGTATCCGGGCTGATCGTCCACGATCGTCCGGTGCAGGTCGGCCACCCGGAAGTCGTCGTCGAGGATGAGCGCGCGCAGCGGTTCGGTCATCGGTCCTCCTTCGGGACACGCGGGGCGGGGTCGACGGCATCACCGAGCCGGGCGGCGAAGACCGCGCCGTGGTCGGGACCGCCGGGGTCGATGATCCAGAGGTCGCCGCCGCTGCGGCGGGCGATCTCCGTCGCGAGCGGCAGGCCGATGCCGTGTCCATGCACGGAGTCCCCGCCCCCGTCGTCGGCGCGCGGTCGCGGATCGGACGGGCGGAGCCCCTCGCCGGAGTCGGCCACCGTGACGACGAGCGCGTCACCGTCGCTCAGCACGGAAACGTCCACCCACCGTGGCTCCCGCGTGCCCGCGACGGCGGCCACGACCGCGTTGTCCACGAGGTTGCCGAGTACGCTGGCCACGTCCTCCGCCCGACGGACGGTGCCGATCACCTGGGTGTCTGCCGCGATCCGCAGGGCGACGCCCCGTTCGGCGGCCTCGACGCCCTTGGCCCCGAGGAAGGCGTGCAGGAACGGGTCGCCCACGAGGTCGAGTCCGGTCACGGGGAACGTCACCGGACCACGGCTGACCAGCTCGTCGAGGAACGCCCTGGCGTCGTCGACGCGACCGGCGTCGATGAGGCCCGCGGCCACATGGAGGCGGTTCGCGAACTCGTGGCGTTGGACACGCAGCGCGGAGGTCATCGTCCGAACGGCCTCCAGCCGCTCGGTCAGGGCGATGAGGTCGGTGCGGTCGCGCACGATCAGCACATCGCCGAGCGCGCGCCCGTCGCGTCGCACCGCGCGCGACTCGAGGTACAGCATCCGGTCGCCCACGACGGCCTCCGCGCGGTCGCGAGCCCCGGTGGCGGTGTCGCGCACGACAGGGGGGAGGGGAAGCGCGTCCACGGGGCGGCCGATCGGATCGTGGAGCCCGAGAAGCCGGTCCGCCGCGGCATTGCTCACGCGCACGACGCCGTCCTGATCGACCGCGAGCACGCCGTCGCCGACGCCGTCGAGCACCGCCGTCTGATTCTGCACGAGGGCGACCAGCTCCTCGGGCTGCACGCCGATGGTCAACCGTTCCCAGCGCCGACGCAGGAGGAGGAAGGCCAGCAGCGCGAGGGCGAGGGCGCCGGCGGCGGTCAGACCGAGCGCGGCGAGCAGCGGCGCCAGGTCGTCGAAGACGCCGTTGCGCTCGAACCCGACGCTGATCTCGCCGACCGGCGTGCCGGAGTCGTCGCGCACCGGCACCTTCGCGCGGGCGGACTCGCCGAGCGTGCCGGTCTGCCAGTCGACCACCTCGTGTCCCGCCAGCACCGCGGCGAACGGGGTGCTCACGACCTCGCCGATCCGCGAGGGCAGCGGATGGGCGAGTCGGATGCCTTCATCGTCCGTGATGACGACGAACAGGGCCCCGGTGCGGGCCATGACGTCTGTGGCGATCTGCTGCAGGTCTCCGTCGCGCAGCGCCTCCGCGTCCGGCTCGTCGTCCGACGCGGAGATGGCGGCGACCGCCGCCCGCACCTGCGCGTCCTCGGCCAGGGTCCTCGCGATGCCGAGCGCGGTCGACTCCGCCTCGGCGCGCAGCTGCTGGACCGCGAGGGCGAGGTACACGCCCGTGCACAGCGTCACGACGAGGGCGACGGCGGCGAGGTGCAGCAGCAGCGCGCGGGTCGCGAACCGGACCCGTCTCCGCGGGGACATCGACACCTCCTCGATGCGCAATATGCGCAGAAGTCACGGTACGCGCACAAGGCGCGGTTATGCGGCATACCGCGCTCCGCGTCTCCGGATTCCCTAGCCTCGTCAGGATCCGTCAGCGATGACGGAGCGACGACGAAGGAGTCACGCATGTTCCACGCATCGACCGCGCTGATCGCTGCCGCCGAGGAGGAGGCACCGACCTACGACGTGGCCTTCGTGCCGCCGGAGGGTGTGCTCGTCATCCTCGGCTTCACGATGGTCCTCGTGTTCATGACGCTGATCATGACCAAGCGCCTCACCCCGATGGTGGCCCTGATCCTCGTGCCGACCGCCTTCGGGCTCTTCGCGGGAGCAGGGCTCGGGCTCGGCGACATGATCCTCGACTCGATCGGCGCCATGGCGCCCACGGCCGCGCTGCTGATGTTCGCGATCATGTTCTTCGGCATCATGATCGACGTCGGCCTCTTCGATCCCCTCATCCGGCTGATCACGCGGGTGCTCGGCGACGACCCCGCGAAGGTGGTGCTCGGGACCGCGCTCCTCGCGGGCGCGGTGTCCCTCGACGGCGACGGCTCGACGACCTTCATCATCACGACCTCCGCGATGCTGCCCATCTACCTCCGTCTCGGCATGAGTCCCGTCGTCCTCACCTGTGTCGCCGGCCTCATGAACGGCACGCTCAACATCGTCCCGTGGGGCGGCCCGACCGTGCGCGCCGCGACCGCGCTCGGTGTTCAGCCGACGGAGATCTTCGTGCCGATGCTCCCCGCCCTGGGCGCAGGCATCGTCGTGACGCTCGGCTTCGCCTGGCTCCTCGGCCTGGGGGAGCGGCGGCGCTTGGGGCGGATCGACGCGGACGGCCGGCTCACCGGAGCCGACGGCGGCGTCCTCTCCTCGGTGCCCCGGATCTTCCGCGGCGCCGAGCTCAAGCCGGGCGCTCGTGCCTCGCTGCGCACCGGCAACCTCGTCGTCGTCGCCGGCGGACACGCTCCGGTCGCCGCCGGGAGCGTCGACCCCGCGGACACCGCGATGGCCGACACCATGCTCGATCCCGCCCGCCCGACCCTGCGTCCGCGGCTGATCTGGTTCAACCTCCTCCTGACCGTCGCGGTCATGGTGCTCCTGGTGATCGACATCCTGCCGCTGCCCTACGTGTTCATGGTCGGCGCGGGCATCGCGCTCGTCGTCAACTTCCGCGGCATCAAGGACCAGGCGGCGGAGATCGTCGCGCACGCCCCGAGCATCGTCGGCGTCGTGTCGATGGTCATCGCCGCCGGCGTCCTCGTGGGGGTCCTCTCCGGCACCGGCATGGTCGACGCGATGGCGACGTGGATCACGAACGTGCTGCCGCCCGCACTCGGCCCGTTCCTCGCCCCGATCACGGGCGTGCTGTCCATCCCGTTCACGTTCTTCATGTCGAACGACGCCTTCTACTTCGGGATCCTCCCCGTGCTCGCTCAGAGCGCGGCGAACTTCGGCATCGATCCGGTCGAGATGGCTAGGGCCTCGATCACCGGGCAGCCGGTGCATCTGCAGAGCCCGCTCGTGCCCGCAATCCTGCTGCTCGTCTCCCTCGCCGGGGTGAACCTCGGAGACCACCACCGCAAGGTGCTGTGGCGCGCGGTCATCGTGTCGCTCGTGATGCTGGGGATCGGCATCCTGGTCGGTGCCGTCCCCTTCTTCGTCGCGCAGTGAGGGCAGCAGGGCGCTGCCCCCGCCCCTCAGATGGAGTAGTCCGGGGCGGTCAGCAGCGCCCTGGTGTCCTCACCGGCGGTCCGCTGACGCGGCTTCGCGGGCACACCCACGAGCACGCTGTCGGCGGGGGCGTCCTTGGTGACCACGGCGTTGGCGCCCACCACCGAACGGGCTCCGACGGTGACGGGGCCGAGGATCTTCGCCCCCGCGCCCACGGCCACGCCGTCCTGCAGGGTGGGGTGCCGCTTGCCGACGTCCCTGGTCCGCCCGCCGAGGGTCACGCCGTGGTACATCAGCACGTCATCGCCGATCTCCGCCGTCTCGCCGATGACGACGCCCATGCCGTGATCGATGAAGAAGCGTCGGCCGATCCGGGCGCCGGGATGGATCTCGACGCCCGTCAGCCACCGGGCGACCTGCGACCCGGTGCGGGCGAGGAGCCGGAGGCGCCGCCGCCACAGCGCGTGCGAGACGCGGTGCGCCCAGATGGCGTGCAGGCCGGGGTAGAGCAGCGCGACCTCGACCGCGGTGCGCGCGGCCGGGTCGCGAAGGCGCGCGGCGGCGATGTCCTCGCGCATTCGCCCGATCATGCCCATCGACGACCTCAGTCCTCGCGCAGATCCTCGAACAGGGCGGTGGAGAGGTACCGCTCGCCGGTGTCCGGGATGATCACGACGATGGTCTTGCCGGCGTTCTCCGGGCGTGCGGCGACGGTCAGCGCGGCGGAGACGGCGGCGCCGGAGGACATGCCGACCAGCAGACCCTCCTTCGCCGCGAGCGCGCGAGCCACGCGCAGCGAGTCCTCGAACTCCGCCGTGATGATCTCGTCGAGCACCTCGCGGTCGAGCACGTCGGGCACGAAGTTCGGCCCGATGCCCTGAATCTTGTGCGGTCCGGGGTGCCCTTCGGTCAGGACGGGGGAGTCCTTGGGCTCGACGGCGATGACCTGGACCTCGGGCTTCGCCGCCTTCAGGGCCTGCCCGGTGCCGGTGACCGTGCCGCCCGTGCCCACGCCGGCGATGAAGATGTCGACCGCGCCGTCGGTGTCGCGCAGGATCTCCTGCGCCGTGGTCTCGCGGTGGATCTGCGGGTTCGCCGCGTTCTCGAACTGGCGGATCCAGATGGCGCCCGGGGTCTCGTCGACGATGCGCTTGACCTCCTCGATCGCCCCCTTCATGCCCTTCGTGGGGTCGGTGAGGACGATCTCCGCGCCGAACGCCTTGAGCAGCACGCGGCGCTCCTTCGACATCGAGGCGGGCATCGTGAGGATGACGCGGTAGCCGCGCGCGGCGCCCACCATGGCGAGGGCGATGCCGGTGTTGCCGCTCGTCGACTCCACGATCGTCCCGCCGGGGGCGAGCTCGCCGGCGGCCTCGGCGGCGTTGATCATGGCGATGCCGATGCGGTCCTTCACACTGGACGCCGGGTTGTAGTACTCGAGCTTCGCGAGCACGGTGGCGCCGAGGCCCTCGGTCACGCGGTTGAGGCGGACGAGCGGGGTGTTCCCGAAAGCGGTGGTGATGTCGGGGTGAATGCCGGACATGGGGGAGCCTTCCTGTGCGGGTGCGCTGCCGATCCAGCCTAGGCGAGCGCGATGGGGGGCGGGGCATTGTGACGGTCGCGCACTCTACGCTGGAGCCATGCCCGACCTCTCCCTTGCCGCCGCCGTGCGCGCCGCGGCGCAGCGTCTCGCCGACGCCGGCGTGCCGGACCCCCTCGTCGATGCGGAGCTGCTCGCCGGACACGTCCGCGGACAGCGCAGGGGAGAGGTGCAGGCGGCGGTGATCCGCGGCGACCGGCTCACCGATGACGACGCGGCTGCGCTGGACGCCCTCGTCGACCGCCGCGCGCGCAGGGAGCCGTTGCAGCATCTCACCGGGACCGCGCCGTTCCGGCACCTGGAGCTCGCGGTCGGCCCCGGCGTCTTCGTCCCGCGTCCCGAGACGGAGACGGTGGTGCAGTACGCGATCGACGCTCTCCTGGGTTCGGGGGAGCCGTCACCGATCGGGGTCGACCTCGGCACCGGCAGCGGCGCGATCGCGCTCGCGATGGCCACCGAGGTGCCGCACGCCCGGGTGTACGCCGCTGAGCTCTCTCCGGAGGCGCACGCCTGGGCCCGACGCAACGTCGAGGGCGTCGAGAACCTCACCCTCGTGCTGTCCGATCTCGCGGATGCCTTCCCCGAACTCGACGGCACCGCGAGCGTCGTCATCTCCAACCCGCCGTACGTGCCGGCGCAGGCGATCCCCCGCGATCCGGAGGTCCGGCTGTTCGATCCGGCGCTGGCCCTCTACGGCGGAGAGGACGGTCTCGACGTCGTCCGCGTCCTCAGCACGCGCGCTCTGCGACTGCTCCGGCCCGGGGGGACGCTGGTGATCGAGCACGGCGAGCTGCAGGGCGCTCCGATCCGGGAGCTGCTCGCGGCGGACGGCTGGCGGGCCGCGGCCACCCATCGCGATCTGACGCTGCGCGATCGCGCCACCACCGCCCTCCGCCCCTGATCAGCAGACGTCGAGCTCGTCCCGAACCCGCCCCGCGTAGAATCGAACCGTCATGTCCCCCATCTTCGACTGCAGCGACGAGGCGCAGCTGCTCGCCGGGATGCGCAACGCGCGTCAGGCGATCGGCCGCGGCGACCTCATCGTCATCCCCACCGACACCGTCTACGGCGTCGCCGCCGACGCCTTCTCGCCGGCCGCGGTCCAGCGCCTCCTGGATGCCAAGGGGCGTGGCCGCGATCAGCCGCCGCCCGTTCTCGTCGGCACGAAGGAGACGCTGACGGCCCTCGCAGAGGAGGTCCCGGAGCCGGTCCAGCGCCTCGTCGACGCCTTCTGGCCCGGCGGTCTCACGATCGTCCTTCCCGCGCAGCCCTCGCTGGTGTGGGACCTGGGGGAGACCAGGGGAACCGTGGCCGTGCGCATGCCCGAGGGGCGCGTGGTTCTCGAACTGCTGGCCGAGACCGGGCCGCTCGCGGTGTCCAGCGCCAACCTCACCGGCAAGGCGGCGGCGATCTCCGCGCTCGACGCGGAGAAGATGCTGGGCGACAGCGTCGCGGTGTATCTGGACGACGGCATGAGCAGGAACGGCGTCGCTTCCACGATCATCGACGCCACCTCGCTCGTCCGCCGCGCCTCCGACGCCGAGCCGGGCGTGGTCCGGGTCCTGCGGGACGGCGTCGTGACGAGAGAGCAGCTGCGCGAGGTCCTGGGCGATCTGCTCGAGCCGGAGCCGCAGGACGGGGATTCGTGAAGCAGTACCTCTTCACGATCATCGTCACCGCCGCGATCACCTTCGTGCTGACGTGGGCGGTGTGGCGGTTGAGCCTGCGCTTCAAGCTGTATCCCGGCATCCGCGAGCGCGACGTGCACACCACGCCGACGCCCCGCCTCGGTGGCGTCGCGATCTTCTTCGGCATCGTGGCCGCGTTCGCGATCTCGGCGGCCAACCCCTTCTTCCAGAGCATCTGGACGCCCCCGCAGACCATGTGGTCCATCCTTGCGGCCGCCCTCCTCATCGCCGTGATCGGGGTCATGGACGACCTCTGGGACATCGACTGGATGATCAAGCTCGGCGCGCAGTTCCTCGCCGCGGGCATCATCACCGTGGGTGGCGGCCTGCAGATCCTCTCCCTGCCGTTCGGCGACCTCATCGTGGTGTCGAGCTGGCTGAGCATCACGATCACGATGTTCGCGATCGTGATCGTCATGAACGCCGTGAACTTCATCGACGGGCTGGACGGTCTCGTCGCCGGCGTCTGCCTGATCTCCAACGGGGTGTTCTTCGCGTACTCGTACATCTTCACGCGCGACTCCGGTGCCTCGAGCTACTTCAACCTCTCCACGTTCCTCGCCGCGGTCCTCATCGGGGCGTGCCTCGGGTTCCTGCCGTTGAACTGGAGCCCGGCGAAGCTGTTCATGGGCGACTCCGGTGCGCTCGTGATCGGCCTGCTCATGGCGACATCGGCCATCGCGATCACCGGGCAGATGGACCCCTCGGCGCTGGACCCGGAGCGCCTCGGACGCTCGCAGCTGATCGGTGCCTTCCTGCCCATCCTGCTTCCGCTGCTCGTCGTGCTCCTGCCGCTCCTGGACTTCGGGCTCGCCGTGCTGCGCCGGATGAGCGCGGGCCGCTCGCCGTTCTCCCCGGACCGCAAGCACCTGCACCACCGGATGCTGGACCTCGGTCACCGCGACCGCGACGCCGTCCTCATCTTCTACGCCTGGACGGCCGTCATCTCGCTCGCCGTCCTCCTGATGTACGTCGGCGCCAGGGAGGACTGGCCGGGCCAGTACATCCCCGGCGTCGTGTTCGGCGTCGTCGGCATCGCCGCGTGCCTCGTCATCACCCTGAGTCCCACCCGCCGACGCAAGACCGCCGCGGGCGCCGCGCCCGACCCGATCCCTCTGGAGCCCCGATGAGCCCGAGCCCCGTTTCCAGCACCCCGATCCTGCGTCGCACCCTCATCTGGTCGGCCGTGGCCACCGTCGTGCTCGCCCTCGTCGCCGGCGGCATCGGATTCGCCGTCGCGCAGGGGGAGGGGCTGATCAGCGGACTGCTCGGCGTGCTCCTCGCCGCGCTCTTCCTCGGCATCACCGGGCTGAGCATCCTCATCGCGAACCGGTGGTACGGCGACCCGCTCTATGTGCAGCTCTTCTTCGCGATCGTGCTCGGCGGCTGGCTGCTGAAGCTCGGCGTCTTCGTCGTCGTGATGATCCTGCTCGCGGGACAGCCGTGGATCGAGCCGATGGTGTTCTTCCTGTCCATCGTGGCGGGCGTGCTCATGTCGCTGATCATCGACGTCGTCGTGCTGACCCAGATGCGCCTGCCGAACGTCAGCGACACCACGCTGCCCACCGAGGTGCCGGAAGACCGCGCCCCGGGAGCGGTGAACGATGCCCAGGACGGCCCGGCGGACGCCGCCCCGCGGTCTTAGGGCACCCTTGGATTCTGATAGTGTTGAGGAGTGCCCGCCGCTCGCCCGCGAGCGCTTGCGCTGTGTAGCACACCGACCATCGTCGCCCCGGTTCTGACCGGTGCCCCGAAGCTGGAGCCCGCGCTGTTTAATCTTGCTGCGACCCTGACCCCCCGACTCGCGTCCTCTGATGGCGAGTTCCACGGCCCTTCGATCGATGAGTTCTTCCCGGAGATCCTCTTCCACGTCGGACCCATCCCGGTCAACCGGATCCACCTGATCCAGTTGCTCTCGGTGATCGCCGTCGTCCTGATCCTCTGGCTCGGCACCCGCCGCATGAAGGTCGTGCCCGGCCGGTTCCAGAGCCTCGTCGAGATGGGCCTCGGCTTCGTCCGCGGCGGCATCGCCCACGACCTGCTGGGCCGCAAGGACGGCGACCGGTTCCTGCCGATCCTCACCACGATCTTCTTCATGGTGCTGTTCATGAACATCACGGGCATCATCCCGTTCCTGAACATGCCGGGAACGGCGATCATCGCGGTGCCGCTCACGCTCGCCGTGGTCAGCTACGTCACCTTCATCTACGCCGGCATCAAGAAGAGCCCGAAGAACTTCTTCAAGAACGCCCTCTTCCCGTCGGGCGTGCCGTGGCCGGTCTACTTCATCGTCACGCCGATCGAGCTCATCTCGACGTTCATCATCCGCCCGGTGACCCTCACCCTGCGACTGCTGATGAACCTCGTCGTCGGCCACATGATCCTGGTCCTCTGCTTCGCAGCGACCCAGTTCTTCTTCTTCACCGCGGGTGGCGGCTGGGCCGCCCTCGGTATCGGAACCCTCGCCTTCGGTGGCGCCTTCACTCTCTTCGAGATCCTGGTGGCCGTCCTGCAGGCATACGTCTTCACCGTCCTCACCGCGGTCTACATCCAGCTCGCGGTCGCAGAAGAGCACTGAGCGGGCGGGCAACAGCCCTCCCACCCAACGAAAGGAAAAACCCGTGGACGCAACTACGGTTCTCGCTGAAATCAACGGCCACCTCGCGGCGGTCGGCTACGGCCTCGCGGCCATCGGCCCGGCCATCGGTGTGGGCATCGTGGTCGGCAAGACCATCGAGGGCGTCGCCCGTCAGCCCGAGCTGGCCGGTCGCCTGCAGGTCCTCATGTGGATCGGTATCGCCTTCACCGAGGCGCTTGCGTTCGTCGGCATCGCCGTCGGATTCATCCCCTTCCCGTAATCCCCACCGACTTCTGAAGGAGACAGGATGCTGAACGCTCTTGTCACGAACCTCGCGGCTGAGGGTGAGGCGGCGAACAACCCGCTGATCCCCGCGTGGTACGACATCATCTGGTCGGGCTTCTGGTTCCTCATCATCCTCGCCGTCGTGTGGAAGGTCGCCCTTCCCCGTCTGACGAAGATGCTCGACGAGCGGTCCGCCGCCATCGAGGGCAACATCGCCAAGGCCGATGAGGCGCAGAAGCAGGCGGAAGCGGCTCTCGAGGAGTACACCCGGCAGCTCGCCGAGGCGCGTACCGAGGCCGGCGAGATCCGTGAGGCCGCCCGTGAGGACGGCAAGAAGATCATCGCCGAGGCGAAGGAGACCGCAGCCAGCGAGGCCGCGCGTCTGACCGCCACCGCGCACACGCAGATCGAGGCCGAGCGCCAGACGGCTCTCGTCTCCCTGCGCAGCGAGGTCGGCTCGCTCGCTCTCGACCTCGCCGGCGGCGTGGTCGGCGAGACGCTCTCCGACGACGCTCGCGCGGCCGCCGTGGTCGACCGCTTCCTCGCCGATCTCGAAGCATCCGACCTTCGACAGGCTCAGGTTCCGGGCGGGCAGTCGTAATGGGCAGCGCGACCGCTCAGGCACTCGCGGCATCCACTCAGACGCTTGCCGCAGCGAAGGACGTCACCCTCGAGACCGCGCGCGAGCTGTTCGCGGCCGCGCGGGCCGTGGGCGAATCGTCTCAGCTGAGCGGCGCGCTGGCTGACCCCTCGGCTCCGACCTCGGCCCGGCAGAACGTCGTGTCCGCGGTGTTCGGCCAGTACGGCTCCGCAGCGCAGGACGTCCTGCGCACCGTGGTCGCCGAGCGCTGGTCGAACGCGTCCGAGCTGATCGACGGCCTCGAAGAGCTCGCGATCCGGGCGGCGACCATCGCCGAGCCCGGCGCGGACATCGAGGGAGAGCTCTTCGGCTTCTCGCGCGTGATCGCGGCGAACCCGGAGCTCGAACTCGCTCTCGGCAGCCGGCTCGGGGGAGAGGACGCGAAGGCCGCACTGGTCGAGCGTCTCCTCGCCGACGCCTCCGCCAGCGCTCCGACGGCCCTCATCGTCACGTCCCTCGTGCGTCAGCCGCGCGAGCGCCGGGTGCGGCAGCTGCTGAGCCGGGCGATGCGCATCGTCTCGAGCCAGCGCGGCCGCCTCGTGGCCACGGTGCACACCGCGACCGAGCTCAGCGACGCCCAGCGCACGCGACTCGGCCAGACGCTCTCGCAGCGATACGGCGGCCAGGTGTCCCTCAACGTCGTCATCGACCCCAGCGTCGTCGGAGGCCTGCGCGTGCAGATCGCCGATGACGTCATCGACGGCAGCATCTCCGCACGACTCGCCGACCTTCGCCAGAAGCTCGCGGGCTAACACGACTTCGCGCGGGGAACCGCGCACCCAGATACAAAGGGAAGACAATGGCAGAACTATCGATCAGCCCCGACGTCATCCGTGACGCGCTGAAGGATTTCGCCGCCGCGTACGAGCCCACCGGGGCCGCGGCGACCGAGGTCGGCACCGTCATCGACGCCGCCGACGGCATCGCTCACGTCGAGGGACTTCCCGGCGTCATGGCGAACGAGCTCGTGACCTTCGCCGACGGCACCAAGGGTCTCGCGCTGAACCTCGACGAGCACGAGATCGGCGTCGTCGTCCTCGGCGACTTCACCGGCATCGAGGCCGGTCAGGAAGTCACCCGCACGGGTGAGGTCCTCTCCGTCCCGGTCGGTGACGGCTACCTCGGCCGCGTCGTCGACCCGCTCGGCAATCCGATCGACGGCCTCGGCGCGATCGCGACCGAGGGTGTCCGCGAGCTCGAGCTCCAGGCCCCCGGCGTCATGCAGCGCAAGTCGGTCCACGAGCCGATGCAGACCGGCATCAAGGCCATCGACGCGATGATCCCGGTCGGCCGCGGCCAGCGCCAGCTCATCATCGGCGACCGTCAGACCGGCAAGACGGCCATCGCGATCGACACGATCATCAACCAGAAGGCCAACTGGGAGTCCGGCGACGTCAACAAGCAGGTCCGCTGCATCTACGTCGCCATCGGTCAGAAGGGCTCGACCATCGCTTCGGTGAAGGGCGCGCTCGAAGAGGCCGGCGCTCTGGAGTACACCACCATCGTGGCGGCTCCGGCGTCCGACCCCGCCGGCTTCAAGTACCTCGCTCCGTACACCGGTTCGGCCATCGGCCAGCACTGGATGTACGGCGGCAAGCACGTCCTGATCATCTTCGACGACCTGTCGAAGCAGGCCGAGGCCTACCGTGCCGTCTCGCTGCTGCTCCGCCGCCCGCCGGGCCGCGAGGCCTACCCGGGTGACGTCTTCTACCTGCACTCGCGTCTGCTCGAGCGGTGCGCGAAGCTGTCCGACGAGCTCGGTGCCGGCTCGATGACGGGTCTCCCGATCATCGAGACCAAGGCGAACGACGTCTCGGCGTACATCCCGACCAACGTGATCTCGATCACCGACGGCCAGATCTTCCTGCAGTCCGACCTCTTCAACGCCAACCAGCGTCCCGCGGTCGACGTGGGTATCTCGGTGTCGCGTGTCGGTGGTGACGCCCAGGTGAAGTCGATCAAGAAGGTCTCCGGAACGTTGAAGCTGGAGCTGGCGCAGTACCGCTCGCTCGAGGCGTTCGCGATGTTCGCGTCGGACCTCGACGCCGCGTCGCGCCGTCAGCTCTCGCGCGGTGCCCGTCTGACCGAGCTGCTCAAGCAGCCGCAGTACTCGCCGTACCCGGTGGAGGAGCAGGTCGTCTCGATCTGGGCCGGCACCAACGGCAAGCTCGACTCGATCGAGGTCGAGGACGTGCTGCGCTTCGAGCGCGAGCTGCTCGACTACCTGCGCCGCAACACCAAGGTGCTCGACACGCTGCGGGAGACGAACGTGCTGGACGACGCGACCGTCGCCGAGCTCGACAAGCAGACCGACAACTTCCTCCTGGAGTTCCAGGGCGGCAAGGGCCACGCCATCGGCGCCCCTGGTCACGAGGAGCACGCTGCGGCCGAGGCCGAGGACGTCAACCAGGAGAAGATCGTCAAGGGTCGTCGCGCGTAATCGCGTGAGGTACTGATTCATGGGCGCTCAACTCAGGGTCTACAAGCAGAAGATCTCTTCTGCTCAGACGACCAAGAAGATCACGAAGGCGATGGAACTCATCGCGGCTTCGCGCATCCAGAAGGCGATGGCACGCGTCAAGGCGTCCACCCCCTTCGCGCGGGCCGTGACGAGGGCCGTGTCCGCCGTCGCGACGCACTCGAACGTCGACCACCCGCTCACCCGCGAGCCCGAGACGATCCGCCGCTCCGCGGTCGTGATCTTCTCGTCGGACCGCGGCCTCGCCGGAGCCTTCAACTCGCAGATCCTCCGTGAGGGTCTCGAGGTCGCGGAGCTCCTGCGTGAGCAGGGCAAGGAGCCGGTGTTCTACCTCGTGGGCCGCAAGGCCGTCGGGTACTTCCAGTTCCGTCGTATCGAGGCCGCTGCAGAGTGGACCGGCGACACCGACACCCCCTCGTTCCACACGGCGGAGGAGATCTCGCAGACGCTTCTCGAGGCCTTCAACCGTGGGGGCGAGGACGGCGGCGTCGACGAGATCCACCTCGTGTACAACCGCTTCGTCAGCATGATGACGCAGTCGCCGGAGTCCGTGCGCCTGCTGCCGCTGGAGATCGCGGAGGCCGACGACTCGGAGGCGGGCAGCACCGTCTACCCGCTGTACGAGTTCGAGCCCGACGCCGAGACGGTGCTCGACGCGATCCTGCCGGTGTACATCCAGAGCCGCGTCTTCAACGCCCTCCTGCAGTCGTCCGCGGCCAAGCAGGCCGCGACGCAGAAGGCGATGAAATCGGCCAGCGACAACGCCGACAAGCTCATCACCGACTACACCCGCCTGCGCAACAACGCGCGTCAGGCCGAGATCACCCAGCAGATCGCCGAGATCGTCGGTGGCGCCGACGCTCTCGCATCGAGCTGACAGACCCTCAGGAAAGAGACGAAGAAATGACCACCACCGCCACGGCTGAGCAGCCGGCGACCGCGGTCGTCGGGCGCGTCGCCCGCGTCAACGGTCCGGTTGTCGACATCGAGTTCCCGCACGACTCGATCCCCGACATCTACAACGCGCTGAAGACGACGATCACGATCGGCGAGGAGTCCACCGAGATCACGCTCGAGGTCGCACAGCACCTCGGCGACGACCTGGTCCGCGCCATCGCCCTGAAGCCGACCGACGGCATCGTCCGCGGTCAGGAGGTGCGTGACACCGGTGAGGCCATCTCGGTCCCCGTCGGTGACATCACCAAGGGCAAGGTCTTCAACGTGATCGGCGAGGTCCTCAACGGCGAGCCCGGTGAGACCATCGAGGTCACGGAGCGCTGGCCCATCCACCGCAAGGCCCCGAACTTCGACCAGCTCGAGTCGAAGACCACGATGTTCGAGACGGGCATCAAGTCGATCGACCTCCTCACCCCGTACGTGCAGGGTGGGAAGATCGGTCTCTTCGGTGGTGCCGGCGTCGGCAAGACCGTCCTCATCCAGGAGATGATCCAGCGCGTCGCGCAGGACCACGGTGGCGTGTCGGTGTTCGCCGGTGTCGGTGAGCGCACCCGTGAGGGCAACGACCTCATCCACGAGATGGAGGAGGCGGGCGTCTTCGACAAGACCGCCCTCGTCTTCGGCCAGATGGACGAGCCGCCGGGGACGCGTCTGCGCGTCGCCCTGTCGGCTCTGACGATGGCGGAGTACTTCCGTGACGTGCAGAAGCAGGACGTGCTGCTCTTCATCGACAACATCTTCCGCTTCACGCAGGCCGGTTCCGAGGTCTCCACGCTGCTGGGCCGCATGCCCTCCGCCGTGGGGTACCAGCCGAACCTCGCCGACGAGATGGGCCTCCTCCAGGAGCGCATCACCTCGACGCGCGGTCACTCGATCACCTCGCTGCAGGCGATCTACGTGCCGGCCGACGACTACACCGACCCGGCTCCGGCCACGACCTTCGCGCACCTCGACGCGACGACCGAGCTCTCCCGTGAGATCGCGTCGAAGGGTCTGTACCCGGCCATCGACCCGCTGACCTCGACGTCGCGCATCATGGACCCCCGCTACTTGGGCGAGGACCACTACCGCGTGGCCACCACGGTCAAGCAGATCCTCCAGAAGAACAAGGAGCTGCAGGAGATCATCGCCATCCTCGGTGTCGACGAGCTCTCCGAGGAAGACAAGATCGTCGTGTCGCGTGCACGTCGCATCCAGCAGTTCCTCTCGCAGAACACCTACATGGCGAAGAAGTTCACGGGCGTCGAGGGTTCGACCGTGCCGCTGAAGGAGACCATCGAGTCGTTCGATGCGATCACCCGCGGTGACTTCGACCACGTCGCCGAGCAGGCCTTCTTCAACGTCGGTGGCATCTCCGACGTGGAGGAGCGCTGGGCGCAGATCCAGAAGGAGAACGCCTGACCATGGCGCTGCACGTCAGCCTCGTCTCCGCCGACGCGGAGGTCTGGACGGGAGAGGCGAGCCTCGTGGTCGCCAAGACCGTCGAGGGCGAGATCGGCTTCATGTCCGGTCACGAGCCGGTGCTGGCCATCCTCGCCGAGGGCCAGGTCCGGATCACCCAGACGGATGGCGCCAAGGTGCTGGCGAACGCGCAGGACGGATTCCTCTCCATGGAGGGCGACGTCCTGACGATCGTGGCCGGCAACGCGGCACTCATCTCCTGACAGTCCTGTACATCGCGTCCGCCTCGACACCCGCCCGGGTGCCGAGGCGGACGCGTCTCTTTTCCCCGAGGTTTCATGAAGATCCTGCTCCCGCCGTCCGAGACCAAGCGCGAGGGCGGTGACGGCAGCCCGCTGGACGTGTCGGCGCTCGCGCTTCCCGATCTCGCGCCGCAACGGAACGCCGTGATCGACGCGCTCATCGCTCTCGCGGACGACGAGGATTCGGCGCGCCGCGTGCTCAAGCTCAGCGAGCGCCAGCGAGGAGACGTCGCACACAACAGGGCTCTGCGGAGCGCACCCACGATGCCCGCGGTGGACCGCTACACCGGGGTGCTGTTCGACGCGCTCGACGCGGCGTCGCTGTCCACAGCCTCCCGCCGCTGGCTGGATGCCCATGTGTGGATCCACAGCGCCCCGTTCGGCCCCGTCGCCGCCCTGGACGGGATTCCGATGTATCGGCTCGCCGCCGGCACGGCGCTGCCCGGAGTGGCGCCGCTCCGCCGTCACTGGGCCGATCCGACGACGGCGGCGATCGCGGCCGACGCCCCCTCGTTCGTCCTCGATCTGCGCAGCGAGGCCTACGCGGCGCTCGGTCCGGTCCCGGGCGCGGTGTCGTCGGCGTACGTGCGGGTCGTCACGGAGCAGGGGAGAGCCCTGAACCACTTCAACAAGAAGAGCAAGGGAGTGCTCGTGCGGTCGCTGGCGGAGGAGCGTCCGCGGCTCGGCTCTCTCCGTGCCCTGCAGCGGTGGGCCCAGGCGCATGACGTCGTGCTCCGGGACGGAGAGGTGCCCGGCGAGGTCGAGCTGGTCGTCGCCGATTGACGGCCGCTCCGAGCCCGACGAATCGCCTCCGGCGGTCGTTGCCGCCCCCTGGGTGCACCGCTACCATGTCCAATGCGAGGCGGGGAGTCTCGTGGTGGGGGACGAAAGCCGTCTCCCCTGACCAGAGAATGTGAGCCTCATGGGTTACGACGACTATGGAGCGGGCTATCTCGGCCTGCTCTTCGCCTACTTCTTCGTCATTCTGCTGATCGCGGTCGCCGGATACGTCCTGGTGTCGCTCTTCTACATGAAGATCTTCCAGAAGGCCGGAGTCCAGGGGAACTGGCGCGCCTGGGTGCCGGTCTACAACTCCATGATCTTCTTCAAGCTCGGCGACCTGAGCCCGTGGCTCGTCCTCTACGGGATCGCGGGTGCCGCGCTGCTGAGCTGGATCGGCATCGGCTTCCTGTTCTCGCTCGCCCTCGGTGTGCTCTCGGTCATCGCCGCGTGGCGCGTGGGTCTCAAGCTCCAGAAGGACGCCGTCTGGGTCGTCCTCTACGTCTTCCTCGCCGTCGTCTGGCTCGGCATCAACGCTTTCGACAAGTCGCGCTGGAACCCGAACATCCAGCCGGCGCCGTGGGCGGGCAACGGATTCCTCGGCGACCGCACGGTCTGGGACGGCATCCCCGTCCAGCCCGCCGCGGCCGCGCCGCAGCAGGGCTACGGCGCGCCCCAGGGGTACGGCGCCCCGCAGGGCTACGGCACCCCTCCGCAGGGGTACGCGCCTCCGACGCAGCCGTACACCCCGCCCACCGCCCCGGGCTACGTACCGCCGGCCGCACCGACCGCTCCGTCGACGGGAGCGCCGATCCCTCCGGTGCCGCCCACCACTCCGCCGGCTCCGCCCGCGGCTCCGCCCACGACGCCCCCCGCGCCTCCGGCGGCTCCGCCTGCGGCGCCTCCGGCTCCGCCGACCACGCCGAACGATCCCACGCAGCCTCCTGCGTGACGACGGTGGAAGAACCCCCGGTCTCCGGACCGGGGGTTCTTCGCGTCCGTGGTGCCGGCACGCCCCGACATGCCGCTAACGTGGAGGCATGGACTCGTCGCACCGGAGGGCCGTGCACTCTCCTCCTTTCGTCGCGCGCCCCGTTCACAGAAACCCCGGTGCGGAGCAGGAGAGCGAGTTCCACTACGATGTGTGAGTATCCTGCGCCCGTCCCCTTCGCCGCAGGTCCATCGGAGGCAGTTCGTGGCTGAGACCAAGACGCACACCGTCACGGTTGCGCATCGTCCGTTGCTGCTGTCCTGGGCCGGGGTCACCGACCAGGGGCGACGCCGGGAGACGAATCAGGACGCGCTGCTCGCCGAGTACCCGTTGTTCATCGTCGCGGACGGCATGGGCGGCCACGCCGGCGGGGAGATCGCCAGCCAGAGCACCGTCACCCGGCTGCGCGCGGTGGTGGACGCGGACGAGGTCTCTCCGACCGCGATCGAGAAGGCGCTCGCTCTCGCGGTGGACGACATCGCCGGGCATCCGGACACCACCGATGAAGGCACCGGCACCACGCTCACGGGTGTGTATCTCGATGAGCGCGAGGGGGAACCGCACTGGGTGGCGCTGAACATCGGCGATTCCCGCGTGTACCTCCTCCGCGACGACCGGCTGCTGCAGGTCACGACGGATCATTCCGTCGTGCAGGAGCTCATCACGGCGGGCAAGCTCAGCCCGGAAGAGGCCGAGGGACACCCGTACAGCAACGTGATCACCCGCGCCGTCGGCGCCAGTGAGCTCACCGCGCCGGACTACGTGACCATCGACGTGCGTCCGGGAGACCGCTTCGTGATCTGCTCCGACGGACTCACGAAGGAGCTCACGGACTACGGCATCCAGCACTTCCTCCGCGCGCACGCCGATCCGGGGGAGAGCGTCGACGCGATGCTCGCCGCGGCTCTCGACAACGGCGGTCGCGACAACGTCACCGTGATCGTCCTGCAGGTCAGCGACCCCGAGGACTCCTCCTCCCCATCCGACGACTCCGCGGAGTAGCGCCCCGCAGCCTGTGGAGAGGCCGCATCGGCACCGGGGGTGGGATGCACTGGGGGCATGGACCCTTCGCCCCTGCTCCTGCCGTCCGCAGCGACACCGCTCCGCCGCCGCCCTCTTCCCCTCGTCGCCGCCGTCGTCCCCGTGGCGGCCGGCCTCGCGCTCTGGATGACGACGGGGGCCGTGCACGCGCTGTGGTTCGCGGCTCTCGGTCCCCTGATGCTGGGCGCTTCTCTCCTCGACACGGCCCGGGGGCGCCGCCGGGAACGGAAGGCCGACGCGTTCAGGGTGAGCACCGCCTGGGCCGACATCGAGGCCGAGCTGCATCGTCGCCACGCGCAGGAGCGAGCGCAGGTGGAGCGCCGTCATCCGGATGCGGCATCCTGCATCCGCGACCGACCGTTGCGGGATGCCCGACCGCCGGGCGACGACACCACGCTCGTGGTGGGACGCGGATCCCGGGCGAGCGGGGTGCGCTGCGAAGGCGGTGACGACGCCCGTGCTCACGCCTTCCGCCGCCGCTGCGCGGTGTTGGAGGATGCGCCGTGGGTCGTCGCCCTCGGCCGTGGGGTGTGTCTCCGCGGCCGCGAGCCGCTCGTGCAGGCGGCAGCTCGCGCTCTCGTGATCCAGCTCTGCCTGCGCTTCTCGCCGAGCGTGCTGTCCCTCGTCGGCAACGAGGGGTGCGACCGGGCGCTCCGAGCGCTTCCGCATGCGCAGCGGGCGCGACGCGGCGGATTCCGTCTCGCTCTCGCCACGGCTTCGGCCGGCGGGTCGGGGCCAGGTGCGGATGCCGTGATCTGGACCGTTCCGTCCGGCGCCGAGGTCCCGGAGGGCATCACGACGGTGATCGACATCGAGGAACCGGGCGCGGCCACGCTGCGGACCCCCGACGGCGAGGTCGACCTCGCCGTGGAGTTCCTGTCGTCGGCCCAGGCAGCGGCCGCGGCCGAGCTGTGCGGCGCGCGGGACGGGGCGGGGCCCGCCGACACCGCGACAGCCCTGCGAGACCTTCCGCAGCCGCCGGCGGGCCCGGGCCTCCGCGTCGCGCTGGGCACCGGGAGGGATGGCGCGCCCGTGGGAGCCGACATCGTCGAGGACGGTCCACACGCCATCGTGACGGGGATGACGGGCACGGGCAAGAGCGAGCTCCTCGTCAGCTGGGTCGTCGCGATCTGCGCGGGGCATGGCCCTGACCGGGTGAGCTTCCTCCTCGCGGACTTCAAGGGAGGAACGGCCTTCGACCGATTGCGCGGTCTGCCACAGGTGGTCGGCGTCATCACCGACCTCGATGAGACGGAGGCGCGACGCGGGGTCGCCAGCCTGGCCGCCGAGATGCGGCGTCGCGAGGCAGCCCTCGCCGCGATCGGTGCCCGGGACGTGCGCGAGACCGACCTGCCCCGTCTGGTCATCGTCGTCGATGAGTTCGCCGCCTTGCTGCAGGAGCACGCGGAGCTCGCGGCGGTGTTCACCGATGTCGCGGCGCGGGGGCGTGCGCTGGGCATGCACCTGATCCTGGGCACCCAGCGCGCCGCCGGTGTCATCCGTGACGCTCTCGCGACGAACTGCCCGCTGCGGATCAGCCTCCGCGTCGCGGAGGCCGCCGACAGTCGAGCGGTGATCGGGACCGGGGAAGCGGCGGATCTGCCCGGGGGCGCGGACGGGCGCGGTCGGGCGCTGCTCCGACGCCCCCAGGACGAGGAGCCCCACCCCGTGCGCACAGCGCTCGCGGATGACGAGCACATCCGTCGCATCGGGGAGCGATGGTCCGGCACGACTCCATCCGCACGGCCATGGCACCCATCCCTCCCCACGCACCTGCCGCTCGAGACGCTGCGGACCGGGTCGAGGGCGGGCGACCGGAGAACCGAGGAGGGGCCGCTGATCGTGCTCGGACGCGCCGACGACCCCGACCACCAGGCGCAGCCGCTGGAGGTCCTGCGTCCGGGGCACGAGCGCGGCCTCGCTGTGCTCGGCGCTCCGGGGACCGGCAGGACGACAGTGCTGCGCGTGATCGCCGCGCAGCATCCGGAATGCACGTGGTTCCCTGATGACCCCGAGAGCGCCGTCGATCAGCTCCTCGCATGGACGGAGGAGGACGGCGCTCCCTCCGATGTCGTGCTCGCCGACGATCTCGACGCTCTCCATGCGGCGCTGCCTCTCGAAGACGGTCAGGACTTCGTCCAGCGCTGGGAGCACCTCGTGCGGTCGAAGGCGGCCGTCACCTGGGTGCTGGCCGCGAGCCGGGCCGTCGGCCCCCTGGCGCGCGTGTTCGATGCGCTTCCGCGACGAGCGGTGCTCCGGATGCCCACCCGGGTCGAGCACCTCGCCGCCGGTGGCGAGCTGGCGGCCTTCCGACGAGACCGGCCGCCGGGGCGGGCGGTGCTCGAGGAGCGGGAGATGCAGTTCGCGTGTATCGACTCCGAGAGCATGCCCGTACGGCCGGTGCAGCCCCTCCGCGAGGTGGCGCCGGCCTGGGCACCGGCGGGGGAGTTGACGGCGCTGGTCACCCCGGGCGCGCCCTCGGTCGTCGAGACGCTGGCCTCGGCGCACCCGGAGTGGGACGTGCAGGCCGCGGATCCCGAGACGAGCCGGAACGGCAAGCCGCTCGTGCTCGTCGCCGATGCCGAGAGCTGGCAACGTCACTGGGCGCTGTGGCAGCGGGTGCGGTCGCACGGGGAGGTGCTCATCCGGGCGGAGCGGCCCAGCGAGCTGCGTCAGCTCGTCGGCATCCGCGCTCGCCCGCCGTACGCCCGACCCGACGCCGGACGCGCGTGGTCCGTGATCGGCGACCGCGCACCCCGGCGTGTGGTCATCGATGCTCTGGGGCGTCGATGACCACCCGACGGCGGCACACGGGTCCCGTGCCGCCGATGTGCGGTCAGATACCCGCGCCGGGCCGGACGACGCCGACGCGGGAGCCGCCACCGAGCACCGCGAGCGGCAGGGCCTCGGCCAGCGCGGCCACGTCGGCCTCGCTGAGGCCGCCGGCGCGCGCCAGCAGCGTGGCGGCCACGATCGTCGATGCCCGGGCGCCGCCGTCCAGCATCTTGAGGGCGACCGTGGTCCCGTTCGGAGCCACCATCACCATGACGCCCTCTGCGCCGCCCTTCGCGAAGACGCCGAGCCGCTCGATCGCGATCGTGTCAGGGCGCCCCGGACCATCGATGGTCCAGGGGTTCTCGCGGACGGCCTTGACGAGGGCGCCGGCCACCCGATGCAGCGCGAACGGGGAGCGCTCGGAGGCGGTGCCGACGCGGTGGATCGCGCGGGCCAGGCCCGTGAGGCTGAGGGCGTACACGGGCGCGCCACAGCCGTCGATCGCGGTGTGCGCCATCTTCTCGCCGGTGAGGCGTTCGATGACGTCGCGGATGTGGGCCTGGAGCGGGTGGGTCGGCTCGAGGTAGCCCTCGACGGGCCAGCCGGTCGCGATGCAGGCGCGGAGCATGGCGGCGTGCTTGCCCGAGCAGTTCATCCGGACCCGCGCCTCCTGGCCGTGCTCGCGCACCATCTCGTCGCGGGTCGCGGAGTCGCTCGGCCATGCCGGGGGACAGGCGAGGTCGTCCTCGTTGAGGCCGCCGGCGGTGAGCATCTCGCGAACGACCTCGGCGTGCCGGTCGGTTCCGGAATGACTGGCGGTGGACAGCGCCAACTGCTCTCCCTCGAGCACGGCGCCCGCCGTGAGGCAGGCGACCGCCTGCAGGGGCTTGAGGCTGGAGCGGGGGAGGATCAGTGCCTCCGCGTTCCCATGCCGCGCGACCACCTCGCCCTCGGGCGACAGCACGACGGCCGCACCGGCATGACGCGACTCGATGAAGCCGCTCCGCTCGACGACGGCGAGTTCGACGGAATCCTGAACGGTGAGAGTCTCCAGCACCCGACAACTCTACCGGCGGGTGCGGCGCGGCTCCGTCGAGGACAGAGCCCGGGTGTCGGCGCCGCCTGACAGACTGGGGTCATGCCAGAGCAGACGACTCCCCGGGCCCTCGGCGAGCACCGCTACGCCCTCACCTCCACCTGGACTGGCAACACCGGGTCCGGCACGAGCGGTTACCGCGACTACCGCCGTGACGTCACGATCGAGGTCGAGGGGAAGCCCGAGCTGCTCGCGTCGTCCGACAAGCCCTTCCGCGGCGATCCGTCGCGCTGGAACCCGGAGGACCTCCTGCTGGCCTCCCTCTCGGAGTGCCACCTGCTGTCCTATCTGCACGCGTGCGTGACGGCCGGCGTGGTGGTCGTGTCCTATCGCGACACCGCGAGCGGCGTGATGCGCGAGAACGGCGCCGGCGGTGGGTCCTTCGTCGAGGTGCTGCTGCGCCCGGAGGTCGTCGTCGCCGAGGCGTCGATGATCGAGGCGGCCGAGCGGGCGCACGCCCAGGCGAACGAGTGGTGCTTCATCGCCAACTCGGTCAACTTCCCCGTCCGGCACGAGGCGACCGTGACGGCCGCCGGCTGAACGGGCCGCTCAGCGGCGCTCGTGCGGGAGCGCCTGCTTGATCTTCTCGATCGTGTTCTGCGCCGGCGCCTCGTTGTAGGTGCCCGCGAGCTCCTGACCGGAGAGGGCGTGGATCGCGGCCATGATCTCGTCGGTCGCGAGTCGGCGTGCGCGGCCGCTCGTCGCCGGTCCGTGCGGAGACAGATCCAGGGGCTCCCCGAAGCGCACGGTGATCCGCTCGGACAGCGTGGGCATCTTGGCGCCGACCGGCATCACCTTGTCGGTGCCGATGAGCCCCACGGGGACGACGGGGGCGCCGGTCTGCAGGGCGAGGAACGCCACGCCCGTGCGGCCCTTGTACAGCCGGCCGTCGGTGGAGCGGGTGCCCTCGGGGTACAGCGCGACGGCGAGGCCCTCGTCGAGGAGCTGACGCTGCAGGTCGAGGGCGTCGAGAGCCGCCTGGCCGGCGCCGCGGCGGACCGGGATCGCACCGATCGCCTCGAAGAACGTCTTGGACGCCCAGCCCTTCAGGCCGGTGCCCTCGAAGTAGCTCGACTTGGCGAGGAAGTGCACGGGACGCGGGGCCGCCACCGGAATGGCGATGGAGTCGATGAACGACAGGTGGTTGCTGGCGAAGATCACCGGGCCGGTGGTGGGGACGTGCTCGCGTCCTTCGATGTGCGGCCGGTAGACGAGCCGGGCGAGCGGGGCGATGAGGCTGCGGCCCAGAGCGTAGGTGAAGCCGGCGTGCCGGGGCTTCGGGGAGTCCTCTGAGGGGGTTTCGGGGTCCACGGACTGCTCAGAGCTCATCAGAGCAGGCTACTCCCGGATCCATGCCGACGTGGGAATGAAGACTCGCGCCGCCGCTTCCCAGCGCGAGCAAAGGGCGATGAGGCAGGATGGAAGCTCCCGCCCGCGATCGTGAGGTCTTCCTGTGCGCACCCGTCCGCTGCTCGTCCTGTCCACCGTCGCTGCGGCGACCCTGCTGCTGGCGGGCTGCTCCGGCAACGGCGATCCGCAGAGCACCTCCTCCCCGGACGCCTCCGGGTCGAGCCAGTGCCTCGTGAACGCGAAGGCCGGCGACACCTCGGACGCCATCGAGGTGGACGGCGAGGGCCTCGACGCCACGATCACGGTTCCCGCCGATGCGGAGTTCGCGAACGTCGAGCGGACCGTCGTGTCCGAGGGCGAGGGAGACGACCTCGCGGCGAACGACCTCGTCTCCGTCCAGTACCAGATCGTCGATGCCGCCAGTGGCGACGTGGTGGACTCGTCGGCGCGCGGCGAGGACGGCACGCTCCCCGTGCTCCTCGACCCGAACCAGTCGTCGCTGTTCGTCGCCGCGCTGGAGTGCGAGCCGGTCGGATCCCGTGTCGTCCTCGCCATCCCCGGCAGCGCGCTCGGTGAGGGGCAGAGCAACATCGTCGTCTACGCGGAGGCCGTCGACCGACTCCCCGAGGTCGCGACGGGTGAGCCCGTCGAGCCGACCGCCGGCATGCCCGAGGTCGAGCTCGACGACGACGGCACGCCGTCCGTCACGATCCCGGACGGCGACGCGCCGACCGAGACGAAGGTCTCCGTCCTCAAGCAGGGCGACGGGGCGACGGTCGCGTCCGGCGACCTCGTGGTCGTGCAGTACCTCGGCGTGAAGTGGTCAGACGGCGAGGAGTTCGACTCCAGCTGGAGCCGCGACGCCGCCCCGGCGCAGTTCCAGACCACGGGCGTCGTCACCGGCTTCCAGAAGGCTCTCGAGGGGCAGAAGGTCGGTTCGCAGGTTCTCGTCGTCATGCCGCCGTCCGACGGCTACGGCGCGAGCGAGGGCCACGAGCTGCAGGACGAGAGCCTCGTGTTCGTCGTCGACATCCTCGCAACGACCCCGGTCCAGCCGCAGCAGTAGGACCGCGGGCGGCGTGTCCTAGGCTGGCGTCATGCGTCGCGTCATCATCCTCGGCTCCACCGGTTCCATCGGCACCCAGGCGCTGGATGTGATCCGTGCCAATCCTCGACGCTTCGAGGTCGTCGGTCTCGCCGCAGGTTCGAACGCGGCGATGGTGGCCGAGCAGGCGGCGCAGTTCCAGGTGGAGCACACCGCTCTCGGCGCGGCGGAGGCGGAGCAGCTGGTCCGCGACGTCGAAGCCGATGTGGTGCTGAACGGGATCACCGGCTCGATCGGGCTGGGCTCGACGCTGGCTGCGCTGGAGGAGGGACGGACGCTCGCCCTGGCGAACAAGGAGTCGCTGATCGTCGGCGGTGATCTCGTGCTCGCCGCGGCGGCGCCCGGTCAGATCGTCCCCGTGGACTCCGAGCACTCCGCCCTCGCGCAGGCTCTGCGCTCCGGTACGCACGACGAGATCCGTCGGCTCGTGGTCACGGCCTCGGGCGGGCCCTTCCGCGGGAAGTCGCGCGACGAGCTCACCGCCGTCACGCCGCAGGATGCGCTCGCGCACCCGACGTGGAACATGGGACGCACCGTCACCACGAACTCCGCCACGCTGGTCAACAAGGGCCTCGAGGTCATCGAGGCGCACCTGCTGTTCGACGTGCCCTACGACGACATCGACGTCGTCGTGCACCCGCAGTCGATCGTGCACTCCATGGTGGAGTTCATCGATGGGTCCACGATCGCCCAGGCCTCTCCGCCGGACATGCGGCTGCCGATCTCGCTCGGCCTCGACTGGCCGCACCGGGTGGGCGGTGTGGGCCGCCCGCTGGACTGGACCACCGCCACGTCGTGGACGTTCGAGCCGCTCGATGACGACGCCTTCCCCGCGGTGGCACTCGCGAAGGCGGTCGGGCGTGCCGGAGGCACCTTCCCCGCGGTCTACAACGCCGCCAACGAGCAGGCCGTGGACGCGTTCCATGAGGGACGCCTGCCGTTCCTCGGCATCGTCGACACCGTGCAGCGGGTCGTCGACGCGCACGACGCTCCGGACGCGCTGACCGTGGAATCGCTCGCGGCGGCGGAGGACTGGGCGCGGCGGAAGGCCGACCAGCTCATCGCCGCCGCCTGACGCGGCGCGGGGTCAGTCCTCGTCCGGGTACGGCACGGGCCAGCGCGGCTCCGGCACGGGCCATCCGGCGGCCTTCAGCGCACGCCGGGAGAGCTCGCGGGCGGAGTACGGCGTCCGCACTCCGCGGATGTCGCGGTAGTCCTGGTGGCCGGGTCCCGCCCAGAGGATCGCGTCGCCCTCGCCGACGAGTCCGACGGCGGCCACGATCGCGGCCTCCGGCGGGGAGTACTCGTGGATCTCGGCGTCGGGACGGGCGCGACGCGCGCCCTCGACGAGCGTCGCACGGATCGACGCCGGGTCCTCGAACCGCGGGTGGTGATCGGTCACGACGAGGATGTCGCTGCCCTCCACCGCGGTGCGGGCCATGTCGAAGCGCTTGCTGGCGTCGCGGTCCCCGTCGGCCCCGAAGAGCATGAGCACCTTGCCGGGGGTCACCCGCCGCACGGCCGCCAGGGTCTTCTCGAAGGCGTCGGGCGAGTGGCCGAAGTCGACGAAGACGGCCGGTCCCCGCGCGCCCGAGACGAGCTGCGTGCGACCGGGCAGGTAGGCCCGGATGCCGCCGTCGCGCTGCAGGGCCCCGACGATCCGCTCCCAGGCATAGCCGCCCTCGAGCAGCATGACGATCGCGAGCGCCGCGTTCGCGGCCATGTGCGGGCCGATCACGGGGACGGTCGTGGTGAGCGTGCCGGCCGGTCCCGTCATCGTGAACGTGGTGCCGGTCGCCCGCTCGTCGTCGATGACGACCACCCAGTCCGCTCGCGATGCCTGATCGGCGTCGGCGGCGATGGAGGGGGTCCCGACGGTGACGACGGTGATCTCGGAGCGTTCGACGACGAGGGCGCCGGAGGACGAGTCGAGGCAGACGACCCCGCGCACGGCGCGGTCGGGGCGGAAGAGCGGCAGCTTCGCCTCGAAGTACTCCTCCATGTCGGCGTAGTCGTCGAGGTGGTCGTGGCTGAGGTTGGTGAACCCCGCGACGTCGAACCGGATGCCGTCGACGCGGTGCCGGGACAGGGCCTGGGCGCTGACCTCGACCGCGACGGCCTCGACCTCGCGCTCCCGCATCAGCGCGAGGAGGGCGTGCATCTCGGAGGCCTCGGGGGTGGTGAGCCGCGAGACGATGACCTCGCCCGCGATGTGCCGCTCAGCCGTGGAGGAGAGCCCGGTGACGACGCCCATCTGCTCGAGGATGCCCTCGAGGAGGTGGGAGACGCTCGTCTTGCCGTTCGTCCCGGTGGTGGCGAACAGGAGGGGGAGCGGATCCTCCGCGCCCGTGCCGTACACCCAGGCGCTCAGCGCGCCGAGCACGCCGCGGGGGTCGTCGACGATGAGGATCGGGAGGCCGGCGTCGGCGGCGATGTCGGCACCCGCCTGGTCCGTGATCACCGCGACCGCTCCCTTCTCGGCGGCGGTCTTCGCGAAGTCCGCGCCATGGCGGTTCACGCCGCGGATGGCGACGAAGGCCTCGCCCGGGCGCAGGTCCGCCGTGGCGAGGGTGATGCCACTGAGAGTGACGCCCTCCACATCGCCCCGCACGGAGCGGGCGAACAGGGAGGCGAGTTCGGACAGCTCGCGCCGGGGCGGGTTCGCCGGGCGGAGCACGGGGGGCAGGGTCGGCTGTTGTTCCATCGACATGTCGTCTCCATGTTCTCACGGCCGCGGTGTCAGCCCGGGCGGGTCGGTCCGCCGCGCGCCGGAGCCGGGCGCGGCGGACCGGGGGTCAGGCGCGGCGGCGGAACGCGAGCACCGCGACCACCAGCGCCGCGACGCCGGCGAGCAGACCGCCGGCACCCAGCGCGATGCCCAGCGCGTCGTCGCCGTCGTCCGCCGTCGCGGGCTGCGGCGCGGCGCTCGTGCCGTGACCGTCCGCGGTGCCGTCCGTGACCGTCACGACAGGCGCGGGGGAGTCGAGGTCGTGCGGGTCCTCACCCTTCTCGGCGAGCTGCGTCCACTCGGTCGCGCCGTCCACGCACTGCTGGACCACCGGGAAGGCGAGCGTCTCGGGCGTGTCCTCATCCAGGCCCACCGACATGCTCACGGCGCCGCGCAGGTCGGTGGGCACCGGCGTGAGGGCGGTGTAGGTGACGGCGCTCACGAGACCGTCGTCGCCGCGCTCGACCTGGATGGTCCAGTCGCCGTCGAGCGTGGGGGCGACCGAGGCGAGGCCGTCCGGCATGGTGATGCGCAGGGCGGTGGTGGGCGAGGTGCCGCAGCCGTGCGAGAACGAGAAGGTCAGCACGCCGTGGTCGCCCGCGGCGAGCTCGTCGGGGCTGACGCTGACGTGTGCCCCGGCCATCGCGGGGACGGCGAGGGCGAGGGCGAGTCCGCCGACGACGCCGGTGGCTCCGAGGAGGGTGCGGCGTGGACGACGGGGACGGATGGTGGTGTTCGACATGGGGTCTCCAGATGCTCGTGTGCGGGCGCGCCGGAACAGCGCAGCCCGGAAGGATGGGCCGTCGAACGGCGACGGTCGGATCGAGGGCGGCTCAGCCGCCGACGAGCACCGGAGGACCGCGTCGCGAGACCACGGCTGTCGTCGCGACGTCGAGCGGAGGGAGGAGGGCGGAGCGCAGCGGACGCGGCGGTGCCGGAGGCGTGGAGGCGGGCGTCGCCGTGCGTCGGAGGGCGGCCTGGAACCAGCGGGCGATCGTGCGCAGCACGCTCTCGCCATGCCACAGCAGCACCGTCGTCAGCAGGGCGGCGACGAGGTGCGCCGACAGCATCAGCGCTCCTGGCCCTGCGGTCGGTGACAGCGGGCCGAGTGCGCTCAGGTCGAGGTGGTGGGAGTGAACGCCGAGTCCCGGCGCCTCCTCGGCGGTGGGCGCCCCCAGGAGCTGGAAGAGCAGGTGGAACGCGCCCTGCGCCAGGATCACGGCCACCGCGACTCGGGCGCGCGAGGACCGACGGCCGACCACGGCGGCGGAGAGCGGCACGAAGAGCGTCGCGACGGCGGCGATGAGCAGCGGGTGCGGGGCGGCCCCGCCGGCGAGCGTGTGGGAGACGGCAGCGAGGAGCGTGGCGATCGCGGACACGGCGGCGGCGCGGAGGAAGCGCAGCTGCCGGGACGTCATCGTGCCAGCCTAGCGACGCTGCGCGAGCCGGGCGGATTCCTAGGCGGCGGGCAGTAGCGTGGGCTCGTGGTATTCCTGCTCTATCTGGGCGGCATCGTGTTCATGCTGATCGGCCTCGGCCTCTCGATCGGTCTGCACGAGGTCGGCCACCTCGTCCCCGCGAAGCTCTTCGGCGTGCGTGTCGGCCAGTACATGATCGGCTTCGGGCCGCGCGTGTGGTCGAAGCGGATCGGCGAGACGGAGTACGGCTTCAAGCTCCTGCCCCTGGGCGGCTTCATCTCCATGTCGGGGATGTATCCGTCGTCGAAGGACAGCGGGCCCGCCTCCGGGGCGTTCCGCACGCTCATCCAGGACGCGCGTTCGGCCAACGACGAGACGATCGCGGAGGGCGCCGAGGACCGGGTCTTCTACAAGCTGCCGGTGTGGAAGCGCGTGATCGTGATGCTCGGCGGACCGCTCATGAATCTCGTGCTGGCCGTGGTGATCTTCACCGTTCTCGTCAGCGGGATCGGCGTGCAGCAGGGCACCACGACGGTCGCGGCGGTGAACGAGTGCGTGGTCCCTGCGTCGTCGACGGCGACCGAGTGCGGGGCCGACGATCCGGAGTCCCCGGCCGCTGCGGCCGATGTGCAGCCGGGCGACGTCCTCGTGTCGATCGACGGGAAGCCGGTGTCGACCTTCGCGGAGGCCACCGCCATCGTCCAGGCCTCGCCGGGCGAGCCCCTCGCCCTCGTCGTGCGCCGGGACGGCACCGAGCGGACGCTGACCCTCACGCCCATCGCGGCGGAGCGCACCATCACGGACGCGAGCGGGCAGCCGGTGCTCGACGACGACGGCGATCCCGTCGTGAAGGAGGTCGGCTACGCGGGGATGATCGCGCAGATGGGCTACGTGCAGCAGCCGCTGACCGCCGGACCCCAGCTGGCGGCGGACACCGTCGCCCGGGTCGGCTCGCTGATCGTCACGCTCCCGGTGCGCCTGTGGGACGTCGGGGTCTCGCTCGTGACGGGAGGGGAACGCGATCCGAACGGGCCGCTGAGCGTCGTCGGCGTCGGGCGTCTCGCGGGCGAGGTGGCCGCGACGGACGCTCCGGTGCTCAACCGCTTCGCCGTGCTGCTCGGCCTTCTCGGCTCGCTCAACGTCGCGCTCTTCGTCTTCAACCTCATCCCGCTGCTGCCGCTCGACGGCGGGCACATCGTCGTCGCGCTGTGGGAGGGGATCAAGCGGGCGTGGGCCAAGCTGTTCCGGCGGCCGCCTCCGGCCCCGGTCGACGCCACCAAGCTCGTGCCGCTGACCGTCGTCGTCGCGACGCTGCTGATCGCGATGGGCGCGCTCCTGCTCGTGGCCGACCTGTTCAACCCGGTCAAGCTCCTGGGCTGAGCGGCCGGAACGCGCTCAGCGCAGGGCGTGCGCCGCCAGGCGCTCCAGCGTGCGGATGCCGTCGCGGGACAGGATCGATTCGAGGTGGCCCTGCACCGATGCGAAGCCTTCGCCGCGGAGCGCGTAGACGTCTCCGGTCACCGGATCCGCGGAGACCTCGGCCGCGCCCACCGTGGTTACTCCGGGGTCGACCCGTGCCGTGAAGGTGTTGTAGAACCCGATCGAGGCGTCCTCGCCGAATACGGGCACGGCCTTCTGCAGCCCCTGGTGCGGAGCGTCGAGGGGCGTCAGCGCGATCCCCATCCGGTCCGCCAGGATCTGGTGGCTCAGGCAGACCGCGAGCAGCGGCGAATGCGCCTGCAGGCGGGCCGCCACGACCTCGCGCATCCGGGCGATGCGCGGGCTCGTGTCGTCTCGGGGGTCGCCGGGGCCGGGGCCCGCGACGACGAGATCGGCCGTCTCGACCGCCTCGTCGTCCACCTCGTCCCAGGACGCGATGGTCACGTCGAGCCCGAGGTGCCGCAGCTGATGCGCGAGCATCGTCGTGAAGCGGTCCTCGGCGTCGACGACGAGGGCGGAGTGGCCGGAGAACGGACCGGTGAAGTCCTCGCCCTGCGGGTTCAGCCAGAACTCGGCGAGGCGGGCGTTGCGCGAGGAGAGGAGCGCGGCGACGTCCGGGTCGTCGGCGAGACGCCGCGGCTCACCGGGGGCGTCGGCGTCGCTGCGGGCCTCGGCCACGCGGTCCCGATCGATCGCGCCGATGGCGCCGAGCACGCCCGCGGCCTTGCCGTGGGTCTCGGACACCTCGCCGTGCGGGTCCGAGTGGCGGACGAGGGTCGCGCCGACGGGCACGCTCAGCTCGCCGTCGCGCAGGTACACGGTGCGGATGAGGATGGGCGCGTCGAGGTCGTGCCCGCCGTCGGCGTTGGGCGTGAAGAGCGCCGCGACGCCCGAGTAGTAGCCCCGGGGCTTGCGCTCGTGCCGCCGGATCACGGCGCAGGCGTTCTGCATGGGGGAGCCGGTGACGGTCGGGGCGAACATCGTCTCGCGGAGGATGTCCCGCGGGTCCAGCCCGCTCCGTCCGCGCAGCATGTACTCGGTGTGCGTCAGCCGCGACATCTCCTTGAGATGCGGGCCCGTGATGCGTCCGCCGTCGGCGCAGACGGCGCTCATCATCTTGAGCTCCTCGTCCACGACCATGAACAGCTCCTCGGTCTCCTTGGTCGACGCCAGGAAGTCGGTGAGCGTCTCCTTCGTCGCGCCGCCGGCCGGATGCCGGAAGGTGCCCGAGATGGGGTTCATGGTGACGACGCCGCCGCGGGCCACGACGTGCGCCTCGGGGCTCGCCCCGACCGCGATGTGCCCGGGGGTGACGACCGCGAACGTCCAGTAGGCGCCGCGCTCGTGGGCGAGCAGAGCCCGGAACCAGGTGAGCGCCGCCTGGCGCTCATCGGCGTCGACGGTCGCGGTGAAATCGCGGCGGATGACGAAGTTCGCACCCTCGCCGCGGCCGATCTCGTCCGCGATCACTGTCTCGACGATCCGCGCGTACTCCTCGTCCGCGATGTCGAAGCCCTCATCGCGGAGCGGGATCGGGGTGGTCGGAAGCGCGTCGAGCACAGCAGCGGTCGGCAGGTCGAGGTGCTCCGCGACGACGAGGCAGCGCAACGGGGCGCCGTCGTCCTGGGCCACGAAGCCGCGCTCGCGGACCTGTCGATACGGGACGAGCGCGAACACCTCCCGCGGCTCTCCCTCGACCGTCAGGGGGATGTCGGCGAGCAGGTCGACGTCGGTCACTTCTCCGGTGAGCAGCTCGACGGTGTCCGCGCCGTCCCGGGCGATCAGCACGAAGGACGCGGTGGGGTCGGCGCTGAGCTCGTCGAGGCGAGAGAGGGTCATCGATGTCTCCTGTGCGAGGGCTCCGGCTCGGCGCAACGAAAAGACCGCCCCGGAGGCGGTCTGGATTCGAGGGAACGCGAACACACCGCCTAGGAGGCGGGCCACCAGGTGATGTGCGCGATCATGGGGCGAAACTACCACACCCGCCGCATCCAGCCCTTCCGCATCCGGGCGGCGTAGGCTGGGATCGTGCCAGCAGTGAATCTTGGGATGCCGAAGGTCCCCGAAGTCCTCGCCCCGCGTCGCAAGTCCCGTCAGATCAAGGTGGGCAAGGTGCTCGTCGGCGGCGATGCGCCCGTCAGCGTGCAGTCCATGACGACGACGAAGACCACCGACATCAACGGGACGCTGCAGCAGATCGCGGAGCTCACCGCCTCCGGCTGCGAGATCGTCCGCGTCGCCGTGCCCTCGCAGGACGACGCCGACGTGCTGCACATCATCGCGAAGAAGAGCCAGATCCCGGTCATCGCCGACATCCACTTCCAGCCGAAGTACGTCTTCCAGGCGATCGACGCCGGCTGTGCGGCCGTGCGCGTGAACCCGGGCAACATCCGCAAGTTCGACGATCAGGTCGGCGAGATCGCGAAGGCCGCCAAGGACGCGGGCGTCTCGCTCCGCATCGGCGTGAACGCAGGCTCGCTCGACCGTCGCCTGCTCGAGAAGTACGGCAAGGCCACGCCGGAGGCCCTCGTCGAGAGCGCGGTCTGGGAGGCGTCGCTGTTCGAGGAGCACGACTTCCACGACTTCAAGATCTCGGTCAAGCACAACGACCCGGTCGTCATGGTCAAGGCCTACCGTCAGCTCGCCGAGCGGGGCGACTGGCCGCTGCACCTCGGCGTGACCGAGGCGGGACCGGCCTTCCAGGGCACGATCAAGAGCGCGACCGCCTTCGGCATCCTGCTGGGGGAGGGTATCGGCGACACCATCCGCGTCTCGCTGTCCGCGCCGCCGGCCGAGGAGGTCAAGGTCGGTCACCAGATCCTCCAGTCCCTCAACCTCCGGGAGCGCAAGCTCGAGATCGTCTCGTGCCCCTCGTGCGGTCGGGCTCAGGTCGACGTCTACACGCTCGCGGAAGACGTCACCGAGGGGCTCAAGGAGATGACGGTGCCGCTGCGCGTCGCCGTCATGGGCTGCGTCGTGAACGGCCCGGGTGAGGCACGCGAGGCCGACCTCGGTGTCGCCTCCGGCAACGGCAAGGGACAGATCTTCGTCAAGGGCGAGGTCATCAAGACGGTCCCGGAGGCCGACATCGTCGCCACCCTCATCGAGGAGGCGAACCGCATCGCCGCCGAGATGGGACCGGACGCTCCGCTCGGCACCGCCCAGGTCGTCACCGCCTGATCCGAGGAGTGCCGTGTCCGACATCCTCCTGCCCGCGCCGGTCCAGGCCATGATCGACGCGATCAACGCCGGGGACACCGACGCCTTCGTCGCCGCGTTCACCGCGGACGGCTTCGTGAGCGACTGGGACACCGTGAAAGCCGGTGCCGACGGCGTGCGCGGCTGGGCGGACAGTGATGCGATCGGCGCCGGGGCGCGGATGACCGTGCTCTCGGCCGCCACGGACGGCGACACGACGCGCATCCGGTTCGCGTGGAGCAGTCGCGTCTTCAACGGCGAGTCCGAGGGGATCTTCGTCATCGACGGCGACCGGCTCGCCAGCTTCACGATCCCGCCGTCCCACTGACACCCCGTGCCTGATCGGCACCACCGTTCCGCCGTCTCTCCGAGGAGCCCCATGACCACGCCCACGATCGTCACCTTCCCGGACGGCAGCCTCCGCGGAGACGCCGTCGTGACCCGTGTGGCCGACGATGCCGACGGGACGGTGGTCGTCGTGGACGCCACGCCGTTCCACCCCGTCGATCACACCTGGCCCGATCAGCCCGGCGATACCGGCGACATCTCCGGCGAGGACGGAGCCGTCCCCGTGACCGAGGCGCTCATGGCGGCCGTCTCGGATGACGGCGCGTTCGCGGTGGGCAGCGCGATCCCCGTCAAGCGCGGGACCGAGGGGTGGACCTGGCTGGTGGGCCACCGGCTCGATGGTGCCGCACCCGCCTGGCTCGCGGAGGGGACGCGCGTGGCGCTCTCGGTCGACGAGGCTCACCGTGCCGGCCTCAGCCGCGGTCACACCGCGTGCCACCTCGCCTCCCTCGCCCTGGATCTCGCGGTCGCCGACCTCTGGCGCAAGGACCCGGGGGAGGATGCGCTGGGAAACCCGGACTTCGAGGGACGGGCGAACCAGTCCAGCCGCATCCGCGAGGACGGCGCCGTCGATGAGTACCGCCTCGGCAAGAGCCTGCGCCGCGCGGGATTCGACACCGAGACGTTCGCGGCCACGCTGGCGGACCGCGAGCAGCGCATCAACGCACAGCTCGCCGCATGGGTCGCCTCCGCTGCCGCGAGCCGCATCGAGGTGGACGGACCGACCATCGTCGACCGGCGACGCTGGCACTGCGACCTCCCCGAGGGCGAGGCCGTGATCCTCTGCGGCGGCACCCACGTCCGTTCCCTCGCGGAATTCGCCGCCATCGCGGTGACTCTGGATCTGTCCGACCCGCAGCTCCTCGTGATGACGACGACCGCGACTCCCGCCTCCTGAGCCCTCGCCCGCCTCAGGCATTCGCGCGAGGACAGGCGTCAGCGGCTGGTGTCGCCTGCTGTCGCGTGCTTGCCTGTTCTCGCGCCACGCCAGGCGAGAGACGCGCGATTATGCCCTCGCCCGCCTCGGGCATTCGCGCGAGGACAGGCGCCAGCGGCCGGTGTCGCCTGCTGTCGCGTGCCTGCCTGTTCTCGCGATGAGGTCAGCGCACGAACCCCGCCTGCACCCGACCACCCGCGAGTTCCAGTTCCTCGCCGACCCGCGCCGCGAACCCCGGGATGTCTCCGGCGAGCAGCGGAGCGCTGAGCTGCTCCGCGCGCTCGGGACTCCACGCGCGCAGACGTCGGGGGAGCCACTTCCCGGAGCCGATCCACTGCCCGTTGGCCAGCAGCATCAGCTCGGCCATGCGCTCGAACAGCAGGCCGGCCACGACCTGCTGCTCGAGCGGGTCCGTGGCGTCCTGGAGGTCGTCGAGCAGATCGGTGATCACGTACCGCCGGAATCGTGTCTCGCGGTCTTCCACTGTGGGGCCCGCGGCGAGCACGGCGCCCCACCGGGCCCGCAGGTCGTCGAGCCCGGGCCCGGAGCGCACCGGCACGCCCTCCATGAGCATGTGCACGATGACGGGTCGGTACTGCGCAAGGCCGCGGTTCGCCCATGTCTCGAACCCTTCCGCCGTGTAGGCGAAGACCTCGAAGATCTCGCCCTCGAACTCGAAGGTGGCGGCCTCGCTCGCCCGGGCGTCGTCGGCGAAGAGATCATCGTCGATGAGCAGGAGGTCGATGTCGCTCGAGCGCGTGCGCTGGCCGCGGGCCGTGCTCCCGGCGACGATCGCGATGCGTGCGCGCGGATACCGCGCGGCGATGAAGCGCCCGACCCGCTCGACCTGATCCATCTCGACAGGGTAGCCGGCGGGGACGCAGGCGAACGCGGGAGCGCAGGCTCTGGTGCCGGTAAGCGCCTGATCCGGCGTCCTCGCCTGTTCCGGCGGAGTCAGACGGCGAGCTCGATCTCGCCCGTCGCGATGTCCACGCGCGAGACGCGCAAGCGCACCACGTCCCCGGGCCTGGCGAAGCCCACCGGCGCGGTCGTCGTCACCGCAGGCTCCGCGATCTGAACGGCGGCCCGCTCGCCCCGGAGCTCGATGACCGTCGCCTCGACCGTCTGTCCCACCAGAGGTGTGAGCAGGGCGGCCTCGACCCGGTTCACGGTGTCCGCGTCCAGCTGCGACGCCCGTCGGCCCGAGTCCTGCATGAGCGCGGGGAGGTCGCCGAGGGAGGAGCGCACCCACTCCGGCACCGGCTGCCCGGTCGACACCGCGAGACAGATCGCGAGGGCCCACCTGTCGACGAGCCGGCGCAGAGGCGCCGTCGCGTGCGCGTAGGGGGCTCCGATCGCGGCCTGCACGGCGTCCGCGGGCGGCTCGCCGTCGAACACCACGTACCCCGCACCGCGGAACAGCGAGGCTGCGGCCTCCAGCACGGGGAGCGCCATCGGGTCGGTGCGGTCGAGACCACGGAGGTACTCACCGTAGGTCCCGTCGGTCCACGCGCGTCCCAAGGCCTCCGTCTGGTGACGGAAGGCCGCGAACGCCGCCTCGTCCGGCTCCGGCATCGTGCGGAGGATGCCCACGCCTGCGTCGATCATGAGCGTCGCGGCCGCCATCCCGGTCATGAGCGACAGCTGCGCGTTCCACTCCTCCACGGGCAGGGGGCTGCGGCGCTCGATCGCATAGGAGCCGTCCTCGGTGCGCACGACCTCCTCGTCCGGGACGTTGAGGCTGGCTCCACCGCGCCCACGCTCCTGTTCGAGACGGAGGGCACCGATCTCCGGCAGCAGGGCCGCGTGGCCGCCGTCGCCCCGGTCCAGCGCCTCCTGGGTGGAGGCGTAGTCGAGCTGCGCGCGCGACCGGATGAGGGCGCGCTCCAGCCGGAAGTCGGTCACGGTGCCCGCGGCATCCAGCGCGAACGTCCACACGAGTGCGGGACGGTCGACATCGGGGAGCAGGGAGACGCGGTCCTCGCTCAGCACCGGCGGATGCAGCGGGATCGTGCCGTCCGCGGCGTATAGGGTCTGTCCCCGTCGGCGGGCCTCCGCGTCCACGGCACCACCGGGGGTGACGAAACCCGGCACGTCCGCGATGGCGTACCGCACCCGATAGCCGTCGCCGTCGCGTTCGAGGTGGAAGGCCTGGTCGAGGTCACGGGCGCCCGCCGGGTCGAGGGTCGCGAACGGGATGTCCGTGAGGTCGAGCTCCGGGGTCGTCGCCGAGGCCGCTTCCGCCTCGGCGAGCACGTCGGCGGGAAACGCGGTCGGCGTGTCCAGGGCCTCCCGCAGCGCGGAGAGCGCCGCGGCGAGCTCGGTCTGGGCGGCGGACGGGGCGACATGCGAGCGGCGCTGGGGCATGCCGCCAGCCTAGGTCGAGCACCGGGACGATCCGCCGCAGCCGGCCCGCGTGCCCGCATCGGCCGCTAGCGTGGGGACATGACCACTGCTGCCAAGGCCCAGACCCTCGTCGGACTCTATGACGCCCCGGAGATCCTCCGCGTGGTGAACGTGTGGGATGTCGTCTCCGCACGCGCCGTCGCCGCGCTGCCGGAGACGAAGGCGATCGCCACCGCCGGTCACGGCATCGCCGCGTCGTTCGGCTACGACGACGGGGACACCCCGCGCGACGTCATGATCGACATGGTCGGACGGATCGCGGCGGCCGTGTCCGTTCCCGTCACCGCCGACCTGGACGACGGGTACGGCGACGCGGGGGAGACCACCCGCCTCGCGATCGCGGCCGGCGTCGTCGGCGCGAACGTCGAGGACCGCCTCAAGCCGCTCGACGAATCGGTCGCCGTCGTCGAGGCCATCGTGAAGGCCGCGGAGGCGGAGGGCGTACCGTTCGCCCTCAACGCCCGGACCGACGCGTTCGTGCGCGCCGGATCGCGCCCCGTGGAGCAGAGCATCGCGGATGCCATCCAGCGCGGTCGCGCCTTCCTCGATGCGGGCGCCACCGCGGTCTTCGTCCCCGGCGTCCTCGACGCGAACGTCACCCGTCAGCTCGTCGAGGGGATCGGTGAGCGCAAGGTCAGCGTGATCGGCATCCCCGGCGCGCTCGCCGCCTCCGAGTACGAGAAGCTCGGCGTGGCCCGCATCTCCTACGGTCCGCTGCCGCAGCGCGTGGCGCTCACGGCTCTGCAGGAGCTCGCGGAGACCCTCTACGGCGGCGGTGTCGTGCCGCAGGGACTCCCGGCCCTCAACTGAGCGACGAGGCGGGTGACCGCGGCTCACTACACTTGAGCCGTGGTCACTCGTCTTTCGAACTTCTTCCTCCGTACGCTCCGCGAAGATCCTGCCGGTGCCGAGGTCGCCAGTCACAAGCTGCTGATCCGCGCCGGGTACATCCGACCGCAGGCGGCGGGCATCTTCGCGTGGCTGCCCCTCGGCCTGCGCGTCAAGGCGAAGATCGAGACCGTCATCCGCGAGGAGATGGCCGCCGCGGGTGCGCAGGAGGTGCACTTCCCCGCACTGATGCCGCGCGAGGCGTACGAGGCCACCGGGCGCTGGGACGAGTACGGAGATCTGCTGTTCCGCCTCCAGGACCGCAAGGGCGGGGACTACCTGCTGGCGCCGACGCACGAGGAGGCGTTCACGCTGCTCGTGAAGGATCTGTACTCGTCGTACAAGGACCTGCCGCTCACGATCTTCCAGATCCAGGACAAGTACCGCGACGAGGCCCGGCCGCGCGCGGGTCTCCTCCGCGGCCGTGAGTTCACGATGAAGGACGCCTATTCGTTCGACGCCTCCGACGAGGGGCTGGACGCGAGCTACCAGGCGCAGCGGGACGCATACGAGCGCATCTTCCAGCGGCTGGGCCTCGAGTACGCCATCGTGCAGGCCGACGCCGGGGCCATGGGCGGTTCGCGGAGCGAGGAGTTCCTGCACCCGACCCCCGTGGGCGAGGACACGTTCGTCCGCAGTGCCGGCGGCTACGCGGCCAACGTCGAGGCCTTCAGCACACCCGTCCCGGCTCCGGTCCCGTTCGATGCCGATGGCGCGCCCGTGGTCTTCGACTCGCCGGACACGCCGACCATCGAGACGCTCGTGGCGCACTGCAACCGCGAGCTCGACGGCGAGTACACCGCGGCCGACACGCTCAAGAACGTGGTCCTCGCCCTGAAGCACCTCGACGGCACCCGTGAGCTCGTGATCGTCGGCATCCCCGGCGACCGCGAGGTGGACGAGAAGCGCGCCGAGGTCGCGTTCGCGCCGGCCGAGGTCGAGACCGCTACCGCCGAGGACTTCGAGAACAACCCCCTCCTGGTGAAGGGCTACATCGGTCCGTGGTCGCCCACGGGCGCCGTGCTGGGCGAGGAGTCCGCGACCGGCATCCGCTACCTCGTCGACCCCCGCGTGAGCGAGGGCACGAGCTGGATCACCGGCGCGAACATCGACCAGAAGCACGCGCACTCCGTCGTCGCCGGACGCGACTTCGAGGCGGACGGCATCGTGGAGATCGCGAACGTGCGCGCCGGCGACCCGGCGCCCGACGGCTCCGGTCCGGTCGAGCTCGCCCGCGGCATGGAGATCGGTCACGTCTTCCAGCTCGGGCGGAAGTACGCGGAGGCGCTCGGCCTCAAGGTCCTCAACGAGAACGGCAAGCTCGTCACGGTCACGATGGGGTCGTACGGCATCGGCGTCACGCGGATCCTGGCGATCATCGCCGAGCTCAACAACGACGACAAGGGCCTCATCTGGCCGGCCTCGGTCGCCCCGTTCGACGTGCAGGTCGTCGCCGCCGGGCGCGACCAGGTCGCCTTCGACGTCGCGGAGGACCTCTCCGCGCAGCTCGAAGCCGCAGGGCTCGACGTGCTCTACGACGACCGTCCGAAGGTGTCGCCCGGGGTCAAGTTCGGTGATGCAGAGCTCGTCGGCGTCCCGAAGATCGTGATCGTCGGCCGGGGCGCCGCCGACGGCCAGGTGGAGTTCTGGGACCGTCGCACGGGCGAGCGCGAGGCGGTCTCGGTCGCCGAGGCCGTGGAGCGGCTCTCCGCCACGCGCTGACCCGGCGCTCCCGGTCGCTCAGCAGGTGACGCGGCCGTGGTTCATGATGTCGTCGTCCGGGGTGTCTCGGGTCACCAACGCCTTGAGCGCCCCGGCGGCCATCGCCACCTTGCCCTTCGCCGGTTCCCAGAATTCGGCGACGACCGGGGTGACCGCGAGCAGGGCGATGCCGGGGGTGTCCAGCCCGTCCTCGAACCAGATGTCGAGGGAGGGGGAGTAGAGCTCCTCCATCTTCGCGCGGTCGTGGACGACCTCTGCGGTGCCGGCGACGGACACGTAGCGCATGCCCTTCGCGTCGCAGTAGGCCAGCCCGACATCATGGTGACGGCGCGCCTCCTCGACCTTCTCCGTGTCTTCCGCCGTGAAGAACCAGATGGCGCCGGCGTCGTCCATCTGCCTGGTCGACATCGGCCGGCTGACGAGGTTCCCGTCCGGGTCGGTGGTGGTGAGCATGGTGAAGTCGATGTCCTCCACGAGCTCCTTGATGCGGGCGAGGGCCTCGGGTCCGGTGATCTCTGTCATGTCGCCATCGTGGCGCCACCGCCGACCGCGGGCACGGGCGTTGACACCGCGTCCCGCCCATGCTGCGGAGCGCGGGGGCGCGGATCCTCGGCGTTGCGTCCCGCCGGCGGGAGGCCGCGTGGGACGCTGGGGGCATGACCGAGGAACCGCTGCCGGCCGCTCTGAGCGACGAGATCAACCATGTGCTGGACGAAGCGGGGGTGTCCTCGGACCGCCGGCTGGTGATGCGGATGCTCCGCACGGCGCTGCTCCTCGGTGAGGACGACACCGACCGCCTCGACCTCAAGATCGCCTCCGCTGCCCTGGCCGAGATGCGCGACGCGTTCCGCCTCTTCGCCCCGTTCCGCGGCGTGCCGAAGGTGACGGTGTTCGGCTCCGCGCGCACCCTCCACGACGACCCGCTGTACCTGCAGGCGCGCGATGTCGCGGCGGCCCTCGCGAACGACGGCTGGATGGTCGTCACGGGCGCGGGCCCCGGGATCATGCAGGCGGCCGCCGAGGGGGCGGGGCCGGCGCTGTCGCTCGGCGTCTCCATCCGGCTCCCCTTCGAGGAGAAGGCGAACAGTCTCGTCGCGGGAAGCGATCAGGTCGTCGCGATGAAGTACTTCTTCACGCGCAAGCTCATGCTCATCAAGGAGTCGAGCGGATTCATCTGCCTGCCCGGGGGCTTCGGCACGCTCGACGAGATGTTCGAGCTGCTCACCCTGCAGCAGACCGGGAAGGCCGAGCCGACGCCGATCGTGCTGCTCGACGAGAAGGGCGGATCGTTCTGGCAGGGCATGCGGCGCTTCGTCGACGAGCACCTCGCCCCGATGGGGGTGATCTCCCCGGGGGACTTCGATCGCGTCGTCATCACCGACTCGGTCGAGGAGGCCCGCGCCGAGATCACCGGGTTCTGGCGCAACTACGACTCGCTGCGGTGGGTCGGGGACACGCTCGTGCTGCGGCTCAAGGCCGAGCCGACGGACGCCGAGATCGAGGAGCTCAACACCGCCTTCGCCGCACTCCTGTCGACCGGGCGGATCGAGCGCACGGCTCCCCGGTCCCCAGAGGTCGCCGATGACGACCGCCTCGACCTCCCGCGCCTCGCCCTGCACCTGGATCAGCGTCAGGTGGGCAACCTCTTCCGTCTGATCGGCGCGCTCAACGCCCTCCCGTCCGCGCCGAAGGCCTGACCAGGCGCGGGACTCCACGACGGGACAGGCCGCCGCGCGGAGGCAGGCCGGTTCCGGCAAGGGCGCCTGCTGCCGCGCGACGGCCTGTGCCGGCGGAGGCCGGATGGCCCGGGCGCGCGGCACACGGTATCGTTGTACGGATGTCGCGCGTGCATTCGGGCGCGACGAGAGCTGAATAGGGAGGCCGTCATGGACATCGAACTGAGTCTGCTGCGAGGGATCGAGAAGGAGAAGGCGATCCCGTTCGACGAGCTCGTCTCGATCATCGAGCAGGCGATCCTGACCGCGTACTCCAAGCACGTCTCGCCCGACGGCGCGACGCCGGAGGGCGTCCGCGTGCACCTCGACCGCAAGACCGGCCATGTCGCCGTCCTCCAGGTCGTCCGCGACGACGAGGGTGCGATCATCGGCGAGGAGGAGGCGACGCCGGACGACTTCGGGCGCATCGCCGCATTCGCCGCCAAGCAGGTCATCAGCCAGCGCCTCCGGGACATCGCGGACGACGCCGTCCTCGGGGAGTTCAAGGGCAAGGAGGGCGACATCGTCGCCGGCGTGATCCAGCAGGGGCCGAACCCGCGCATGATCCACGTCGACCTCGGCTCCGTCGAGGCGATCCTCCCGCCCGAGGAGCAGGTGCCCGGCGAGGAGTACGCGCACGGGTCCCGGCTGCGCGTCTACGTCACCAGCGTCGCCAAGGGGCTCAAGGGTCCGCAGATCACCGTCTCGCGCACGCACCCGGGCCTGGTCCGCAAGCTGTTCGCGCTCGAGGTGCCCGAGATCGCGGCCGGCCTGGTCGAGATCGTCGCGCTGGCCCGCGAGGCCGGGCACCGCACCAAGATCGCGGTGAAGGCGAACGACCCGGCCATCAACGCCAAGGGTGCCTGCATCGGCGAGATGGGGCGCCGTGTGCGGGCCGTCACGGAGGAGCTGGCGGGGGAGAAGATCGACATCGTCGACTACGACGCCGACCTGCCCACGTTCGTGGCGCACGCGCTGTCGCCGGCGAAGGTCACGAGCTCGTTCGTCCTCGACGCGAGCACCAAGGCCGTCCGCGCCCTCGTGCCGGACTACCAGCTGTCGCTCGCCATCGGCAAGGAGGGTCAGAACGCGCGTCTGGCCGCCAAGCTCACCGGCGCCAAGATCGACATCCAGCCGGACAGCGTCCTCGACTGATCCCTGTCCGTCCTCGACGCCACGCCCGGTGGCGGCGAGGACGGACGGAACGCAGGTGTAAGATGGAACCCGTACGAACGTGCGTCGGTTGCCGCACGCGTGCTCCCCGCTCCACTCTGCTCAGGGTGGTTGCCCAGAACGACACCCTCATCCCCGATGAGCGTGCTGTCCTGCCGGGGCGTGGCGCGTGGGTGCATCCGACACCCGAGTGCATGGAAGCCGCTCTGCGGCGTCGAGCTTTCGGAAGAGCACTGCGTGTGACCACTCAGCTGGACACACGGATCTTCGAACAGCACCCACCAAGAAACAAAGGCTGAACAGCTATGGAAACAAAGTGAACGGCTCGAAATGAGACCCGTCCGCGACTAGTGGTCTGCCCTGTCTGGGCAGACCGACCCAGACAGGAGAATTGTGGCTGGTAAACCACGCGTACATGAGATCGCCGCCGAACTCGGCGTCGACAGCAAGGTCGCACTTGCGAAGCTCAAGGAACTCGGCGAGTTCGTGAAGAGCCCGTCCTCGACGGTCGAGCCCCCGGTGGCGCGCAAGCTGCGCGCCGCGATCGAGGCCGACCCGTCCCTGAAGGCGGCCTCCGAGCCCGCTGCGGCGAAGCCCGCCGCGAAGCCGGCACCGAAGTCCTCGGCGCCCACCCCCGGTCCGAAGCCCGGCCCCAAGCCGGGTCCTGCAGCTCCGGCCGCACCCGCCCCGAGCCCGGCGCCCGCCCCCGCGGCGGAGAAGGCTCCGGCACCGTCGGCGCCCGCGAAGCCGTCGGCTCCGGCTCCGGCCGCTCCGTCCTCCGGTGACGGCAACGCCCCGAAGCCCGGCGCGCCCCGCCCCGGCAACAACCCGTTCTCGTCCGCACAGGGCATGGGCCAGCGTCCCGCAGGTCCCCGTCCCGGCAACAACCCCTTCGCCTCGGCGCAGGGGATGGGCCAGCGCCCGACCCCCGGCAACATCCCGCGTCCGCAGGCGCCCCGTCCCGGTGCTCCGCGCCCGGGTGCCCCGCGTCCCGGCTCGCCGCGACCCGGCGCACCTCGTGGTGGCCAGGGCGGTCGTCCCGGTGCTCCGTTCCAGCAGCGTACGGGCGGCCCCGGTCGTCCCGGCGGTGGTGGCGGTCCCGGTGCGGGTCCCCGTCCCGGCGGCGGTTTCGCCGGTCGTCCCGGTGGTGGCGGTCGTGGCCGTGGTCCCGGCGGCGGTACCGCCGGTGCCTTCGGCAAGGGCGGCGGCAAGAGCAAGCAGCGCAAGTCGCGGCGGGCGAAGCGGCAAGAGTTCGAGATGCGGAGCGCCCCGGTCGTCGGTGGCGTCAACGTCACCCGTGGCAACGGCGAGACGATCCGCATGCGTCGCGGTGCCTCCATCGCGGACTTCGCCGACAAGATCGAGGCCCTGACCGGCTACACCGTGCAGCCGGGCACCCTCGTCACGATCCTCTTCAACCTCGGCGAGATGGCCACGGCCACCGAGTCGCTGGATGAGGCCACGTTCGAGGTCCTCGGTGAGGAGCTGGGCTACAAGGTCCAGATGGTCTCGCCCGAGGACGAGGACAAGGAGCTCCTCGAGGGCTTCGGTCTCGACCTCGAGAAGGAGCTGGAGGAGGAGAGCGAGGACGACCTCGAGATCCGTCCCCCGGTCGTCACCGTCATGGGTCACGTCGACCACGGTAAGACGCGCCTCCTCGACGCGATCCGTCAGACCAACGTCATCGAGGGTGAGGCCGGCGGCATCACCCAGCACATCGGTGCCTACCAGGTCTGGACCGAGCACGAGGGCATCGAGCGGGCGATCACGTTCATCGACACCCCCGGTCACGAGGCGTTCACCGCCATGCGTGCCCGTGGTGCGCAGGTCACCGACCTCGCGATCCTCGTGGTCGCGGCCGACGACGGCATCATGCCGCAGACGGTCGAGGCGCTGAACCACGCCCAGGCGGCCAACGTGCCGATCGTGGTCGCGGTGAACAAGGTCGACAAGCCCGAAGCCAACCCGGCCAAGGTGCGTCAGCAGCTCACCGAGTACGGTCTGGTGGCGGAGGAGTACGGCGGCGACGTCATGTTCGTCGACGTCTCGGCCCGTGCCAACACCGGCATCCAGGAGCTCCTGGACGCGGTGCTGCTCACGGCGGATGCCGGTCTCGACCTGACCGCCAACCCGAACAAGGCCGCTCGCGGTGTCGCCATCGAGGCGAAGCTCGACAAGGGCCGCGGTTCGGTCGCGACGGTGCTGATCCAGTCCGGAACCCTCCGGGTCGGCGACGCGATCGTGGCGGGCACCGCCTACGGCCGTGTCCGCGCGATGATCGACGAGAACGGCGAGATCGTCGAGGCGGCCGCGCCGTCCCGTCCGGTCCAGGTGCAGGGTCTGAACTCCGTGCCCCGCGCCGGCGACGTCTTCATCGTCACCGAGGAAGACCGCATGGCGCGTCAGATCGCGGAGAAGCGCGAAGCCGTCGAGCGCAACGCCCAGCTGGCCAAGGCCCGCAAGCGCATCTCGCTCGAGGACTTCACCCGTGCTCTCGAAGAGGGCAAGGTCGAGTCGCTCAACCTCATCATCAAGGGTGACGTCTCCGGTGCCGTCGAGGCGCTGGAGGAGTCGCTCCTCAAGATCGAGGTCGACGACTCGGTGCAGCTGCGCATCATCCACCGCGGTGTCGGTGCGATCACCGAGTCCGACGTGAACCTGGCGACGATCGACAACGCGATCATCGTGGGCTTCAACGTCCGCCCCGACACGAAGGCGCGCGAGCGTGCTCAGCGTGAGGGCGTGGACATCCGTTTCTACTCCGTCATCTACAACGCGATCGACGAGATCGAGAGCTCGCTCAAGGGCATGCTCAAGCCGGAGTACGAAGAGGTCCAGTCGGGTGTCGCCGAGATCCGCGAGGTGTTCCGCTCCTCGAAGTTCGGCAACATCGCCGGTGTCATCGTGCGGTCCGGGACGATCACGCGCAACGCGAAGGCCCGTGTCATCCGCGACGGCGTCGTCATCGCCGATGGCCTCGCCATCGAGTCGCTGCGCCGGTTCAAGGACGACGTCACCGAGGTGCGGACGGACTACGAGGCCGGTATCGGCCTCGGCAAGTACAACGACATCCAGGTCGGCGACGAGATCGAGACGACCGAGATGGTGGAGAAGCCGCGCGGCTGATCCGCACGACTTCGGCGGCTGCCTCCTCCTCCCGTGACGGGGGAGGAGGCAGCCGCCTCCGCGGTTCGCTGGGAACCGCGACGCACAGAGGTGGGAGAAGGAACAATGGCTGGTGAACGACAGGCCCGACTCGCGGATCGCATCCGCGTCATCCTCGCCGAGCGCTTGGAGAAGGGGCTGCGCGACCCGCGTCTCGGCTTCGTGACCATCACCGACGTCCGCGTGAGCGGCGATCTGCAGCACGCGTCCGTGTTCTACACGGTGCTCGGCACGGAAGAGGAGCGCCTCGCCAGCGGTGCCGCGCTCACGTCCGCGACAGGAATGCTGCGCAGCGAGGTCGGTCGACAGCTCAGCACTCGACTCGTCCCCACGCTCGAGTTCATCCCGGACGCGCTGCCGGAGAACGCCGACCACATCACCGCTCTGCTGCGCGAGGCGCAGGAGCGCGACGCGGAGGTGGCCAAGCTGGCCTCGTCCGCGACCCACGCCGGCGAGGCCGACCCCTACCGGTCGGACGACGACGAGGACTGATGCGTCTGATACCCTCAGGTCCGCGGCGGGACAACCGGTGGATCTGGGGGGATCGACATTCAGGCGACGAGCATGCCCGCGGGGCTCTTCGTCGCGCCTGTCGTCGTGGAGCCGCTGCTGGATGAGCTTCGACGGCGGGATCTGTGCTGCGCGCCGCACGTGGCGGCGCAGTTGGCCGCCGCGCTGCCTGACGATGCCGAAGCCGTGTTCGCCGTCGCAGCCCGCCTCACACCGGAGCAGCGCCGCGGACTGAGTCGGATCCCGTGGCCGCTGCCGTCCGCGGCGGTCCATGCCGGCATCCGCGGGCTGGCGAGCGCCGACCGGCTGCTCCTGCTCACGGTGGTGCTGGCACTCGAGGAGGAGCTGGATCCGATCCTCGCGGCCGACGGACGCCGCGTGGAGGAGATACGGGCCAGCGCCGCCGCGCCGCATCTGACGATCCACGCGGGCTCGATCCGGCTCACCGACCCGCGCGTGGCCGCGGAGGTGTACGCGGCCGCGTCGGCGGCGGAGGTCGCGCGCGTGCACACCCGGCTTGCTCACGCCGCGGTCGCACGCGGGGACTGGAGTGGCGCGGCGTGGCATCGTGCGCGGTCGTGCGCCGCGCGGGATCGTCGGGCCGCAGCGGTCCTGACGGCCCGGGCCCGTGTCGCGGCCGACGCGGGACTCACGGAGCGCGCGCTGCTCCTGGCCGGTGAGGCCGCGGCGCACGAGTCCGGCGCCGTCGGCGAGGAGGCCCGGGTGCTCGCCGGCTGCGCGGCGCTCGCCTGCGGTTACGCCGCGGATGCCGAGGCGTGGCTGAGCGGCCTCTTCCCGGGCGCCGCGGAGCATCGACGGGTACGGGCGCTCGGCCCCTACCTCGCCGCCCGCACCCTTCGGCACGGCCACGTTCCCGCCGTCGATCCGCGGCGGCTCGCCTCCGGCTCCGCGGCCGACGCCACGGCATGGGCGCGATCCGCGGGGCTCGTCGCGATCCTGTGCGCGGAACGTCGCGACCGCGGGGCCGAGTGGCGCTGGCTCGCGGAGGTCCGCGGAGCCTCCCGCGCGGGGACGGACCGTGCGCTGCGCGATGCCGTGGTAGGGGTGTGCGCTCTCCTCGCCGGCGACGTCATGCCGGCGAGCGGGACCGCGGGCCTCGACGGGCTTGGCGGCGTAGCGGCGGCGCTGCAGACGGCATGCGCGGGCGACATCGACGAGGGCCTGCGGCTGCTGCGCACGGGAGGACTCCCAGGGGCGGAGCGCGATCCGGTGTTCCCCGGCTTCGAGAGCAGCCCGGTGGTGCGGGCCTACCGCGCTGTCACCGAGGTGCTGCTCCTCGTCTGGCGGGGAGACATCGGCCCGGCCAGGGAACTGCTCCGGCACGCGGCGGTCGAGCTCCCCATCACCATCCCGTTCGCCGGTCTCGGTGTCGTCCTGGCGCGGCGGCTCGACCTGGCGGTGCTCGGCGCCCTGGGCCCGATCGCGCGTGCACTCACCGACGTCCTCCCTCCCGCCGCCGAGTCGGACGTGCTGGTCGATCGCGCCGTCGAGGCCTTTCTGGACGGTTCTTTCGAGGTGGCCGTCGGCGCCATGGGGCTGTGGCGGGACCGCGGAGCCCCGCAGCCGCTGTTCGCGGTGCCGGGAATCGACGAGGTCGTGCTCTGGTCGCCGGGGGGATACCGGCCGGGGACCGTGCGGCCGCCGGAGAGCGAGATCGCCGCGGCGCTGCGGCGGGCGGTCGTCGGGTCCGCCGGCCCCACATGGCGCACGGACCTGGAGGAGCTGCGGGTGGCGGCGAGCCGGCTTCGGTCTCCGTTCGCCCGCGGGCGGGTCGAGGCCCTCCTCGGGGTCCGGTCCGGTCTGCACGGAGATGTGGTCTCGGCACGCGGGCACCTCGCGCAGGCCGAGCGGCTGTTCGAGGTCGCCGGAGCGCGGGCCTGGGAGCGCGCGGTGCGACGACGGCGGGAACGGCTCGAGGCGTCCGGGACCACGGCAGACGGGACCGCGGCCCTGTCCGCCTGCCGGAGCGCCTGGGCTCAGCGACTGACGCCCCGGGAACTCGAGGTGGCGATGCTCGCGGTCGGCGGAACGGCGAACCGCGCGATCGCGGAGCGGCTGTCGGTCTCGGTCCGCACGGTCGAGGTGCACCTCGGACGCGCGTTCGCGAAGCTGAACGTCCGCAGCCGTGTCGAACTGACCGTGTTGGCCCACCGCACCGAACAGCTCCTCTGAGCGCTCACCGTGGCAGGGAGAGGCCCTCCCCGTCGGCTTCCGCGAGCCCGTCGGCGATGAGGGAGTCGATCGCACGGTCCCGCTGACGCACGTCCGGCCAGTCCGGGAGGACGGCGGTGAGCGGGACCGCGGCGGGGGCGGCGGCGCGCAGGAGCCGGAGCACGGCGCCGCGGGCCTGGCGGTCCGAACCCTCGTACGCAGCCTGTCGTCGTCGCTCATCCCCGGTGTCGGGTCGGCCGGCCGCGAGCCACGCACACCCGTCCGCCAGCGGGCAGCGTTCGCATCGGGGCGCACGGGACGTGCAGATCGTCGCGCCGAGCTCCATCGCCGCGGCGTTGAGGACAGCGGCCTCTACGGGGTCCGCGGGCAGCAGCGCCGCCATGAGCGCGAGGTCGCGGCGGGACGGGGACCCCGGTTGTGCCCGTCCCTCGATCGCCCTGGCGAGCACGCGCCGGGTGTTGGTGTCGACGACGGGATGACGGTCGCCGTACGCGAACACGGCCACGGCACGGGCGGTGTAGTCGCCGATCCCGGAGAGGGCGAGGAGGGCGTCGACCTCACGCGGCACGACGCCGCCGTGGCGCTCGACCACCTCGACGGCCGCGCGGTGCAGCCACAGGGCGCGCCGCGGATAGCCGAGGCTCGCCCATTGCTGCACGACGTCCGCCGGAGACGCGGCCGCCATCGCGCGGGGCGTGGGCCACCGCGTCAGCCACGCATCGAGGTGCGGGATCACGCGGGTCACGGGCGTCTGCTGCAGCATGAACTCGCTTACCAGCACGCCCCAGGCGCCGAAGGCTGCGTGGAACTCCGGGCGGCGCCACGGCAGATCGCGCGCCTCTTCGGCGTACCAGCCGTGCAGGGGCGTCATCGTCGCAGGAGACGGTGCGGGCGCGGCCATCCCTCCAGCCTAGGCGAGCGGTCTCCGCTCCCGGCGTCGGTAGGCTGGAGGGATGGCGACCCCCGGCATCCTCCTCGTCGACAAGCCCGGCGGGCTGACCAGTCACGACGTGGTCGCCCGCACCAGGCGGGCCTTCGGGACCCGCAAGGTCGGTCACGCGGGGACCCTCGACCCGATGGCCACCGGACTGCTCGTCATCGGCATCGAGGGCGCGACCCGCCTCCTCACCTACATCGTGGGCGCGGACAAGACGTACGAGGCGACCATCCGGCTCGGAGCCGTCACCTCCACGGATGACGCGGAGGGCGAGATCCTCCACCGCGCGGATGAGAGCGCCCTCGCGACGATCGAGGAGGCGGCGATCGATGCCGGAGTGGCCGCGCTGACGGGCGCGATCTCCCAGGTCCCGAGTGCGGTGTCGGCGATCAAGGTCGACGGCCGCCGCGCCTACGACCGCGTCCGTGCGGGGGAGGAGGTGGTCCTCCCGCCGCGAGACGTCGTCGTGTCCCGGTTCGACGTCGTCGCGCGTCGCCGCGACGAGCACGCGATCGATCTCGATGTCGTCGTGGACTGCTCGTCCGGAACCTACATCCGCTCGCTGGCCCGCGACCTGGGCGCCGGCCTCGGCGTCGGCGGCCACCTGACCGCTCTCCGCCGCACCCGCGTCGGCCCGTTCGACGTGCGCGACGCCGTGGCGATCGACGCCCTCGAGGGCGCTCCCGTGCTCACCCCCGGCGCCGCCGCCGGCCGCGTGCTCCCCGCCCTCCCCGTCACAGCGGAGGAGGCGCGTGACCTGAGACACGGCAAACGTCTCGCGGGGCAGGCGGTGCGCCTGGACGGACCGCTCGCGGCGGCCATCGAAGACGACGGCACGCTCGTGGGGGTCGTCGAGAAGCGCGGTGCCGATGTGAAGAGCGCCATGAACATGCCGGAGGTCTCCCGATGATCCTGTGGTTCACGATCGTGCAGATCGTCGTCGCCGTCGCCGCCGGGCTCTTCTGCCTCGGCGCGGGGTTCGCCGGCCGTCGCCCCAGCGACTTCTCCGTCGGGGCGCTCGCTTTCGTCGAGGTGCTGCTGATCGTGCAGATCGTCGTCGCCATCGTCGCGCCGCTCGCGGGGAACCCGCCCACCGGGGATCTGCTGGAGCTCTGGGTGTACCTCATCTCGGCGGCCCTGCTTCCGATCGGGGCCGTGCTCTGGGCGCTGATGGAACGCAGCCGGTGGAGCACCGTCGTGCTCGGCGTGGCCGCCCTCGCGATCGCGATCATGCTGTGGCGCATGCAGGTGATTTGGACCGTCCAGGTCGCCTGAGCGCCAGCCGGGGCGGACGCCGGGCGGCTCGCCCGGCTCTAGGATGGAATGCGCTATGAGCTCCACCGCCCCCTCCACTCGGATGACCGGTATCGGTCGTGTCCTGGTGATCGTCTACGCCGTGATGGCGCTGGCGGCCACCGGGCGCAGCTTCGTGCAGATCGTCCGTCGATTCGACGAGGCCCCGTTGGCCTACAGCCTCTCGGCGCTGGCCGCGGTCGTGTACGTCCTGGCGACGCTCGCGCTCGTCTTCGCGCGTCGTCGCGGCTGGTACACCGTCGCGTGGGTGGCGATCGTCTTCGAACTCACCGGGGTGCTGGTCGTCGGCGTGCTCAGCCTCGTCCTCCCCGAGCTCTTCCAGCACGAGACCGTATGGTCGCTGTTCGGGCGCGGCTACCTCTTCATCCCCCTCGTCCTCCCGATCTTCGGGATCTGGTGGCTGCGCACGCACCGGCCCGTCGAGACCGCGCGTCCGGTCGAGGTCGCCGCGTGATCGTGTTCCGGAATCCGGACGAGGTGCCGGAGGACTTCGGGCCCAGCGCCGTCGCCATCGGCAAGTTCGACGGCGTGCACGAGGGGCACCGCGCCGTCATCCGCCGCCTGGAGGAGGCTGCCGCGGCCTCGGGGAGCCGTGCCGTCGCGGTCACGTTCGACCGCAACCCCCTCGCCGTGATCCGTCCCGACCGGTGTCCCGAGAACGTCGTGACCGTCGACCGCAAGTTGGAGCTCCTCGGCGAGCTCGGACTCGACGCGACGCTCGTGCTGACGTTCGACGAGACGCTCGCCGCCCGGAGCGCGGAGGACTTCGTCGTCGACATCCTCGTCGGCGCGCTGCACGTGTCCACGGTGCTCGTCGGCGCCGACTTCCGCTTCGGACACCGGGGCGCCGGCACCCCCGAGCTGCTTCGGGAGCTCGGCCCCCGGTACGGGTTCACGGTCGAGGTCGTCGACGACGTCTACCTTCCGGGATCGAGCCGCCGGGTCTCGTCGAGCTGGATCCGCGAGCTGCTGATGGCGGGGGACGTCGCCGAGGCGGCCCGCGCCCTCGGACGGTACCCCGACGTGCGCGGCGTCGTCGTCCACGGGCTGAAACGCGGACGCGAGCTCGGGTTCCCGACCGCCAACCTCTCCACCATCGTCGACGCGTTCGTCCCCGCCGACGGCGTCTACGCCGGCTGGCTCGTCGACCACGACACCGGCATCCGGCACCCGTCGGCGATCTCGGTGGGCACGAACCCCACCTTCGACGACGTGCTCGTCCGTCAGGTCGAGGCGCACGTGCTGGGGGAGACCGGGCTCGACCTCTACGGTCACTACGTGACGGTGGAGTTCGTGCAGCGGCTGCGCGGCATGGTCGCGTTCGAGGGCATCGAGAAGCTGATGACGCAGATGGCCGCCGACGTCGCACAGGCCGCGGCCATCCTCGAGGTCTCCGCGTAACACGGCGGCGCCCTGCTTCCGCGGCCGGGGGTGGGGATGGCATAGAATGGCAGCAGGCTCCCACCGGTCCCGCACGTATCGCGTGCTCCGGCGGGAACACCGATCCACAGTCCGCACGGTCCTGGCTCACGCCACACGCGGACGACGAGAACGGCTCACGGCTCCCTGAGGGCGCCGGAGCCCTTCAGGCTCAGGAGGAGCATGCCGACCACGGCAACCGCCGCCCCGCGGCGCAAGAAGACGTCCCGTCGCGATGACGAGGCACCCCTCATCCCGATTCTCGCGCGCAAGGTGCGGGAGATCGAGGCGAAGTCCCAGCGGGGAAAGCTGGGTCCCACGAACCGCACGAAGTTCCAGGTGATCGCGTTCCTGGTGCGCGAGGAGCGCGCCAGGGTGAAGGCCGACACGGAGATCACCGACGCGGCCCGCGCCGAGCTGCTCAAGCGGCTCGACGGTGTCGCGACGATCCTCGCGAAGACGGCCGCGCGGGACACCTCGCTCATCCAGCTGCTCGAGGCCGACCAGGCCACCTCGCCGGTCGCCAAGCGGATGCGGCGCGACTGGCTGCTCGAGTCGGGGGCCGAGCTCCCGCCGGAGGAGCTCATCATCGCCGACCCCGCGCCCGTGCAGGTGTCGGTGGTCCCCGCGGCCATCGCCGAGCGTCAGGTCACCCCGCCCTCGGTGGAGGCCCGTCAGCTGGCCAACCCGTTCCTCGCGCCCGACCTGACCCCGCGTCCGGCCAGCACGCCCCGCCGCCGCCTCGACGGCTGGGAGCTCATGGGGCCGCTGTACAAGGCCTTCGAGACCGGCGCGGGCGGTGCGGCAGCGTCGATGGAGCTTCCGCCGGCTCCGGAGTTCGATCACATCTCGCCCAAGGGGCGCGAGATCATGGTGCACCAGTCCCGTTTCCTCGAGGCTGTGCGCGCCGGACACCGCAGCTTCCTGCTCGCCGACGAGCCGGGCCTCGGCAAGACGGCGCAGTCGGTGCTCGCGGCCTCCGTCGCCGGCGCCTATCCGCTGCTCGTCGTGGTACCCAACGTCGTGAAGATGAACTGGGCGCGCGAGGTCGAGCGGTGGACGCCGCAGCGTCGTGCCACGGTCATCCAGGGCGACGGCGACGACATCGACGCCTTCGCCGACGTGTTCATCGTCAACTACGAGATCCTCGACCGTCACATGTCCTGGCTCGCGTCGATCGGCCTGCGCGGCATGGTCGTCGACGAGGCGCACTTCATCAAGAACCTCTCGTCGCAGCGTTCGCAGAACGTGCTCTCGCTCGCGGCGCAGGTGCGCGAGCGCACGCCGGGGCACGACCCGCTCATGCTCGCCCTCACCGGCACCCCGCTCATCAACGATGTCGAGGACTTCGACGCCATCTGGCGTTTCCTCGGCTGGACGAACGGCGAGAAGCCCGGGCCGGAGCTCATGGAGAAGCTCGACGCGACGGGGCTCACGCCCGCGGACAAGGCCTTCTATCCGGAGGCCCGCGACGCGGTGATCTCGATGGGCATCGTGCGACGCAAGAAGAAGGACGTCGCCGCCGACCTGCCCGACAAGCTGGTCGCCGATCTGCCGGTGCAGCTCGACGACGAGTTCGGTCGCAGCATCCGCCAGGCCGAGCGCGAGCTGGGAGAGCGCCTGGCCACCCGCTACCGCCGCATCATCGAGGCACGCGGCGACCGCGGTCTCGCGCCCGGCGAGATCGACGACGACATCGTCCGGCTCGTGGCGCAGAACGAGCTCGAGGAGTCGAAGGCCGCCGGTACCGGGGGAGACAACGTCTTCACCATGGTGCGCCGCATCGGTCAGGCGAAGGCACTCCTCGCGGCCGACTACGCCGCACAGCTGCAGCGGTCGGTCGGCAAGGTCGTGTTCTTCGCGAAGCACATCGACGTCATGGACCAGGCGGAGGCGCACTTCGCCTCCGCAGGCATCCGCGCGGTGTCCATCCGCGGTGACCAGACCAACACGGCACGGCAGCAGGCCATCGACGACTTCAACGGCGACCCCGAGGTCGGCATCGCGGTGTGCTCGCTCACGGCGGCCGGCGTCGGACTCAACCTGCAGGCGGCCTCGAACGTCGTCCTCGCGGAGCTGTCGTGGACCGCCGCCGAGCAGACGCAGGCCATCGACCGCGTGCACCGCATCGGCCAGGACGAGCCGGTCACCGCCTGGCGGATCATCGCCGCGCACACGATCGACACGAAGATCGCCGAGCTCATCGACCAGAAGCAGGGCCTCGCGGCCCGTGCGCTGGACGGCGAGGCGACGGAGGAGACGGCGAGCGAGTCGGTGCAGCTGGCGGCCCTCACGCACCTTCTGCGTGAGGCTCTGGGCGGGCGCTGAGACGCCGTCAAGAACACGGGTTCTTAACTGCGATTTCTAGGCCTCATCCTGTCGGGACGCGAAGTTCGGGGTGATCGCTCGCCGCGGCCGTCAAGATCCTCGGTTTTCGACGCGCTCGAATGGCCACGCGAGGGGGCGGCGCGCTAGTGTCGATCGCAGGCACTGTCGCCGCACCCCCATCCCTCGACCTCCGAAGGCAGCAGCATGAAGATCGGCATCCTGACGAGCGGCGGCGACTGCCCCGGACTCAACGCGGTCATCCGCGGCATCGTGCTCAAGGGCACCACGACCTACGACCTGGAGTTCGTCGGCATCCGCGACGGATGGCGCGGCGTCGTCGAGGGCGACTTCATGCCCCTGACGCGGCATGAGGTGAAGGGCCTGTCGAAGGTGGGCGGCACGATCCTCGGCACCAGCCGCACCAACCCCTACGAGGGGGAGCGCGGAGGCGCCGACAACATCGCGAAGACCCTCTACGGGCACAAGATCGACGGCATCGTCGCGATCGGCGGCGAAGGCACCCTCGCGGCGGCGGACCGTCTCGCCAAGGACGGCATCAAGGTGCTCGGCGTTCCGAAGACGATCGACAACGACCTCCGGGCCACCGACTACTCGTTCGGCTTCGACACCGCCGTGAACATCGCCACGGACGCCATGGACCGGCTCCGGACCACGGGCGACTCCCACCAGCGCTGCATGGTCGCCGAGGTCATGGGTCGTCACGTTGGCTGGATCGCCCTGCACGCCGGAATGGCCGCGGGCGCGCACGTCATCTGCATCCCCGAGGTGCCGATGTCGCTGGACGAGATCACCGCTCTCGTCACGAGCGCCCACGATCGCGGTCGCGCGCCGCTCGTCGTCGTCTCCGAGGGCTTCAAGCTCGCCGGTATGGACGAGGCCTACAGCGACAAGGGGCTGGATGCGTTCAACCGTCCGCGGCTCGGCGGCATCGGCGATCTGCTCGCCCCTGAGATCGAGCGGATCACGGGCATCGAGACGCGCGCCACCATCCTCGGCCACATCCAGCGCGGCGGCTCGCCGTCGGCCTTCGACCGCGTCCTCGCGACCCGGCTCGGCCTGCACGCCGCGGATGCGATCGTGGACGGCGCCTGGGGGCAGATGGTCGCGATGCAGGGCACCGACATCGTCCGCGTCCCGTTCGCCGACGCTCTGGGCGAGCTCAACACCGTGCCCCGCTACCGCTACGACGAGGCAGCCGCCCTCTTCGGCTGACCGCCGGCTTCAGGCTCTCGCGCGGCTTCAGGCGTCCTGCTGTCTTTCTTGCCTGAACTCTCGTGAGAGCCTGTGTCCGCGCGTTCGCCTGTTCTCACGGCCTCGCGCTGTGTCAGGCTCTCGCGTGGCTTCAGGCGTCCTGCTGTCTTCCTTGCCTGAACTTGCGTGAGTGCCTGTGTCCGCGCGTTCGCCTGTTCTCACGGCCTCGCGCTGTGTCAGGCTCTCCCGCGGCTTCAGGCGTCCTGCTGTCTTTCTTGCCTGTTCTCGGGCGAGGGCCTGTGATTGTGTTCGGTCTGCTCCCCGCGAGCCGTCGCGCCAGGGCGTGCGCGATGCAGGCCCTGCGCGAGCGCGGCCAGGACGGTGGCCTCGACATGAGTGTCATCGATCATGACCTGGTGGTAATCGAAGCGCAGGACGGTGTACCCGCGGAGTGCGAGCCTCGCGTCCGCAGCAAGATCACGCCGCCGGTCCCCGGCCGCGCTGTGGTGGCGGAAGCCGTCGATCTGGATGGCGAGCCGTTCGCCGATGACACCGTCGAGCGGATGGCCGTCCACCCACACCTGCTGTCGCACGTCGATGCCGATCGCGCGCATCCGTTCGACGAAGACCGTCTCGGGACCGGAGTCCGACCGGCCGCGGACGATTCGAGCGAGGCGGTCAGCGGCGTGGCACCGCCACCGCACCCGCGCGAGCGTATCCAGCTCCACCGCCCCGTGGCGGATGGCGGACTCCCAGATCGCGCGGGCCTCGACGGGCGGCCGACATCGCGCGACCTGGAAGAGGACATCCAGGACGGGATCGACCGCCGCGCGCGGATGCGCCGGCACGGGCCCCTGGGCGCAGTGCACCTGGACGCCGCCGCGGTCGAACCGAGAAGCGGTACGCGGGAGGGCGACGTGCACGTCCGTGGCCCCGATGTCCCACCATCCGGCGAGAGCCGCAGCGCTCACACAGGTGACTCTCCCGCCGACCGAAGCAGCCGCCCGGCGCCGTGGATCGACATCGGGGAGGAGGAGCCACGACCGGCGCACACGCTCGAGCGTGCCTTCCTGCACCGCGCGACGCACTGGTACTCGGTGAACCCCGCCTCACGTACTCGCGACGAATGCGCGGAGCCTCCCTGCTCTCGAACCCAGCTCTCGACCCTCGTGCGTCTCACCCCTCCACCCTGAGCGCTCGCGCAGCACTCTCCATCGCAGCCCTCCGGATGGGGAGATCGTTCGCGAAATCCTGGCCCTGTGCAGGATCAGTCGTCGCGTGTGGTCACCACAGGCGTCCGCGCGAGATCAGGCAGCAAGAGCCTCTCGCGCCTGATGCCGCCCTAGCGCCTGATGCGGCGCGGAAGCTTGAGCCGACGTCAGACACGGGAGTGCAGGCTTCCGCCCGAGATCAGGCCAGGAGAGCCACGCCTGCCTGATGCCGCGCGAATGCCTGATGCCGCGCGAATGCCTGATGCCGCGCGCGCCTGATGTCGCGTGAGCGCCTGATGCCGCGCGTGACTGACGTCGCGCGTGACTGATGCCGTCAGGCGAGGTGGAGGGTGTCGAGCAGCCAGGCGAGCTCGAACGCCCGCTCGCGCCAGGAGTTGTACCGCCCGCTCACGCCCCCGTGTCCCGCGACCATCTCGCACTTGAGCAGTACGTCCTTCGCGCCGGCCTCCCGCAGCCGGGCGACCCACTTGGCGGGCTCCACGTAGAGCACGCGGGTGTCGTTCAGCGAGGTCACCGCGAGGATCCGCGGGTACTCCACGCCGTCGCGCACGTTCTCGTACGGGGTGTACGACTTCATGTACGCGTACACCTCCGGGTCGTGCAGCGGGTCGCCCCACTCGTCCCACTCGATCACCGTGAGGGGGAGCGAGGGGTCGAGGATCGTGGTCAACGCGTCGACGAACGGCACTCCCGCGAGGATCCCGGCGAACAGCTCCGGGGCGAGGTTGGCGACCGCGCCCATCAGCAGACCACCCGCGCTGCCGCCCTCCGCGACGAGCTGGGCCGGGGTCGTGGTGCCCTCGTCGACGAGGTGCCGGGCGCAGGCGACGAAGTCCGTGAAGGTGTTCCGCTTGTACAGGAGCTTGCCCTCTTCGTACCACTGCCGGCCCATCTCGCCGCCGCCACGCACATGCGCCACAGCGAAGACGACTCCGCGGTCCAGCTCCGAGAGTCGGGCGACGGAGAAGCCCGGGTCGATGGAGTGCTCGTACGAGCCGTAGCCGTAGAGGTGGATGGGCCGGGGCGTCGCGCCGGGCTCTCCGAAGGAGCGCTTCCAGACGAGGGAGATCGGCACGCGCGTGCCGTCCTCCGCGGTGGCCCATTCCCGCCGCTGTCCGTAGTCGGCGGGGTCGTAGTCGCCGAGCACCGTCACCTGCTTGCGGAGGACGAGTTCGCGCGTCGCGAGGTCGAGTTCGTACACCGTGCCGGGCGTGACGAACGACGTGTAGCCGAGGCGCAGGAAGGGGGAGTGCCACTCCGGGTTGCCGCTGACGCCCGCCGAGTAGAGGGGCTCGTCGAACTGCAGCTCCTCCACGGCGTCCGTCGCGTAGTCCAGGAGCCCGACCCGTTCGAGGCCCTCGCTGCGGTACTCCACCGTGGCGAAGTCGCGGAACGCATCCACCCCGAGCAGCCGTCGTCCCGGCTGATGCGCGACGACGACGCGGCGCTCGCCCTGCGGATCGTCTGCCGCCACGGAGACGAGCTCGAAGTCCAGGGCGTCGTCATTGTGCAGGATGAGCAGGCGGTCCTCGCCGTCCACGACCGCGTGCTCGAGCGAGTACTCCACGCCCTCCCGCCGCGGCCATACCGGACGTGGCTCCGCGGTGATGTCACCGGTCAGGTCGACGAGGTACTCCTCGCTCGTGATGCTGGAGCCCACGCCGATCACGAGGTAGCGACGGCTGCGCGTGATCCCGGCGCCGAGCCAGAACTTCTCGTCGGGCTCGTGGAAGAGCTGGATGTCGTCCGACACCGGGGTCCCGAGCCGGTGCAGCCACAGGGTGTCGGGGCGCCAGGCATCGTCGCGCGTCGTATAGAGGATGCCGGTGCCGTCGGGTGTGAAGAACGCGCCCCCGGTGTTCGGGATCTCGTCGGCGAGCGTGACGCCCGTCTCCAGGTCGCGCACGCGCACGGTGTAGAGCTCGTCGCCCTCGAAATCGGTCGACCACAGCAGCTTCGTCGCGTCGTCGGAGGTGTCGAACGCGCCGAGCGAGAAGAACTCGTGCCCCTCCGCCTCGACGTTGCCGTCCAGCAGCACGACCTCGCCGGGTACCGGGACCCCGGGCTCGAGACGCGGGGGCGTCCAGTCGCCCTCGACGGCGGCGGCCCGGCAGTGGATGCCGTACTGCGCGCCTTCCTCGGTGCGGCTGTAGTACCACCACTCTCCGCGTCGCGTCGGCACGGAGAGATCCGTCTCCTGCACGCGGCCCTTGATCTCCTGGAAGAGCGTCTCGCGGAGCGCCGCCAGATGCGCCGTCTCCGCCTCGGTATGCGCGTTCTCGGCCTCCAGGTGCGCGATGACCTCGGGGGAGTCCTTGGCACGCAGCCACTCGTACGGGTCGTCGACCGTGTCGCCGTGGTGCGTGCGGAGGGTCGAGCGGCGGGCGGCGATCGGGGCGTCAGTCACCGTCCCACGCTATCCCAGGTCGAGTTTGACCGGCACGGGGGACGGTGGCAGGATTTACCGGGGCCGGTAAACGGAAGTCAAACCCACGGTGAACTCTTCGTTCGTCACGTCGATCCCGTCGACATCTCCCTCTTCCTCAAGACCGAAAGCGAACGGTGGAAACCGCAGCCCTCATCGTCGTGCTCGTCATCGCGCTGGCACTCTTCTTCGATTTCACGAACGGGTTTCACGACACCGCGAACGCGATGGCCACGCCCATCGCGACCGGGGCGCTCAAGCCCAAGACCGCGGTGCTCCTGGCCGCTCTCCTCAACCTCGTCGGCGCCTTCCTGTCGACCGAGGTGTCCAAGACCATCTCCGGCGGCATCATCCAGGAGGATGCGATCCTCGCCGCGGGGGCGGAGCTGTTCCTCTCACTGATCTTCGCCGGACTCATCGGCGCGATCACCTGGAACATGCTGACCTGGCTGCTCGGCCTGCCGTCCAGCTCGTCCCACGCCCTCTTCGGCGGTCTGATCGGCGCGACGCTCGTGGGAGCCGGCCTCGGCGGCATCGACTTCGGCGCCGTGCTGTCGAAGATCGTCCTCCCCGCTCTCATCGCCCCGATCACCGCCGGCATCATCGCCTTCGTGGCGACGAAGATCGCCTACTCGGTCACCCGGCGCTACGACGGCAAGCCAGACGGGCGCGACGGCTTCCGCTGGGGTCAGATCTTCACGTCGTCCCTGGTCGCGCTCGCCCACGGAACCAACGACGCGCAGAAGACGATGGGCGTCATCACCCTCGCGATGATCACGATCGGCTGGCAGTCCGGTGCACACCACGAGCCCGAGCTCTGGGTCATCGTCGCCTGTGCGTTCACGATCGCCCTCGGCACGTATCTCGGCGGCTGGCGCATCATCCGCACGCTGGGCAAGGGCCTGACCGACGTCAAGCCGGCGCAGGGCTTCGCGGCCGAGAGCTCGACGGCGGCGACGATCCTGGCCTCCAGCGCCCTGGGCTTCGCCCTCTCCACCACGCAGGTGGCCTCGGGATCGGTCATCGGATCGGGTCTCGGTCGCCGCGGCTCGACGGTCCGCTGGCGGACGGCCGGTCGCATCGGCGTCGGCTGGCTGCTGACCCTGCCCGCGGCCGGAGGGGTCGGCGCCCTGGCGGCGCTGCTCGTCGTCTGGCTCGGTCCCTGGGGTGTGGCCATCGATGCCGTGCTCGCGGTGGTGATCATCCTCGGGCTGTACATGCGTTCGCGACGCAACGCCGTCACGCCGGCCAACGCCATGAGCGATGTCGCCGAGTCCCACCTCGCGGTCGAGGTTCCCGAGACGCCGCCGCCCACGCGTCGTCAGCAGCGCATCGCCCAGGCGAAGGCGGAGGCGAAGGCCCGCGCCGAGGCCAAGGAGAAGGCGAAGGCCGAGGCCAAGGACAAGGCGAAGAAGAAGGCCAAGGCCAAGGCCGACGCGAAGGCCGCGAAGACCGGCAGCGCCTCCTCGTCCGACGCGTCGCAGAACGGGGATCCGGCATGAACGTCACGATCGACTGGATCGCCTTCCTGCAGGTGTTCGCCGCCGCGCTCATCGGCGCCGCCGCCATCGTCACCTTCTACGCCCTGGGTCTGCGTCTGCTCGTACGCAGCGGCCGGGCCCCCGTGGTGAGCCCGGCGGAGTTCACCGACGCCATCACGGTGATCTCCGAGAAGGAGCTCAAGCGGGCCGCCAAGCAGGCGGCGAAGGCGGCGAGGAAGAGCCCGCTCACCGAGGGGCAGAAGACCCTCGCCCTCGTGGGCGCCTACGGCTGCTTCGTGCTCTGCGGGGCCGCGGTCATCGCCGGCATCCTGCTCATCGTCGTCGGCCACTGAGCCTCCGGCGCGCCAGGGACGGGCGTCGGCACCCGCCCCTAGGCTGAGGGCATGTCCGCAACCAACGGAACGCCCCCGGTCTTCGGCCGATACGCCCCCGCGTCCCATGTCCTGATCCATGTCAGCGACCCGCACTTCCTGGCCGGCGGCGCGGCGTTGGGGGGACGGTACGACGTCGAGCGCACGTTCGCGCGGACGCTCGAGGCGATCCGCGCCGTGCATCCCGCTCCCGCCGCCATCGTGATCACCGGGGACCTCGCCGACCTCGGCGAGCCGGATGCGTACCGCCGGCTGCGTGCGGCGATCGAGCCGGTCGCCGCCGAACTGGGCGCTCCCGTGGTCTGGGTCGCGGGCAACCATGACGAGCGCCCGGCGCTCCGCGAGGCGCTCCTGGACGGCGAGCCCACCGAGGAGCCGGTCACCGGGGTGTGGGATCTCGACGGGCTGCGGCTCGTGGCCCTCGACACCAGCGTCCCGGGATGGCACCACGGCGACCTCGACCCGGCGCAGCTCGCGTGGTTGGCCGACGTCCTCGCGGAGCCCGCGCCGCACGGGACGATCCTGGCGATGCACCATCCGCCGCTGCCCAGCCACCTGCCGCTGTTCGACATCCTCGAGCTCCGTCATCAGGACGAGCTCGCCGCCGTCATCCGCGGCACCGACGTCCGCGGCATCCTCGCCGGCCACCTGCACTACTCCTCACACGGTCTGTTCGCCGGCGTCCCGGTGAGCGTCGCGTCCGCGACCTGCTACACCATGAACGTCGCCCGTCCGGCGGCGGAGGTGAACGGCATGGACGCCGCCCAGTCGTTCCAGCTCGTGCACGTGCGGCCGGAGACCCTCACGCACACGGTCGTCCCCGTGGTCGACGCGCCGACCGACGACTACTTCTCGGAGGAGTGGATCGCGCGGATGGCGGCGCTGACCCCGGAGGAGCGCCTGGAGGCGTTCTCCCGGAAAACCCCGCAAGGACCGGCGTAGACTGGTCGCATCCCCCACTTTTCCGTTCGCCACGACCCACGAGGATGTGACATGGCTTCTGCCGCGCCCGCCCATACCCGCACCGAGACCGATTCGCTGGGGAGCATGGAGATTCCCGCCGACGCGTACTGGGGGATCCACACCGCCCGCGCCGACGCGAACTTCCCGATCACGAAGCGCCCCATCTCGGTCTACCCCGAACTGGTGATCGCCCTCGCGATGGTGAAGCAGGCCAGCGCCAGGGCCAACAAGGAGATCGGCGTCCTCGACGCCGAGCGGGCCGACCTCATCGACCGCGCGGCACAGCGCGTCATCGACGGCGAGTTCCACGACCAGTTCACGGTCGGCGTCATCCAGGGCGGCGCCGGCACGTCGACGAACATGAACGCGAACGAGGTCATCACCAACATCGCGCTGGAGATGGCCGGACGCGAGAAGGGCGACTACGCCTTCCTCTCTCCGATCGACCACACGAACCGCAGCCAGTCGACCAACGACGTCTACCCGACCGCGGTCAAGATCGGCCTCTCGCTGACGCTGCGCTCGCTGCTCGACGAGCTGGACGCCCTGCGCGTGGCCTTCCTCGGCAAGGCGGGGGAGTTCCACGACATCCTCAAGGTCGGCCGCACCCAGCTCCAGGACGCCGTGCCCATGACGCTCGGTCAGGAGTTCCACGGCTTCGCCACGACCCTGGGCGAGGACCACAGCCGCCTCACCGAGAACGCCTCCCTCATGTTCGAGATCAACATGGGCGCGACCGCGATCGGCACCGGCATCACGACCCACCCCGACTACGCGCCCGCCGTGCTGAAGCACCTGCGCGAGATCACCGGACTCGACCTGGAGACGGCGACCGACCTCGTCGAGTCCACGAGCGACACGGGCGCCTTCATGTCGTTCTCCTCGTCGCTCAAGCGGAACGCCATCAAGCTCTCGAAGATCTGCAACGACCTGCGCCTGCTGTCGTCGGGTCCGCAGGCGGGCCTCGGCGAGATCAACCTGCCCGCACGCCAGGCCGGCTCCAGCATCATGCCGGGCAAGGTCAACCCGGTGATCCCGGAGGTCGTGAACCAGGTGGCGTTCGCGGTCGTCGGCGCCGACATGACCGTGACCATGGCCGTCGAGGGCGGTCAGCTCCAGCTCAACGCCTTCGAGCCCGTCATCGCGCACTCGATCTTCCAGTCGATCACCTGGATGCGTCAGGCCATGTGGACGCTGCGCGTGAACTGCGTCGAGGGCATCACCGCCAACCGCGACCGTCTGGGCGCGATGGTCGGCGCGTCGGTCGGCGTCATCACGGCGCTCACGCCCTTCATCGGCTACGCGGCGGCCGCCGCCCTGGCCAAGACGGCCCTACTGACCAACCGCAACGTCGCCGACCTGGTGGTCGAGGCCGGACTCATGTCCCGCGACGAGGTCACCAAGCAGCTGTCTCCCGCCCGTCTGTCGGGCCTGGAGGCGGTCACGGCGGCCATCCCGATCGTCACCCCCGACGACCTCATCCAGATCTGAGCGTCGACCGGATACGCGAAGGGGACGGGAGCTCGCAGCTCCCGTCCCCTTCGTCGCGTCCGGGTCAGTCGAGGATGCGGCAGTGCGTCGTGAGCTCGCCGATGCCGTCGATGCCGACCGTGACGGTCGAGCGGTCGCGGAGGAAGATCTGCGGGTCGCGCGAGTAGCCGGCGCCGCCGGGGCTGCCCGTGGAGATCAGGGTGCCGGGGAGCAGGGTGAGCGACTGGGAGAGGTGGGCGATGAGCTTCGCCACCGAGCGCACCATCTGGTCGGTGCTGGCGTCCTGCACGGTGTGTCCGTCCACCACGGTCCAGATGTGGAGGTCCTGCGGGTCGGCGATCTCGTCGGCGGTCACCGCGAAGGGCCCGGTGGGGGTGAAGCCGTCGAACGACTTGCAGCGGGACCACTGCGCCTCGGAGAACTGGATGTTCCGCGCCGTGATGTCGTTGACCACCGTGTAGCCCCACACGTGCGTCAGGGCGTCCGCCTCCGGCACGTCCTTCGCGGGGGTGCCGATGAGCACGCCCAGCTCGGCCTCGTAGTCGACGGCCTCGCTGAGGCTCCGGGGCCAGGACGTGGTCTGGTCGTGACCGGTCAGCGAGTTCGGCCACAGCGTGAACACGGTCGGCGCGGCGTCGGTCTTGAGTCCAAGCTCGCTGGAGTGCGCGGCGTAGTTGAGACCGACGGCGAGCACGGCCGGCGGCGCGATCACGGCGGAGGCGAACCCCCAGCCGGTCAGCGGGTGGCGCGGGGCCGTGCTGTCGCGCAGGGCGGCGCGGAGCTCGTCGAGTCCGGCGTCTCCTCGCTCGATCAGCTGCTGCAGGGTGGCAGGCGCGTCGGACAGGAGATCGGAGACGAGGATGGCGTCCGAGCCCTCCACCACGGCGAGAACCGCCTGGGAGGAGTCTGGACGGCGCAGGTGAGCGAACCGCATGGTTCTACGCTACCGGGTGTGTGCGGCCGGTCGGGTGGAGGAAGCCCCCAGAGCCCGGCGCGGATGCTTGTGCCCCATAAGCTTTGAGCATGACCTTCGGAGGACCGTCCGACCCCCAGCAGCCCGCCCGGTACACGCCGCCGTCCGCGCCGCCCGCGCAGCCGAGTGCGTACTCCGCCGCGCAGTACGCACAGTCGCCGTATCTGCCGCCGTCGTTCGGACAGCAGCCGGGCTATGCGTCGGCCCTCGCGCAGCCGACGCCCTACACGCCACCGGCTCCCGTCGCGCCGTCGCCCGCCGAGTCGCTGCCGGCTCTCCCGGTGCCGAACAAGAAGGGCCGGACGATCTCGCTGTGGCTGTTCGGCTTCCTCGGGTTCCTCCTCCTGGCGCTCATCGGCTACTTCGGCTGGGCGCTCGGACCGACCGCCTCGGTGATCGGGCTCGTCCTGGCGTTGATCCCGCTCACGATCGTCTTCCTCGGGGTGCGCATGATCGACCGGTGGGAGCCGGAGCCCAAGCGTCTCGTGGCGTTCGCCATCGCCTGGGGTGCCGTGGCCGCGGTCGGCCTCACGCTCCTCGTCGACATCGGCCTCACGATGCTGTTCGACATCCGCTCCGAGGAGTTCTCCGCGGTGATCCAGGCGCCCATCGTCGAGGAGTTCTGGAAGGGCCTCGGGGTCTTCCTCATCTTCCTGCTGGCGCGACGATCCTTCGACGGTCCGATCGACGGCGTCGTCTACGGGGCGCTCGTCGGCGCGGGCTTCGCGTTCACCGAGAACATCCAGTACTTCGCCATCAGCCTGATCGAAGGCGGCGGCGAGCAGCTCGGCGTCACCTTCATCGTGCGGGCGGTGCTCTCGCCGTTCGCCCACGCGATGTTCACCTCGCTGACGGGGTTCGCGATCGGCCTCGTGGCGCGCCGGCACGCCTCCGCGGGAGCGGCCGCCGGCGCGGGCCTGGTCGGCATGGTCGGGGCGATCCTCCTGCACGGCCTGTGGAACGGGTCGGCGACCTTCGCCGACTTCTTCGGGCTCTACTTCACCCTGCAGGTGCCGCTGTTCATCGGCTTCATCCTCGGGATCGTCGCGCTGCGGCGAGAGGAGGCGCGGCTCACGCGGGCGCGCCTGGCCGAGTACGCGGCCGCCGGCTGGTTCACGCCGGAGGAGGTCACGATGCTCGCCACGCCCGCCGGGCGCAAGGTCGGGCTGGCGTGGGCGGCGCAGCTGCGCGGCGACCGCCGGCCGCTGATGCGTGAGTTCATCAAGGACGCGACGGCTCTGGCGGCGGTTCGCCAGCGGGCGATCACCGGCCGCGACCCGCTCGCGGTCGAGGACGAGCGTGCTCTGCTGATCCGCACGAGGGCGGCACGCGCCGCGCTGCTGGCCTACTGAGGGACCGCTCCGGACAGACTCAGCGCCCGGTGCTGCGGCGATGCCTGCATGTCTCCCGGGCGCTGAGTTGATCTGCCACCAGGGTGCACCCGGCCCCGGGGATGTGTCAAGGGTCTCCGCGACGGGCGGCCACGGCGGCTCGACGAGGTGTTCGCTGTGAGTAGGTGCGGTCGCGTTGACCGCGCGCGCGGCGGTCGGGTTGGATGGAGCCATGACTGATCGCACAAAGCCCGAGTTCGACGCCCCGACCGGCCCTGCCCCCGCAGAACTGGTCATCCGCGACATCATCGAGGGTGACGGTGCCGAGGCCAAGCCCGGCGACACCGTGACCGTCCACTACGCCGGCGTGGAGTTCGAGTCCGGCGAGGAGTTCGACTCGTCGTGGGGTCGCGGGGAGACCATCCAGTTCCCGCTCCGTGGCCTGATCCAGGGCTGGCAGGACGGCATCCCCGGCATGAAGGTCGGCGGCCGTCGCGAGCTGATCATCCCGCCGCACCTCGCGTACGGCCCGGCCGGGGGAGGGCACTTCCTCTCCGGCAAGACGCTGATCTTCATCATCGATCTCGTCGCTGTCGGCTGACATCCTCGTTCGGAAGCGCCCCGCACCCTGTGGTGCGGGGCGCTTTCGATGTCTCCGGACTTTCTGCTCGACACGGGAATACATGCGAATGAATGTATGTTGTCGGAAGGGTGCCGCGGACGATCGCGGTGCCATCCCTTCGCCGCCGCCGCGGCCGACGTCTCCTGAGGAGCAATCATGAGCAGCATCGACATCCCCGGTTACCGCCCCGGCACCTGGGTCCTCGACCCGTCCCACAGCGAGGTGACCTTCAGCGTCCGCCACATGATGATCTCGAAGGTGCGCGGCACCTTCGGCGTGAAGAGCGCGACGCTCGTGGCTCCGGAGAACCCGCTCGACGCCAAGGTCGAGGCCTCGGTCGACGTGACCTCCGTCGACACGAAGGACGAGGGCCGTGACCAGCACCTCCGTTCCGCCGACTTCTTCGACACCGAGAACTTCCCGACCATGGACTTCGTCTCGACCGGCGCGCGCGTCGAGGGTGGCGACTTCCTCGTGGACGGCGACCTCACCATCCGCGGCATCACCAAGCCCGTCACCTTCGAGCTCGACTTCGGCGGCTTCGGCAGCGACCCGTGGGGCAACTACAAGGCCGGTGCCTCCGCCAAGACGGTCATCAACCGCGAGGACTTCGGCCTCACCTGGAACGCCGCGCTGGAGACCGGCGGCGTACTCGTCGGCAAGGACGTCACGATCACGCTCGACCTCCAGGGTGCGCTGCAGCAGGACTGACGCGCGCGGACCTCTCCGAACCCCGGGCCCGTCAGGGCTCGGGGTTCTCTGCGTCGTAGGCGCGGAACCGCGGGTGCCGACGGGCGAGGAGGGCGACGAGCACGATCACGAGGATGCCGCCGAGCAGCGGGGGGAACCACAGCGACGTCAGCGTCGCGAGGGTCCCGGCGTAGAGGGCGCCGACGCGGGGGCCGCCGGTCACCACGACGACGAAGAGCCCCTGCAGGCGTCCGCGCATGGCGTCCGGTACCGCGGCCTGCATCATGGTGTTCCGATAGATCGAGCTGATGTTGTCCGAGGCGCCGGAGAGCGCGAGCGCCACGCACGCGGCGACGATGAGCAGGACGTGCGGCCGGTCCTCGCCGGCGGGCGTCGCGGAGAAGGCGCCGATCAGGAGGACGACGCCGAACAGGGCGATCGCGGCGCCGTAGGCCTCGATGGCACGGGCGATCCCACGACCGTGCCACCGGTACTGCACCACGCGGCCGGAGAACAGGCTCGAGGAGAAGGTGCCGACGGCGACCGCCGCCGTGAGGATGCCGGTCGTGAACGCCCCGCCGCCGAGGATCACGGTGCCCAGCGCCGGGAAGAGCACGAGCGGCTGCCCGAAGGTCATCGCGATGATGTCCATGACGTACTGCATCCGGATGTTGCCCGCCCGGCGGAGGAAGCGCCAGCCGTCGACGAGTGAGGCGAGGCCGGGGCGCACGGTTTCGCCTTCGGGGCGCAGGGCGGGGAGGGTCCACAGTCCGAGGAACATCGACAGCATGAGCACGACGTCGATCGTGTACGTCCAGCCGTACCCGGTGAGGGCCACGAGGAGTCCGGCCAGCGCGGGGCCGGCCATGACCGTGAGTCCGAACGCGACGCCGTTGAGCGCGGACGCGGCGGCGAGCATGCGGCGGGGGATGAGTCGGGGGACGATCGCCGTCCGGGTGGCCATGCCGACGGAGTTCGCCGCCGAGTTCACGATGCTCAGCGCGTACAGCCACCAGATCGTCTCCGTCCCCGTCCACGTGAGCGCGGCGAGGAGCGCGGTGGAGGCGAACGTCACGGTGGCCGCGATCAGCGCGACCCGACGGCGGTCGAACGCGTCGGCGAGCATGCCGCCGTACAGGCCGGCGAGGATCATCGGGAGGAGACCGGCGACGGCGATCATCGAGACGGCGAACGTGCTCTCGGTCAGTTCGAACACGTGCAGCATCACGGTCACGATGGTGAGCTGACCGCCGATGCCGGCGAGCGTCGAGCCGATCCACATCCGGGCGAAGGCCGGGCTCGCCTTCAGCGGGGTGAGGTCGATCAGATGGCCGCGTCGGGAGCTCACAGGGCGATCTTCTTCTGCACATCCCGAGCCTAGTTGACCGGTGCGCCTCGCTCCGGACCCCGTGTCCCGCCGTGGTCGTTCGGGCTGGTAGACTCGTCAGGTTGCCGTTCGATCGGCCGCGGATAAAGAGAGCTCACGCATCAGGCGTCGGGCGCCGCGCAACAAGCAGAGAGGGGATCGAATCTATGGCACTGGAAGCAGACGTCAAGAAGGCGATCATCGAAGAGTACGCGACGCACCCCGGTGACACCGGATCCCCCGAGGTGCAGGCCGCGATGCTGACGCAGCGCATCAAGGACCTCACCGAGCACCTGAAGGAGCACAAGCACGACCACCACTCGCGTCGTGGTCTGTTCCTGCTCGTGGGTCAGCGCCGTCGTCTGCTCGGCTACCTCCAGAGCGTCGACATCGAGCGGTACCGCTCGCTGATCGCACGCCTTGGTCTTCGCCGATAAGGCACCACGGACCCAGCGTTCAATCGCGCAGAACATTCTTGAGAAGGCCGCCCCACGGTGTGGGGCGGCCTTCGTCATGTCCTGGCGGTGGGATCTGCTCAGGCGGTCGCCTGCACCAGGTCGGGGTGGTGGATGGCCGCCACGTCGGGGTGTGCGCGCAGCCGGGACTTCATGGCGTTCTCGCCGTAGGTCGCGTGGATCGGATTGCTCGGGTCCTCGGTGACCCCGGTCGCCTCGGCGGCGAGGTCGGCGGGGAGCTCGAGCAGCGGGAGCTGTTGATCGAGCGCCGGATTGAAGAAGAACGGGATCGAGATGCGCTCTTCCGGTGCTCGCGGCGAGATCACCCGGTGGTTCGTCGCCTTGAGGTAGCCGCCGGTGGCGTACTCGAGCAGCTCGCCGATGTTGACGACGAAGGCGCCGGGAACCGGGGGAGCCGACACCCACTCGCCGTCACGCTCGACCTGGAGCCCGCCCTTGCCGGGCTCGACCCAGAGCAGCGTCAGCACCCCGGAGTCCTTGTGCGCGCCGACGCCCTGCTGCGGTTCCGGCTCGTTCGTGCCCGGGTACCGCACGATCTTGATGAGGGTCGACGGATCGCGGAACGTCTCGTCGAAGTAGGTCTCCTCGGCCCCGAGAGTGAGGGCCCAGGCGCGCAGGAGCTTGCGGGCGATCTCCGTCAGAGCGTCGTGCCACTCGGTGACGACCTGCTTCAGCTCGGGCTGGGCGGCCGGCCAGAGGTTGGGGCCGATGAGGCGGTTGAAGGCGGGGCCACCGTCCACCGGCTCGCGCTCGGGGCCGATGTCGATCTGCTCGCGCCAGTCGACCTTGCCCTGCGTCCGTTCCCCGCCGATCCGGGTGTAGCCGCGGAAGTGCGGGCTGTTGACGTTCTCGATCGCGAGCTTGTCCTCCTCCGGCAGGGCGAAGAAGTCGAGGGCCGCCTGGTGCAGCCGCGCCTCGAGTTCCGGCGAGATCCCGGTGCCGGTGAGGTAGAAGAAGCCGACGTCGTGAGTGGCCGCGCGGAGGTCGTCGCGGAAGCGCGCCGCGGCCTCGGGGCCGTCGTCGAGCTGGGACAGGTCGAGGATGGGGAGCGAGAGTTCAGCCATGGACCGAGGCTATGTCGGGGATGTGGCCGGAGGACGCTCTGTTGCACTCCATTACCTCCGGCGGCGGTGTCGGGGCCGCGCCGGTCGCGGTGCTAGAGTCTCGGTGGTAAGGGATGCCTTACCTCAGTCGTCAGTCAGAGAGTGTCTCCCGTGCTCGCCACCTTCCTCATCGGACTCCGCGAGGGTCTCGAAGCCGCGCTCGTCGTCGGCATCCTCGTCGCCTACCTCCGCCGTCTCGGTCGCCGGGACGCGCTGCCGAAGATGTGGGCCGGGGTCGGTCTCGCGATCGCCCTCGCTCTGGGCATCGGCGCGATCCTGACCTTCGGGGCCTACGAACTGACCTTCCAGGCCCAGGAGCTGATCGGCGGCGGGTTGTCCCTCGTCGCGGTGGCGATGGTGACGTGGATGATCTTCTGGATGCAGCGCGCCGGCCGCACCATGAAGGCGACTCTGGAGGGCGGCATCGATCGCGCGCTGACGGTGGGTGGTCTCTGGGCGCTCATCGCGACCGGCTTCGTCTCCGTCGCCCGCGAGGGGATCGAGACCACGCTGCTGCTGTGGTCGATGGTGCAGTCCTTCGGCGACGCCCCCTCGGCCCTCGTCGGCGCGCTCCTGGGACTCTCCGTGGCCGTCGTGCTCGGCTGGCTCATCTCCCGCGGGGCGCTGCGCCTGGACCTGCGGCGCTTCTTCGCCTGGACGGGCGGCTTCCTCGTGATCGTCGCCGCCGGCGTCCTCGCCTACGCGCTGATGGATCTGCAGGAGGCGGGCGCGCTTCCCGGCCCGTTCACCGCCGCCGCTCCGCTCGACCCGGTCACCGGCGCCGTCGCCGTGGGCGCGGCCGGCTTCCCGTTCGGCTGGGCGTTCGACGTGTCGGCGGCGATCGCTCCCGGCGGCGCGCTGGCCTCCGTCCTGCAGGCCACGGTCGGCTTCATGCCCGCCATGACCTGGCTGCAGGTGATCACCTGGGGCCTCTACATCCTCGTCGTGGGCGGGCTCTACCTCCGCGGCCTTCGCTCGGCACGCCCTTCGACGCGCGGCGCCTCCGCCGCCACACCGACGTCCTCCCTCACACAGCAAGGAGCAGCATGATCACCTCGCACCGGGTCCTCGCCGCGGCAGCCGCCGCGGGTACCGCCGTCCTCCTCCTCAGCGGCTGCGTCGCGAAGAGCGATGCCCAGGCGACGGCGGCGTTCGACGTCTCATCCACCGCCACGGACTGCGCCGTCTCCGCGTCCACCGCGAAGAGCGGGACGCTGACGTTCGATGTGACGAACGACACCGACCAGGTCTCCGAGTTCTACCTGCTGGCCGAGGACGGACTGCGAATCGTCGGCGAGGTCGAGAACATCGCCCCGGCCGCGTCCCGCACCCTCACGGTGGTCGCCCAGCCGGGCGAGTACTTCACGCTCTGCAAGCCGGGCATGGTCGGCGACGGTGTCGGCCGGGCGTCGTTCACGGTGACCGGAGACCGCGTGGCGGTGGACGGCCCCGACGCTGAGCAGAAGCAGAAGGCCGTCGATCTCTACGGGGCGTTCGTGAAGGATCAGGTCGGGCAGCTCGTGCCGGCCGTGGAAGACCTCGTGGCCGCCTACGAGTCCGGCGACGACGAGACCGCCCGCACGCTCTTCCCGCAGACGAGGGCGTTCTACGAGCGCATCGAGCCCGTCGCCGAGGCGCTCGGAGACCTCGATCCGCGGATCGACTACCGAGAGGTCGATGCGGTGGCGGAGGGTCTGGACTGGACCGGCTTCCACCGCATCGAGAAGGACCTCTGGGTGCCGGCGAAGGACGCGCTGAACGCCGACGGAGAGACCCCGGCATGGCAGGACTGGGCGCCGTCCACGCCCGCGGAGCGCGCCGATTACGGCGACCTGCTCCTGGCCGACGTGCAGGAGCTGTACGACTACGTGCACTCGGACGACTTCACCACCGCGCTGGACGACCAGGGGATCGGCGGCATCTCGAACGGCGCGATCGCGCTGCTCGACGAGGTGGCCACCGGCAAGATCTCCGGCGAGGAGGACTGGTGGTCCGGCACGGATCTCTTCGACTTCGCCGCGAACGTCGAGGGCTCCAAGATGGCCTTCTCGCTGGTGCAGGACTTCGCCGCGGCGCAGGGCGACGACGGCGAGGCCCTCGTCTCCGAGATCGAGACCGGATACACCGCCCTCGAGGAGTCCCTCGCCGCGCACGGCTCGCTCGCCGAGGGCTTCGTGGGGTACGGCGAGCTGACCGAAGCCGACAAGCGCGAGTTCACCGACCTCATCAACGCACTCGCCGAGCCGCTCTCGCAGCTCACCGGCACGGTGCTCGACTGACGGCGGCACACGGAGGAGCACGGACGTGAACGAGTCGGAATCCGTCGCCCGGGAGACTCCGGCGGCCCCGCCGTCGGAGCCCTCCGGCGGCGGTCTCAGCCGCCGCGGGCTGCTCGGGCTGGCCGTCGGCGGTGGCGTCGCCGGCCTGGCCGTCGGGCTGGGGGCCGGCACGGCCGGAGGCATGGCGCTCGGGCGTGCGCGCGCCGCCGAGGACGCCGAGTCGCGGTACGAGTTCTTCGGCGCGCACCAGGCCGGCATCACGACGCCGGTGCAGGACCACCTGCACTTCGCGAGCTTCGACATGATGCCCCGCACCGATCGGGACGACCTCATCTCCCTGTTGCAAGACTGGTCGTACGCCGCGGCGCGGATGACGCAGGGGCTGGAGGTGAGTGCGAGCGGCGCGGTGAACGGTCCCGCCGAAGCGCCCCCGGATGACACGGGGGAGGCGCTGGGGCTTCCCGCCGCGGGCCTGACCCTCACGTTCGGGTTCGGGCCGGGGCTGTTCGAGAACGAGGACGGCGATCGCTACGGTCTCGCCGCTCGGCGCCCGCCCGGCCTCGAACGCCTCCCCGCCTTCCTCGGGGACGACCTCGATCCCGCGGCGTCGCACGGCGACCTGTGCATCCAGGCCTGTGCCGACGACCCCCAGGTCGCGGTACACGCGATCCGCAACCTCAGCCGCATCGCATTCGGGCGGGCCCGTCTGCGCTGGTCGCAGCTCGGATTCGGCAAGACCTCGCGCACGACGGCGAGCCAGGCCACGCCCCGGAACCTCTTCGGCTTCAAGGACGGCACGGCCAACATCCTCGCCGACGACACCGCGGCGCTCGCCGAGCACGTCTGGGTCGCCGAGGGTGACGAGCCGTCCTGGATGGCCGGCGGTTCGTATCTGGTCGCCCGGAAGATCGCCATGCTCATCGAGACCTGGGACCGGGTGCGCCTGGCCGAGCAGGACTCGATCATCGGACGGGACAAGGGGGTCGGGGCACCGCTCTCCGGAGGCGATGAGTTCACGGCCCCCGACTTCCGCGGCACGGAGATCGATGCGAACAGTCACGTCCGGCTCGCGCATCCGGAGCAGAACGACGGCATCCGCATCCTGCGCCGCGGGTACAACTACGTCGACGGCAACAACGCCCTGGGGCGCCTGGACGCCGGGCTGTTCTTCCTGTCCTACCAGCGTGATCCCGCCCAGTTCATCAGCCTGCAGCGCCGCCTGTCGACCGACCGTCTCAACGAGTACATCCGTCACGTGGGCTCGGGCATCTGGGCCATCCCGCCGGGAGCGCGACCGGGTTCGTACGTGGGGGCGGAGCTGTTCGCCTGAGCAGGACTCAGCCGGCGGCGACGTCTTCGAGGACGGCGACGGCGTCCGCGGCGAACGCATCCGCTCCGGCGTGATCGTGAGCGGTCACCGTCACCACCGCGTCGCCGAGGAACAGCAGCAGCTGGCCGTGGGCTCCGTGCAGCCGCCACGCCCGCCCCGGACCCTGCCAGCCCGCGAGCGCATAGCGGTCGTAGCCCGGGTTGACGCCCGCGACGACGCCGTCCTCGTGCATGGCGTCGATCCACTCCGCGGCGACGAGTCGACCTCCCTGCCAGGAGCCGCGATCACGGATGAGCAGTCCCAGGCGCGCGACCTCCTCGGTGCGGAGCGGCAGGCCGCCACCCGCCTCGATGCGTCCGTTCGGGCAGCGGGACCACGTCACGTCGTCGATGCCGAGCGGGGCGAAGAGGCGCGCCGAGAGGTAGTCGCCGACGTCGCCCACGCGGGTCGCGAGGGCGGTCATCGCGGTGTAGGTGCTCGCGTTGGAGTACTGGAACACCCGCCCGCGCGACGGCCGTCGCAGGAACTCGCGGGCCAGATCCGGCCAGTCCGTCATCAGCGTCTCGGACCACGGCAGGTCGATGCCGCTCGACATCGACAGCAGATGACGCAGGGTGACGTGAGCGACGCCCTCGCCGAGTTCGTGCTCCGGCAGGAGGGTGGCGACGGGGTCGTCCAGGCGGATCAGTCCGTCATCGGCGGCGAGGGCGGCGGCCAAGACGCAGACGCCCTTCGCGATCGAGTGCACGTCCTCACGGACATCGGGCGTCCAGCGGTGATCCGCGGTGTCGTCGCCGATGCACACGTGGAGCCCGTGCGCGGCGAACCCCTGGGAGTCGGCGATGGCGACGAGCCGATCCCGGACCTCGGACGCGGGGTGGGCGCCTGTCATCGCGGACGTCGGGAGCCGGTCGGATCGTTGCGGCGACCTTCCCGCGACGCGAGCTCGGGATCGGCGAACAGCCACCGCGGCCGCGGCTCCACGAGCGGACGGAACACCCGCCGCACGGGCGTGGTCGCGAGCAGCAGTGCGAGGACCACCGAGAGCGCCGTGACCGCAGGGAGCCAGAACCAGGTCGGCTCGAGGTCGCGCAGCACGCCGCTCTCGCGGAACGGGTAGAGCACGAAGGAGTGTAGGAGGTAGACGTACATCGTGTACTGACCGAATGTGGTCCACCAGTACGCCCCGCGGGGGATGAGGGCGAAGAAGGCGGCGCACAGCACGACCGCGAGCAGCATGAGCAGGATGCGGATGCCGCCGGCCCACCACTGGTCGCCGACGAGGTCGACGTAGGAGTCCTCGTAGAACAGCCAGTGCCGCAGGTCGACCGCCTGCCACAGCGGCAGCCAGTTCCACGCGGCCCATCCGGCCGTGCCGAGGACGACGAGCGCGAGGACGCGGCTCCACCACGGGCGGACGTCGAGGAGACGGAGGCGGTCGACGACGTTCTTCTCCCGGAGCCACCAGCCCAGGGTGAAGAACGGCAGCAGGCCCAGGGTCCGGGAGAGCGAGAACGTGCTGTCGACGTTCGGCAGGTAGCCGGCGCCGATGGAGATCACGATCGTCCACAGCAGCGGCCAGCGTAGCAGCGCGAGGTAGGGGAGGACGAGACGGAAGATCCCGAGCGCGAGCAGGAACCAGAGCGTCCAGCTGGGCTGCGTCGGGTTCGGGGTGGTCTCTCCCTCCACGAGCCACTTGGTGAGCGTCCAGAGCGCCTCGAAGATGACGTAGGGGAGGATGATGTCGGTGATGACGCGGGCCATCTGCGTCCGGGTGGGAGAGCCCGACTTGGAGAAGTAGCCGGAGATGATGGCGAACGCCGGCATGTGGAACGCGTACAGCGCCAGGTAGAAGGCGAAGGCGATGTCCGAGTCGTAGCTGAGGCGCTGGATGGCATGGCCCAGCACGACGAGGACGATGCAGGCGTAGCGGGCGTTGTCCCAGAAGGGCACGCGTCGGCGTTTACGGGCGGGCCCTGTGTGGGGCCGCGTCGTCCCGACTCCGGTGGTGCTCATTCTCCGAGGCTACCGGCCGGGAATAAAGTTGCCCTGCACGCGTTGACCCAATTACATTCAAATGAATAGAACTGGATGTGGAGCATCCGATTCGGAGAACACGGAGCAATCATGAGCGAGCAGTCAGGCGCGCAGGCGATGCAGTTCGGCATCATGTCGGTCAGCGACATCACCCGCGACCCCACCACGGGAGTCACCCCCAGCGAGCAGGAGCGGATCAAGGAGACGCTGGCCATCGCCACGCATGCCGAGGAGGTGGGCCTCGACGTCTTCGCCATCGGCGAGCACCACAACCCGCCCTTCTGGTCGTCGAGCCCCACGACGTTCCTCGCCGCGCTCGCCGCCCAGACGGAGCGCCTCATCGTCTCGACCTCGACGACGCTGATCACGACGAACGACCCGGTCCGCATCGCCGAGGAGTACGCGATGCTGCAGCACGTCTCGGACGGCCGCATGGACCTCATGCTGGGCCGCGGCAACACCGGCCCGGTGTACCCGTGGTTCGGGCAGGACATCCGTCAGGGCCTCCCGCTCGCGATCGAGAACTACGCGCTGCTGCACAAGCTGTGGCGCGAGGACGTCGTCGACTGGGAGGGCAAGTTCCGCACGCCGCTGCAGGGCTTCACCTCCACGCCCCGTCCGCTCGACGGCATCGCCCCGTTCGTGTGGCACGGTTCGATCCGCACCCCGGAGATCGCGGAGCAGGCCGCGTACTACGGCGACGGCTTCTTCGCGAACAACATCTTCTGGCCGAAGGAGCACTACCAGCGGCTCATCGAGCTGTACCGTCAGCGCTTCGAGCACTACGGCCACGGCACGCGCGAGCAGGCGATCGTCGGTCTCGGCGGCCAGGTGTTCATGGCCGCGAAGTCGCAGGACGCGGTGAACCAGTTCCGCCCGTACTTCGACAACGCGCCCGTCTACGGTCACGGCCCCAGCATGGAGGACTTCACCGAGATGACCCCGCTGACCGTGGGGTCGCCGCAGCAGGTGATCGACCGGTACGCGGCGATGCGCGAGCACTACGGCGACTACCAGCGCCAGCTGTTCCTCATCGACCACGCGGGTCTGCCGCTGAAGACGGTCCTCGAGCAGCTCGACATCCTCGGCGCCGAGGTCGTGCCGGTGCTCCGCAAGGAGCTCGCGAAGGGCCGCCCGTCGACGGTGCCCGACGCGCCGACCCACGCCGCGCGCGTGCAGGCGACGTACGGCGACGGGCCCACCCGGCAGGCGCGTCCCGGCGCGAACCGCGGCGACAACCTCACCGGGGACTCGCCCTACCAGGACACGCCGGCGCCCGCCGGTGCCGCATTCGGACTCGGCCGGAAGGAGGCCTGACATGACCACGCGTCGCATCGCCGTCGTTTCGGCGGGGCTGTCGAACCCGTCGTCCACCCGGATGCTCGCCGACCGTCTGGCCGCGGAGACCGTGAAGGCGCTCGCGGAGCGCGACATCGAGGCCACCGTCGACGTGATCGAGCTGCGTGACCACGCGCACGACATCACGAACAACATGCTGACCGGCTTCGCGCCTCCCGCACTCGAGACCGCGATCAACACCGTCGTCTCGGCCGACGCCCTCATCGCGGTCACCCCGATCTTCTCGACGAGCTACTCGGGCTTGTTCAAGTCGTTCATCGACGTGCTCGACCCGGACGCGCTCACCGGGAAGCCGGTGCTGATCGGAGCGAACGCGGGAACGCCGCGGCACTCCCTCGCCATCGACTACGCGATCCGACCGCTGTTCGCCTACCTGCATGCCGAGGCCGTCTCCACGGGCGTCTTCGCGGCGTCGAGCGACTGGGGCGGCGCGGGAGACGACGTCGCGCCGCTGGCGAAGCGGGTCGAGAAGGGAGCGAGGGAACTCGCCGAGGCGGTCGCGCGCCGGGACGCCGCCGCCGTCGTCGACCCGTACGACCCCGCCACCTACCTGGGTGAGGGACGCTCCTTCGGTCACATGCTCGGCGGTCTCGCCGGGGAGTGAGTCACGCATGACGCCATCGACGAAGTCCGAGGGACGTCGTGCGATGGCGTCATGCCCGCGCACCGGCGTGAGCCTCGCGATCCAGTCGGGAGACCGCAGCTGCTCCACGAAGGACCCCGACACGCTCACCTAGGCGGGAGGCGATCCAGGACATCTCCAGTCGTACTCGGTCTCCGGCCGGCCCCGCGTGCCGTAGCGTGCAGCCCGTGTCAGCACGCGCTCGGCGACCAGGTGCTCGAGGTACCGGCGCACCGCGACCCTCGACATGCCCAGTCGCTCGGCCGCCTCGCGTGCCGACAGGGGGCCACCAGCGCGCAACACTGCGACGACTCGGTCCAAGGAGGTCGTCGAGAGCCCCTTCGGCAGCGCGATCGCGCCTGTGGTGCGGCCGAGCAGCGCGTCGATCTCCGCTTGTGTGGCCTCGCCTTCAGTGGACCGCGCCTGCTCTCGGTACGCGCGGTACTGTTCCATCCGCTCGCGGAAAACGCTGAACGGGAACGGCTTCACGAGGTAGTGGAACACCCCGAGGGCCGCCATCTGCCGCACCGACTCGGCGTCGCGCATGCTGGTGATCGCGATCACGTCCAGGGCGGCGGAGCGTCCTCGGAGTGCGCGAAGCACGTCGATACCTGAGCCATCCGGCATCGTGATGTCGAGCAGCATGAGTTCGAATGCGTCGGGTCGATCGAGCACGGCCGTCATCGCGGCGCGAGCGCCCGTGCATTCGCCGGTGACCTCGAAACCGTCGAGACGGGCCAGGTAGTCGCGGTGCAGTTCGAGAGTGAGTGGATCGTCGTCGACGATGAGCGTGTGTATCATCGTCGCCGCCCGTGCTGATCTCGCGCAGCGGGGAGGACGACACGGAAAGTGGTCGGAGCGTCTGTCACCGTCACCGATCCACCCGCCCCGCTTACCACCGAGCGCACGAGTGCCAGGCCGATGCCACGCTCCTGCGCACCGGCGGGCTTCGTGGAGAAGCCCTGGTCGAACATCCGCTCGCGCACGGCCGCCGCGATCCGGGGACCGCTGTCGGAGACCTCCAGCACGACTCCGTGGCCCTCGTGTGGACGGAGCGAAACTCGCACCCAGCGGTCCTGCGAGTTCGCCGCGGCATCCATGGCGTTGTCCACCAGATTGCCGAGCACGGACACGGAATCCACGGTCGACAGGGTCGTGCGTGGGGTGTCCGGCTCGATATGCACCCGCCAATCGATGCCGCGTTCCCTGGCCTGAGAGGCCTTCCCGAGGAGGAGCGCTCCGACGGCCGGATCGCCGTGGCGTCGCGCGGTGACCTGGTCGACGAGGGACTGGCTCTGACGGGACGTCTCCGTGAGGATCTCGATCGCCTCGTCACGGCGTCCGAGTTCGAGCAGAGCCACCGCGGCGTGCATCCTGTTCCCGTGTTCGTGCGTCTGCGCCCGCAGCGCTTCCCCCAGAGTGCGGATCGATTCGTACGACGACACGGCGTCGCGCAGCTGGCCGGGCGGGAGGTCGCCGGCGATTCGGCGGGTCACGCGGCGAGCGATGATCGCGCCACCGGCACCGAGGGCGACGAGGGCGATCGTGATGCCGAGCGTGAGAGGCAGGCGGCGGATCAGCGTGTCGCTGATGGACTCGGTCGTCACCCCTGCGGCGACCCAGCCGATCATGTCGTCATCCGGCGCGGTGACCGGGACGATGGTCCGTACCGATGGTCCTAGGGTGCCGGTGAACTCCTCCGTGAGCGTGCGCGGCGACGCGGGGATCGTGCCCAGGTAGGTTCCGCCGATCTGGTCGGCGTCGGGGTGGGTGATCCGCGTGCCGTCCGGAGTCATCACGGTGATGAAGTCGAGCCCCGCACCGGCGACGACGGTCAGCGCGTAGGGCTCGAGCGCCCGCGTGGCTGCCGCGCGGTCTTCTGAGCTCAGCCCCTCGATCACGTCCGGGGAGGCGGCGAGCGAGACGGCAGTGGTGGCCGTGACCCGTTCCGCCTCGGCGCGGATCGATCGTTGCGCCTCCAGCACCAGGAAGCCCGCGACGAGGATGCCGATCACGACGGCGACGACCAGCAGCACCGCGAACACACGGGAGGCGGTGCTGCGGGTGCGGGAGGGGCGCGCCATCGCTTCCTCCGATCGTCGATGCTCAGATGCCGTGACCAATACGACCACAACTCGCCCCGACGCGGGAAGTCGAGGACCGTGAACTCTGATCGGCGGCGAAGCAGCCGCCCACCGGACGATGACGTCGATGATCGAGGAGGACGCGATGGCGCTCACAACAGGATTCTCACTGCCGAAGTTCAACTGGCGACGAGGGAAGCAATCGTGGGACCGGCACACCTGGCTGTATGTGTCGGTGCTCCTGGCGGTCGTGCTCGGTGCGGTCGCCGGTCTCGTCTGGCCCGAGGCCGGACAAGCTTTCGAGCCGTTGGGCAAGGGATTCGTTGCCCTGATCAAGATGATGATCGCCCCGATCATCTTCTGCACGATCGTGGTCGGTGTGGGGTCGATCGCCAAGGCGGCCACCGTCGGCAAGATCGGCGGACTCGCGCTGCTGTACTTCATGGTCATGTCGACCTTCGCCCTCGCGATCGGTCTCGTGGTGGGCAACATCATCCACCCCGGGTCCGGACTCGACATGGCCTCATCGACGTATGATGCGGTCGAGGCGGAGGCCAAGACGACACAGGAGTTCATCCTCGGCATCATCCCGACCACATTCTTCTCGGCGTTCACGGGAGAAAGCGTGCTGCAGGTGCTGTTGATCGCGCTCCTCGTCGGTTTCGCCCTCCAGGGGCTCGGCGACCGTGGCGCCACGATCATGGAGGCGGTCAAGCAGCTCCAGAGGCTCGTCTTCCGCATCCTCGGCATGATCCTGTGGCTGGCGCCGCTCGGTGCCTTCGGCGCGATCGCCGCCGTGGTCGGCAAGACCGGCATCGCCGCGATCTGGAGCCTGGGCACGCTGATGGTCGCCTTCTACATCACCTGCGTCCTGTTCATCGTCGTGATTCTCGGGGTGCTGCTGTGGGCCGTCGCGCGGGTGAACATCTTCGCGCTCATGAAGTACCTCGCCAGGGAGTACCTGCTCATCGTCGGAACGTCGTCTTCGGAGTCTGCACTGCCCCGTCTGATCGCGAAGATGGAGTTCGTCGGCGTCTCCAAGCCGGTCGTGGGCATCACCGTTCCGACCGGGTACTCGTTCAACCTCGACGGCACGGCCATCTACCTGACCATGGCCTCGCTGTTCATCGCCACAGGCATGGGCCAGCCGATGACGATCGGCGAGCAGATCGGTCTCCTCGTGTTCATGATCATCGCGAGCAAGGGAGCGGCCGGGGTCACCGGAGCAGGTCTCGCCACCCTCGCCGGCGGCCTTCAGGCTTACCGCCCCGACCTGGTCGATGGCGTCGGTGTGATCGTGGGCATCGATCGGTTCATGTCTGAGGGGCGAGCGCTTACAAACTTCACCGGTAACGCGGTCGCGACCGTGTTGATCGGCACGTGGACGAAGCAGATCGATCGTGGACGTGTGCGACGCGTGCTCAGCGGCGAGCTGCCCTTCGACGAGTCCCTGCTCGACGGCGTCGATGCGCACGGACCCGCGGGCAGCGGGAAGGACGCGGACATGCAGGAGCTGCGGGAAGCAGCCGTCGCCGAGATGACGGCGAAGGAGGAGCGGGCTCGACTCCGCGGCGACCGTCGTTGACACGCACGTGCGGGATGCGGGAGCCCGGCCGAGCCGGCTCCCGCATCCTCACGGTCAACCGCTCTTGCGTCGGAACTCGCGCCGCGTCTGCGGGGCGTGGGCGGCGTGCACGGCGGAATCGCCGTCGAGGTGAGCCTCGCCCTGCCGGTGGTGCGCGTTCTTCTTCTCGAGCGCTTCCTTGAACTTGCGCTTCATGTCCTCGGAGGAGGAGCCGGCGCCTTCTTCGGTGCTCATGCTCCCGAGCCTAGAGCACGGCCGGACGTGCGGCGAGGGTCACCGCTCCCGTCCCCGTGTGAGTCGGTCGAGCCCGAGCCCCAGGGCGACGGCGAGTGCCACCGATACCGGGACGGCGACGAGAGGGCCCCCGGGCAGTACTGCGGCGACCATCGCTCCGACGGCGGCCTGGTAGCCCGCCCACCCGAGCGCGGCCAGGGTCACGAGTACCAGGTAGCGAGGCGGATGAATGCGGGAGGCGCCCGCCACGAGGTTCACGGCGAGCCGGGCGAACGGCACGAAGCGCGCGGTGAACAGCACCGTGGCCGTGCCGTGGTCCAGCCGGTCGCGTGCCCAGGCGAGGGCCTGCCGGACGCGGCGCCCTCGCATCCAGCCCCAGCGCTCGGTGCCGACGACGCGGCCGATCAGATAGCAACAGGCGTCGCCGAGCACCGCTGCCCCCGCAGCGCAGAGCACCACCGCCCAGAGCGCGGGCGTTCCGGTGGTCACCGCCACGGCGCCGAGGGCGGTCACGGCGATCTCTCCCGGAACGACCACGAAGAACGCGTCACCGAGCACGAGCAGGCTCATCGCGGCCAGGCTCCAGGGGCCGGCGAGGACGTCGGCGATCAGGTCTGTCGGCACGGGCGTCACTCTGCCCCGGGGCGGTGAACGGGAACCAACGCGCGGATAACCGGTGACCCGTGATCCAGCATCCGGTGAACATCCGGTGCCCGACCCCGATTCCCCTCGGCGGGGACGGGGAGCGCGGCCATCCTGAAGGGGTGAGAGTCGCGATCGTCACCGAGTCCTTCCTTCCGCACATGAACGGTGTGACCGGATCCGTGATGCAGATCCTTCGTCACCTGGAGCGCCGAGGGCATGACGCCTGTGTGCTCGCTCCGGCCGCGATCGGAATCCCGGCAGAGCTGCACGGCGCGCCCGTCACCGCGATTCCCAGCGTCCCGCTCCCGGGATACCGGGACGTCCGCGTAGGCGCGGCGACGGCTCGAAGGATCGGCACGGAGCTCGACCGCTTCCGTCCCGACGTCGTCCACCTGGCGTCGCCGTTCGCGCTCGGGTGGCGGGGCCTGCTCGCCGCGGAACGCGGAGGTGTCGGGACGGTCGCGGCGTACCAGACCGACGTGGCCGCGTACACGGAGAGATACCGCGTCGCGGCAACGACCGGGATCGCCCATGCCCACATCGCCCGACTGCACCGCAGGGCGACACTCACGCTCGCGCCGTCCACCGAGTCGGCACAGCAGCTGAGCCGGCTCGGCATCGACCGCATCCGGTCCTGGGGGCGGGGTGTGGACGCCGAGCTCTTCCACCCCTCGCGGCGCAGCGGCGCGCTCCGGGCCGAGTGGGGAGCCGAGATCGTCATCGGCTATGTCGGACGCCTCGCCCCCGAGAAGCAGGTGGAGGATCTCGCCGCGCTGCACGGCATTCCCGGCACGCGTCTCGTCATCGTCGGAGACGGCCCCCGGAGGGAGCGGCTGCAGGAGCAGCTTCCCGACGCCCTCTTCCTCGGGCGGCTCGACGGGGAGGTGCTCGCGGCGGCGCTGGCCTCCTTCGACGTCTTCGTGCATCCGGGGGAGAGCGAGACCTTCGGGCAGACACTCCAGGAGGCCCATGCGAGCGGTGTCCCCGTGGTCGCCACAGGCAGAGGGGGCCCGCTCGACCTCGTCCGGCCCGGCGTCGACGGGTGGCTGTACCGACCAGGAGACCTCGCAGACCTCCGCCGTCGCGTGACCGAGCTCGCCGGAGACGAGCGCCGGCGTCGGGCGTTCGGGGAGGCGGGCTGGAGCGCGGTGCAGGGCCGGAGCTGGGCGCACCTCGGAGATCAGCTCCTGGATCACTTCGAGGAGGCACAGACGCTGCACGTCGTGGACCGTCGTCTGCGCGCTCGCCGCCTCGTCCGGCCGGAGCCGGCCCCGCACGCCCCCGCGCGCCGCTGGCGGCGGATCGTCGCCCTCGGCGACTCGGTGACCGAGGGGCTCTGCGATCCCGGACCCGATGGGGCGCTCCGCGGGTGGGCGGACCGGCTCGCGCTGCTCCTCGCCGCGCGGGGAGGCCTCCACTACGCGAACCTCGCGATCCGGTCGAAGCGCGTGGCCGACGTATGCGGACCGCAGCTGGAGCGGGCGCGCGAACTCCGCCCCGACCTGGTCACCGTCCTGGTGGGTGCCAACGATCTCGTGAGGCACCGCGTCGACGTGCCCGCGCTCGCCGCGAGCCTGGAGACCGCGGTACGGCGGCTGCGTGCGACCGGTGCCGACGTGATCCTGGTCACGCCGTTCCTGCCCGCCCGTCGCGCGGCGGCGCTGTACGCGCGGCGCTTCTCCGCCTTCGCCACGGCGCTCGCCGGGGTCGCTGCGCGGACCGGTGCGATCCTCATCGACACCGATCTGCTCCCGGCGCTGGGGGAGCGACAGCACTGGGGCGAGGACCTCGTGCATCTCGGCAGTCGGGGTCACCGCGTGCTCGCCTATCGCGTCGCGGAGGTGCTCGGGGTGCCGCACGCCGATGCGCTGGGAGCGCTGGATGCGGCGTTGCACGAGAACGAGCCGATCGGACGCGCGGCCTGGTGGCGGCAGTACGCGCTCCCGTGGGTGTGGCGACGACTGCACGGCCGCGCCGCGGGGGACGGGCGTCGGGCGAAGCACGACGACTACGTCTACCTCGGGCGCTCCACCGTGCCGCAGGATGCCAGCGTGGTCTGACCGGCGGGAAGCCTCAGCGTCGCCCCATCCCGTGGTAGGTCCAGCCGGCAGCCCGCCAGGCGTCGGCGTCCAGACAGTTCCGCCCGTCGATCACGATGCGGCCCCGCACGAGCCCGCCGGCGTGCTGGGGATGGAGCTCCCGGCGGTACTCGTCCCACTCCGTGACGACGACGACCGCATCCGCGTCCCGCAGCGCCTCGTCCCTGGACGAGGCGTACCCGAGTTGCGGATGCCGTGCGCGGGCGTTCTCGATCGCCGCGGGGTCGGTCACCACGACATCGGCGCCCAGTCCGCGCAGCCGCACGGCCACCTCCAGGGCGGGGGAGTCGCGGACGTCGTCGCTGAAGGGCTTGAAGGCCGCACCGAGGACGGCGATCCTCCGCCCGAAGACGAGGCCGCCGAGCGCATCCACCACGAGGCGCACCGCCCGATCCCGTCGGCGGAGGTTGATGGCGTCCACCTCGTGGAGGAACCCGACGGCCTCCCCGCGTCCGAGCTCCTGGGCGCGCGCCGCGAACGCGCGGATGTCCTTGGGCAGGCAGCCGCCCCCGAACCCGATCCCCGAGCCGAGGTAGCGGCGGCCGATGCGCGAGTCGTGTCCGAGTGCTTCGGCGAGGAGGGTGACGTCCGCTCCGGCCGCCTCGGCGATCTCGGCCATGGCGTTGATGAACGAGATCTTCGTCGCGAGGAACGCGTTGGCGGCACCCTTCACGAGCTCAGCGGTGGCGAGGTCGGTGACGAGGAAGGGCGCGCCCGCGTCGATCGCCGCGGCGTACACGCGGCGGAGCAGGTCGACGGCGGCGGCGCCCTGCGGGGTGTCCTCGGCGCCGACCACCAGACGGTCGGGGCGGAGGGTGTCGTGGACGGCCCAGCCCTCCCGGAGGAACTCGGGGTTCCAGGCGAGCATCGCGCCGGTCTGCGCGATCCGACGGGCGAGACGGGTGGCGGTGCCCACGGGGACCGTCGACTTCCCGGCCACCACCGCCCCCGGCCCCAGGTGCGGGAGCAGCCCGTCGATCGCCGCGTCGACGAAGCGGAGGTCGGCTGCGGGCCCGGAGGCGGACTGCGGGGTGCCGACCGCGAGGAAGTGCACCTCCGCCCCGGCAGCGGCCGCCGGATCCGCGGCGAAGCGCAACCGCCCTGACCGCACTCCCTCCTCGAGGAGCTCGGCGAGGCCCGGCTCGAAGAAGGGCGCGGCGCCCGCGGTGAGGTCGGCGACCTTGCCCTCGTCCACGTCGATCCCCACGACATCGTGACCGAGCGAGGCCATCGCCGCGGCGTGCACCGCTCCCAGATACCCGCATCCGATCACTGACATCCGCATGCGCTCAGCACAGCCGAGCCTTCTCTCGCTCCGGCGCACGCCGGGTGAACACCGGGTGACGGTCGGGTGTCGGGACCGGGTCGCGCGCGGAGCCCTCGGGTCTTCGGGCACACGCTGGTAGTGTGGTCGAGGGTGACCCCGGTCATCCGATAACTTCACATCGACTCATGGAGCGATCGGCGGAGAAGCTGGTCCCCTGTGGTGGGTTCCTCGGCGCAGGTCGGGTGGCTTTCTACTGGTGGCCAGCGCAGGCGAGATTCGCGGGAATGCCCGCGCGCCCGAACCCTTCCGTTCCGCTCCTTTGAACACGCTCGCGCGTCACACGGATTCGCGAGTCTAAACAAAGAAGGAGAGACCTCTTGGAAGGTCCTGAAATCACCGCCACCGAGGCCGTTCTCGACAACGGCCGCTTCGGCACCCGCACCATCCGCTTCGAGACCGGCCGCCTCGCGCAGCAGGCTCAGGGCGCCGTCGCCGCCTACCTGGACGGCGAGACCATGCTCCTGTCGGCCACGAGCGCGGGCAAGCACCCGCGTGAGGGCTTCGACTTCTTCCCCCTGACGGTCGACGTCGAGGAGCGCTCCTACGCCGCCGGCAAGATCCCCGGCTCGTTCTTCCGTCGTGAGGGTCGTCCCTCGACCGAGGCGATCCTGGTCTGCCGTCTGATCGACCGTCCGCTCCGCCCGTCGTTCGTCGACGGCCTGCGCAACGAGGTCCAGATCGTCATCACGGTCCTCTCGATCGCGCCGGGCGAGTTCTACGACGCCCTCGCGATCAACGCCGCGTCCGCGTCCACCCAAATCTCGGGTCTGCCGTTCTCGGGCCCCGTCGCCGGTGTGCGCCTCGCGTTCATCCCCGGTCACGGTCAGCACGAGGACCAGTGGGTCGCGTTCCCGACCGCCGAGCAGGTCTCCGAGGCCGTGTTCGACCTCATCGTCGCCGGCCGCGTGGTCACCAAGGCCGACGGCTCCGAGGACGTCGCGATCATGATGGTCGAGGCCGAGGCGACCGAGGGCAGCTGGAACCTGATCAAGGCCGGCGCCACCAAGCCCGACGAGACCATCGTGGCCCAGGGCCTCGAGGCCTCGAAGCCGTTCATCGCCCAGCTCGTCAAGGCCCAGGCCGAGCTCGCCGCCACCGCGTCGAAGGAGCCGGGCGTCTACCCGGTCTTCCCCGCGTACAGCGACGAGGTCTACGACTTCGTGTCCGAGCGCGCGTTCGCCGAGCTGAGCGACGTCTACCAGATCGCTGACAAGACCGAGCGCCAGAACGCCGACGACGCGATCAAGGACCGCGTCAAGGCCGAGCTCATCGAGGCCACCGAGGCGGGCTCGCTCCCGGCTGCGGCCCCGCTGGAGTTCTCCGCGGCGTACAAGTCCGTCACGAAGAAGATCGTGCGTGGTCGCATCCTCACCGAGGGCACCCGCATCGACGGCCGCGGGCTGGCGGACATCCGTCCGCTCGACGCCGAGGTGCAGGTCATCCCGCGCGTGCACGGCTCCGCGATCTTCCAGCGCGGCGAGACCCAGATCATGGGTGTCACCACGCTGAACATGCTCAAGATGGAGCAGCAGATCGACTCGCTGTCGCCCACGACGAGCAAGCGCTACATGCACCACTACAACTTCCCGCCCTACTCGACCGGTGAGACCGGCCGCGTTGGTTCGCCGAAGCGTCGCGAGATCGGGCACGGCTTCCTCGCCGAGCGCGCTCTGGTGCCGGTTCTGCCGAGCCGCGAGGAGTTCCCGTACGCGATCCGTCAGGTGTCCGAGGCGCTGAGCTCCAACGGCTCCACCTCGATGGGCTCCGTCTGCGCGTCGACCCTCTCGCTCCTCAACGCGGGTGTGCCGCTGCGCGCCCCCGTCGCCGGCATCGCGATGGGTCTCGTCTCCGACGAGGTCAACGGGGAGACCCGGTACGCGGCGCTGACCGACATCCTGGGTGCGGAGGACGCGCTCGGTGACATGGACTTCAAGGTCGCCGGCACGAGCGAGTTCGTCACCGCCATCCAGCTCGACACGAAGCTCGACGGCATCCCGTCGTCGGTGCTCGCGGGCGCGCTGACCCAGGCCAAGGACGCTCGTCTGACGATCCTCAACGTCCTGAACGCCGCGATCGACGCTCCCGACGAGATGGCGCCCACCGCGCCGCGCGTCATCAGCGTCCAGATCCCGGTCGACAAGATCGGCGAGCTGATCGGCCCGAAGGGCAAGACGATCAACGCGATCCAGGACGAGACCGGTGCGCAGATCTCCATCGAGGAGGACGGCACCGTCTACATCGGCGCGACCGACGGCCCCTCGGCCGAGGCCGCCCGTGCCCAGGTCAACGCGATCGCCAACCCGACCAACCCGGAGGTCGGCGAGCAGTTCCTCGGCACGGTCGTGAAGATCGCCACCTTCGGCGCCTTCATCTCGCTGCTGCCGGGCAAGGACGGTCTGCTGCACGTCACCGAGGTGCGCAAGCTCGCCGGTGGCAAGCGTGTGGAGAACGTCGAGGACGTGCTCTCCGTCGGCCAGAAGATCCTCGTGAAGATCACGAAGATCGACGACCGCGGCAAGCTGTCGCTCGAGCCCGTGCTCGACGACGCGCCCGCTGCGGACGAGACTCCGGCCGAGGACGCCGCCGAGTAAGACAACGGATGACACGGAACCCGGGTCTCTCCGTCGGAGAGGCCCGGGTTCCGTCGTCTGTGCCGTGATCGAAACGTTATGGGAAGTTTGCGCGCCGTTCCCCGGATTGGTCGGGACGTTCGCGCATGTCGCATACCCTCGAAGTACGCACCGGGGGGTGCCAGCGAAGCAGTGATGTCGATCGGCTCCGGCCGGTCACGGCGGGGGTGAGAGTATGCGGTTGTTCAGCGTAGGCGCAGGAACACCGGCTGAACGCGCCCCGCAGGAGCACGAGGACCACCCGTCCGCCCCCATCCCGATCGTCGGGCCCGGCGTGGGGGAGTCCATCCGCGCCGCCCTCGGCGAGACCGGGTACGAGACGTTCCCGCTCATGCTCGGCGCCGCGGAGTTCGGATGGAACGTCGATCTCGAGACGAGCCACGGCATCCTCGACCGCTACGTGGAGTTCGGCGGCAACGCCATCCATACCGCGGACGGGTTCTCCGGCGGGCGGAGCGAGCACATCCTCGGGCAGTGGCTGCGGTCGCGGGACCAGCGCGAGCGGGTCGTCCTGAGCGTGCGCATCGGCGCGCACGCCGACAACCCCGGCCTGGGATCGGTCAACCTCGTCCGTGCCGTCGAGGGGTCGCTGACCCGGCTCGGCGTCGAGCGCATCGACGTGCTGTACCTCGACGCCACGCTGGACGCGACGACCAACCTCGAAGACACCCTGGCCACGGTCGAGTGGCTCGTCGAGGCGGGGAAGATCGGGGCGCTCGGTGCGTACGGCTTCACGCCGGAGAGGCTCGTCGAGGCGCGGATCCTCGCGTCGGCGGGGTATCCGCGCATCACGGTCATCGACACGCCGTACAACCTCGTCCGTCGGCAGCCGTTCGAGGGCGACCTGCGGCTCGTCGCCGGCGCGCAGAACCTCGCCGTGACGCCGTCCCACGCGCTGGAGCACGGATTCCTGTCCGGCCGTCACCGGACGAAGGCGGTCGCGTCCCGCGGCGTCCGCGGCGAGCAGCTGCGGGGTCACCTCAACCGCCGAGGGACCAAGGTGCTGCGTGCGCTGGATCAGGTCGCGGCGGAGCTCGCCGTGCCTGTCGCGGCCGTGTCCATCGCGTGGCTGCTCGCGCAGCGCACGGTCGCCGCGCCGATCGTGAACACGTTCGCGACCGACCACGTCGACGAGCTCATGCAGGGCGCGGGCGTGACGCTGTCCCGGGTGCAGGTCGCCGACCTCACCCGCGCGGGCGCCTGAGCTCGCGGCGCCCGTGACATAGGGTGGAAGAGGAAGACCGGCGGATGCTGGCGACGAGGCGAGCGAGCGAGTTGTGACGCACTACATATATCTGGTCAGACACGGTGAACATCAGGATGCCGAGCACGGCCTCGCCGACGGACCCCTCTCCCCGCGCGGTCAGCGGCAGGCGGAGCTCATCGCGGATCGCCTGTCCGGCCTCCCGCTCGACGCCGTCTGGCATTCGCCGCTCCTCCGCGCCGCGGAGACGGCGCGAGCGATCGCCGGCCGACTCCCGTCCGTGGATCCGGAGCCCTCCGCGCTGCTCTTCGACTGCGTGCCGACGGGGATGACGGAGGAGACACCGGCCGTGTTCGAGCCCTTCTTCGGCTCCGTGACCGAGGCGGAGATCGAGGCGGGCCGCGCGCAGATGTCCGATGCCGTCAATGAGTTCCTCGTGCGGAAGACCGGCGACGTGCACGAGGTGCTCATCACCCACAACTTCGTGATCTCGTGGTTCGTGCGCGAGGTCCTCGCCGCACCGGACTGGCGCTGGATGACCCTGAACCAGTCGCACTGCGGGTTGACGGTGATCGCGCAGAAGCAGGGACGGCCATGGACCCTGCTCACGCACAACGACACCGGCCATCTTCCGATGGAGCTGCGGACGGGCATCCCGGACGCGTTGCTGGTCTGATCGACGCCTCCGCGCGCCGCGACCCCCGGCCGACGCCCGGAAATAGACTGGACGCATGACCACGAAGGTAGCCCTCGTCGGCGGGACCGGAAAGCTCGGGACGATCATCGCTGCGGTGATCGAGGAGCTCGAGGGCTTCGAGGTGAGCCGGGTGCTGACGTCGGCGAGCGACCTGTCGGAGCTCGCGGGCGCCGACCTCGTGATCGACGCCTCCACGCCGCAGGTCAGCATCGACGTGGTGCGCACGGCCGTGGAGCACGGGCTCAACATCCTCGTGGCCACCTCCGGCTGGTCGGCGGAGCGGATCGCCCTCGTCCGGCCGCTCGTCGAAGCCGCCGACACGGGAGCGGTGTTCATCCCGAACTTCTCCCTCGGCTCCGTTCTCGGCTCGGCCCTCGCGGCGGCCGCCGCGCCCTACTTCGGCTCGGCGGAGATCGTCGAGGCGCACCGGGAGACGAAGGTCGACTCGCCCAGCGGGACCGCCGTCCGCACGGCGGAGCTCATCGCCGCCGCGCGTGCGACCCAGGGTCCGGTGAGTGCGCCGCATGCCGATCAGCGCGCCCGAGGACAGCAGGTCGGCAGCGTGCCCATCCACTCGCTCCGCCGCCCAGGGGTGATCGCCAAGCAGGAGGTGATCCTGTCCGGTCCGGGGGAGTCGCTGACCTTCACGCATGACACCACGGACCCGGCCCTGGCGTATGCGCCGGGGATCCGCCTGGCCGTGCCCTATGCGGCCACCGCCACCGGCGTCGTGGTGGGCCTGGAGAACATGCTCGACATCGGCATCCGCTCGTGATGTCGCGGATCGGGGTCGGGCTGATGGCCGCGGCCCTCCTGCTCTATCTCGTCGTGGCGGGCTGGCTCGCCGTCATGTTCCTCGCCGTGGGGACGCCTGTCTCCATCGGGATGGGCATCACGCTCCTCGTGCTCGCACCCGTGGGCGGGTGGGCGCTGGTGCGCGAGATGCTCTTCGGGTTCGGTGCCGACCGTCTGGGACGCCTGCTCGACGCCGAGGGCGGCATGCCGCCCGTGGAGACCGAGCTCACGCCCAGCGGACGCATCGCCCGCAAGGATGCCGACGCGCTCGTCGCGCGCTACACGGCGGAGGCGGAGGCGGCGCCCACCGACTGGCGGGCGCGCTACCGTCTCGGCGTCGTGCAGGACGCGGCGGGACGCCGCAAGGACGCCAGGGCGAGCATCCGACAGGCGATCAGCCTCTCCCGCGCCTGACGTCCACGCGGCTCAGGCGAGAGTCGCCTCGAGCGTGATCTCGATGCCCGCGAGAGCCTGGGACACCGGGCATCCGGTTTTCGCCCCCTCGGCGATCTCCTGGAACTTCTCCGCGGTCAGACCCGGAACCGTCGCGTTGACGTTGAGGTGGCTGCCCGTGATGCCGACGCCCGGCTTGAAGGTGACCGAGGCGCTGGTGTCGACGCGCTCCGGGGGCGTGCCGTTCTCGGCGAGTGCGTGCGAGAGCGCCATGCTGAAGCAGGAGGCATGCGCCGCGGCGATGAGCTCCTCCGGCGTCGTGGTCGTCTCGCTGCCCTCGCTGCGGGACCTCCAGTCGATCGGGAACGTCCCCAGATGCGAGGAGGAGAAGGCGACCGTGCCGGAACCCTCCGTGAGCGATCCGGTCCAGGTGGCGGCGGCTTCACTGGTGACGGGCATGGTTCCTCCGGTTCTGACGCCACCGGGGGAGCGGCGTCGCTTGCTCGTCAGCCTACCGAGCGACCGGGCCTTCGGGAACCGGCGTCAGGCGGCGCGGCGCGGTCGGCCGGTGAGCCCGACGCGCTGCAGCAGGAGGTAGAGCTGGCACCCGAGGCACAGTCCGAACACGGCGTTGAGGAAGGCGGCGAGGAACGCGGCGGCGGTGGCGATCGGAAGGGCCCACGGCACGCCGGCGAGGTGGAGCAGGAGGCCGAGTCCCACGACGACGAGACCCACGCCCTGGGCGAATCGCGGGGGACGAGGATCCTCCAGCTCTGCGGGCGGCGCGAGGCGCGGACGGACGAAGCGGCGGAAGAGGACGCCCCACGGTGCGGTGGCGGGAGAGACGACGCCCCAGAGGAAGAGCCCCGCGATCAGCGTGGCCAGGACGAAGCCAGGGTCGAGCACGCGCGCGACGAGCCCTGCAGTGGATACCGCCCAGCCGCCTCCTCCGATGAACGCGAACTCCGACGACGTCGTGAGCGCGAACCAGCGATCGGCGGTCCGCGCCGTGGAGATCCCGATGAGGGCCAGGAACGTCGCGACGGCGAGCAGGAGTGCGGTGATCCCGGCGGCGAAGCGGGGCCCGCGCGGATCGATTCCGGGGGGAGGGGTCATCATCTGCTCCAGACGGGGTCTCAGACGGCGGCGAGGGCGTGGGTCAGGATCTCGCGAGCGGGTATGCCCGCGAACCGGGCACTGACTCGCCCGGTGGCGTCGAGCACGAAGGTGGTCGGCGTCTGCAGCACACGGTAGCGCGCCGAGAGATCCGGGCGGTGCGTGAGATCGACCTCGATGTGCGCGAGGCCGGCGTCCTCAGACGCATAGGAGCCGAGAAGACGACGCACCTGGGGGCACCGGGCGCAGGTCTCCGTGCTGAACTGCACGAGCGTCGCCGTGGCCCCCAGCGCCGCGCCCTCCGCATCAGCGGGATCGAACCGCAGGTCGCCGCCGTCGCGGCGGCGGCCCTCTCTCCCGCGGAGCACGAGCCCGACCACGGTGGCGAGCACCAGCAGCGCGGCCAGGGCGGCGAGAGCGAGCGCGGGGGACATCCCTCGAGGCTAGAGCCGTGGCCGCAGAAGCGTCGCGATGTTTCGGTCCGTGACGTGCGGATCGCGTCACGGCCACTGCCCCCGCCGGGAGCGGGGCGGGTATCCTGACAACCATGAGCGCCGCTGTTCCGACTCCGTACGAAGACCTGCTCCGCGACGTGCTCGAGACGGGCACGCACAAGAGCGATCGCACCGGGACCGGGACCACGAGTGTGTTCGGGCGGCAGATCCGCTTCGATCTCGCGGAGGGCTTCCCCCTCATCACCACGAAGCGCGTGCACTTCAAGTCCATCGCGTACGAGTTGCTGTGGTTCCTGCGCGGCGATTCCAACGTCCGCTGGCTGCAGGAGAACGGGGTCTCGATCTGGGACGAGTGGGCGGACGAGGACGGCGACCTCGGCCCGGTGTACGGCGTCCAGTGGCGGTCCTGGCCGACTCCCGACGGCGGCAGCATCGATCAGCTGACCGAGGTCATCGAGCAGATCCGGCGCACACCCGACTCGCGGCGTCTCCTCGTCTCCGCCTGGAATCCCGCCGACATCCCGGACATGGCGCTCGCACCGTGCCACGCACTGTTCCAGTTCTACGTCGCCGACGGAAAGCTCTCCTGCCAGCTCTACCAGCGCAGCGCGGACATGTTCCTCGGCGTCCCCTTCAACATCGCCTCCTACGCGCTGCTGACGATGATGATCGCGCAGCAGGTGGGGCTGGAGCCCGGCGACTTCGTGTGGACCGGCGGGGACTGCCACGTCTACGACAACCACGTCGAGCAGGTGCGCGAGCAGCTCACGCGAGAGGCCTACCCGTACCCGACGCTGCGGTTCGCGCGGAAGCCGGAGTCGATCTTCGACTACCGGTTCGAGGACTTCGTCGTCGAGGACTACCAGCACCACGCACCGATCAGGGCGGCGGTGGCGGTATGACCTGGGTGGGGCTCATCTGGGCCGAAGCCGCCGGAGGCGTGATCGGCGCCGAGGGCGGCATGCCCTGGTACGTGCCGGAGGATCTGGCGCACTTCAAGGAGACCACGCAGGGGGCTCCGGTCGTCATGGGACGCAAGACCTGGGACTCGCTGCCCGAGCGATTCCGTCCCCTGCCCGGTCGCGACAACATCGTCGTGACCCGCCAGCAGGACTGGACGGCGGAGGGCGCCCGCCGTGCGTCCACGGTGTCCGAGGCCGTGCGCGGCCAGGAGAAGGTGTGGATCATCGGCGGTGCGGAGATCTTCCGTCAGGTGATCGCCGACGCCGACCGGCTCGAGGTCACGGAGCTCGACCTCACGGTCGACGGCGACACGTTCGCTCCGCCGAAGACCGGGTGGCGCGTGGTCGACGAAGGGGACTGGCAGACCTCCCGGACGGGCGTCCGGTATCGCTTCCTGAGGTACGAGCGCTGATGCCCACCGCACTGATCACCGGAGCCAGCGCGGGGCTGGGCGCCGAGTTCGCCCGTCAGCTGGCACGTCGACGCGCCGACCTCGTGCTCGTGGCCCGCTCGGAGGAGTCGCTCTCGGCTCTCGCGGGGGAGTTGCGCGGCGAGTGGGGAGTGGCTGTCGAGGTGCTCCCGGCCGATCTGTCCGAGGAGGCGGGCGTCGAGCTCGTCGCGGCTCGGCTCCGTGATCGGGACGATCCGATCGACCTGCTCGTGAACAACGCCGGGTTCGGATTGCCGTTGCAGTTCGCCGACAACGACATCGAAGACGAGGTGCGGCATCTGCGTGTGCACGTCGAGGCCTCCATGCGCCTGATGCACGCGGCCCTGCAGACCATGCGGGGGCGGGGCGGTCGGATCATCAACGTCGCCTCGGTGGCCGGTTTCATCTCGCGGTCGACGTACTCCGCCTGCAAGGCCTGGCTCATCGACTTCAGCCGGTGGGCGAACACCGCCTACGGCCCGGACGGCGTGAGCGTCACGGCACTCTGCCCCGGTTTCACGCACACGTCCTTCCACGAGCGGATGGGTCTCGCGGTCGGCGAGGAGGGCGTGCCGACCTTCCTGTGGCTCGATGCCCGAGACGTCGTGCGCGAGGGGCTCCGCGACGCGGCGCGCGGCAAGGCCGTGTCCATCCCCTCCGTGCGTTACAAGGCCGTCGTGGCCGCGACGAAGGTGCTGCCCCGATCCCTCACCGCGGCGGTCGCCCGTCGGGGTCGGGTCTGACCCGCCGTCAGCGGAACCTCCCGAGACGGATCCCGGCGAGGGCGATGGCGGCGATCGTCTCGCCGTCCGTGATGCGGCCGTCGGCGATCATCCGCAGGACCTCGCCGAACGCCACCCACTCCACGGTGTCGATGCCCTCCTCCGCGCGGCTGTCGACCGCATCGTCGACGCGCTCGATCTCCCGGGCCAGGAAGACGTGCTCCGTGGCCTCCGCGACGCCGTCGAGCGCGTGGGTCGTGCCGAGGAGCTCCCACCGGAGCGCCCGGTACCCGGACTCCTCGAGGAGCTCGCGTTCCGCGGCGGCACGCGGGTCCTCACCGTCGGAGCCGCCGGCGGGCACCTCGACGGACGGGCCGATCGTGTAGCGATCGATGGTGACCAGGCAGACCCGGTCGTCGGCGTCCATCGCGACGATGAACACCGCCGGGTTCCGCACCGTCATGACGCCGTAGACGCCCCGGCCACCCGGTCCGGTGACGTCGTCCTCGCGGACGCGGATCCAGGCGTTCTCGTAGGTCGTGCGTGAGGCGTGCGTGATCCAACCCATGGTGCGAGCCTACGGCCGACAGGAGAGGAGGACCGGACGCGTCCGCGACAGCGCCATCCGACCCGATACGCTGGACGCATGACGCACTCGGGCAACCCCTTCGGACAGGTTCTCGTCGCGCTCGTCACTCCGATGACGGCCGACGGCGAAGTCGACTGGCCCGCCGTCGAGAAGCACATCGATGACGTGATCACCGCAGGCGCGGACGGCATCGTCGTGACGGGAACGACCGGCGAGACCTCGACCCTGACGGACCCGGAGAAGCTCAAGCTCGTCGAGGTCGGCAAGTCCGTCTCGTCGGGTCGCGCGAAGATCATCACGGGGGGCGGGTCGAACGAGACCGCGCACGCCATCGAGCTGTACAAGGCCAGCGAGAAGGCCGGTGCCGACGGCATCATGATCGTCACGCCGTACTACAACAAGCCGACGCAGGCGGGCATCCTCACGCACTTCCGGCTCGTCGCCGACGCCACCGACCTGCCGGTCATCCTGTACGACATCCCCGGGCGGACCGGTGTCCCCATCAAGTACGAGACGATCCTCCGGCTCGCCAAGCACCCGAACATCCTCGCGGTGAAGGATGCCAAGGGCGATTTCTCCGAGGTGAGCCGTGTGCTCAACCAGACCGACCTCATGTACTTCTCCGGTGACGACGCGAACGTGCTGCCGCACCTGTCGATCGGGGCGACCGGCCTCATCGGCGTGACGGCGAACGTCGCCGCCGCTCCGTACCGGACCATCATCGACGCGGTGAACCGGGGCGACCTCGCCACTGCGACCGCTGAGCACAAGCGGCTGGAACCGCTGGTCCGGGCCGTCATGACGCACGTCCCCGGCACGGTCGCCGCGAAGTACATCCTGCACGGGCTGGGTCGCATCTCCAGTCCGCGTGTCCGCCTTCCCCTCGTCGGCCCGGAGGAGTGGGAGGCCGCCCTCATCGAGGACGAGCTCGATCTCGTCAGCGGCGTGCCGGGGGCGGAGTTCTCGAACTTCCGGCCCGATCGCAACGCGGCCGCGGGCGGCGCCCTGCCGAAGGTGCACGGCACGACGCGCTGAGCCGCGTCACCATGAACGAACGGACGCGTGGAGTGTCCGACTGAGGAGACAGCATGTCCATTCCCCTGGCCGAACCGTCCGCTCTCGACGAAGGGACGCTGCGGGTCATCCCGATCGGCGGCCTGGGGGAGATCGGTCGCAACATGACCGTGTTCGAGTACGCCGGCAAGATCCTGATCGTGGACTGCGGGGTGCTCTTCCCGGAGGAGCACCAGCCCGGCGTCGACCTCATCCTCCCCGACTTCGAGCCGATCCGTGACCGTCTCGACGACATCGTGGGCGTGGTGCTGACGCACGGGCACGAGGACCACATCGGGGCGGTTCCGTACCTGCTGCGGCTGAAGAGCGACATCCCGCTGATCGGCTCCGGACTCACGCTCGCCCTCGTCGAGGCGAAGCTGAAGGAGCACCGCATCAAGGCCTTCACCCTGACCGTGAAGGAGGGTCAGCACGAGAAGGTCGGGCCGTTCGACCTCGAGTTCGTCGCGGTGAACCACTCCATCCCTGACGCGCTGGCCGTCGCGATCCGCACCCCCGCGGGCATGGCCCTCGCCACCGGCGACTTCAAGATGGACCAGCTGCCCCTGGACGGCCGCATCACCGATCTGCGCGCGTTCTCGCGCCTGGGGGAGGAGGGCGTCGACCTCTTCCTCGTCGACTCCACCAACGCCGACGTCCCCGGCTTCACGCCCACGGAGCGCTCCATCGGCCCGGTCCTCGACCAGGTCATCGGCAAGGCTCCGCGCCGCGTGATCGTCGCGAGCTTCTCCAGCCACGTGCACCGCGTGCAGCAGGTGATCGACGCCGCGCACGCGCACGGGCGTCGAGTCGCGTTCCTCGGCCGCAGCATGGTCCGCAACATGACGATCGCGGAGCAGCTCGGCTACCTCAAGGTGCCGGCGGGCGTGCTGATCGACTTCAAGAAGGCACGCGACCTCCCGGACGAGCAGATCGTCTACATGTCGACCGGTTCGCAGGGCGAGCCGATGGCCGTGCTGAGCCGCATGGCCAACATGGACCACGCCATCGAGGTGAGCGAGGGCGACACCGTGATCCTGGCGTCGAGCCTCATCCCAGGCAACGAGAACGCCGTCTACCGCGTCATCGACGGGCTCACGAAGCTGGGCGCGAACGTCGTGCACAAGGCCAACGCGCGGGTGCACGTGTCGGGGCACGCCGCGGCCGGTGAGCTGCTCTACTGCTACAACATCCTCAAGCCGAAGAACGTCCTCCCTGTCCACGGGGAGTACCGGCACCTGATCGCCAACGCCAAGCTCGCCCAGGACACCGGGATCCCCGAGCAGAACACGATCATCGCCTCCAACGGCACCGTGATCGACCTGAAGGACGGCGTCGCCCGGGTGGCCGGGCAGCTCGACCTCGGGTTCGTCTACGTCGACGGCTCGACCGTCGGCGAGATCACCGATGCCGACCTCAAGGACCGTCGCATCCTCGGCGAGGAGGGGTTCATCTCGGTCATCGTCGTCGTGGATGCCGCGACCGGGCGCATCATCTCGGGGCCGGAGATCCACGCGCGCGGCGTCGCCGAGGACGACGCCGTGTTCGACGACGTCGCTCCGAAGATCGTCGCCGCGCTGAAGGAGGCGTCCGGCAACGGTGTGCGCGACACGCACGCGCTGTCGCAGGTCGTCCGCCGGACGATCGGCCGCTGGGTGAACCAGAAGCTGCGTCGTCGCCCGATGATCGTCCCTCTCGTCATCGAGGCCTGACCCTCGGATCACGGCGTGCCGTCGCGCGCCGTGATCGTCGAGTTCCGCGTGGTGACGCGGAGATGTCGGTCGCGGGTCGTACCGTGGAGGCATGGCCAGGAGCAGCACCAAGACCGAGCGCGCCTCGACGAGCGCCCCGTCGCGCCCCAAGCGGCAGGCGGCTCCGAAGGCGCAGCCCGCACCCAAGAAGTACATCGACGAGGCGGACAAGCCGCCCGTCGCCGCGCGCGCCTGGAACGGGCTCGCGCACGGCGTCGGCGGACTCTTCCGGGCCTTCGGGCCGGAGACGCTGCAGAAGGACGACCGCAGGGACGGATTCCCGTTTCTGCTGGTGATCCTGGCGGCGCTCGGTGCCGTCAACGAGTGGTTCTTCATCGGCAACGAGGTCGCGGCGAACATCAGCGCCTACTCGGTGGGGCTCTTCGTCGGTCGGGTGGCCTTCATCATGCCGGTGCTGCTGCTCCTCCTGGCGGGATGGCTGTTCCGGCATCCGTCGTCTGTGCACGACAACGGGCGCATCGGTATCGGCTTCGGGATGTTCGTGCTCGCTCTGGCGGGGATCTTCCACGTCGCCGGCCCTCGTCCCCACCCGAACCAGGGCATGCCAGCGCTGAGCGAGTCCGGTGGCCTGCTCGGGTGGCTCGTGGGGCAGCCCCTGACGTACCTCACCGACATCCCGGCCTACCTCATCCTCGGGCTGCTCGCCGCCCTGAGCATCCTCATCCTCACGAAGACGCCGCCGAACCGCATCGGTGCGCGCCTGGGAGACCTCTACGCGTGGATGTTCGACGCGGAGCGCCCGGAGAAGCCGGCGAAGGACACCGCGGCCGCGCTCGACGAGGCCGACAAGGTCGACGACCCGGACGTGCTGCCCTGGTGGCGACGCAACAAGACCGGTCGCGAGGAAGACCCCGACGAGGGCACGCTCGCGTCCGACGACATCACCGCGCTCCTGTCCACCACGGAGGCCACCCCCGCATACGACCAGGCCGTGACGGTGGCGAACCCGTACGACGCGGCGACCGAGGTGCTCAGCGACGTGCGGTCCGTGACGGACGCCCTGGCGGAGCAGCAGACGACCGCGCTGCTGGACGACGAGTCGGACACCGGCGAGATGCCGGAGTTGCCCGGACTGGACGGCTTCGGCACGGAGGGCCCCGGCGACCGCGGCCCGCAGGCCCCCGTGGCCCCCTACATCCTCCCGTCGCCGGGCGTGCTGTCCGAGGGACCGCCCTCGGTGGCTCGCTCGGAGGCGAACGACCGCATCGTCGAGCAGATCACCAGCGTCCTCGACCAGTTCAAGGTCGACGCCAAGGTCACCGGCTTCTCCCGTGGTCCGACGGTCACGCAGTATGAGGTCGAGGTCGGCCACGGCGTCAAGGTCGAGAAGATCCTGCAGCTCAGCAACAACTTCGCCTACGCGGTCGCCTCCAACGACGTTCGCATCCTCTCGCCGATCCCCGGCAAGAGCGCGATCGGCATCGAGATCCCGAACACCGACCGCGAGACGGTCGCCCTCGGCGACGTGCTGCGGTCGGCGGCTGCGCAGAAGAGCACGCACCCGCTCACGATCGGTGTCGGCAAGGACGTGGGTGGCAACTTCGTCGTCGCCAACCTCGCGAAGATGCCGCACCTCCTGGTCGCCGGTTCCACTGGCTCCGGTAAGTCCAGCTTCGTGAACTCGATGATCACGAGCCTGCTCATGCGGGCGCGCCCGTCCGACGTGCGCATGGTCCTCATCGACCCGAAGCGTGTGGAGCTGACGAGCTACGCCGGTGTCCCGCACCTGATCACCCCCATCATCACGAACCCGAAGAAGGCCGCCGAGGCGCTGCAGTGGGTCGTGAAGGAGATGGACATGCGGTACGACGACCTCGCGTCGTTCGGCTTCCGCCACATCGACGACTTCAACCGCGCCGTGCGCGCGGGCGAGGTGGAGGTGCCCCCGGGCAGCGAACGGGTGCTCAAGCCGTACCCGTACCTCCTCGTCGTGGTCGACGAGCTCGCGGACCTCATGATGGTCGCCCCGCGCGACGTCGAGGACTCGATCGTCCGCATCACGCAGCTCGCCCGCGCCTCCGGCATCCACCTGGTGCTCGCCACGCAGCGCCCGAGCGTCGACGTCGTCACCGGCCTCATCAAGGCGAACGTGCCGTCCCGTCTCGCGTTCGCGGTCACGAGCGTCACCGACAGCCGCGTGATCCTCGACAGCCCCGGCGCCGACAAGCTCATCGGCCAGGGTGATGCGCTCTTCTCGCCCATGGGCTCGTCGAAGCCGTTCCGGCTGCAGGGTGCGTGGGTCGACGAGAAGGAGATCGACGCGGTCGTCAAGCACGTCACGCGTCAGGCGCGTCCCGAGTACCGTGCCGACGTCCAGGAGGCGATGGAGCCGGCGAAGAAGAAGGAGGTTGACGAGGACATCGGCGACGACCTCGAGCTCCTGCTCGCGGCGGCCGAGCTCATCGTCTCCTCGCAGTTCGGATCGACGTCGATGCTGCAGCGCAAGCTGCGGGTCGGCTTCGCCAAGGCCGGACGCCTCATGGATCTCCTCGAGTCGCGCGAGGTCGTCGGCCCCTCGGAGGGCTCGAAGGCGCGCGATGTGCTCGCGACCCCCGAGCAGTTGCCGCAGGTCATGGCGAAGCTCCGCGGCGAAGACGTTCCGTCGGCTCCGGCGGCTCCGGCTGCGCCCGCCGCCGCAGCGGTGCCGCCGGCCGAGCGGGACCCGTTGGAGGCGCAGTACGACGGCCTGCCGGTCGTCGAAGCGGAGGGCGACGAAGACGCCTGGGGCCTGACGGGACGCGACTGATGGCGATCCCTCGGCAGCTCCCCAACGCCATCACGGTGGCGCGCATCCCGCTCGCCGTGGTGTTCTTCGTCCTCCTGCTCGTCGGCGGGACGTACGGCCTCGCCGATCTCACCGTGCGCTGGATCGCCGCCGTCCTCTTCATCGTCGCCATCTCGACCGACTGGGTCGACGGCTACCTCGCACGTCGCTACGACATCGTCAGCGACTTCGGCAAGCTGTGGGATCCGATCGCGGACAAGCTCCTCACCGGCGCCGGATTCGTCGGGTTGGCGATCCTGGGCGAGGTCTCCTGGTGGATCGTCGTGATCATCCTCGTCCGCGAGTGGGGGATCACCATCCATCGGCTGGTCGTCGCGAGCGAGCACGTTGTCGCGGCCGCCTGGATGGGCAAGATCAAGACGGCGTTCCAGGGCGTCGCCCTCGGCTGGGCTCTCCTGCCGCTGCACGTGTTCATCGGGCTCAGCCCGTGGACCGTCGTGACGACCGTCCTCATGGTCATCGTGCTCGTGCTCACCGTCGTCAGCGGGATCGACTACATCGTCGCGCAGGTGCGCGGCGCGCGTCAGAGCCGATGAGCGGCACGACGCCGGCCGAGGCTCTGGACGCTCTGCATGAGCGCGGCTGGACCCTCGGTGTCGCGGAGTCGCTCACCGGCGGTGCGGTGTGCGCGGCGCTTGTCGCGATTCCCGGCGCCTCCGCCGTGCTCCTCGGCGGCGTCGTCGCCTACGCCACCCCCGTCAAGCACACGCTGCTCGACGTCGACACCGACCTGCTGGAGCGATACGGGCCGGTGCATCCGGAGGTCGCGCGGCAGATGGCCGCCGGAGTGCGCGAGGCCGTCGCGGTGGATGGTCTCCCCGCCGATGTCGGGCTGTCCACCACGGGGATCGCGGGCCCGGAGTCCCCGGATGGGCAGCCCGTGGGCACCGTCCACATCGGCGTGGTCACCCCAACAGTGAGCCGGACCCGACCGTTCCACTTCGAGGGGGACCGCGACGCGGTGCGAGCGCAGACGGTCGCGGCGGTCCTCGATGTGCTGGCAGCTACGCTGCGGGAATAGCGACTCCCCGCGTCATGTTGATACGGATGTGCTCACATTTAAACCACAGAGTGCAAGGGTAGATTCTGTGCAAGCCAGGAGGACTAGACTGGCCGTCTCTTCGAGGGAGACCTCGATTCACGAACTGCGGAGGAGGTTCCGATGATTCTTGTACGACAGGAGATCGGCGACGTGCTGAGGGACTTCCGTCTGCAGAAGGGGCGGACGCTCCGGCAGGTCGCGAGCAAAGCATCCGTCGCTCTCGGTTATCTCAGTGAGGTCGAGCGCGGACAGAAGGAGGCCTCGAGCGAGATCCTCGCCTCGGTGGCAGAGGCGCTCGACGTCCCCATCTCCACGATCATGCGCGAGGTCGGGGACCGCATCTCGGTGCTCGAAGGCATCCAGGTCTTCCCGGACGTCGTTCCGGACGACCTGGTCGCGTCCGTGGAGCCCGAGCTCTCGCTCCGCTGACACTCGGAGATCCCCCTGATGCGACGCAGTGAGTTCCTGCGCGCCGTCGACGCCGAGTTCCATGCCCGAGCCTCTTCTCTGGTGAATGACCTCGTGCTCTCCGGCATGGGGGGACGAACGGCGCTCGAGGCTCTCGAAGCCGGGGTACCTCCGCGCGACATCTGGCTCGCGCTCTGCGCCGACATGGATGTCCCCGAATCCCGTCGCCACGGCGTGGGGCGTCTGGAGCCGCGCGGCCGGTGACGGCGGCTTCCCGGGTGTGCGGAAGTCCGACACGCCGAACCGGCGTGTTGTCGAAAATCTGTTCGAACCAGGCGTAGTCTTCTGCACAAGTGGTCAGACGGTTCTGGTCCCCACGATCCCCGGCTCCTCGACGCAATGTCGGAGGCCCGCCGTACCGTGAGGTCCAGGCTGAAAAGCCATACGCCTTGTCGGAGAGTTCCTTCCGCCGGAAGAGCCGCGACAGCCTACAGGCGGCAGCACACGCGCAGAAGGAGCACACCATGCCATCACCCGCCGACCGCGAGAAGTCCCTCGAGACCGCCCTCGCCCAGATCGACCGCCAGTTCGGAAAGGGCTCGGTCATGCGGCTGGGCAGCGATGAGCGTGCCCCTGTGGCCGTCATCCCCACCGGCTCCATCGCCCTCGACGTCGCCCTCGGCGTGGGAGGTCTGCCGCGTGGACGCATCGTCGAGATCTACGGCCCGGAGTCCTCGGGTAAGACGACGCTGACGCTGCACGCCATCGCCAACGCCCAGCGGGCCGGCGGTATCGCGGCATTCATCGACGCGGAGCATGCGCTCGACCCCGACTACGCCGCGAAGCTCGGCGTCGACATCGACGCCCTTCTCGTCTCGCAGCCCGACACGGGTGAGCAGGCTCTCGAGATCGCCGACATGCTCGTGCGCTCCGGTGCCATCGACCTCATCGTCGTCGACTCGGTGGCGGCCCTGGTGCCGCGTGCGGAGATCGAGGGCGAGATGGGAGACTCCCACGTGGGTCTCCAGGCCCGCCTCATGTCGCAGGCGCTGCGGAAGCTCACCGGTGGTCTGAACCAGACGAACACGACGATGATCTTCATCAACCAGCTGCGCGAGAAGATCGGCGTGTTCTTCGGCTCCCCGGAGACCACTGCCGGTGGTAAGGCGCTGAAGTTCTACGCCTCCGTGCGTATGGACATCCGCCGCATCGAGACGCTCAAGGACGGCACGGACGCCGTGGGTAACCGCACCCGCGTCAAGATCGTCAAGAACAAGATGGCCCCGCCCTTCAAGCAGGCGGAGTTCGACATCCTCTACGGCGTCGGCATCTCCCGCGAGGGCAGCCTGATCGACTTCGGCGTCGAGCACGGCATCGTCAAGAAGTCGGGATCGTGGTATACCTACGACGGCGATCAGCTGGGCCAGGGCAAGGAGAACGCGCGCACGTTCCTGCTCAACAACGCCGACATCGCCCTGGCGATCGAGAGTCAGATCAAGCAGAAGCTCGGTATCGGCGGCCCGGCCGCGGCTCCGGGTGCTGATGAGCTGGCCGAGCGTCGCCCGGCCTGATGAGTGACCAGCGTGGGGGCGATTCCGAGCGGATCGCCCCCATCATCCCTCTCTTCGGCGGACCCACGCGGGCGGAGCATCCGGCCGGTGGCGGTGCAGACGAGTCGTCGTCCGCACCGCCTGCGCGGTCGGGGCCGCCCGCGGACGCGGCGGGACTCTGGCGGTCGACGTGGCACGAGCCCGCGTCGGCAGGGGCCCCGTCGGTCGACGACGGTTCTCCCAGCGCGCGGCACCCGGCCCGGGGTGCCTCGGCGCGAGCCGCTTCCCGGGGCGGGAAGACCACCACGTTGCGCGCCGTCGGCGGCGTGTCCCGCTCGACGGAAGAGGGGGCGGACGCAGAGAGCGGCCCCTCGGCGGCGGAGATTCGAACGACGGCGGAGGAGTCGTTGGTGCGGAAGCTCCGCACGCGGTCGCTGTCCGTCTCCGAGGCCCGGCTGGTGTTGAAAGGGCACGGGCTTGCGACGGACGCCGTCGAAGACGTGATCGACGACTTCGTACGGCGCGGATACCTCGACGACGCCGTGCTCGCCGAGCTCCTCGTCACGTCCGGCGTCGAACGCAAGGGCCAGGGGCGGGTCGCGCTGTCTCGAGCGCTCGCGCAGCGGGGCATTCCTCGTGACGTCATCGACGCCGCGCTCGATGAGCTGCCCGACGACGACGCGGAGCGGGCACTGGAGTTCGCCCGGACCAAAGCGCGGTCGATGGGACGCCTCGACCCCGACGCGGCGCTCCGCCGGTTGGTCGGGCAGCTGTCGCGCCGCGGGTACGGGGGATCGGTCGCCATGAACGCGGCGAAGACCGCGCTGCGGGAAGCCTCGTTCGGCGGGGGCGTCTCCGGCGTCCGGTTCGTGGACTCCGACTGACGGTTCGCACGCGATCGGCTCTCGGCGACGCTCGTACAATGGGAGCATCATGACTATCCCCCGCAGTGAACCGACGATCATCAGCGCGTCGTCGGCGGCCGTCGACGACGACGGGCGCCAGCGATCCTACGAAGTGCGCACCTTCGGCTGCCAGATGAACGTCCACGACTCCGAGCGTCTGTCCGGGTCCCTGGAGAGCGCCGGCTACATCCGCGCCGAGGCCGGAGCCGAGGCCGACGTGGTGATCATCAACACCTGCGCCGTCCGGGACAACGCCGCCGGGAAGCTCTACGGGACGCTCGGGCACCTGGCCGCCGTCAAGCGCCGCAAGGCCGGTATGCAGATCGCCGTCGGTGGCTGCCTCGCGCAGATGGACAAGCAGGCCGTGCTCGACAAGGCCCCCTGGGTCGACGTGGTCTTCGGCACGCACAACATGGGGTCCTTGCCCGGTCTCCTGGAGCGCGCGCGCCACAACGGTGACGCCGAACTCGAGATCCTCGAGTCCCTCGAGGTCTTCCCGTCGACGCTTCCCACCAAGCGTGACTCCGCGCACAGCGGCTGGGTGTCGATCTCCGTCGGCTGCAACAACACCTGCACCTTCTGCATCGTCCCGAGCCTCCGGGGCAAGGAGAAGGACCGTCGCCCGGGCGACATCCTCAACGAGATCCGCCTGCTGGTGGAGGACGGCGCCATCGAGGTGACGCTCCTCGGGCAGAACGTGAACTCGTACGGGGTGGAGTTCGGGGATCGTCAGGCGTTCGGAAAGCTCCTCCGCGCCGCGGGCGAGATCGAGGGGCTCGAGCGCATCCGCTTCACGAGCCCGCATCCCGCCGCCTTCACGGACGACGTGATCGACGCGATGGCGGAGACGCCCGCCGTCATGCCGCAGCTCCACATGCCGCTGCAGTCGGGGAGCGACCGGATCCTCAAGGCGATGCGTCGCTCCTACCGCAGCGAGCGCTTCCTGGGCATCCTGGACCGCGTCCGCGAGCGCATCCCGCACGCGGCCATCACGACCGACATCATCGTCGGCTTCCCCGGCGAGACCGAGGAGGACTTCGAGGACACGATGCGCGTCGTCGAGCAGTCGCGCTTCTCCGGAGCCTTCACCTTCCAGTACTCGATCCGCGAAGGCACCCCGGCGGCCACCATGCCGGACCAGGTGCCCAAGGACGTCGTGCAGGCTCGCTACGACCGGCTGATCGCGCTCCAGGAGCGCATCTCGCTCGAGGAGAACCAGAAGCAGGTCGGCCGGGAGGTCGAGGTTCTCGTGTCCACGGGCGAAGGCAAGAAGGACACGGAGACGCGTCGCCTGACCGGGCGGGCGCAGGACAACCGGCTCGTGCACTTCGAGGTCACTCCCGGGTCCGAGCTGCCGCGCCCAGGGGATGTCGTCACGGTGACGGTGACGCACGCCGCACCGTTCCACCTCCTTGCCGACGACCCGACCGGTGCCCCGCTCCGCATCCGCCGGACGCGTGGCGGGGATGCCTGGGATCGGGGACAGGCCGAGTCGTGCGCCGTGCCGGCACCGAGCGACGGCGCTCCGCGCGCCGTCTCCCTCGGACTGCCGACCCTCCGCGTCGGAGTGTGACCGCGCCTCGGCTCTGGGCCGTCGTCGGCGCGACCGGCACGGGGAAGAGCGATCTGGCGCTCGATCTCGCCGAGGAGCTCCGGCGGCGCGGCAACCCGGCGGAGATCGTCAACGCCGACGCCATGCAGCTCTACCGTGGCATGGACATCGGTACCGCGAAGCTGTCGGTCGCCGAACGTCGCGGCATTCCGCACCACCTCTTCGACGCGCGAGAGGTGACGCAGGACGCCGCCGTGGCCTGGTATCAGCCGCTCGCACGAGAGGCCGTGCGGCAGATCCACGCGGCGGGAGGAGACGCGATCCTCGTCGGTGGATCCGGACTCTACGTGTCGAGCGTCGTCTACGAGTTCCACTTCCCGCCCCGGGACCCCGCTATCCGCGAGCGTCTCGAGCAGGAACTCGATCGCGAGGGCGTCGGGTCTCTGCTCCAGCGGTTGCGTGAGCGCGATCCGGAGGCCGCGGCCCGAGTGGACCCGCGCAACGGGAGACGCGTGATCCGCGCGCTCGAGATCATCGAGCAGGGGAGCGAGACGCATGGTGCCGTCCTCCCCGAGACGCCGACGCTCTGGTATCCGCACACGCGTCTGATCGGGCTGCACGTGGATCGGGGCGAACTCGTCGCCCGCCTCGATGCGCGCGTGCGTCGGATGTGGGAGCACGGCCTGGTGGCCGAGGTCGCCGGGCTGCGGGACCGCGGTCTGGAGCGGGGGACGACAGCCCCGCGGGCGATCGGATACGCGCAGGCGCTCGCACAGCTGGACGGACGCTCCACCGCCGAGGAGGCGATCGCCGAGACGCAGGCGCTCACGCGGCGCTACGCCCGTCGGCAGGTGTCGTGGTTCAAGCGCTACCCGGAGCTGGAGTGGGTGACGCCACCCGTGGCCGTCGTCGACCTGCTGCGGGACTGACCGCGATGTCGGTGGCCCGTGCGAGCATGCGCGTATGGCCACTCACTACTTCACCGCGTCCAGCCTGGACGGCTTCATCGCGACTGCCGAGCACTCCCTGGACTGGCTGCTGAGCCAGGACATCGACATGGAGGGTCCGATGGCGTACCCCGCCTTCGAGAAGAGCATCGGCGCGCTGGTGATGGGGGCATCCACGTTCGAGTGGGTCATGCGCCATGAGGAGGGCCGCTGGACGTACACGCAGCCCACGTGGGTGCTCTCGCATCGTGATCTCGCGGTGCCGGAGGGGGCCGATGTCCGCGTGACGAGTGCCGACATCCGCGACGTGCACAGCGCGATGCTCGACGCCGCGGGTGGCAAGGATCTCTGGGTGGTCGGCGGGGGAGACCTCGCCGGGCAGTTCGCCGACGCGGGGCTGCTGGACGAGGTCTGGGTGCAGTACGCACCCGTGACCCTCGGCAGCGGGGCCCCGCTGTTGCCGCGGCGGCTCGATCTGGAACTGATCGAGGTGGCCCGCAACCGCAGCTTCCTCTGCGGGCGCTATCGCGTCGCACGGCCGGGCGCAGGGTCGTCGGCTCCCTAGACTGGTCCCATGGTCGCATTCACCAAGGGGCACGGTACCGGCAACGACTTCATCATCATCGCCGACCCCGAGGGGCAGCTGGAGTTGACAGCGGAGCAGGTCGCCGTGCTCTGCGATCGCCACTTCGGCATCGGCGCGGACGGCGTGCTGCGCGTCGTGCGCTCGTCCGCGATCCCGGAGGGTGCAGCCGCCCTGGCAGAAGAGCCGGATGCCGAATGGTTCATGGACTATCGCAACGCCGACGGCTCCGTCGCGGAGATGTGCGGGAACGGGATCCGGGTCTTCGCCCACTACCTCGTCCGCTCGGGTCTCGCGGCGATCGAGCCCGGCAGCACGCTCCCGATCGGCACCAGAGCCGGCGTCCGTGACGTCACCCGCAGCGTGAGCGGCTATCAGGTCGACCTCGGCGCGTGGAAGCTGTCGGGAGACGACCCGCTGGTGCGCGCGGACGGGCTGACCGTCACCCGTCCGGGACTGGGCATCGACGTCGGGAACCCGCACGTCGTGGTGGCACTGGCCTCGGACGCGGAGCTCGGACTGCTGGAACTCACCCGCACGCCCGAGCTGGAGCCGGCTCCGCCCGCGGGAGCCAACGTCGAGTTCGTGGTGCCCGGTGAGCCCCTCGTCCGCGACGGCATCGGGCACGTGCGGATGCGCGTCTTCGAGCGCGGCGTCGGCGAGACGCTGAGCTGCGGGACGGGTGTCGCCGCCACGGCTCTTGCTGTGCGCTACTGGGCCGGCACTCAGGCCCCTGACAACTGGCAGGTCGAGGTTCCCGGCGGCACGCTCGGCGTTCGCATGTTCCCCGCCGAAGACGGAGAGCACGTCGCGCTGTCCGGGCCCGCGCAGCTCGTCTATCAGGGTGAGGTCGACCTCGTCTGAGGCCGCGGGGCTGACCTCTCAGACGACGTCGATGGGCTCCGTCGGCGGTGTTCCGTGCTTGCGCACCTTGAGGATGCGATAGCCCTTGCCGGTCGCCGTCCGGAAGACGCTGTAGCCGGGCTGGAAGGTCGCCGCGATCCAGCGCTGCAGGGAGTCGGCGCCGAGGTTCCGCTGGACGACGAGCCACGCATCGCTCCGCTCGTCGAGCCTCGGGATCCACTTCTCGAGCAGACCGTGCAGCTCGTTCTTGCCCACCCGGATCGGGGGATTGGATCGGATCGTGCGGAAGGTCACGTCTGCGGGAACATCTTCGGGCAGTGCGGCGTTGATATTGGAGAGGCCGAGGGCTGCGGCGTTGCGACGCACGAGGTCCAGAGCCCGCTCGTTCACATCGACCGCCCAGACGGTCGCGTGCGGCGAGGCCAGCGCCATCGACAGGGAGATCGGCCCCCACCCGCTGCCGAGGTCGAGAAGATGACCTCCCGGTGGAACCGGAGGCATGTTGGCGAGAAGCACTGCGGTGCCGGCATCGAGTCGATCCGGGCTGAAGACGCCACCCGCGGTGGTCACTTCGAGCTCTCGTCCTGCCAGGGATACGCGGATCTTGCGCAGGTTCTCGGGGCTAGCCGGGGCCGCAGTGAAGTAGTGGTCGGACCCCATACGGTGAGCGTACCGGACGGCGCGGGCTAAGGTTAAGGCTCGCGAGGAAACCAGAGACAGGAACGGATGACGGAGACGAAGACACCCTCCACCGACGACCAGACGGTCGACCGCGTGCTGGCGAACGCAGAGAAGCGCTCGGAGGTGCGGATGTTCGGCGCCGCGCAGGCGCTCCAGGACGAAGCGACGGCCGCGCACTCGACCGCAGACGGCGACCAGTGGGACCTCGAGGACCGGCATGCGCTGCGGCGCGTGGGCGGTCTGTCGACCGAGCTCGAAGACGTCACCGAGGTCGAGTATCGCCAGCTGCGGCTCGAGAACGTCGTGCTCGTCGGCGTGTATCCGCAGGGGGCCCAGGAGGACGCGGAGAACTCGTTGCGCGAGCTCGCTGCGCTCGCGGAGACGGCAGGCGCCGTCGTGCTCGACGGCGTGCTGCAGCGCCGTCCGCACCCGGACGCCGCCACCTACCTGGGACGCGGCAAAGCGCAGGAGTTGAAGGACATCGTCGCCGCCGTCGGCGCCGACACGGTCATCGCTGACACCGAGCTGGCCCCCAGCCAGCGACGTGCGCTCGAAGACGTCGTGAAGGTGAAGGTGATCGACCGGACCACCGTGATCCTCGACATCTTCAGCCAGCATGCCAAGAGCCGAGAGGGCAAGGCCCAGGTCGAGCTCGCGCAGCTCGAATACCTGCTGCCCCGCCTGCGCGGCTGGGGTGAGTCGATGAGCCGCCAAGCCGGTGGACAGGTCGGCGCCGGAGGCGCGGGCATGGGCTCGCGCGGACCCGGTGAGACGAAGATCGAGCTCGACCGCCGACGCATCCGGACGAAGATGGCGCTCCTGCGCAAGCAGATCCGCGACTTCGCTCCCGCGCGCGAGGCGAAGCGGGCTGAACGCAAGCGCAACACCATCCCCTCCGTCGCCATCGCCGGGTACACGAACGCCGGGAAGTCGAGTCTGCTCAACGCTCTGACGAGCGCGGGCGTGCTCGTGGAGAACGCGCTGTTCGCGACCCTCGATGCGACCGTCCGTCGGTCCGAGACCGAAGACGGCCGCGTGTACACGCTCACCGACACGGTGGGATTCGTGCGCAACCTGCCGCACCAGCTCGTCGAAGCCTTCCGCTCCACGCTGGAGGAGGTCGGTGACGCGGACGTCGTGCTGCATGTGGTCGACGGCTCGCACCCCGACCCGGCCGGCCAGCTGCAGACTGTGCGCGACGTGATGGGCGATGTCGGCGTGCGCGACATGCCCGAGATCGTCGTCTTCAACAAGGCCGACCTCATCCCCGAGGACGAGCGGCTCGTGCTGCGCGGTCTGGAGCCGCGGGCGCACTTCGTCTCGTCACGGTCCGGCGAGGGCATCGTCGAGCTCCGCGCGGCGATCGAGGAGGCGCTGCCGAAGCCGGCCGTCGAGCTCCACGCCGTGATCCCGTACGACCGCGGTGACCTCGTCGCGGCGATCCACGAGACCGGGATGCTGCTGTCCGTCGAGCACCAGGAGGCAGGGACAGCCGTGCACGCGCACGTGTCCGAGCGTCTCGCCGCCGACCTCGCGGCCTACGTCGTCAGCGACTGACGGCGGAGGCTCAGCGAGCGAGGAAGCGCGCCTCGACGGTCGCCGTGAGGACGATGTCCTGCGGCTCGTACTCCATGGCCGGCGCGGTGTCGGCCGCGAAAGCGACGGCACCGCGTGCCTTCCCCAGCGGAGCTCCGGGCGATGGCGCCGCGGAGAGCAGGCCCATGTCGGCGATCTCCAGGGGCGTCACCTCGGCGAGGCCGAGCGCGGTGGCGTACGCCTCCGCTCTCGTCACCGCGACGCCGACGGCCTGCGCGGCGACCTCGCGCTCCACGCGGACGCGGGTCTCGAGGGTGAGGTGCCAATCGACCCCGCCGATCTCGACACCGTCCCACGCGGAGATGTCGGAGATCCAGAGGGAGAGTTCGGAGGCCTCCGCGAAGGTCGCGGTCACGTCGATGCTCGCGTAGTACACCGGGGCGAGCCGCTTGCCATCGGCGTTCCAGGGGCGCTCGGCGCGCACGGAGAGCCGCGTGCTGCTCCAGTCGAGGGCGGAGCCGGCGTCCACGCGTCCCACGATGCTGCTGCGGACCGGCTCGGCCAGGCGCATGACGTGATCGACGACGGTCGCGCGCTCCGGACCCTCGGCGCGGACCGAGACGCGGATGGTCGCCCGTTCCGGCGCCAGGCGGGCTTCGTGTTCGCCGCGGACGGTGACGGTCACATCGCTCATGGGGCGACTCTACGCGACGGGCACGGCGGCGGGGAATGGCGGCGGCGGCGCAGACGTTGTAGTCTGTGATGCTCGGGCGCTCGTCGTCCGAGGCTGACAATTCCACAGTGTGACAGCGGCTCCTTCGAGAGAAGGACCACGGGGCTGATCGGTTTCGACAGCGCCTGTGAATCCACGAGAAGCGGGCCGAGGATGCAGAGTTATCTCGTAAACGCTCTCTGCAAAACAATAGTTGCCGAATCCAAGCGCAACGACTTCGCCCTCGCTGCCTAAGCGAGCCCGATAGTCCGTCAGACCGTATGTGATTCCGATACGGATCCTGGCGTCATCTAGGAATCTTGCTGCGTGACGGCGTCTGGACGTCACGTGGGACTCTTCCCAGGCTGGGCTCGTCGACTTAGGTGTCTGTGACAAAGGTCGGAGCCGAGCAGAACGCTTCCACAGACTGCGCCCGGAGAAGGCGTGGAGACTCAGCGTTGGACGGGGGTTCGATTCCCCCCAGCTCCACCAGGTCGCTGTCACACAGAACGAGGCCCGCCTCCCTAGTAACCACTAGGGAGCCGGGTCTCTTTTGCGTTGTGGATAACTCGTCAGGCGGCGATGCCTGCCCACACTTTGCCCACATCTGCTGCGGTCGCCCGCTCGTCGAGCCGGTTCGCGACGTCGTCGAGGTTGTCGTCGAACAGGTCGGCGTACGTGTCGAGGGTCATCGCCGCAGACTTGTGTCCGAGCATCCGCTGCACGGCCTTCACCAGCGCGCCCGAGCTGATGGCGAGCGACGCCGCCGTGTGCCTGAGGTCTTGCGGCGTGAGCCGCTGCAGGCGGGCTTCCTCAGTCGCGCGTGCAAACAGGGCCCGGCGCCCTCGCTCGTCTTGGCGCGCCGCAGGAAGTTGCCGCTCGCATCACCGAACACGAGATCGCCCTTCGACTTGCCGCCGCACTGCCCCTCGAGTGCGTCGACAACGAATCCGGGGAACGGGACTGTCCGCTTCTCCCACGACTTCGGCGCGCCGATCTCGATCACTCCGTGTGCCTCGACCGCGGCCCGGTTCACGTGCACGCGACGGCCAGGCATGTTGATGTCGGAGACGCGGAGCCCGATCGCCTCGCTCCATCGAAGCCCACAGTAAGCGAGGACGAGGGTGAGCCTGACGAAGGTGTGGTCGTGCGTCGCAGCCGCGAGGCGCACGACCTCCGCCTCGGAGAGGTATCGGCGCTCCTTGGCCGAGACCTTCTTCGGCAGGTTCCTCGCGCCGCGGGCCGGGTTCTTCGAGATCCGACGATCGCGCACCGCGACGTCGAGGATGCCGGCGAGCACGCCGAGCGCGCGCAGCACCACGGGCGCGGATCGCGGGCCGGGTGGTGTTCCGTCGGACCCGCTGCCGGTCGGTGACTGCCGTGCCGGCATCCTGCGCGACGACATCGACGAGATCAGGCGGAGCGTCAAGGCCACCGACTCACGGCTCTACGGCGTCGAGCAAACCCAGAACTTCCAGGCACGCGACATCCTCGGCATCCGCGAGGAGATCGGTCAGATCCGCACGTCCGAACGCGACCAGTGGGACGCGATCGAAACGACGGCCGACAAGCGCCGGCAGAACCCAGGAGGCACTCCATGAGCAAGATCTGGTTCCCGCTGCAGCGAGCGATCCGCACCGCGGTGCAGGTCTTCATCGCTGCGGCGGCCGTCCTCGCGACGACCGTCGTCGTCGCCCCGCAGATCATCGACGCCGTCGCCGACCTCGTGCCCGGGCCGGTGATCGCCTGGGCGACGGCCGCGGTCGCGACGCTCGCCGCGATCAGCGCCGCCATCGCCCGCGTGATGGCAATTCCTGCCGTCGACGAATGGCTCCGCCACATCGGCGCAGGATCGGCACCGGCCGGAGCCGTCGTCGCTCAGATCGACGGCAACGCGACCGGACTGACCCGCCGCCAATGGCGCCATGCAGGACGGCGCTGACACCGGCACCGACGACGTGGCCGAACTCTCCCGCGAGTGACGCCGACAGACGAGACCCCCACCTAGCCTCCTGGCTGGGCGGGGGCTTTTCGCGTTCACGGGGCACCGAGGATCGCCGGGGCGGTGGTGACGTAGAGCGGCAGTCCGGCCGCGCTCATCGCGCGCACGGGCTTAGCTGATCGCGTCCATCTGTCCGGTGACCGGGCTGGTGTTCGCGGGCTCCGGGACGAGGTACAGGCCGGTTGGGGCGCTGGCTGTGTAGGCGAGCGTATCCACCCATGCGCGGTTGATCGCGGGTTGCCGGCTGCCGGCGTACTTGAAGACGATGGACGAGCCGGCGTGCACCCATACGGTCGTGCGTCCTCCGCCAACGCTGCTGTCGTCTTTCCAGGTGAAGGGAAAGGGCTCGCCGCGGCGGAGCTTTGCGGTGATGACGAGCTGAATGTGCGTGAGTGCGCGATCCTCGACCTCGACCTTGGGTCCACCGTCGTAGATGAACTTGCCCATAGTGGGCTCCTCTGTTCTGCCACAGGAACCTGTGTCAAGAGGCGCAACCGAGCTGATCGCTTTGTGGTGTAGCTTCACGGTCCCACGTCACTGGAGGAATAGCCACCCTCTACGTTTGTCCGCCCGTGGAGACAAAAGTCGGGGTGAAGCTCAGCTCAAGCCTTCACCCCAGAAGTCGTCATTCCAGTCCCTGAAGGAGTTGCCCTGCGCACTCGGCGCGGCTCCAGCGGGGTGGTCGACGCTGACAACCGCTCTCGTGTACTGGGTGACGAGGACGCTGAGCGTTTCGAACCGAGAAGCGAAAGTCACAAAGCCCGATTCGCCCTGGGACGCGGATTCGATCCGCTCCATCAGATCGCCGACGTCGCAGTCTGCGGCCAAAATGAAACTGTCTCCGTCGATGCTGATTCGTGTAGTGGGATTCATGGCAATCTGTGCATCGTTCGCGGAAAATGGTTCATGCGATGTTCTGTTCACGCAACACTACGCCCCTCACTGACCCTGCACTTCCGGGGCTTGCGTAACCGTCGAACCTGTGCAGGCCAACGCGCGTAGACCGTCACCCCTAGAGTGAACCCATGGGAACCATCCAGTACGGCGACAGCAGCGAGATCCACATCGAAGACCGAGCTCTCGCGCACCTCAAGGTTGCGATCGCGACCAAGCTGCGCCGCAACGAGAGCTTCACCCTCTCTTGGAAGCACCCAGAAGGCGACGCCCCCGGTCGCTCCACAATCTGGCTTCACCCGTCCATCCCCCTGCGTTTCACGTTCGAGACACCGGAGAACCCGCAACTCAACGCCAAGTGGGTTCAGACGCTCATGATGGAAGCCAGCTCCTCCGGCGGTATCACCCTCGTCGACGAGGTCGTTGACACCCCAGTGGAAATCGATGCTTCCACCCTCGCCGGCCTAGGGGCAGAATAGGCGGCACCGGGGAGGGGAGCGCGCGCCCATCTTGCGGCGCAGCTTGCTCGGTTGATCCCCTTCCCGCCGACCGCGGGGAGGGGATCATCTCTTCTCACTCGACGCTGATGGAGAGCGGTAGCGCGGCGGCCTGACCGTGGCCGAGAACTGCCGGTGTCGACGGAGCTGGGAGTGACCGGCGGTGCTGACCCAACGCGATGCACGGCTCTAGCGCGGCCAGCGTCCTTCGGCGAGCACGTCGGCGGGGTCGCCGGCGGTCGAGCGGAGCTCGGCGATCACGGGTGCCGGGTCGGTGGTGTACCTGTTGCGGGAGCAGAGCGGGTCGAGGGCGATGCTGGGCTTCACGGTGGGGGAGAGGGCCCGAGTGGGCATGGCCGGGTGTCCTTCCTCCGGCCGAGACGAGATCTCAGTCTACGGTTGCCTCGTCGCCGCAGCGTGGGTGCTGGGGCGGAGGGGGGACCTCGTTACGAACGTGACCATCGCGCTGAGCTATGTCGGCGACGACGAGCTTCCTGCCGACGACCCCGGATCGACCAGAGCAGACAGCTCGTGGGCCCTCGCGCTCGAGCGCTTCATCACCTTCCCACCGTGGACGATCGAAACCCCGGAGGGACCCGAGTACGCGCTCTGGTGGGAAGCCCGCCAGGGAAGCGACTGCGAAGACGGTCTGCGACAGGCGCCGCGGCGCGGTGACCGCGATCGTCTATGCGGTCACCCAGCGGACGCCGTCGGCGTCGGGCGCGAAGCGGCGCCCGGCGTCCGTCTCCAGCTCCTCCATGAGCGGGATGATGACGCTCCACAGCGCCCAGTGCTCCGGCGTGCCTTCACCACCTTGTGCCCTCCCTTCCCACCGGGCGGCCGCCGGAAGCGGAACGCGGAAGCCGAACCGGGTCCCCGTCGAGTCGGTGACCTCTGCGCTCAGCGACCCCGCTCCGGCCGCCAACTGCGTCAGGGTGAAATCCCGGGGGACGATGAGTGTTCCCCGCGCACGGTCCCAGGCCTCGCGGACCGCCGTCAGGAACGGCCCCGCGATGATGTCGGTCGTCATCAGAAGTCTCCTTCCCCGATCGGCGGGACAGCGCCCGCCCGTTCGACTCCCTCATCGCGATGATCGCAGGCGGAGGGACCGGATGTCTGTCCCCTCTTCGGGGGACGCGACCGATGCGCGGTGCGCGTACGGCCGAACCGGCGCGCGCGCAAGGGGGTCGGAGGCGACTGCGCTCGCGAGGTACCAAGGGGGTCCACGACGAAGGGAGACGCCATGCCGAAGGGCGATGTCGACACGTTCCACCAGGAAGGCGGCTGGTTCAATCGCGTCCAGGGCGAGGTGAACACGTTCAGCGGGCCGCATGACACGAAGGACGAGGCGGTCGCCGTCGGGCGGGAGACGGCTCGGGCGCGCCAGGTCGAGCACCTCATCCGACGGGAGGACGGCACGATCGGGGAGCGGAACAGCTACGGCAACGACCCGCGCGACGTCCGCGGCTGAGAGGTGGGCGGGGATGCACGCGGCATGACAGCCCTGGTGGCCGAGGCAGGCGAGGCCTAGCATTCGGTCATGGGGTTCATCATGTACGACAGCACGAGCCAGCTCCACATCGAGGACCGCGCGCTCGCGCACCTCAAGGTCGTGATCGCGACGAAGCTCCGACGCAACGAGAGCTTCACGGTGTCGTGGACCCACCCCGAGGGCGACGCATACGGACGCTCCACGATCTGGCTGCACCCGTCGATTCCGCTGCGCTTCACCTTCGAAGGGCGGGAACCGCCGAAGCTGAACCCACAGTGGATCGACGACCTCATGCAGTCGGCGAACTCGACCGGCGGCATCACCCTCGTCGACGAGATCGTCCAGAGCTCGTCGACGGAGTGACAGCGCAGGAGCCCCACCTCGTCGCGAGGCGGGGCTCCTGCGATCCGGACGAGCGGCTCAGTGTGAGTGGTCCGGATCCTCGGCGAGCACATCGTCGCCGTCGTCATCCGATCCGTCCGTGGGCGGAACGGTGCGCGGTTCGCCCTTGTTGTCCTCCGCGCCGAGGTTGTCGTTCTCCTCGGGGCCGGGGGAGGGCTCGGTGCTGATGTCGTTGCGGTCGCTGTCGGTACCCATGCGCATTCCTTTCCTCGACGGATGTCACCAGCATCGTCCGTCTGCGGCCTCAGGCCCAGCGGCTTGACAACAGCAGCCGAGTGGTGTGCGGCGTCAGCGCTGTCCCTCGATGAGGAGGAGCCCCTGCTTCGTGTCGGCGACCTTCACCCAGCCGTCGCCGAAGAGGTAGGTCATGCCGTACCCGTCCTCGTCCGTGCTCATGGCGAACTGCGGGTCCTCGGTGACGTACGTGCCCTGAGCGTCTTCCTCGCTCCGCCACCCCTCCTCCTCCAGGCCCGCCTGCGCGCGCTCCGCCTCCTCGGCGGACAAGGGGGACCAGCCGTACATCTGACCGTGGTCCGAGGGCACGCTGAAGTCCGCCCAGAAGCAGAGGAGTCCCTGTGTCAGCTCGATGCCCCCGACACGGAACTCGCGTGGCTCTGCCGTCCAGCCGGCGTCGGTGAGGGCCGCGACGGTGCCTTCGGTGATCATCGACTCGCACGTGAGCTCGTCCCCGCTCGGTGTCGCGCTCGCGCCGGCGTCTGCCGTGGGAGCGGCCGAGCCCGGCGCCGACGGATCAGGGGTGCTGCCACCCGTGCAGGCCGTGAGGGCGGCTCCCGCGAGCACGAGACCGGTCAGGATCGCGAGTCGTCGGGTGGTCATCGTGGCCTCGGGGTGGTCAGTCGTGCAGGAGACGGAGGAACTCGTCGTGAAGGGTGCCGTTGGTGGCGAGCGTCGAGCGGGCGGAGATCGTCTCGGAGCCGTCGAATGCCGTCATGCGCCCGCCGGCCTCATTCACGATCGCCACAGCCGCTGCGATGTCGTACTCCTTCACATCGAACTCCGCGACCGCCTCCAGTCGCCCTTCGGCGAGGAGCATGTAGGCGTAGATGTCGCCGTACGCCCGATCGCGCCAGACGCGCTCGCTCAGGCGCAGCAGGGCATCCAGCTGCCCGGCGTCACGCCACTGCGCGATGCTCTGGAAGCTCACGCTGGCCTCGTCCAGCGAGGAGACGGTCGAGGTGGCGAGACGGCGCTCGCTGCGGTCGCTGACGGTCCAGGCGCCATGTCCGGCCGCCGCCCACCAGCGTCGACCGAGGGCGGGCATGCTGACCACGCCGACGCGCGGCACGCCGTCGATCGCGAGGGCGATCATCGTGCCCCACAGCGGGACACCGCGGAGGAAGTTCGCGGTGCCGTCAATCGGGTCGATGATCCACTGCCGGGCGGTGCTGCCCTGAGCGCCGAACTCTTCGCCGAAGATGCCGTCATCGGGACGATCCTCCTCGAGGATCCGGCGGATCGCCCGCTCTGTCGCCAGGTCGGCGTCCGTCACGTGCGAGTGGTCCGCCTTCGTGGAGATCTCCAGGTCGGCGGCGTCGAAACGGGGGAGCGACTGGGCATCCGCGGCGTCGGCGAGGCGAAGGGCGAGCTGGAGATCGGCGCGCAGGTCGGCGGCGTCGGGAGTGGCGGTCACGCTTTCAGGATAGTCGCCGCCCGGACCGCGCCCGCAGAGACCATCGGCCAGGATCAGGGGGGCGAAACGCCCGAGCCACGCCCGGGCCGCGCTGGATTTCGTGTCGGCGCCATCCGCTGGTAATGTAATTCCTCGGTCGGGGTTATCCCGGGCCACGCACCTCTAGCTCAATCGGCAGAGCAACTGACTCTTAATCAGTGGGTTCAGGGTTCAAGTCCCTGGGGGTGCACGGAACAAGCCTCAGAGATCTCGCCATCTCCGGGGCTTTTTCTCTGCCTGTTTCGGGGCCGGATCGCTCAGGGCGGGATCGAAATCGTGCCTCTCGCGGCCGGGAGAGGCACCTTTTCGAACCCGCATGGGGCGGGAGGGACGACCTGCCGACGCGGGGATCGGAAACGCGCGCTGCGGCGGCGGGTGACGCGGGCGTCAGGCGCGGCGGACGGAGAGCAGCTGCCAGCCCTCCGGGACCTTCGCCTCGATGCCCGCCATGTCCTCGGCCTCGATCTGCTCGACGCCGTCGACGCGCTGGAACGTCCCCGTGGCCTCCATCTTCGCCTCACCCTTGAGCATGCGCACCGGAGCGGAGGTGAGCGCGTAGCCCGGCTCACGATGAGCCTCGAGCTGTGTGTGGACGTCTTCGAGGGATGTCCCGGTGACGTCGACGGTCATGGATCCTCGGGGGCGGATGAGGGCGACGAGCATCCGTCCAGTCTACGAGCGGACCGTGCTGCTCACAGATCCCAGTCGAGCGTGGAGCGCACGTCGATGGGGGCGTCGTGGCCGGCGTCCTCGCGGATCAGGTAGACGACGACGCGCGACTGCGCGGTGATGAGCACGCTCGTCAGAGCGTCGCCGGTCGCCAAGTCGATGAACGTCGGTTGCGAGCGCGCCGCCGCCTCGATCCGAGACATGAGGTCCGCGACATCCGTGCTGCGAGGCAGGAGGAAGTCGTGCCCATCGATCTCGATGTGCGTCGTCGTCATTCCCGTCTGGTTCCCCATGGGCTCCACGGTACGAACCACCTCGATCCCCGACAAGAGGGGTTGAACCCTGTCGACCCTCGTGTTAGGAGCGGGTGAGAGCGCTCTCGCTGCCGTCCGGCTGCTGCTGGTCCGCGGGCTCGGGGACGAGGTACAGACCGCTCGGGGCGTTGGCGGTGAACGCGAGGGCCTCGATCCAGGCGCGGTTGACGCTGGGCTGGCGACTGCCGTGGTACTTGTACACCAGCGAGCTTCCGGCATGGATCCAGACCGTCGTGCGGCCGCCGCCCATGCTGACGTCGTCCTTCCAGGTGAAGCCGAAGGGCTCGCCACGGCGGAGCTTCGCGGTTATGACCAGTTGGATGTGAGTGAGAGCGCGGTCTTCGATGTCGACCTTGACGCTGTTCTCGTAGATGAACTTGCCCATCGCAAGATTCCCTTCTCTCCACGGGAACCTGTGCAAGAGGCGCGGCCGAGATGACCGCTGGTGTGGGGTGTGCTCAGCGTGTCACACATTCGCCCGATCTCCTATCCCACCGGGGTGTCGCGAGTCCTGGCGTGTCTCTCCGTTTCAGGCCACCGGCTCGAGGAGGGTCGGGTCGGAGGGGTCGACGGTGCGGGTGTTGCTCACCTTGCGGTCGACGACGTGTCCGCGGAGCGTCGCCGCGACATCGGCGGAGGTGTGATCGAGCATCGCCAGCGTGTCGAGCTTGGTCTGCCCGGTGAGCTTCTCCGGTGTGAGCCACGCGTCCCAGGTGTCCGGAGTCAGGAAGGCGGGCATCCGGTCGTGCACCTCCCCACCGGCGTCTCGCGCTTCCCGGGTGACGACGACGAAGCAGCGCACCTTCTCTCCCTCATGCTCCATCGACCAGGTGAGGCCGGCGGCGGCGAGCAGGCCGTCGCCGTGGAGGAAGTGCGGGGTCTTGTGGCCCTTCTCGCCCGTCCATTCGAAGTACCCGCGCATCGGCACGAGGCACCGCGCGGCGGAGAACGCCGGCGCCCAGAACCCGGCGGCGAGCTTCTCCATCCGCGCGTTGATCAGCGGGGCGCGCTGCGGACGGTTGGGGGGACTCTGCCAGTCCCACCGCACGAGTTCGAGGATGCGGCCCTCGCCGCGGTCCCGCACGATCGGGGCGCTCTCGGTCGGCGCGATCGAGTACGCGCCGTGCCAGGACTTCCACCAGTCCTCCGGTCGCCCACCCTCGGCGACGAATTCCCGGATCAGCTCGTCCGTCGTCGCGTCGTTCGCGAATCGTCCGCACATGTCGTCGCCTCCGTCTCGCCGGTCGCTCGCGCCGCGGTCGGCATCGCCTCCATCATGGGGCATGGCGCGGACATCCGGTCAGACGACCTCGATCACCGTGCCGGCGGTGAGGCTCGAGAGCTGGGCGAAGGTCAGCGGCATGACGGTGTGCGGATGGCCGGCCGCCGCCCAGATCACGTCGTGCGCCTGCAGGGTGCTGTCGATGAAGGTGGGGAGGGACGTGGGATGGCCGACGGGCGCCACTCCGCCGATCGCCTGTCCGGTGGCGTCGCGCACGGTGGCGGGCGGTGCCATGACGACCTCGCTCGCCCCCACGCTTCGCGCCAGGACGGCGAGGTCCGCCCGATGCCCGCCGCTGGTCATGACGAGGACGGGCCGACCGTCGGCGAGGAAGACGAGACTGTTGGCGATCGCGGCGACGTCGCAGCCGATGGCGGCGGCCGCCTCGGCGGCGGTGCGCGCCGAGTCCGGAAGGACCCGGATCTCGGTCTCGACACCGGCCGCGAGGAGGTGTTCCTGCACGCGTCGGCTGCGCTCGGGGAGGGGAGGAGCGTCGGTCATGTCCTCACGGTAGCCGAGCGGGTCAGCCGGCGTCACCGACGAGGATCGCCGCCGCGTCCTCGGTGGCCACGTCGCCGGGCTCGTCGTCGATGTGCGCGAGGACCTTCCGGCCGAGGAGGATCGTCAGCGCGGCCAGCAGGACGGCGGCGGCGGCGAAGAGGTACGGCACGGTGGCGGTGAACAGGTGCCACAGCAGGGCCGCGATCGGCGGGGCCATCGCGCCGCCGAGGAAGCGGACCGCGGAGTAGGCCGAAGAGGCGACGGAGCGGGGGAGGTCGGTCGCCTCCATGACGGCCTCGGTCAGCACGGTGTTCATGATGCCGAGGAGCAGACCGCCCACGATGATGCACACGACGAGAGCGGCCGGTTCGGCGACGACGAATCCCGCGACCACGAGGTCGACGGCGAGCAGGGGCAGCACGGTGAGGATCACGTGCGTCCTCGGCATCCGGCGCATCAGCACCGGCGCGACCCACACGCTGGTGATCGCGAGGGCGACACCCCAGCCGAAGAACGTCAGGCCGATGCCCATCGCGCCGAAGCCCAGGGGGAAGGGCGAGAACGCGAGCAGCACGAAGAAGCCGATGTTGTAGAACAGGGCGGCCACGGCGAGGATCGCGAGCGCGGGACGGCGCAGAGCCGTGAAGGGGGCGGAGAACTTCACCGGGGTGCGCTTCTCGCCCGGACCCCGCAGCAGCACGAGCACGGCGATGAAGGCGATGGCCATCAGGGCCACGACGCCGAAGAACGGGCCGCGCCAGCTCTGCTCGCCGAGGATGCCGCCGAGCAGGGGACCCACGGCGATACCGAGGCCGAGCGCCGCCTCGTACAGCACGATGGCCGCGCTGCTGCCGCCGGATGCGGCGCCGACGATCGTGGCCAGCGCCGTCGAGATGAACAGCGCGTTGCCCAGCCCCCAGCCGGCACGGAAGCCGATGACCGCGTCGACGCTGCCGCTGATCGCGCAGAGGAGGGCGAACACGACGATCAGGCCGAGACCGACGAGGAGGGTCGCCTTGGCGCCGATCCGGCTGGAGATCCAGCTGGTGACGAGCATCGCGAGGCCGGTGACGAGGAGGTAACTGGTGAACAGCAGTTCCGTCTCGACCGGCGTGGCCTCGAGGGACTCCGCGATGGCCGGGAGGATCGGATCGACGAGGCCGATGCCCATGAAGGCGACGACGCACGCGAAGGCGACGGCCCACACCTGGGCCGGCTGCCGCCAGACCGAGGGGGCGGGGGTTGCGGGGGCGGTGTTCAACGGATGTCTCCTGTCCGGTCGGCTGAGGTGTGGGCGGCGAGGATCTCGGCCGCACGGGTGAGGGCATGCCAGTCGTCGTCGTCGAGGTCGGCGAACCGCGGTGCGATCGTCGCCCGGAACTCGGAACGCCAGGCGGCCAGGGCCGCCGTGCCGTCGGGGGTCGCGGCGACGACGGTGGCACGGGAATCGTCGGGGTCGGGCGAGCGGCGGACGAGGCCCTCGCGTTCGAGGGTGCCCAGCAACCGGGTCATCCCGGGCTGTGTCGTGCGGGCCGCCGCGGCGAGCTCGCCGACGCGACGGGGACCCGACTGGTCGAGCAGGCTGAGCACCCGCCATTGCGCGGCGGGGGCCTCGTTCCCCGCGTCCTGGGCGGCGATGCGACCCAGCGCGTAGCCCGAGAGCACGAGCGACGGGATGACCTCAGAGCGATTCATACCAGAAAGTATATACCGGTTGGTATGTATCAAGGTCACCGTCGGGCGTGCGCGATCCTCGCCGAGAGCTGATGCGCGTGAGCGAGGAGGATCCGGCCCAGCTCGGCCTGACGCTCCGGGCCGAAGCGGAAGGCGACACCGGTGAGGCTGAGCGCCCACTCCGGGCGTCCGGCGCGGTCGAACACCGCCGCGCCGAGGCCCCAGCTCCCCTCGACGATCAGGCCGGGGTTGACGGCGAACCCGCGTTCCTTCGTCTCGGCGAGGCGCTTCCGCAGCGGGCGCTCGCCGTGGGCACGCCCCCAGTTCTCGACGAGCTCCGGATGGCGCTCCAGGTAGGCATCCACATCGTGGTCGGGGAGGAAGGCGAGGATCGCGAGGCCGGCGCTCGCCACGCCGAGCGGGAAGCGCACCCCCTCGCTCAGCACGAACGAGCGGATGGGGAACGACCCCTCCTCGCGCAGCAGGCAGACCGTCTCGTCCGCGCGGCGGACGGAGAAGAAGGCGCTCTCCTCGGTCTTCACGGCGAGCGACCGCACGATGTCCCGGGCCAGGGTCGTCACGTCGTATCGTGCGGCGGCCACGGATCCCATGAGGAAGAGCTCGGGTCCGGGCATCCAGCGCGTGCTGTCGGCGTCGCGGTCGACGAGGCCCTCCGCGCGGAGGGCGCTGAGCAGGCGATGCGCGGTGGGCCGGGAGAGGCCGGCGCTGCCGGCGAGTTCTTGCAGGGTGGCACCGTCGGTGCCGGCGGCCGTCACCAGTCGCAGGAGCCGCGCCGCCCGCGCGACGGCCTGAGTGCCGGGGACGGGATTCGTCGCAGTGTCCACATCGTGGACGCTAGTGGCGCGGGCGTCCACATCGCAAGAGGGCGCTGGCAGTGACTGCGCCGGGGCGGGAGGCTGGTGGGGACACGGAACCGAAGGAGCAGACGTGATCGACAAGCAATGGGAGTCCGCGGCCGCCGCGGTCGCCGACATCCCGGACGGCGCCTCGCTCGCGGTCGGAGGCTTCGGGCTCTCCGGGAACCCGATCGCCCTCATCGAGGCGCTCCTCGCCCAGGGCACGACCGACCTCAGCGTCGTCAGCAACAACTGCGGGGTGGACGACTGGGGGCTCGGCATCCTGCTCGCCGCGCAGCGCATCCGCAAGATGACGTCGTCGTACGTGGGGGAGAACAAGGAGTTCGAGCGGCAGTTCCTGTCCGGGGAGCTCGAGCTGGAGCTGACCCCGCAGGGCACGCTCGCCGAGAAGCTGCGGGCGGGAGGATCCGGGATCGCGGCGTTCTTCACCCAGACGGGCGTCGGCACCCAGGTGGCCGAGGGCGGTCTGCCTCGCCGGTACCACGCCGATGGCTCGATCGCGGTGGCCTCGCCACCCAAGGACGTCCGCACGTTCACGGTGCACGGCGAACCGCGCGAGTTCGTGCTGGAGGAGGCGATCACCACCGACTTCGCCCTTGTGCACGCGGCCCGCGGCGACCGGCACGGCAACCTGGTTTTCACGAAGGCCGCGCGGAACTTCAACCCGCTCGCCGCGATGGCCGGGCGCGTGTGCATCGCGCAGGTGGAGCGGCTCGTCGAACCGGGAGAGCTCGACCCGGACGCGATCCATCTGCCCGGCGTCTTCGTGCACCGGATCGTCGAGGTGGGCGAGGACATCCCGAAGCGCATCGAGCGACGGACCGTCGCCGCGGAAGGAGCCTGACATGGCGCTCACGAGAGACCAGATGGCCGCGCGTGCGGCGGCCGAGCTGCCGGACGGCGCGTATGTGAACCTCGGCATCGGCCTGCCCACGCTCGTGCCGAACCACGTCCCGTCCGACGTGACCGTGGTGCTGCAGTCGGAGAACGGCATCCTCGGGGTCGGGCCCTATCCGCGGGAGGACGAGGTCGACCCGGATCTCATCAACGCGGGGAAGGAGACGGTGACCACGCTGCCCGGGGCGGCGTTCTTCGACTCCGCCCTCAGCTTCGGCATGATCCGCGGCGGGAAGATCGATGCCGCGATCCTCGGGGCGATGCAGGTCTCCGCCACGGGCGATCTCGCGAACTGGATGATCCCCGGCAAGATGGTCAAGGGCCCCGGGGGCGCGATGGACCTCGTGCACGGCGCCGGACGGGTGATCGTGCTGATGGAGCACGTCGCCAAGGACGGCTCGGCGAAGATCGTCGACGTCTGCACGCTGCCGTTGACCGGACGCGGCGTCGTGGACCGGATCATCACGGACCTCGCGGTGATCGACGTGACGCCGGACGGGCTCGTCCTGGTCGAGCTCGCGCCCGACGTCTCGGTGGAGCAGGTGCGGCAGGCCACGGAGCCCCCTCTCCGCCTCGCCCCGGAACTGGACAACGGAAGGACCGAGATCAATGAGTGAGAACGACGTCGTCATCGTCGCCGCGGCGCGCACCCCGCAGGGGCGGCTGAAAGGACAGCTCGCCGCGTTCACGGCGCCGCAGCTCGGATCGTTCGCGATCCGCGGTGCGCTGGAGCAGGGCGGGGTGGACCCGGCAGACGTCGATGCGGTCATCGTGGGGCAGGTGCTCGCCGCGGGGTCGGGACAGAACGCCGCCCGTCAGGCCGCCATCGGCGCGGGAATCGGCTGGGACGTCCCCGCCCACTCCGTGAACAAGGTGTGCCTGTCGGGGCTCACGGCCGTGATCGACGCGGCGCGCATGATCCGGACCGGGGACGCCGAGGTCGTCGTCGCCGCCGGCATGGAGTCGATGACCCGTGCACCCCATCTGCTCATGGGATCGCGCGATGGCTGGACCTACGGCACCGTCGAGGTCCTCGACCACATGGCCTACGACGGGCTGACGGACGCCTACGACCGGGAGAGCATGGGCGCGTCCACGGAACGGCACAACGCGCGCTATGAACTCACCCGGGAGGCCCAGGACCAGGTCGCCGCGCTCTCGCATCAGCGGGCCGCCGCCGCGCAGGAGAGCGGTGTGCTGGACGCGGAGATCGTCGCCGTCGAGGTGCCGCAGCGTCGGGGCGAACCCGTGCGGGTGACCCGAGACGAGGGGGTGCGCCCCGAGACCACGGTGGAGACCCTCGCGGGACTGCGAGCCGCCTTCGCCGAGGGCGGCTCGATCACGGCGGGCAACTCGTCCCAGATCTCGGACGGCGCCTCCGCCGTCGTCGTCACGACGCGCGGGACGGCCGAGGCCAAGGGCTGGCCGGTGCTCGTGACCGTCGGGGCGAGCGGCCAGACCGCCGGCCCGGACAATTCGCTCCAGGCGCAGCCCGCGCGGGCGATCGAGCAGGCATGCCGGAAGCAGGGCATCACGCCGCAGGACCTCGACCTCGTGGAGATCAACGAGGCGTTCGGGGCCGTCGTGGCCCGCTCGCAGACGGAGCTCGGGCTGGACGATGAGATCGTCAACGTGCACGGCGGCGGCATCGCGATCGGTCATCCGATCGGTGCCTCCGGCAACCGTCTCGTGGTGCACGTCGCGCACGAGCTGGCCCGCCGGGGAGGCGGAACCGCGGCGGTCGGCCTGTGCGGCGGCGGCGGTCAGGGCGAGGCGCTCATCCTCACCCGGTGACGCGGGAGGCGCGGGGGCGCGTCAGGACCGCTTGTCCTGGGCGTGCCCCTGCGCGTCGGCGAGGGCCTTCTGCGAACGGAACTGCAGACGCTGCGCCTTCTTGGACTTCTTCACCGACTGCGGGGAGTCCGCGTCCACCGGCACGCCGTGGCGCTCGCGGCGCATGTCGACGACCGCGCCGACCGCGAGCGCCATGGTGATGCCCCAGCTCACCCACGACAGGAGCGAGCGCCAGGTGATGGGTTCGTTGCGGGTGCCGCGCAGCAGCGAGATCCCAGCCGAGATCGCGGCGACGAGTCCGGTGCTGAAGAGGTAGCGCATGCCCCTACGGTACCCGTCGGGAGCGCACGCGGCTCGGTGGCTTGACAAGGCGGGGGAGCGACTGTCAGGGCGTGCGTCCCGAGGCACCGGATATCATGGGAGGGTCGCGGTTCGCCCGCGGCCGCAGAAACCGTGTATCTACCGGCCGTCGGCATCTCCGGCGGACAGCGGCGGCACCCGACATCGCGTCGTCGACGCGCGAGAGCCATGACACACGCCAGCACCACGCCCGATATCGCCGAGCCGAGCCTCTTCCGCCTCGCCGGCCTGCCCTACTTCCTCATCGCGTTCATCGCGCGTCTGCCCTTCGCCATGATGGTGGTCGGTGTGCTGACCGTCGTCGTGTCGGCGCGGGAATCCCTGTCGCTCGGCGGGCTCACGTCCGCTGCGGTCGGTCTCGGCACCGCCTGCTTTGGCCCGCTCCTGGGCGCCGCCGCCGACCGCTTCGGCCAGCGCACAGTCCTCCTCGCGCTCGCCGTGGGCAACGCGGCGATGCTCCTGCTCTTCACCGCGGTGGTCTACGGTCCGGCCGCCGACGGCTTCGTGCTTCTCACCGCGATCGGCATCGGTGCGACGGCCCCGCAGGTCGCGCCGCTCTCGCGCTCCCGTCTGGTCACGATCATCGGCGAGCGGATGCCGGCGGAGCGCCGCGCCCGCACGGTCTCCGGCACGATGGCGTACGAGTCGGCCGCCGACGAGACCGTCTTCGTGTTCGGTCCTTTCCTCGTGGGCGTCCTCGCCTCGGCACTCGCGCCCTGGGCCCCGCTGGTCGGCGCCGCCGTGCTGACCCTGGTGTTCGTCGGGGCCTTCGCGCTGCACCCGAGCGGGCGGCATGTCTCGCAGGACCGCACCGAGGACGGTCGGGCGCCCTCCGCCGTGTCCGAGCTGTTCCGGCCGCAGCTCCTCATCGTCGTCCTCGGCATCCTCGGCGTCGGCATCTTCTTCGGCACCATGCTCACCTCGCTCACGTCGTTCATGGCCGACCTCGGTGCCCCGGAGCAGGCGGGCCTGCTGTACGGCGTGATGGGCGTCGGCTCCGCGCTGCTGGCCCTGGGTGTCGCGTGGCTCCCCGCGCGGTTCTCGCTCCGGGCGCGATGGCTCGTCTTCTCCGGAGTCCTCCTCGCCGGCTCACTGCTGCTCGGCATCGTCGACTCGCCGGCGGGGATGATGCTCGCTCTGGCCATCATGGGCATCGGCATCGGTCCGACCCTTGTCACCCAGTACAGCTTCGGAGCGGCGCGGAGCCCCCGTGGCCGGTCGGCGACGGTGATGACGATGCTCGGCTCCGGCGTGATCGTCGGCCAGTCGATCGGCGCCGCGGTGGCGGGGGAGATCGCGGAGAGCCTCGGCACGTCGGCCGCCGTCGTGCTTCCGATGATCGCAGCCGGCATCGCGTTCGCGGCGGGTCTCGCCAACTGGGCCCTCAGCGGTCTGCACCGCGGAACGTCCGCTGTCAAGGCCTGACCGAGGACCAGCGGTCGGCGCTCATCCTCGGTAGGTTGGAAGCTCCTGGACCGAGGAGTGCCCCTGTGACCGCTGCTGATTTCGTCGTCGTCGCCAACCGCCTCCCGGTGGACCGGGTCGTGGGGCCGGACGGCGAGGAGACCTGGCGGACGTCGCCCGGCGGCCTCGTCGCCGCGCTCGAGCCGATGATGCGCCGCGTGCACGGCGCCTGGGTCGGCTGGCCCGGTCAGCCGGACGTGGAGCTCGAGGCCTTCGATGCCGACGGGATCCATCTCATCCCGGTGACGCTGAGCTCCGAGGAGGTCGCGGACTACTACGAGGGCTTCGCCAACGACACGATCTGGCCGCTCTACCACGACGTCATCGCCCCGCCGCAGTACCACCGTGAGTGGTGGGAGGCGTATGTGCGGGTCAACCGCCGGTTCGCCGAGGCCGCCGCGGCCGCCGCCGCTGAGGACGGCACCGTCTGGGTCCACGACTACCAGCTCCAGCTGGTGCCGCAGATGGTCCGCGAGCTGCGCCCCGACGTCACGATCGGCTACTTCCACCACATCCCGTTCCCCGCGCACGGCCTGTACGCCCAGCTTCCGTGGCGCGACCAGGTCCTCCGTGGACTGCTCGGCGCCGACGTCATCGGCTTCCAGCGGGCGCAGGACGCGACCTACTTCCTCACCGCGGTGCGGCGCCGGTTGCGCTACGAGGTGAAAGGGCCGAACATCACGGTCCCGGAGCAGGGCGGCTCACGGACGGCGATCGCCAAGGCGTTCCCGATCTCCATCGACACCGCCCCGTACCTCGAACTCGCCGCGCGGGAGGACGTCCGGGCGCGGGCCGCGGAGATCCGCGCGAGCCTCGGCAACCCCAAGCGCATCCTCCTCGGTGTCGACCGCCTGGACTACACCAAGGGCATCGGGCACCGGATCAAGGCCTACGGCGAGCTCCTCGAAGACGGCCGCCTCGATGTGGAGGACGTCACGCTCATCCAGGTGGCGAGCCCGAGCCGGGAGCGGGTGGACGCCTACGCGCACCTCCGGGACGAGATCGAGCTCGCGGTGGCCCGCATCAACGGCGACCACGACACGGTCGGCCACTCCGCCATCCGCTACCTGCATCAGGGGTACCCGCGCGAGGAGATGGTCGCCCTGTACCTCGCGGCGGACGTCATGCTCGTGACGGCGCTGCGCGACGGCATGAACCTCGTCGCGAAGGAGTACGTCGCCACGCGGACCGACAACCGCGGCGTGCTGGTGCTCAGTGAGTTCACCGGCGCGGCGGACGAGCTCCGTCAGGCCGTGCGCGTCAACCCGCACGACATCGCGGGACTCAAGGACGCGATCATGGAGGCGGTGGAGATGTCGCCCGCCGAGCAGGGACGCCGCATGCGGTCCCTGCGCCGACGGGTGCTGGACAACGACGTGAACGCCTGGTCGTCGTCCTTCCTCGAGGCCCTCGCGGACGCCCGTCGCCGCTGACCGCCCCCCTGCACCCCCCTTCTTCCTCTCGATCGGAGACACCGTGACGCGCCCCTGGATCCCCGGAACCGCCGACGCCGACCTCACCGCCCTTGCGACGACGCCGCGCCTGGTGGTCGCCCTCGACTTCGACGGCACCGCCTCCCCGCTCGTCGTGGACCCCATAGCCGCGCGGGCGCTGCCGGAGGTCGCCGCGCAGATGACGCGCCTGGCCGCGATGCCGGACACGGTCGTCGCCTACGTCTCGGGGCGCAGCATGCACGACCTCCGGGAGATCACCGAGCACACCGACGACTCCGTCGTGGTGCTCGCCGGATCGCACGGCGCGCAGTACTGGTTCCCGGGCGAAGGCGCCGCTGACGCGCCGGGCGATGCGACCGAGGCCGGGGCGCGCGAGGAGCTGTGGGCGGCCGCGCAACCGATCATCGACCGCTACGAGGGGGCGGAGCTGGAGCCCAAGACCTTCGGCATGGGCGTGCACACCCGGCGCGCGGACCGGGACACCGAGGAGAAGGTCTTCGCCGAGATCGACGCCCTCGTCGCCGAGCGCTTCCCGCACTGGCGGCGGCGCGCCGGTCACCGGGTCCTCGAGTTCTCGTCGCGGAACGAGGGCAAGGACGCCGCGATGATCGCCCTCCGGGAGCGCTTCGACGCGACGGGCATCCTCTTCGCCGGCGACGACGTGACCGACGAGGACGCGATGCGCGTGCTGCAGGAGGGCGACCTCGGCGTGCGCGTCGGGCCGGGGGAGAGCGCCGCGACCCTCCGTGTGGACTCCCCACAACAGATCGCCGCGCTTCTGGAGACGCTCGCGAACGAGAGGGCCGTCGCGCAGGAATAGACTCTCGTCATGTCCTCGCATGATCCCTCCACCAGCGCGCCCATCGACATCAAGCCCCGCAGTCGCGTCGTCACCGACGGCATCGAGGCCACGACCTCCCGCGGCATGCTCCGTGCCGTCGGCATGGGGGATGCCGACTGGGACAAGCCGCAGATCGGCATCGCGTCCAGCTGGAACGAGATCACGCCCTGCAACCTGAGTCTCGACCGGCTCGCGCAGGGAGCGAAGGAGGGCGTGCACTCCGGCGGCGGCTACCCGCTGCAGTTCGGCACGATCTCGGTCTCGGACGGCATCTCGATGGGCCACGAGGGGATGCACTTCTCGCTCGTCTCCCGCGAGGTCATCGCCGACTCGGTCGAGACCGTGATGATGGCCGAGCGCCTCGACGGCTCCGTCCTCCTCGCCGGCTGCGACAAGTCCATCCCCGGCATGCTCATGGCCAGCGCGCGCCTCGACCTGTCGAGCGTCTTCCTCTACGCCGGGTCGATCGCGCCGGGCTGGGTCAAGCTCTCCGACGGCACCGAGAAGGACGTCACGATCATCGACTCGTTCGAGGCGGTCGGCGCCTGCCGTGCCGGCCTCATGAGCGAGGAGGACCTCAAGCGCATCGAGTGCGCCATCGCCCCCGGTGAGGGCGCGTGCGGCGGCATGTACACGGCCAACACCATGGCCTCCGTCGCCGAGGCGCTCGGGCTCAGCCTCCCGGGCTCCGCCGCGCCGCCCGCGGCCGACCGTCGTCGCGACTACTTCGCGCACCGGTCGGGCGAGGCGGTCGTGAACCTGCTCCGCCAGGGGATCACGACGCGCGACATCCTCACCAAGGAGGCGTTCGAGAACGCGATCGCCCTCGCGATGGCCCTCGGCGGCTCGACCAACGTCGTCCTCCACCTCCTCGCCATCGCCCGCGAGGCCGAGGTCGAGCTGAGCCTGCACGACTTCAACCGCATCGGCGACAAGGTCCCGCACGTGGCCGACATGAAGCCGTTCGGCAGGTACGTCATGAACGACGTCGACCGGCACGGCGGCATCCCCGTGATCATGAAGGCGATGCTCGACGAAGGTCTGCTGCACGGCGACGCGCTCACCGTCACCGGCATGACGCTCGCCGAGAACCTCGCCGAGCTCGACCCGCAGCCGATCGACGGCGAGGTCATCCACACGTTCGACAACCCCATCCACGCCACCGGCGGACTCACGATCCTGCACGGATCGCTCGCGCCCGAGGGTGCCGTCGTCAAGACCGCCGGCTTCGACGCGGCCGTCTTCGAGGGCCCCGCCCGGGTCTTCGAGCGGGAGCGCGCCGCCATGGACGCGGTCGCCGAGGGCAGCATCGAGCCGGGGACGGTCATCGTCATCCGGTACGAGGGCCCCAAGGGCGGACCGGGCATGCGCGAGATGCTCGCCATCACCGCGGCCATCAAGGGCGCGGGGCTCGGAAAAGATGTACTACTCTTGACGGACGGACGATTCTCAGGCGGCACAACCGGCCTGTGCATCGGCCACATAGCACCCGAAGCGGTGGACGCAGGTCCTATCGCCTTCGTGCGCGATGGTGATCTGATACGGGTCGATATCGCAGCTCGCTCTCTCGATCTACTCGTCGACGAGGCAGAGCTCGCCTCCCGCCGCTCTGGCTGGGAGCCGCTTCCCCCGCGCTACACCCGAGGCGTTCTTGCCAAGTACTCGCGCCTCGTGCGGTCCGCCGCCGAGGGCGCGACGACCGGCTGATCCATCGACCGGCTCAGCAACCGCTCGATCGGAGCGCCGGTGTCCCGCACAGTTCATCAGAAGGAAAGTCATGACTGCTGACTCCGTCTCGGCCGTGCCGAGGCCGCCCGCCCGCCCATCCGCTCCGGAGATCACCGGTGCGGAGGCCGTCGTCCGCTCGCTCGAGCTGCTCGGCGTCACGGACGTCTTCGGCCTTCCCGGCGGCGCGATCCTCCCGGTCTACGACCCGCTCATGGACGCCTCGCAGCTGCGCCACATCCTCGTGCGGCACGAGCAGGGCGCCGGCCACGCGGCCGAAGGCTACGCGTCCGCATCCGGCAAGGTCGGCGTGTGCATCGCCACCTCCGGTCCCGGAGCGACCAACCTCGTCACGGCGATCGCCGACGCCTACATGGACTCGGTGCCGCTGCTGGCGATCACCGGTCAGGTGTTCTCGACGCTGATGGGCACGGATGCGTTCCAGGAGGCCGACATCGTGGGGATCACGATGCCGATCACCAAGCACTCGTTCCTCGTGAAGGACGCCGCGGACATCCCCGGCGCCATCGCCGCGGCCTACGAGATCGCCGGCACCGGGCGCCCCGGCCCGGTGCTCGTGGACATCACCAAGGATGCGCAGCAGGCGACGGCCCCGTTCGTGTGGCCGCCGAAGATCGACCTCCCCGGGTACCGACCGGTGACCAAGGCGCACGGCAAGCAGATCCAGGCGGCCGCCGCCCTCCTCGCGGAGGCGAAGAAGCCGGTGCTGTACGTGGGCGGAGGCGTCGTCCGCGGCCGGGCCGCGGCGGAACTGCTCGAGCTCGCCGAGTCGACCGGAGCGCCCGTCGTGACGACGCTGATGGCGCGCGGCGCGTTCCCGGATTCGCACCCGCAGCACCTGGGCATGCCCGGCATGCACGGCACCGTTCCCGCCGTGCTCGCGCTGCAGGAGGCCGACCTCCTCGTCTCGCTCGGCGCCCGGTTCGACGATCGCGTCACCGGCAAGGCCGCGCTGTTCGCGCCGCACGCGAAGGTCGTGCACGTCGACATCGATCCGGCGGAGATCTCCAAGATCCGCACGGCCGACGTGCCGATCGTGGGCGATGTGCGCGACGTGCTCACCGACCTCGACGCCGCCTTCCGCGGAGCGACGGCCGACGCGAAGCCCGACATCGAGGAGTGGTGGTCGTACCTCGACGGGCTCCGCAACGAGTTCCCCCTCGGGTACGCGCCGACGACCGACGGTCTGCTCGCCCCGCAGTACGTGATCCAGCGCATCGGCGAGCTCACCGGTCCGGAAGGCATCTTCGCCTCCGGTGTGGGACAGCACCAGATGTGGGCCGCGCAGTTCATCAAGTACGAGCGTCCGAACGCCTGGCTGAACTCCGGCGGGGCGGGCACGATGGGCTACTCGGTGCCGGCGGCCATGGGCGCCAAGGTCGCGGAGCCGGAGCGCCAGGTCTGGGCGATCGACGGAGACGGCTGCTTCCAGATGACCAATCAGGAGCTCGCCACCTGCGCGATCAACAACATCCCGATCAAGGTCGCGATCATCAACAACTCGTCGCTGGGCATGGTCCGGCAGTGGCAGACGCTCTTCTACGACGGCCGTCATTCCAACACCGACTTGAACACCGGGCACGGCACGATCCGCATCCCCGACTTCGTGAAGCTCGCGGAGGCGTACGGCTGCCTCGCGATCCGCGTGGAGAAGGAGGAGGAGGTCGACGCCGCCATCCAGCTCGCGCTGGAGACGAACGACCGCCCCGTGGTGATCGACTTCGTCGTGAGCGCCGACTCCATGGTGTGGCCGATGGTGCCGCAGGGGGTCAGCAACAGCTATGTCCAGTACGCGCGCGACCACGCGCCCGCGTTCGACGAGGAGGACTGAGCCATGTCGACCCACGTCCTGAGCTTGCTGGTGGAGAACACCCCCGGCCTCCTGACCCGCGTCGCCGGCCTGTTCGCGCGCCGGGGCTTCAACATCGACTCCCTCGCCGTCGGCGTGACCGAGGTGCCGGGGATCTCCCGCATCACGGTCGTCGTCGACGTGGAGGAGCTCCCGCTCGAGCAGGTGACCAAGCAGCTCAACAAGCTGATCAACGTCATCAAGATCGTCGAGCTCGACCCGGCGTCGTCCGTGCAGCGCGAGCACATGCTCGTGAAGGTGCGCACGGACAACGCCAGCCGTTCGAACGTGATCGAGGTCGTCAACCTCTTCCGCGCCTCGGTCGTCGACTACGCCGCCGACGCCCTCGTCATCGAGGTCACCGGGGACAAGGGCAAGGTCGAGGCGCTGCTGCGCGCTCTGGAGCCCTTCGGCATCAAGGAGATCGCCCAGTCCGGCCTCCTCGCGATCGGCCGCGGCGGCAAGAGCATCACCGAGCGCGTCCTGCGCGGCTGACCCTTCGACAGACTCAGGGACCGCGCGTCCCGCACAACCACAACCAAGGAGAGAAACCAGTGAGCACCGAGATCTTCTACGACGACGACGCCGACCTGTCCCTGATCCAGGGCAAGAAGGTCGCCATCGTCGGCTACGGCTCGCAGGGCCACGCCCACGCCCAGAACCTGCGCGACTCGGGTGTCGAGGTCGCGATCGCCCTCAAGGAGGGCTCGAAGTCCGCCGCGAAGGCCGAGGAGGCCGGCTTCCCCGTGAGGACCGTCGCCGAGGCGACCGAGTGGGCCGACGTCATCATGATCCTCGCGCCGGACCAGCACCAGCGCACGATCTACAGCGAGTCCATCGCCCCGAACCTGACGGCGGGCAAGACCCTGGCCTTCGCGCACGGCTTCAACATCCGCTTCGGCTACATCGATGCTCCCGAGGGTGTCGACGTGATCCTCGTCGCGCCGAAGGCTCCCGGTCACACCGTGCGTCGCGAGTTCGTCGCCGGTCGTGGTATCCCGGACATCATCGCCGTCGAGCGCGACGCGTCCGGCCAGGCCTGGGACCTCGCGCTCTCGTACGCGAAGGCGATCGGCGGCACCCGCGCCGGCGTCATCAAGACGACCTTCACCGAGGAGACCGAGACCGACCTGTTCGGCGAGCAGGCCGTGCTCTGCGGTGGCATGAGCCACCTGGTGCAGGCGGGCTTCGAGACCCTCGTCGAGGCGGGCTACCAGCCGCAGATCGCCTACTTCGAGGTGCTGCACGAGCTCAAGCTCATCGTCGACCTCATGTGGGAGGGCGGCATCGCCAAGCAGCGCTGGTCGATCTCCGACACCGCCGAGTTCGGCGACTACGTCTCCGGCCCGCGCGTGATCGACGAGCGCGTCAAGGAGAGCATGAAGGGCGTCCTGTCCGACATCCAGTCCGGTGCGTTCGCGAAGCGCTTCATCGAGGATCAGGACAACGGGGCCGAGGAGTTCCTCGCCCTCCGTGCCAAGGAGGAGCAGCACCCCATCGAGGCGACCGGCAAGGAGCTGCGTTCGCTCTTCGCCTGGAAGCAGCAGGACGAGGACTACGTCGACGGCAGCGCCGCGCGCTGATTCGACTCGCGAACGAACGGGCGTCCCTCCGGGGGCGCCCGTTCGGCGTTCCGTACGGCATTCCGGGGCGCAGACATCGGATGTCTATGCCAGGATGGACGCATGCGACAGGAATGGTTTGATGACGCCCGCTTCGGCATGTTCGTCCACTTCGGCCTCTACAGCGGGGCCGCGCGGCACGAGTGGGTGCAGAACTACGAACGCCTCACCGACGAGGAGTACCGCCCCTACTTCGACAACTTCGATCCCGACCTCTTCGATGCCGCGGCCCTGGCGAAGACCGCCAAGGAGACGGGGATGGGCTACGTCGTGCTCACGACGAAGCACCACGACGGCTTCTGCCTCTGGGACTCGAAGCTGACCGACTTCACCTCCGTCACGGCGGTCGGGCGGGACCTCGTGCGCGAGTACGTCGACGCCCTTCGTGCCGAGGGCATCCGCGTCGGCCTCTACCACTCGGTCATCGACTGGCATCACCCCGACTTCACGGTGGACTGGAACCACCCCCGACGCGACGACGAGAACGCGCACGCCCTGAACGAGGGGCGCGACATGGCCCGTTACCGCGAGTACCTGCACGGCCAGGTCCGCGAGCTGCTCACCGAGTACGGCGACATCGACTACCTGTTCTTCGACTTCACCTACCCGGAGTCCAAGGACGGCTGGGAGGGGAAGGGACCGCAGGACTGGGACGCCGAGGCGCTGCTCGCGCTGTGTCGCGAGCTGCAGCCGGACATGCTCGTCAACGACCGGCTCGGCATCCCCGCGGACTTCGTGACGCCCGAGCAGTACCAGCCGACGGCTCCGATCGTCCGCGACGGGGTGCCCCTGGTGTGGGAGGCGTGCCAGACGCTCAACGGCTCCTGGGGCTATCACCGGGACAACACCGACCAGAAGTCGCCGGTGCTGCTCGTGCAGATGCTCGTCGACTCGGTGTCGATGGGCGGCAACATGCTGCTCAACATCGGTCCGGACGGGCGCGGGGCGATCGCGCCCCGGGACGCGGCGACTCTCGCCGAGATCGGGGAGTGGATGCGCCTCCACGACCGCGCCGTGATCGGGGCCGGCCACGCGCCGTTCACGCCGCCCCGAGAGGGCGTGTACACGCTCCGCGGCGACCGGCTCTACCTGAGCCTGTTCAGCTGGCCGCTGGGCTTCGTGCATCTGCCCGGCCTTGCGGGCAAGGTCTCGTATGCGCGCCTGCTGAACGACGGGTCCTGGCTGCGTACGAGCGTCAGCGACCCGGACCAGCAGGCCGACCTGATGACGCCGGCAGGCGAGGCCGAGGGGACGCTCACGGTGCATCTCCCGGTGCGGCGTCCCGACGTGCTGATGCCGGTCATCGAGCTGCGCCTGACGGGGGAGTGAGGCCGTCGGTGGCGGCGGCTCAGGCCGTCGCCACCGGGATCTCCATGCCCTCCAGCGCGAGGCGTGCGGCGCCGTGCAGGATCGCGTCCGCTCCGGTGGCTGCGGCTTCGATCCGCAGGCGCTGGGTCGCGAGCGGGTGGCAGGCCTCGTAGACCCGGCTGCGCACCGCGGCGATGAACGGCTCGGAGGCGCTCATGCTCCCGGTCAGGAAGAGGGCATGCGGGTTGAAGAAGTTCACGACCCCGGAGAGCGCCTGACCCAGGTGGGTCCCCGCCGTGCGGACGAGCGTCGTCGCCAGCGGGTCCGCGTCCCGTGCCAGTGTCAGCACGTCGGCCGTGGTGCGGACGACGGTGTTGCCGCGCTCGCGCATCTGGCGGACGAGGCTCGCGCCGCTGGCCACCGTCTCCAGGCAGCCGGTGTTGCCGCAGGAGCAGGGGATGTCCCCGCTGCCGTCGATCCGCGTGTGCGTGATGTCGCCGGCCGCAGCGGTGGCCCCGCGGTGGATGTGGCCGTCCACGATCATCCCGCTGCCGATCGCGGTGCCCGCCTTGACGGTGATGCTGTGCTGGGTGTGCCCGAGCTGGCGACGGTGCTCGCCGAGGGCGGCGAGGTTGGCGTCGTTGTCGACGAAGACGGAAACGCCGTGGCGTGCCGAGAGGTGCTCGCCGACGCGGAATCCGGGCCACCCCGGCATCCGCGAGGGCTGATCCACGGCGCCGGTCTCGACGTCGACGGGGCCGGGCAGGCTCACCCCGATCGCGTGGACTCGCGTCTCGGCGAGCAGGCGCTCGAACACCTCCGACACTCTCTCCAGTGTCGCCTCCGGGCCGTCCGCGACGTCGATCGCGATGGTCTCCGAGCGGAGCAGGCCGCCGCTGAGGTCGTGCCGGCCGATGCGGGCATGGCGCCCGCCGAGATCGGCGGACAGCACGATGCCGTCGCCGGCGATCCGGAGCACGCGCGGCCGTCGTCCGCCGCGGGAAGTGCCGGCCCCGGCCTCCTCCAGCACGCCGGCATCGAGAAGCGCCTGCACGCGCAGGCCGACGGTGGAGGCGGCCACGCCGAGAGCGGAGGCGAGCTCCGAGCGGGAGCGGGCCTGCCCGCGCGCGACGAAGTCGAGGATGCGCCGTGTGTGCGGGTCGTCGACGGGGGTGTCGGCGGGGTTCGTCATGGAGGTCCTTCGTCTCGGAGCATGGTCAGCGTAGCGGGGGGATGTCGCATGTTTCGGAGGCGTGACGAATTATCACCACCCGATAAACATCGGATGTTCAGCTTGCGGCACCCTGCGAACTATGACAGCGTAACTTCATACGAAATCCTACTTGGTTAGTTCGAGTCTCGAAATAACCGTTCCCTTCTCAGGAGGCATTCAATGAAGAAGTTGCGTGTGGGGGCTGTCGCCGCTGTCGCGGGCGTGGCCGTGGCGATGACCGGCTGTGCGAGCAGCGGGGGATCCGGAGGCTCGGCCGACGGCGACACCGTCGTCGTGGACATGTGGGCCGGCAGCGAGTCGGACGTCGACGCGCTGGAGGCGCAGATCGAGTTCGCGCAGAAGCAGAACCCGGACATCGAGATCAAGCTGCAGACCTCGCCGTGGAGCGACTTCTTCACGAAGCTCACCACCAACATGGCCAGCGGCAACATGGCCTGCATCACCGGCATGAGCGGTGCGCAGCTCGGCGGCTACACGGCGGGCTTCCGTCAGCTCAGCGACGAGGACCTCGAGACCGCCGGCATCGACTGGTCGGAGTTCAACCCGAGCGCGGACGGCATCCTCAGCTTCGAGGGCAAGGTCTACGGCGTGCCGTTCGACGTCGCCACCATGCTCGTCTACTACAACCAGGACATGCTGACGGCCACCGGCGCCGCGACTCCGGAGATCGGCTGGACGTTCGACGACTTCGCCACGATCGCGGCCGACGCCACGAAGGACGGCAAGTACGGCTTCGGCATGGGCATGGGCGGCTACCAGTGGATGTCGATGCCGATCGCGTACTCCGCCACGCAGCCCGCCTCCGAAGACGGCACACTGCACATCGACGACGAGGACTTCGTCGACGCGGCGTCCTGGTACGCCGGCCTGGTCACCGAGAAGAAGGTCGCGGCTCCGGTCGCCTCCGCGTCGGACACCGGCTGGGGCGAGAACCAGTACACGGGCGGCAACGCGGCGATGGCCGTCGACGGCACCTGGAACGCGGTCAGCTACCTCAACAACGAGTCCGGCTTCGCCGCCGGCATGGTGCCGCTGCCCGCCGGCGTGGACGGCAACCCCGGTCCCATCCTCGGCTCCGGCTACGGCATCGCCGAGAACTGCAAGAACCCGGAGGCCGCGCTGAAGGTGCTCGGCTCCCTCGTCGGCGAGGACGCGCAGGACTACATCGCCTCGTCCGGCCGCTCCTACCCGGCCCGCACCTCGTCGCAGCCGCTGTACTTCGAGTCGATCGACGAGCAGTACCGGGACCAGGTCCAGTCGGTGTTCGAGGCCGCGTTCGGCGACACGGTGCCGCTCTACATGACCAAGAACTGGCAGAAGCTCGACAGCTACATCCAGCCCAACCTCGTCAGCGTCTACAACGGCCAGATGACGATGGAGGAGCTGCTGTCGAACGCCCAGGCGCAGTTCGGCGAGTGAGCCGGATCCGGCCCGCACAGCAGTAACAGAGAAAGACGACGAGATGACGATCACGACGAGACGTCGAGGATCGCTCGCCAAGGTCGAGGGCCGCCAGGCGCTGGGTTTCGCAAGCCCGGCCCTGGTGGGCCTCGCCCTGTTCACGATCGTGCCCGTGGGGCTGTCGATCGTGATGAGCGTGTTCGACTGGCCGACCTTCGGCGAACGCACCTTCAACGGGGTGGACAACTACGTCAAGTTGTTCACCAGCAGTCCGGACTTCTGGCCCGCGCTGCGGAACTCGGCCGTGTACACGCTGCTGTACGTGCCGTTGAGCGTCGCTCTCTCGCTCGTGCTCGCCCTCGGACTCGGCCCCCGCATCCGCGGCCGCGGTGCCCTGCGCGTCCTCTTCTTCATCCCCGTCGTGACCCCGATGGTCGCGAACGTCCTGGTGTGGAAGATGATGCTGCAGCCCCAGGGGCTCTTCAACGGCCTCTCGGTCACCTGGTTCGGCATCGAGCTGCCGAACTTCCTCGCCGACCCCAACTGGGCGATGATCATGGTCGTCGTCATGAGCGTCTGGCAGGGTCTCGGCTACAACATGCTGATCTTCTCCGCGGCCCTCGAGCAGCTCCCGGAGAGCGTGCTGGAGGCCGCCAGTATCGACGGTGCGCAGGGGTTCCGGCGGGTCTGGAGCATCATCATCCCGATGATCTCGCCGTCGATCTTCTTCGCGACGATCATGACGATGATCACCTCGCTCCAGGTCTTCGTCCAGCCGCAGATGCTCACCGGAGGCGGCCCCGGCAACGCCACCAAGCCTCTCGTGATGTACATCTGGGAGCAGGGCTTCACCTTCGGCGACCTCGGGCTCGCCGCCGCCGCCGCATGGATCCTCTTCGCGATCATCATCGCGATCACGGGCATCCAGTTCGCCGCACAGAAGAAGTGGGTGCACTATGAGCACTGAGACCCTCGTCCGGCCCACCGGCACCGCCCCGCGGCGTCAGCGCGAGCGCGAGCGGGCCCGCGGCGCGGCGACAACGCCCGGCGCCCGTGCCCGGCTGATCCTCGCGCACGTCACCATCTACGTCGCGGCGCTCATCTTCATCGCGCCGCTCGTCTACGCGTTCTTCTCGGCCCTCAAGCCGAACTCCGAGATGTTCTCGATGCCGCCCACCCTCGTGGGCTCCGAGATCCGCTGGAGCAACTTCGTCGACGTCTTCGCCTACGGACCGTTCCTGACGTACATCATGAACTCGTTCATCGTGGCGATCGGCGGCACCCTGGTCGTGCTCGTGGTGTCGACCACGGCCGGATACGCGTTCGGGCGCCTGCGGTGGAAGGGCAGGGACGCGGTGTTCGTCCTCTTCCTCGCCACCCTGATGGTGCCCGCCGAGGTGCTCGTCATCCCCATGTTCCAGGTCATGCAGTGGTTCAACTGGGTCGACACCTATCAGGCGCTCATCCTGCCCTTCGCGTTCGGCGCCTTCGGCACGTTCCTGATGCGGCAGTTCTTCCGCGGCATCCCCTACGAGCTGGAGGAGGCGGCCCGTGTCGACGGCGCGGGTCCCGTCCGGTCGTTCCTGCAGATCATCCTGCCGCTGTCGAAGTCCGCGGTCGCCGTGCTCGCAGTCTTCACCTTCCTCTCGTTCTGGAACAGCTACCTCTGGCCCCTCATCGTCACCGTCGACTACAACGCGCACGGCACGCTGCCCGTCGGTCTGGCGAGCTTCGCCGGCCTCACCGGCACCCGCTGGGACCTGCAGATGGCCGCCGCCATCATCTCGATGATCCCCACCACCCTGCTCGTGATCGTGCTGCAGAAGCACCTGGTTAAGGGCATCGCGATGGCCGGACTGGGCGGACGATGAGCGCCGTCGGGCAGCAGACGGACGACCCTCGACGAACCACCACAGGCCTCGCGGCCGACCTGGCGCTGGCCGGGGTGGACATCGGGGGCACGAAGATCGCGGCCCTCGTCGTGGACGCCTTCGGAGTCGTCCTCGCACGCGGGAGCGTACCGGCGCCCGCGAGCGTCGGCGGCGCGGCGATGGCGGATGCGGCGGCCGGTCTCGTCGCGCGGCTCGCAGCCGAGGCCGGTGTCACGGTCGCCGCGGTGGGGGTGGGCGCCGCGGGGGTCATCGACCACGAGAGCGGCACCATCCGCGCCGCGTCCGCCCTGTTCGCGGACTGGGCGGGTTTCCCGCTCGGCCCGGAGCTGGCGCAGCGCCTCGGCGTCCCGGTGCGGGTGGAGAACGACGTGAACGCCTTCCTCCTCGGTGAAGCCGCCGCGGCGGGTCCGAGCGTGCCCGATGTGCTCGGTGTGATGCTCGGCACGGGCGTCGGCGGCGCGCTGGTCATCGGCGGGGAGCTGCACCACGGCCCGCACGGCGCGGCCGGGGAGATCGGGCACACGCCCGGTTACAGCGACCTCGGCTGCACCTGCGGGCAGACCGGTCACCTGGAGACCCTGGCCTCCGGGACGTCGATCGCCCGGCGCTTCGAGGAGCGCACCGGGCGTCCGGTCAACGATGCCAGGGAGGTCGCGGAGGCCGCCAGGGCCGGCGACGCCGACGCCCGCGCGGTGTTCGACGACGCCGGGCGTGCGCTCGCTCTCGCCTGTGCGAGCGCCGCGACGCTCCTCGACCTGCCGACCGCCATCGTCGGCGGCGGGGTCACGGCGGCCTGGGACCTCCTGTCGCCATCTATCGAGCAGACCCTGCGCACCGACGCCCCGGTGTCCGGCATCGCGCTGCGCATCGTTCCCGCCGTCCTGGGCGCCGACGCCGTCGCGCTCGGCGCCATCGAGAGCGCCCGGCGCGCCCTCGCCCCCGTTTCCTGACCACGACTGCGACCGCAGAGGAGAACAGCACCGTGACCGCACGCCCGGAAGCCCACGAGATCTGGATGGGTCCGCTGCCGCCGCTCGCCGAGGGCGGGCTCGCGCGGCCCCGGATCGGCATCGGCGGCATCTCCATCGAGTCGAGCACGTTCTCCCCGCACATCTCCGGGGACGAGGCCTTCACGATCCGGACCGGAGACGCGCTGCGCGCGTACTACCCGTTCCTCGATGCCGGGCGTGAGCTCGCCGAGGCCGCGGAGTGGGTCCCGCTCACCCACGGCCGGTCGCTGCCCGGCGGCGCCGTGGACCCGGACACCTATCAGCGGATGAAGGAGGCGCTCGTCGAGGGGATCCGCGCGCAGGGGCCGCTCGACGGCTTCTTCTTCGACATCCACGGCGCGATGAGCGTCGTCGGGATGGACGATGCCGAGGGTGATCTGGCCCTCGCGGTGCGCGCGGCGTTGGGGCCGGACACCCTCGTCTCCACGTCGATGGACCTGCACGGGAACGTGTCGGAGACGCTGCGCGACGCGGTGGATCTGCTCACCTGCTATCGCATGGCCCCGCACGAGGATTGGCTCAACACGAAGGAGCGGGCGGTGTGGAACCTGCTCGACCGTCTCCGCGGCCCGCACGGCGGCGACGTGCAGGCGCGGCGGCCCTTCACCGCCTGGGTGCCCGTACCCGTGCTGCTGCCGGGGGAGAAGACGAGCACGCGGCTGGAGCCCGCGCAGAGCATCTATGCCGAGCTCCCCGAGATCGAGGCCCTGCCCGGTGTCGTCGACGCCTCGGTGTGGATCGGCTACGCGTGGGCGGACGAGCCGCGCTGTCAGGCCTACGTCGTGGTCACCGGGGACGACCGGGAGGTCATCGCCCGGGAAGCGGAGCGCGTGGCCCGGATGTTCTGGGAGGCGCGGGAGGACTTCGTGTTCGTCGCGAAGACCGGAAGCCTCGACGAGGCGCTGGAGGAGGCTCTGGCGTCCGGAGCCCCGCGTCCGTACGTGATCTCCGACTCCGGGGACAACCCGACGGCCGGGGGAGCGGGGGATGTGACCTGGACCCTCGCCCACCTGCTCCAGCGACCCGAGCTCACCGACGGGACGCACACGACGCTGGTCGCCTCGATCTTCGATCCGCGGGCCGTCGCCGAAGCCGTGGAGGCGGGCGTCGGTGCGACGGTCACGCTGTCCGCCGGAGCCGCGGTCGACTCCGGGCCCCACGGACCGGTCGAGATCACCGGCACGGTGTTCTCCGTCACCGATGGCGACCCGGACGCCGACACCCAGGTGGTGATCGCGGTCGGCGGGCTGCACGCCATCGTGACCGCGCGCCGCAAGCCCTTCCACCACCTCTCCGACTTCCGGATGCTGGGACTCGAGCCGACGACGGCCGACGTCGTGGTCGTGAAGATCGGCTATCTGGAGCCGGAGCTGTATGAGCTGGCCGCGGGATGGACGCTGGCGCTCACCCCGGGCGGGGTCGACCAGGACCTGCTCCGGCTCGGGCACCACCGCGTGCGTCCCGGGGTGTTCCCGTTCGACACGACCGGCGACCCCGACCTGACCGCGGTGGTCGTGCGCCGCGGCGCCGATGAGGAGGACACGGCATCATGATGAACTTCGAGAAGCGCACCGGCCCCGACTTCGGTGCGACGGCCCCGGTCTACCCGGCGAACGGCGTGCCGGACTGGTACCGCGACGCCAAGCTCGGCTTCTTCGTGCACTGGGGCCTGTACTCCGTCCCGGCGTGGGCCGTGCAGCACGGCGAGGGCGTGAACATCCCCACCGAGGACGCCTACGCGTGGCACCAGTACGCGGAGTGGTACGGCAACACGGTCCGCATCCCGGGGAGCCCGACGTGGGAGCGCCACCAGCGCACCTACGGACCCGGGACCTCGTACGAGGACCTCGCCGACCGATGGGACGCCGCCGCGTTCGATGCCGACGCCTTCGTCGGTGAGCTGGTGTCGGCGGGGGCCCGCTATGTCGTGCCCACGACCAAGCACCACGAGGGGTTCTGTCTGTGGGACACCGCCACGACGGGATTCAACGCCGTCGCGCGCGGCCCTCGTCGCGACCTCATCTCCGAGTTCCACGACGCCACGCGGCGGGCCGGGGCCAGGTTCGGCGTGTACTACTCCGGAGCGCTCGACTGGCACGTGAGCGACTTCCCGCCGATCGAGTCGGACACCGACCTGTTCCGGTTCCGTCGCAACGACGCCCACTTCTCCCAGTACGCCGCCGCGCAGCTCGAGGAGCTCGTGGACCGGTTCGCGCCCGACGTGCTGTGGAACGACATCGAGTGGCCGGACGGCGGCAAGGGCACGGAGGACTACGCCGTGGCCGCACTGCTGCGGCGTTACTTCGACGCCGTCCCGGACGGCGTCGTCAACGACCGGTGGGGCGTGCCGTACCACGGCTTCCTCACCCGCGAATACACGGACATCCCGGACATCATCCCCGAGCCCTGGGAGTCGACCCGCGGGCTCGGCTACTCGTTCGGGTTCAACCAGGCGGAGGACGAGCGGCACTCGCTCTCCGGGGCGGCCCTGATCCGGCTCCTCGTCGACGTCGTCGCGAAGAACGGCAACCTGCTCATCAACGTGGGTCCCGCGGCGGACGGGTCCATTCCGGCGCTGCAGCGGAAGGCGATGCAGGAGCTCGGCGGCTGGCTGTCCGTGAACGGCGCGGCGATCTACGGCACACGGCCCTGGACGCGGATAGGGGAGCGGACGGGGGCTCCTCGTCGCTACACCACGTCGACCGATGCGGTGCACATGCACGCGCTGGACCCGGCGGCAGGCGAGTTCGAGCTGCCGTCCGAGCTCGCGGGCGCTGCGCTGTCGTGGGCGGACGGGACTCCGGCCCAGACGTTCGCGGACGGCGGTTCGACCCGCATCGTGATCCCGGCCGGACTCCGCGAGGCTCCGGTCGCCGTGCTCACCGCGCACGGCGCCTGACACAGGCTCCGCAGAAGGGCCCCCGTCGGTGATCCGACGGGGCCCTTCGTCGCTGGACTAGGGGCGCGTGCGCTCCTCGAGAACCTCGATCACGTGGCGGTACGGGCGGCCGGTGGCGCGGGTCATGCCGATCTCGCAGGTGCGGTTGGCCGACACGAACGCGTCGAAGCCGCCGCGGGCCGTATCGGCCGCGGCGACTTCGGCCGATTCCTGGGCCGTCGCGCTCGCGGTGAGCTCGGGGTGCAGCATTCCTCGGTCGCCGGCGAACGCGCAGCAGCCCCAGCCGTCGGGCACGAAGACCTCGTCGGCAACGGCGGCAGCGATCGCCGTCAGTGCCCCGGTCGCGCCGAGCGCGGTCGTCGAACAGGTCGGGTGCACGGCGATCGAGGGGAGCTTCGCATCGACGGAGAGGCGCGGCAGCACCTCCCGCGCGACGAACGTGGTGGCGTCCTCGATGCGCAGACCGGCGTACTCCGGATGGGCGGCGACGGCCTGGGTGAGCATCACGTCGAGGCCCTCGGTGCAGGAGGCGGCGTCGCAGACGACCGGGAGCTCCCCGTGACGGCTGGCGTCCCAGAGCGAGGCCAGCACCCGGTCCGACATGAGGCGGTAGCCGTCGAGGTGTCCCTTGGACTTCCACGGCGTCCCGCAGCAGAGCCCGCCGTTCTCCTCCGGGACCACGACGGGGATCCCGGCGCGGTCGAGCAGCGCGCGCAGGGCGTCGCGGGAGCCGGGGCCCTCGTCCTCCGGGCCGAACATCGTGCCGATGCAGGCGCCGAAGAAGACGGCCTGGGCATCGGGCGGGGACACCGGTCGCGCCGGAGCAGTGCCGCCGCGGGGCAGGCCGCCGTCGTAGAGGGGCACGGTGTCGGCGCCGAGCACCGCTCGTCCGATCCGCGTCGCGCCGCGCACGAGCGGGACGGGGAGCGCGTCGGCGACCGTCAGGGCGACGCCCCCGGCGCGCGTGACGGTGCTCCAGTGCTTCGCCGCCGTTCCCCACGCGGCCCCCTCCACGGCGTTCTCCTGCTCGGCGCGGAGGCGGCGGACGAGGTCGCCGGTGTTGATGTCCACCGGACACGCGACGCCGCACATGCCGTCGACCGCGCAGGTCTGCACGCCGTCGTAGTCGTAGTCCGCGCGCAGGTCGCGCAGCAGCGTCGTGTCGCCCTGCTCCTCGGCCCAGGCCATGTCCCGGCGCAGCACGATGCGCTGTCGTGGTGTGAGCGTGATGCTCTTGCTCGGGCACGTGGGCTCGCAGTACCCGCACTCGACGCAGCGGTCCACCTCGCGCTCGACCGTGGGCACGCGCTTCAGATCCTGCAGATAGGAGTCCGGGTCGTCGGACAGCACGACGCCGGGGTTGAGGATGCCGTCCGGATCGAACAGCCGCTTGATCTCCCACATCATGTCGGTGAGCTCGTCGCCGTACTGCCGCCGCACGAACGGCGCCATGATGCGGCCGGTGCCGTGCTCGGCCTTGAGGGATCCCTCCTGCGCGAGGACGAGCTCGACGAGGTCGTCCGTGAAGCGGCGGTACCGCGCCACGCTGTCGGGGTCGTCGAAACGCTCGTTCAGCAGGAAGTGGACGTTGCCGTCTTTCGCGTGCCCGAAGATGACGGACCCCTCGTAGCCGTGCTCCGCGAACAGCTCGATCAGGCGTTCGCAGGTGGCCAGCAGCCGGGGGACGGGGACGACGATGTCTTCGAGGAGGGCGGTCGTGCCGGACGGCCGCGCTCCGGCGACCGCCGTGTAGAGGCCCTTGCGGACGTGCCACAGCGCGGCGCGCTCTGCCGCATCCGTGGTCAGTCGCGGAGCGACGGCGAGAGGAAGGGCGTCGAAGTGCGCCTGGGCGGTCGCGCTCGCGACGGCGAGGCCCTCGTCGTCGGCGGCGTGCACCTCGACGAGGAGGGCGGCGTGGCCCTGGACGTCGATCTCGGAGATCGCGGCGGGGACGTCGCTCAGGCCCTGGGCGACACGCAGTGAGGCGGCGTCCAGGAGCTCGATCGTCGCAAGTCCGAGCTCCGTGAGTGCGGGGAGCGCGGTCATCGCCGCCGACAGGGTGTCGAAGACGAGCAGACCGGTGGCGATCGCGGGGCGCACCTCGATGGTGCGGAAACGGGCCTCCGCGACGAAGCCGAGGGTCCCTTCCGATCCGATGAGGAGGTGTTCGAGGATCCGCACCGGGTCGTCGAAGTCGAGCAGGGCGTTCAGTCCGTAGCCCATGGTGTTCTTCATCGAGAACTGCTGCCGGAGGAAGGCGACGTTCTCGGGCGAGGCGAGCAACCGCTCCCGGAGCGACGACAGCCCGGCGAACAGGGCGGGTTCCGCGGCGCGGAGCACGTCCGCGGCGTCCGCGCGTCCGGTGTCCAGAATCGTCCCGCTGGGGAGCACGACGACCATCGAGGTGATCGTCTGGTACGAGTTCTCGGTGATGCCGCAGGCCATGCCGCTGGAGTTGTTGGCGACGACGCCGCCGATCGTGCAGGCGATCTCGCTGGCCGGATCCGGCCCGAGCTTGCGGCGGTACCGGGCCAGTCGTGTGTTCACCTGCCGGACGGTGGCCCCGGGGCCGACACGGACCGCGGCGCCGTCGTCTTCGATGTGGATGTCGCGGAAGTGGCTGCGCGTGTCGACGAGGATGTCGCCGCTGATGCCCTGTCCGGAGAGGCTGGTGCCCCCGGAGCGGAACGTGAGCGCGCGCCCGGCCGCCCGGACCGCCGTGAACGCGCGGGCGACACCCTCCGCGTCCGCGGGGGAGAGCACCGCGTCCGGGACGAGCAGGTAATGCGAGGCGTCGTGCGCGCGGGCGAACCGGTCGATGGATCGGGCGTGGACCTGCGTCTCGGCTCCCAGCAGCGCCGGGTCGAGAGGGTGGTCGAGGGTGGTGGGCACGGTGCTCCTCTGCTCCGCTCGAAGATTGTCAGACAAGTGTACTGAAGGACGGACGCCTCATTAGACTGTTCCGCATGACCTCGATCGCGGAGCGCCCCCTCGGCGTGGTCGGCGTGGTCGACGCCGTGACCGGACAGCTACGCACCCGGATCCTCTCCGGCGAGATCCGCTCGGGGGAGCCGCTCACCGAGGCGGCGGTCTCCCAGGCCTACGGCGTCGCCCGCCCCAGCGCGAAAGCGGCCATCGAGCAGCTGGTGGCCAGCGGACTGCTCGTGCGGACGGCCCATCGCACGGCGCGTGTGGTCGGCATCGAGGCGGAGACCGTCCGCGACGTCTACCGCACCCGGATCCGGCTGGAGAGCGCGGCGCTGCGCGAACTGGCGGAGAGCGCCGCCGTGCCGGCGGCCGCTGTGGCGGCGAACGCCGAGCTGCAGGCGATGGCACCGGGCCCCGATCCCGCGACGGTCGATCCCGACCTCCGTTTCCACACGGCCCTCATCGACGGGCTGGGCAGCGAGCGCACCAGTCGCATGTACCGGAGCGTGCTGGACGAGGTGCGGCTGTGCATGGCGCAGGTGCAGGGGCGGCGTCTCCTCGACGCGGAACTCATCGCCGCGCAGCACGCGGAGATGCTCGAGGCCGTCGCCGCCGGGGACGCGGAGCGCGCGGCCGCGGTGCTGCGTGCCCACCTCGCCTCGGCGGAGGATCGCCTCGTCGAGGCCCTGGGCGCCTCCTGACGTCAGCCCGCGTCGGCGGGGGCCTCCTCGATCTGGATCGGCGCATCCGTCGGGTCAGCCCAGACGGGCGCCGGGAGAGGCGTGTCGACCTGGCCGGCCTGGATCGCGCGGAGGGCTTCGGTGATCTCGTCGGCGTTCTCGGGCACGGCGAGGCCGCACGTGCGCAGCTCCGACGCGAACTGCAGGGTGAGCCGGATCTTCCCCGCCTCAATGGCCTCGGAGGTGGTGCCGGTGCGGATCTCGCTGCCGGTCTGGATCGCGGGCACCTCGTCGCAGACGTGATAGACCTTGCCGCCGTCGACCCACACGACCTCATCGGCCCCGAGGAGCTGGATCACGGCGGACTGGTCCGCGGTGTACTGCTCGACGGACGGCGGGGCGAAGCTCGTGCCGACGATCGCGGCGAGGACGGCGAGGACGATGCCGACGATGCCGGCGGTCGCCTTCTGTCCTTTGTCCATGTCCTTGTTCAGGAAGATGAGGATGACCAGGGGGAGGAAGGCGACGACCGCGATGATCGCGCCGAGCTGGTTCTGGACGAAGAAACGTGTCTTGTCCGCGCGCCGCGCCGGGTCGAGGGTGTTGGCCTTCTTCCACAGGATCGAGCCGATGATCGACAGCGCGGCGATCACGACCAGCAGGACGAGCAGGGCGATGAACGCCCACTGCGGGAACTGCGCGGTCGCTCCCTGCTCTTCCAGGAGGCCGGTGTCCGGATCGCGGAGCAGCGCGCCGCCCTCGTCGACGAACTCGCGCTGACGCAGGAGCCAGAAGATGCCGACGCCCTCGCCCGCGATCGCGAGCGCCCAGAGGACGGCGGCGATGATGCGGAAGCGCGTCGCGGAGGCCTTCGCCTCCGGGCTCGGCGTCCAGCCCGCGGGCGGCTCTCCGGTCGCGGCGCCGGTCGCGGAACGACGCGGCGCGGCGGACGACGTCTGCTCGTTCTCGGCCATGGTTGTCCTTTCCCCCGAAAGTGCCCGGCGACCCCGCCGAGGCATCCCCGAGCCTAGTGGCCGCGGTGTCCTACGCTGGAGAGATGACATCCGATTCGGACGACGCCCTGAGCTGGGAGGGCGACGACAGCGCGGAGCGACGCCCCCGGGACGCCGCACGGCGCGCCACGCCGGCTCCGGAACCGACCCCGGCCGAGGCCGTCACGCCCGCGGCGTCCGCACCGGCGTCGGGGGACGAGACGACCGCGGCGCCCTCCGGGCTCAGCAACGCGATGCTGGTCCTCGTCGGCGTCGTCGGCGGCGTCTACCTGCTTTACACCCTCGGCTGGATCGCGGGCGGTCTCCGGCTGCAGCCGCTCGCCTCGTTCCTCGTCGCGGATTTCATGTTCCTGCCCTGGTTCGTGCTGGCGATCGCCGCCCCCGCGCTCTGGTTCCTCGCGACGTGGGTGCTGACGAGGGGCCGGGCCTCCTGGATCCGCGCCGCTGTGCTCCTGGCGGGCGTCGTGCTGCTCGTGCCGTGGCCGTTCGTGACCGTGGGGGTGATCGGCTCATGACCGCTCCGAAGTCCCCGTCCGCCGTGGCGACCGGCTCGCCGCGCTGGCTCGTCTGGACTGTCATCGCCCTCGCCGGGCTCTTCTACGCCTACGCGGTGTGGAACGCGGTCGCCCACCTCATCACCATGGCCCAGACCGGCCTCACCGGCACCGGATGGGCGACGCTCCTGTTCGGCGTGGTGTTCCCCGTCCTCGTGTTCGGGTTCGCCTTCGCGATCGGGCGGCGGCGGCGGGTGGGCGAGCTCGCCCTGACGTTCCTCGCCGGACTCGGGATCGTCGCGGTGTTCTGGATGAGCCTGCTCGCGCTGAGTCTGACGCTGCCCAGCGCCTGAGCCCGATCCGTCACGCCGTCACACGGCACGGAGCGGTCCCGGCGCTCCGGTAGAGTTGTCGCGATCGCGCCCCCGACGGTGTGCGGCGCATCGGCCCCTCCCGCCTGTCGCGCTGCCCCGAAGGATCCACTGTGCCGAAGCCTGTCGTGCTCATCGCCGAAGTACTCTCTCCCGCCACGATCGAGGCGCTCGGCCCCGACTTCGACGTCCGCCACGTCGACGGCACCGATCGCGAGGCGCTCTTCGCCGCTCTCGCGGAGTCGGACGCGGTGCTCATCCGCTCCGCCACCCGCATCGACGAGGAGGCGCTGTCGCACGCGCCGAAGCTCAAGGTCGTCGCGCGGGCCGGCGTCGGCCTCGACAACGTCGACATCAAGGCCGCGACCGCGGCCGGCGTCATGGTCGTCAACGCCCCGACGTCGAACATCGTCTCCGCCGCCGAGCTGACGGTCGGCCACATCCTCAGCCTGGCCCGCCGGATCCCGGCCGCGCACGCCTCGCTGTCCGCCGGGCAGTGGAAGCGCAGCTCCTTCACGGGCGCCGAGCTCTTCGAGAAGACCGTCGGCATCGTCGGACTCGGCCGGATCGGCGCTCTCGTCGCCGCTCGCCTCGCCGCCTTCGACATGCGCGTGGTCGCGTACGACCCCTACGTCACCTCGGCGCGCGCCCAGCAGCTCGGCGTGCAGCTCCTCTCGCTCGACGAGCTCGTCGCCGAGGCCGACTTCCTCACGATCCACATGCCCAAGACCCCGGAGACGACGGGCATGATCGGCGCCGAGCAGTTCGCCGCCATGAAGCCGACCGCCTTCGTCGTCAACGTCGCCCGCGGCGGGCTCATCGACGAGGAGGCGCTGCACGAGGCGCTCGTCGCCGGCGAGATCGCCGGGGCCGGTCTGGACGTCTTCACCTCCGAGCCCCCGGCCGAGGGCGGCAGCGCCCGCGCGCTCCTCGACCTCCCGAACGTCGTCGTGACCCCGCACCTCGGTGCGAGCACGGAAGAGGCGCAGGAGAAGGCCGGCGTCTCGGTCGCGCGCTCGGTGCGGCTCGCGCTCGGCGGCGACCTCGTCCCGGACGCGGTCAACGTCGCGGGCGGCGTCATCGACCCGTACGTGCGTCCCGGCATCTCGCTCGTGGAGAAGCTCGGCCAGATCTTCGCGGCGCTGGCCACGTCGCCGCTCACGAGCCTCGACGTCGAGGTGCACGGCGAGCTCAACGACTACGACGTGAGCGTGCTCAAGCTCGCCGCCCTCAAGGGCGTGTTCACGAACATCGTGAGCGAGACCGTGTCGTACGTGAACGCTCCGCTCCTGGCGGAGCAGCGCGGCATCACGGTGCGCCTGCTCAAGGACGACGTGAGCGAGGAGTACCGGAACGTCATCACCCTCACGGGGGCGCTGTCCGACGGGTCGCAGCTCTCGGTGTCGGGCACGCTGACCGGACCGAAGCAGGCCGAGAAGCTCGTCGGCATCAACGACCACGCCCTGGAGCTGCCGATCGAGAAGCACCACGTCGTGATGCTCTACACCGACCGCCCCGGCATCGTGGCCGTCTACGGGCAGAAGTTCGGCGAGGCCGGGATCAACATCGCCGGCATGCAGATCTCGCGGCTCGCGGCGGGCGACCAGGCGCTCAGCGTGCTGACGCTCGACTCGCCCGTGTCCGAGGAGCTGTTGGACGACGTGCGCGGCGCCATCGACGCTGACCTCTTCCGCCAGATCGAGATCACCGAGGTCTGACACCACAGAGCGGGGGAGAAGGGCGGGAGCGCGATGCTCCCGCCCTTCTCCGTATCTGCGGCCCTACCCGGCGTCAGGCGGTGGCGCGCAGCACGAGCGCGATGAGATCGGCGAGCTCGTCGCTGCGCGGGACCAGCCGCTCCGGGCCGTGCACGTCGAGCGAGTTGTTGAAGTAGAGGCCGTCGCTCACGAGCATCACGAGGTCGAGGCTGGCGGTGTCGCGGACGTGCGGACGGATCGTCTCCGCCCAGCGACGCCGGGTCTCGCGGAGCATGTCGGACGCGGCGGTCGAGCCGCCCTGCGCCAGCCGGGTCGTGGCGATGAGCGCCCGATCGAGGGCGTCGTCCTCCATCACCGAGGTCCGGACGTAGTACGCGACGGGACCTTCGTCGGCGGTCCGCATGCGCTCCAGATCGAGGGTGGTCAGGTGGTCGAGGCGCTCCAGGAGCCCGGCCTCCAGGTCGTCCTTGGAGCGGAAGTGGTAGAGCAGGCCGCCCTTGGACACCCCGGCGGCCTTCGCCGTGGCCTCGAGTGTCGCGGCGCGTTCGCCGTCGTCGATGAGGATCGCCTCGAAGGCGTCGAGGACCTTCTCACGGGCGAGGGGAGGGCGGGGCATCGGTCATCCTCTGAGCGGGATCGGGAGGGCGGCATCTGTTACTATACCAGCCGGACGGTTTAGTAACGAGTCGTCCGCAGGAAGGAAAGGTGTTCCATGACCCGTACTGCGTCGATCCCGACGACAGAGACGGAAGCTCCCCGCGTCGGGGCTCGGGGGTGGGCGGCGCTCGTCGTCCTCATGCTCCCGGTGCTGCTGGTGTCGGTGGACAACACGGTGCTGAGCTTCGCGCTGCCCGAGATCTCGATCTCGCTCGCGCCGAGCGGGGCCGAGCAGCTCTGGATCATCGACGTCTATCCGCTCGTGCTCGCCGGACTCCTGGTGACCATGGGAACGCTCGGGGACCGCTTCGGGCGTCGCCGCCTGCTCCTCATCGGCGCCACCGGATTCGCCGTGGTGTCCGCGCTGGCCGCCTTCGCGCCGACCGCGGGCCTGCTGATCGCCGCCCGTGCCCTGCTCGGCTTCTTCGGCGCCATGCTGATGCCGTCGACGCTGTCGCTGCTGCGGTCGATCTTCCAGAACCGCGACCAGCGCCGCATGGCCATCGCGGTCTGGGCGTCCGCGTTCTCCGCCGGATCCGCGCTCGGCCCGATCGTCGGGGGCTTCCTCCTCGAGCACTTCGCGTGGGGCTCGGTGTTCCTCATCGCCGTCCCCGTCCTCATCCCGCTGCTCATCGCCGCGCCGCTGCTCGTGCCGGAGAGCCGTGACCCGAACCCCGGCCGCATCGACCCGCTCAGCATCGCCCTCTCGATGGCCGCGATGATCCCGGTCGTCTACGCGATCAAGTCGTTCGCGGTCGACGGTCCGTCGCTGTACGCCGGGGGATGGGCTCTGCTCGGTCTCGTGATGGGGACGCTGTTCGTGCGCCGTCAGCTCCGCGCCGACACCCCGATGCTCGACATGGCGCTGTTCCGCCGTGGGTCGTTCTCGGGCGCGATCCTGGTGAACCTGCTCAGCGTCGTGGCCCTCGTCGGGTTCCTCTACTTCGTCTCGCAGCACCTGCAGCTCGTGCTGGGGCTCTCGCCGATGGTCGCGGGCCTCGCTCTCGTGCCCGGGATGGCGGCCATGATCGTCGCCGGACTCACGGTGGTGCCGATCTCGCGGCGGGTTCCGCCGCACGTGCTCATCCCGGCGGCGCTGGTGTTCTCCGTCGCGGGGTACCTCATCGTCGCCTTCACGACGCACGAGCACGGTGTGGCGCCGCTCATCCTCGCCTTCGTCGTCCTCGGCATCGGCATCGGTGCGGCCGAGACCATCTCGAACGAGCTCATCCTCTCCAGCGCCCCCGCGGCGAAGGCGGGTGCCGCGAGCGCGGTGTCCGAGACGGCGTACGAGCTCGGGGCCGTGCTGGGGACCGCGATCCTCGGCGGCATCATCACCGCGTTCTACCGCGGCGCGCTGGTGCTGCCCGAGGGGCTTCCGGCGGACGTGGCGCGCGCTGCGCAGGAGACGCTGGCCGGCGCGTACACCGCCGCCCACGAGCTCCCGGCCGCGCTCGGCGACGCCCTGTGGCAGGCCGCGGCCGACGCGTTCGGCTCGGGAGTCACGGTCACGTCGCTCATCGGTGCGGGCCTCGTCGTCGTCGCGGCGGTCATCGCGGCCGTCACACTGCGCAAGGCACCCACGCACTGACCACTACGCTGGGGGGACCGGCCCGTTCGACCCGCGGTCGCGCCGCGGCCGGTCCACCCCCGTGCAGTGCGCAAGGAGTCTCATGTCGCGTGTCGTGAAGCTGGCCGTCATCCCGGGTGACGGCATCGGTCCCGAGGTCATCGCCGAGGCGGAGAAGGTGCTCGACGCCGTCACCGCCGACAGCGCCGTGACGTTCGACAAGACCCGCTTCTCGCTCGGTGCCGGGCGGTACCTCGAAACCGGCGACACGCTCACCGACGACGACCTCGCCGCGATCTCCGCCCACGACGCGATCCTCCTCGGCGCGGTCGGCGGCACGCCGGGCGACCCGCGCCTGAAGGACGCGAACATCGAGCGCGGACTCCTGCTGAAGCTCCGGTTCACCCTCGACCACTACGTGAATCTGCGCCCCTCGAAGCTCTTCGCCGGAGCGCCCGGTCCGCTGTCCGGCCCGGGCGAGGTCGACTTCGTCGTGGTCCGTGAAGGGACGGAGGGGCCCTACGTCGGCAACGGCGGAGCGATCCGGAAGGGGACGCCGCAGGAGGTCGCGAACGAGACCTCCGTGAACACGGCGTTCGGCGTCGAGCGGGTCGTCCGCTACGCCTTCGCGCTTGCCGAGCGCCGCCGTCAGAAGCTCACGCTCGTGCACAAGACCAACGTGCTCGTGCACGCCGGTGCGATCTGGCAGCGTATCGTGAACGAGGTCGCCACCGAGCACCCCGACGTCGCCGTCGACTACCTGCACGTCGACGCGGCCACCATCTTCCTCGTCACCGATCCCTCGCGTTTCGACGTGATCGTGACGGACAATCTCTTCGGTGACATCCTCACCGACCTCGCCGGCGCCGTCACGGGCGGCATCGGCCTCGCCGCCTCGGGGAACATCAACCCCGATGGCGCCTTCCCGTCGATGTTCGAGCCCGTGCACGGCTCGGCTCCGGACATCGCGGGTCAGCAGAAGGCCGACCCGACCGCCGCGATCCTCTCCATCGCGCTGCTGCTCGACCACCTCGGCCTGACGGCCGAGTCGGCGCGTGTGAGCGCCGCGGTCGAGGCGGACATCGCCGCCCGCAGCGGTGCCCGCACCACCGCGGAGATCGGCTCCGCGATCACTGCCCGTCTCTGAACGGCGGGCGTAGGCTGACAGGGCGCGAGGATGCGCCCACCCCACGAGGATTGGATGACGACATGACGACGATCGACGCCGAGACGAGCGTAGCTCCCCTGGAGTTCGCCGTGACGAAGAACCTGAACGCGGCCTCGCCGGCACGCGTCGCCGAAGTGTTGGAGAACCCCGGTTTCGGGGTCGTCTTCACCGACCACATGGTCGACATCTGCTGGTCGGCCAAGGGCGGTTGGCACCGTCCGCGCGTGCAGCCCTACGGCCCGATCCCGCTCGACCCGGCGGCGTCGGTGCTGCACTACGCGCAGGAGATCTTCGAGGGCATCAAGGCCTACCGTCACGCGGACGGTTCGATCCACACCTTCCGGCCCGACCGCAACGCCGCGCGCCTGCAGGCGAGCGCCCGCCGCCTGGCGCTGCCGGAGCTGCCGACGGAGTACTTCATCCAGTCGCTGCGCGAGCTCATCGCCGTCGACGGCCGCTGGGTGCCGTCCGGCGCCGACCAGAGCCTGTACCTGCGGCCGTTCATGTTCGCCAAGGAGGCCTTCCTCGGCGTGCGCGCGGCGCAGAAGGTCGCCTACTACGTGATCGCGAGCCCCGCCGGTGCGTACTTCACGGGAGGCGTGAAGCCCGTGCGGATCTGGCTCTCCGAGGACTACGCCCGCGCGGGTCGCGGTGGCACCGGCAAGGCGAAGACGGGGGGCAACTACGCCTCCAGCCTCCTGCCGCAGGCCGAGGCCAGTGCGAAGGGCTGCGACCAGGTCGTGTTCCTCAACGAGAACCGCGATGTCGAGGAGCTCGGCGGCATGAACGTCGTGTTCGTGTTCAAGGACGGTCGTGTCGTCACGCCCGAGTCGGACAGCATCCTCGAGGGCATCACGCGCGACTCGCTGCTGCAGCTCGCCGAGGACCGCGGCTACACGGTCGAGAAGCGTCCGATCTCGATCGACGAGTGGCGTGAGGGCGTGGCCTCCGGTGACATCGTCGAGGTGTTCGCCTGTGGCACGGCCGCGGTCGTGACCCCGATCGGAGCGCTCGTGGGCGAGGGCTTCGACGAGCCGCAGCCGCTGGGCGAGCTCGCGCTGTCGCTCCGCGAAGAGCTCACCGACATCCAGTATGGGCGCCGCGAGGACAAGCACGGCTGGCTCCTCCGCCTCGACGCCTGACCCGATTCCCCGAGACCCCGTCTTCCCGCCGACACCCCGCCGTGTCGACGCGTGGAAGGCGGGGTCTCGGCGTGTACCCGGGGTCTCGCGCGCTGGGACGGTTCCTGCACAACGCGGGGGGAGTGGGGGAAGAGAGGTGGGGGGTGTGGAGAACGAGAGGTGAGGGGAGGAGGCGGGGGAGAGTGAGGGGATGTCGCGGCGCCTCTCGTTCTCCGAAGCCTGGGATCTCGTGCGGTCGCGGGAGGAGGTCCTCGACGCGGGGGTCACGGAACGGGAGCTGGGGGAGGCGGTCGCGCACGGCAGGCTGCGACGCGTGCACCGCGGGGCGTACGTCGACGGGGAGGTCTGGGACCAGCTGTGGCCCGAGGGAAGGCAGCTCGTGCGGGTGTGCGCCGTCCGTCGAGCCAGCGCCGGCGGAGGTCCGGTGTTCTCGCACCTCTCCGCGGCGGCGCTCTGGGGGCTGCCGCTCGTGGGCCCGATCCGGGACGACGTACACACCGCGATCCGCAGCCGTCGGCACAGCAGGACCGAGGCCGGAGTCGTCCGACACCAGATGGCGCTCGACGAGGGCGACATCGTCCGGCGGCACGGGCTCCGGTGCACGTCGCTGATCCGTACCGTGGTCGACCTCGCCCGGCTGCTGCGCCCGGAGGCCGTCGTCGCGGCCGGGGACGCGGCTCTGCGGATGGTCTCGATCGACGGACACGAGGTCGACCACGATGAGGTCGCCGCGTGGCGGGCCGAGGTCGACCGGCTGTGCGTGGCGGGGCTCCGGGGCGTGCGTCGCGCGCGGTGGATCGGAGCCTTCGCCGACGGACGGGCGCAGCTTCCGGGCGAGAGCGTGAGCCGCCTGCAGCTCCACCGACTCGGCTTCCGGGACATCGATCTGCAGATCCCCGTCGTCGGCTCCGACGGCGCGCGGTACTTCGCCGACTTCGGCTTCCCGCGGTCGCGGGCCTTCGGGGAGTTCGACGGAGAGGACAAGTACCGGGACGCGGAGCTGCGGACGACGCCCACGGCGGCCGATGCGGTGATGGCGGAGAAGCACCGCGAGGACGAGATCCGCGGGGTCACGGGGTGGCGCGTGGTGCGCTGGGGCTCCCCGCACATCCGCACCCCCGAGGACCTCGGGCGCCGGCTCGCCGCGTTCGGCATCCGCCCGCCCGGCTGAGGTCTGCCGAGCCCCCGGGGTCGCGTCGAGACCCCGCTCCGCCTCCGCACGTGAGCCGGGGTCTCGACGAGAGAGCGGGGTCTCGACGGGGGAGCAGGGGATCTAGGGTGGAGGGATGAAGATCGCTCGGTTCCGCCACGACGACGCCATTATGTACGGGATCATCGACGACCGCGAGCTCGTGGTCCTCGCCGGAGACCCGATGTTCTCCGGCTACGAGACCACCGGCGCGCGCATCCCGCTGACCGAGGCCACGCTGCTCGCGCCCGTGATCCCGCGCTCCAAGGTCGTGTGCGTCGGGAAGAACTACCACGACCACGCCGCCGAGATGGGGGGAGTGGCCCCCGAGGAGCCGCTGCTGTTCCTCAAGCCGAACACCGCCGTGATCGGCCCGGACGACGCGATCGTGCGTCCTGTCGCGCTGTCCGAGCGGACGGAGTACGAGGGCGAGCTCGTGGTCGTGATCGGACGCATCGCCAAGAACGTGAAGGCGGAGAACGCCCTCGACCATGTGCTCGGCTACACGATCGGCAACGATGTCACGGCGCGTGACTTGCAGCGCAAGGACGGGCAGTGGTCGCGGGCGAAGGGCTTCGACACGTTCTGCCCGCTCGGCCCCGTGATCGAGACGGACTTCGACCCCGCGCAGGCCACGATCGAGACGCGGGTGAACGGCGAGGTCCGCCAGCACGCACCGCTCACCGACATGATCCACTCGGTCGCCGCGATCATCGAGTACGCCTCGGCGGTGTTCACGCTCCTTCCGGGCGACGTCGTCATGACGGGGACCCCCGCCGGCGTGGGCACGTTCGAGGCGGGCGACACGGTCGAGGTCGAGATCTCCGGGCTCGGCATCCTCCGCAACACCGCGCGCGACGCCGCTCCCGCGTCATGACCGAGGTCGCCCTCACGGCGATGCAGCAGCAGGCGGTCCAGCGCCGCACCGTGCTCGTGCTGTCGCTGGGGCAGGTGCTCGGCGGCATCGCCTTCGGAGCCACCGTGTCGCTCGGTGCGCTGCTCGCCGCGGACATCTCCGGCAGCGACGCGCTGTCCGGGCTCGCGACGGCGTCGGTGACCCTGGGCGCCGCGGTCTGCGCGATCCCGCTCGCCCGGATGGCTGCACGGCTCGGGCGGCGTCGCGCCCTCACCCTCGGCAATCTCTTCGCCCTCATCGGCATCGCCGTGGTGATCCTCGCGGCATCCGTGCGCGTCTTCCCGCTCCTGCTCGTCGGCATCCTGCTGATCGGTGCGGGGAACGCGGGCAACCTGCAGTCCCGGTTCGCGGCGACGGACCTCGCGGCCCCGCAGCATCGTGGGCGCGACCTCTCGATCGTCGTGTGGTCCACGACGATCGGCGGCGTGGCGGGCCCGCTGCTGCTCGGTCCGGGGGAGATCGTCGGCCAGGCGATCGGCATGCCACCGCAGACCGGCTCGTACGTCTTCTCGTTCGTCGCGCAGTGCGCGGCGCTCGCGCTCTACCTCGTCGCCCTCCGCCCGGATCCGCTGCTCGCCGCGCAGCGACTCGCGCAGGCGGCAGCCGCCGCGACGAGCGCCGCCGTGGCGGACCGCCCGCGCGTGGCCCGCTATGCGATCTTCGCGATCGCGGGGTCGCACGTGGTGATGGCGTCGGTCATGGCGATGACCCCCGTGCATCTGTCCCACATGGCGCACGGCGCCCACGGTGCGGCGGCGACCCCGGCCGACGTCTCGGCGCTCGTCGGGATCACCATCGCGCTGCACGTCGGCGGCATGTACGCGCTCTCTCCGGTGTTCGGCGTGCTGGCCGACCGCTGGGGGCGGCTGCGCGTGGTGCTGCTCGGGCAGGCTCTGCTCGGCGGTGCCCTGGCCTTCGCCGTCTTCGCGGGCACCGAGGCGTGGGGCGTCATGGTGGCGCTCATCCTCCTCGGCCTCGGGTGGAGCGCCGCCACGGTCGCCGGCGCCGCCCTGCTCACCGAGGCGTCCGCACCCGACGTCCGCACGCGGCGGCAGGGTCGCAGCGACTCGCTGATGAGCCTGTCAGCCGCCGCCGGGTCGGTCCTCGCCGGCGTCGTGCTGTCGAACTTCCAGTACGCCGGGCTCGGCATCGCGGCCTCGGTGCTCGTCCTCGCGATCGTCGCGCTGTCGCCGCTTGCCCGGAGCAGCGCGCGGTGAAAGCCTGGGACGGCGTCGGGGAAGCCTATGCCGCCTCGTACGCCGCCCTGTGCGCGGGCACGGTCGATGTCCTCGCCGCAGCCCTCGGACCAGCGGAGGGTCGCAGCCTCCTCGACGTCGGGGCGGGCGAGGGTGGCCTCGCGGACCGCTTCGCCGGCCTGGGGTGGAACGTCACGGCCTGCGAACCCGAGCCGACAATGCGCGCCGTCGCCCGCCGGCGGCACCCGACGCTGCGCATCATCGACGGCGGCCTGCCGACGCTGCCGTTCGCCGATCGTTCCGTCGACGCCGTCGTGGCGAACTTCGTGCTGAACCACGTCTCCTCCCCGCGGACCGCCGCCCGCGAGCTGGGGCGGGTCGCACGGGAAGCGGTCGCCGCGACGACCTGGACCCGCTCCCCGTCGTGGTTCTGGACCGAGGTCGTCGAACGCGCGGGGCTGCGGCCGTCTGCGGGGGAGAGGCTTCCGGCCGAGGAGGACTTCGCACGCACCGCGGACGGCTTCGCGGCCATGCTTGTCGAGGCCGGACTCCCGGAGGTGGCGGTCAGCGAGCACACCTGGACCTGGCCCGCCGATCCGGACGCCCTGTGGGTCTCGGTCGAGGGGGGTGTGGCCGGCGCCGGGGCGCAGTATGCCGGCCTCTCCTCGGCCGAGCGATCCCGGTTCCGCGCGGGGTTCGAGGAGACCGTCGCGGCGCATCGGGTGGGAACGGTGATGCTCCTGGAGCACCGCGCGGCCGTGGCGGTCTCGCGCCGGGGCTGACCGGCACGCACCCGTAGAATCGAAGGGCTATGGCTACTCCGCATCCCCTCACCACGACCGCCAGCGGCGCCGACGTCCGCGTCCGCTTCTGCCCCTCCCCGACAGGGCTGCCGCACGTTGGCATGGTCCGCACGGCTCTGTACAACTGGGCGTACGCCCGCCACAACGGCGGGAAGATGGTGTTCCGCATCGAGGACACCGACGCCGCCCGCGACAGCGAGGAGAGCTTCCGCCAGCTCGTCGACGCGCTCACGTGGCTGAAGATCGACTGGGACGAGGGCGTCGAGGTCGGCGGCCCGCACGCCCCGTACCGCCAGTCCGAGCGGCACGACATCTACCGCGAGGTCATCGACAAGCTCCTCGCGACGGGCGCGCTCTACGAGAGCTACTCGACGGCCGAGGAGATCGACGCCCGCAACGAGGCCAACGGCCGCGCGAAGCAGCTCGGCTACGACAACTTCGACCGTGACCTCACCGATGAGCAGAAGGCCGCCTTCCGCGCCGAGGGCCGGCAGCCCGCCCTCCGCCTGCGGGTGCCGGACGAGGACCTCACGTACGTCGATCTCATCCGCGGGGAGGTCACCTTCCCCGCCGGCTCCTTCCCGGACTTCGTCGTCGTGCGCCCCAACGGCGTGCCGCTGTACACGTTCGTGAACCCCGTCGACGACGCGCTGATGGGCATCACCCACGTGCTCCGCGGCGAAGACCTCATGCCGTCCACCGCGCGACAGCTCTCGCTCTACGCCGCTCTCATCGACGCAGGTGTGACGACGTTCGTGCCGCGGTTCGCCCACATGCCGCTCGTGCTGGGGGAGACCGGAAACAAGAAGCTCTCCAAGCGCGACCCGCAGGCCGATCTGTTCCTGCACCGGGAGCGCGGCTTCATCCACGAGGGCCTGCTGAACTACCTCGCGCTCCTGGGGTGGTCGATCGGCCCGGACCGCGACGTCTTCTCGCTCGACGAGTTCATCGCCGCCTTCGACATCGAGAACGTGAACCCCAACCCGGCCCGCTTCGACCAGAAGAAGGCCGAGTCGATCAACGGCGACCACATCCGCATGCTCGACGTGAAGGACTTCGCGGAGCGCACGGTCCCGTACCTCGCCGCGGCCGGCCTGTTCGACGAGCCGACCCACGAGCAGCTGGTCCTGGCGTTCCGCGCGGCTCCGCTGGTGCAGGAGCGTGTGCAGCTGCTGGGCGAGGTGCCGGGCATGCTCGGCTTCCTGTTCCGCGACGAGGTGTCGTACGACGCGGATGCGCTCAAGGGGCTGCCGGCCAACGCGGCCGAGGTGCTGGACGCCTGCGTCACCGCCCTGGAGCCGGTCACCGACTTCACCCCGGAGAAGATCCAGGAGGCGCTGTCGACGGCGCTCGTGGAGAACCTCGAGCTCAAGCCGCGCGTGGCCTACGGGCCCCCGCGTGTGGCCATCACCGGACGCCGCGTGTCGCCGCCGCTGTTCGAGTCGATGGAGCTGCTGGGCAAGGACGAGTCGCTTCACCGCCTGCGCGCGCTCTCGGCGTTCCTCGCCCACTGATCCGCGACGCGCCCGAGCGGCGACACGGCACCGGTGGTTTTGGTGATCGGTCGCCGCTCGGGTAAGCTTGACTCTCGGTGCGAGGCTCCGGTTTCGCCCTTGGGGTATGGTGTAATTGGCAACACGGCTGATTCTGGTTCAGTTGTTCTTGGTTCGAGTCCAGGTACCCCAGCACTTCGAAAACCCCCGCTCCGGCGGGGGTTTTGCTTTTCCGGCACGGTGGCCTCAGTTCTTCACGCGGCTTCGAGGAAGGGCTCGTACCGATAACCCGTCTCGTCGAGGATCGACACTGTCGATTCGGGGACCTCGAGGAATGCGCCCGGCAGATCGTTCAGCGGCTCGGAGACGATCACGTGCGCACGGCGGCCGAAGACGCGCAGCCGTTCGGCATCGGGGTACATCCGGCGAAGAGTCTCGATGTCGGTGGAGTGGAAGAGGGAGCGGGAGCGCCCAGCCGTCGAGTACCGGAATGCCCAGACGGTGGCGCCGTCGGACACCGCGAAGGTTCCCTGGACCGGGAAGCGGACGCCACGCTCGCGCCCCACGCGCTCGGCCTCGCGGATGGCCGCCCGCATCCCCGCGATCGGATCGTCCTGGAGGCCGAGGGTCAGGGCGAGGTGGAACAGCACCTCAGAGTCGGTGGTGCCCTGGATCTCCGGGTAGAGGGAGGGATCGACGGCGAGCGTGAGGTCGCGTTTCACGGTCAGGAAGTCCGCCAAGCCGCCGTTGTGCATGAAGAGCCAGTTCGCGTGCCGGAACGGGTGGCAGTTGGTCTGCTGGACCGGCGGGCCCGCGGCAGCCCTCACATGGCTGAAGAACAGCGGGCTGCGGATCGTGCGGGAGATCTCGCGCAGGTTCAGATCGTTCCAGGCGGGCTCCATACTCCGGAACAGAGCGGGCTGCACAGGCTGCCCTGCGTCGTCACGGTTCGGCACGGGATACCAGCCGAGGCCGAACCCGTCCCCGTTCACCGTCTCCGCACCCAGGGGTGAGTCCAGAGACTGCGCCACGAGGGAATGCCGCGCGTCGAGGATCACCTCCGACGGGTGCAGCGGTTCTCCCACGTACGCCAGCCACCGACACATGTCGACACCTCGTCCCCGACCCGATCACGTCTGTGCCCGACGATACGCGGGATCCACCGTGCGGTCGACCGTGTGTGGCGGGGCTGCGCGGTCACCCACTGTCCCCGGCTCCTGGAACAATGACGAGGTGATCGGTATGAAGTCCTTCTGGAACGCGCTCCCCACCGAGGGGCGCTGGTTGCTGTCGACCGTGGCGATCCAGACCCTCGGGCGGGGGATGACGCTGCCGTTCACGATCATCTACCTCCACGAGGTCCGCGGCTTCGACCTCGGGTTCTCGGGTGCGCTCATGAGCCTCATCGCGATCACGGGGCTCGTGGTCACGGGTCCCGGCGGCACGCTCATCGACCGCTTCGGCGCCCGGCGGGTGCTGATCGTGGGCCTGCTGGCGATGATCGCGGGGTGCACGCTCCTCGCCTACGCCACACATCCCGCCGTCGCGACCGTCGCGGTCGTGCTCATCGGGATCAACTTCGGGGTCTCCTGGCCCGGCTTCAACGCCCTGATCGCCTCGGTGGTCGACGGCGAGGTCCGTCAGCAGTACTTCGGCGTGAACTTCGCCCTCGTCAACCTCGGCATCGGCGTGGGAGGCATCATCGGCGGCTTCTTCGTCGACGTGACGGAGCCGTCGACCTTCACCACGATCTTCCTCATCGACGCGGCCACGAGCCTCATCCCGCTCGCTCTGCTCCTCGGCCCGCTCCGGCACGTGCGCACCCAGGCGGACCCGGACCCTGCGGTGACCACCGAGGGCGGTTACCGGGAGATCCTGCGGCGCCCCGCGGTGCTCTGGATGACGCTGCTGACCTTCTTCTCCGTCTTCATCGGCTACGGACAGATCGAGGCCGGCTTCCCCGCCTACGCCCGTCAGATCGCCCAGGTCTCGACCGCCGTCGTCGGCATCTCGTTCGCGGTGAACACGGCCGTCATCGTGCTGCTGCAGTTCGCCGTCCTCCGGCTCATCACCGGGCGCCGGCGCACCAGGGTCATGCAGGTCATGGCCCTCATCTGGGCCGTCTCCTGGGTCATGCTCGGCGCCGCGGGCCTGCTTCCGGACTCGGTCACGGCCGCGATCGCGGTGATCGCGTTCATGGGCGTGTTCGCGTTCGGAGAGACCATGATGCAGCCGACGATCCCGGCCATCTACAACGATCTCGCGACGGACCGCACCCGCGGGCGCTACAACGCCCTCAACTCCGCGGCCTTCCAGGGCGGAGCGATCCTCGGTCCGCTCGTCGCGGGGGTGCTCCTCGGCGTCGGCGTCAGCGGCTGGTTCATCGCGGTCATGGTCGCGGGCAGCCTCGCCGTCGGCGTGCTGGCGGTGGTGCTGGAGCGGGTGCTCCCGGCAGCGGCCAACGGCAGCAGCGCCGAGGTCCATCGAACGGACGAGGTCGAACGGACGCCGCCGGTCTAGGCTCCGAGCATGGCCCTCGAACCGCTCTTCCTCCGTCTCGACCGGATCGCGGGTGGGCGGCAGGCCGGCGTGCTGATCAGCGACGCCGGTCGCACCCATCCGCGGACCGTCCGTGCCTTCACCTGGATCCTCTGGCTGCTCGTCGCCGAGCTGGTGCTCGGGGTGGGCGCCGTCGTGGTCGCCCTGGTGCTCGCCGCCGACGGCGACAGCGTGCCCTTCGCCGTGTGGATGCGCACCCTCGTGGTGCTGGCGATGACGGCGACGCTGTTCTACTTCGCGTGGCGCGCACGCCGCGGATGGCGCTGGGCCTACCTCCGGCTGCGGTTGTTCGCGCAGATCTTCCCCGTCATCACGCTCGTCATGGCGGCGATCCCCGGCCTCTACCCGGTCTGGATGGTCACCGAGCAGATCGTCTTCAGCCTCATCATGATCGGGATCGCGGACTTCCTCACCAGCGACCACATGCGGGCGGTCTTCGCGAAGGACACCGACGCGGATAGCACGCCGGCGGGGTGAGACGCCACTCCCTTCCCGCCGAGACCGCGGTCACTCCACACTCGGAGGAGCTGCACGGCGGGAGGAGAGACGCATGGCGCGACTGGTGCGAGTGGTACCCGGCCAGGACCCGGGTTTCACACGGAAGCGGACGAGCTCGGGGTTCCGGTACGTCGATCCGACGGGGGAGCCGGCGCCCGAGGCGGATCGCGAACGCATCAGCGACCTGGTGATCCCGCCGGCGTGGCAGGACGTGTGGATCGCGGCCGACCCGCTCGCGCACATCCAGGCCGTCGGGATCGACACCGCCGGGCGCAAGCAGTACCTCTACCACCCGCTCTGGCGGGTCTCCCGTGACCGTCGCAAGTTCGTCCGGGCGCTGGATCTCGCCGCAGCTCTGCCCAGCGCCCGCGCGCAGGTCACCAAGGCGCTCAAGGAGGACGGGCAGACGAAGGAGCGCGCCCTCGCGATCGCCTTCCGCCTCCTCGACGACGCCGCGCTGCGGATCGGTTCCGAACGCTACCTGGCGCGTCACGGCAGCCGGGGCCTGACCACCCTCCGCCGCCGCGACGTCCGCATCGACGGCGGCGACGTCGCCCTCTCCTTCCCGGCGAAGAGCGGACAGACCGCCGCGATCGAGATCACCGACGAATCCCTCGCCGAAGCCCTCACCGACTTCGCGAGCGGCGCCTCGACCGCCTTCCTCCTGGCGTACCGGAAAGGCCGGCGGCGGGTGAAGATCACGCCCGCCGAGGTCAACACGTACCTCAAGGACGTACTCGGGGCCAGCTTCTCGGCCAAGGACTTCCGGACGCTGCACGGCACGATCATCGCCGCAGACGCCCTCGCCCGCATCGGAGCCCTCGACCGCCGCGGTCAGCGGAACCAGGCCGAGCGTCTCGCGGTGCAGGCGGCGGCGACGGCGCTCGGCAACACGACCGCGGTCGCCCGCAACAGCTACATCGATCCCCGTGTGTTCCGGCAGTACGGTCGGGGGCGGACGCTCGACCTCGACGTGACGCCCGAGACGGCGATCCGGCGACTGCTGGGCGGACCGGAGACGTCGCGGAAAGTCAACCGGCGAGGGACAGGACGGCGCGGTTGAACGCGCCGACGCTCCCCGGTCGTCCCCGGGAAGATGCCAGGATGGGGGGATGCACACCGCGAACCTGACCCGTGAGGAGACTGCGGCGCGATCCGCCGCGATCACCCTGCACCGCATCCGCGTCGAGCTGGACCTGACCGGAGCCCCGGAGCGGGCGCGCACGGGCTTCCCGACCACGACCGTCCTGGAGTTCGATGCGACCGTCCAGAGCACGTGGCTCGACTTCATCGGCGAGGAGGTCGTCCGCGTCGAGGTGAACGGGGAGCAGCGGGACGTCGTCTACGACGGGGCGCGCCTGACGATCGACGGCCTCGCGGCCTCGAACGTCGTCCTGGTCGAGGCGGTCGGTGCCTACAGCCGGTCGGGGGAGGGGCTGCACCGGTTCCACGACCCGGCAGACGACCGCACCTACCTGTACACCCAGTACGAGCCCGCGGACTCCCGTCGGGTGATGGCCTGCTTCGAGCAGCCGGACATGAAGGCGGAGTACACCTTCGTCGTCGACGCACCGTCCGGGTGGGAGGTGCTCTCGAACCAGTCGCCGGCTCACGTCGACCTCGGCGTCGGCGTGCAGCGGGTGCAGTTCGCCCCCACGCTGCCGATCTCGAGCTACATCACGGCGATCGCGGCCGGCCCCTATGCCCGCGTCGACGGGGAGTGGACCAGAGACGAGCAGCGGGTCGCCCTCGGCGTCTTCGTCCGCCGTTCGCTCGTCGACCACCTCGAGGCCGACGAGATCCTCGAGGTCACCCGGCAGGGGCTCGACTTCTTCACCAACGCCTTCGCCTATCCCTACCCGTGGGGCAAGTACGACCAGATCTTCGTCCCCGAGTACAACCTCGGTGCGATGGAGAATCCCGGTCTGGTCACCTTCACGGAGGGCTACCTCTCGCGCGGCGCCGCCACCGAGGCGCAGCGGGCGGGCCGGGCCAACACGATCCTCCACGAGATGGCGCACATGTGGTTCGGCGACCTCGTCACGATGACGTGGTGGGACGACCTCTGGCTCAAGGAGTCGTTCGCCGACTACATGGGCTCGCACGCCTCGGCGGTGGCCACCCGGTTCCACGACGCGTGGGTGACGTTCGCCATGCGTCGCAAGGCCTGGGCCTATCAGCAGGATCAGCTGCCCACGACCCACCCCATCGTCGCCGACATCCCCGACCTCGAGGCCGCGAAGCTGAACTTCGACGGCATCACCTACGCCAAGGGCGCTTCGGTGCTGAAGCAGCTGGTCGCCTTCGTAGGCGACGAGGCGTTCTTCGAGGGGGCTCGCCGGTACTTCGCCGCCAACGCCTTCGGCAACACCACTCTCGTCGACTTCCTCGTCGAGCTCAGCGCGGTGTCCGGCCGGGACATGACCGACTGGGCGGCCGCCTGGCTGCAGACGACGGGCGTCTCGACGATCTGGACGGAGACCGACGCCGACGGAGGGCACCATCTCGTGCAGGACGACGTCCGTCCGCACCGCCTGCGGATCGGGCTGTACGACCGCGTGGATGGCCGCATCGTGCGGCGGGAGCAGCGGGAGCTGGACCTGATCGGGGAGCGCGTGGACATCGACCTCCCCGAGGCTGATCTCGTGCTGCTCAACGACGACGACCTCACCTATGCGAAGGCGCGCCTCGACGAGCGGTCCCTCCGCACCGTCGAGGAGTCGCTGTCCGACATCGAGGACCCGCTCGCCCGGGCGCTCGTGTGGTCGTCGCTCTGGAACGCCACCCGTGACGGCGAACTCGACGCGGCTCGCTTCGTCGCGATCGTGCGGGCGCACGCGCCGCGGGAGTCGAACGGCGGTCTGCTGGCCGCGGCGCTCCTCGACGCTGCTTTCGCGCTGCGGCATTTCGTCCGCGACGACCGACGCGACGCGGAGCAGCGCGCCTGGACCGAGGCCACGTGGTCGACGCTGCAGCAGGCGGACGCCGGCAGCGACGCCCAGCTCTCCTGGGCGCGCGCGCTGGCGGCGGCCTCGGCTTTCGACGACATCCATCACGCCGAGGTCCGTGCCCTGCTCGACGGCGATGTGCCCGAGGGCCTCGTCGTTGATCCCGACCTCCGCTGGCAGCTCCTCACGGCCCTCGTGACGACCGGCCACGCTGATCTCGCGGACATCGCCGCGGAGGAGGAGCGGGACGACACCGGCGACGGACGCACCGCCGCCCGCCGCGCTCGCGCCTCCGTCCCCGACGCGGCGGTGCGCGCGGCCGCCTGGACGGCCGCGTGGGACGACCGGTCGCTCACCAACGACCACCTCGATGCCGAGATCGGGGGCTTCCGCGCCGGCGGCCGCCGCGACCTCATCGAGTCCTTCGACGAGGAGTACTTCGAGCGGATCGGAGCCGCGTGGTCGGAGCGGAGCATCGAGATCGCTCGTCGCCTGGTGATCGGTCTGTTCCCCGCGCGGTCCTCGCTGGACCTGGTCGATGCCTGGCTGTCGGCCAGCCCCAAGGCCCCGGCGGCGCTGCGACGACTCCTCATCGAGCAGCGCGACCACCTCGCGCGTGACCTGCGGGTGCGGGGCGCACAGGGCTGACCGACAGCGATCCCGGCAGCGGTCAGCGCCTCAGGCTCTTCGCGATGGCCTTGCCCTCAGGGGACTCCGCCAGGGTGTCCCAGAGGTCTGCGGAGCTCAGCGACACGTACACCCCTGGCGCGCCCTGCTCGCCGCAGCCGTCCCCGTAGGACACGACGCCGATCTGGTAGGCGGTGTCGCGCGCCGGAGGTCGGCGGAAGAGTGGTCCGCCGCTGTCTCCCTGGCAGGAGTCCTTGCCGACGACGCCGGCACACATGTTCACTCCCGGGCGGAAGGAGTCGTAGCTGAGCTCGCATTCCTCCGTCGCGAGCATCGGCACCTGGACCTGACGGAGCCGGTCCGGGAAGTTCCCGAGAGCGGTGTCGGTGTTGCCCCAGCCGATGACGGTCGCCGACTGTCCAGGACGAAGGAGGGCGTCCGTCCCCTTGGTGGGCAGCTTCACGGGCACGATGCCCGAGACCGGGCGGTCGAGCGTCACGAAGGCGAGGTCGTAGGCCTCATCCCCCTGGAGGTAGCGCGGGTGCACGACGACCGGGCCACCGGCGTCCGTGCCGGCGAGACCGCGATCCTGACCCTGACTGCCGTCGGACAGCACGGTGCGGCCGACCGTCACCGTCACTCCGTCCACGTCGGGCACCGGGAGCCCGCTGAGGGGGTCAGCGCCCGTGACGCAATGCGCGGCGGTCATCACGACGCGCGGCGCCACCAGCGAGCCACCACAGAAGGCCTCGCCGGCGAACTGGAGGGACGCCATGAACGGATAGGCGTCGTTCGGCACCGCCGTGCCGCCGATGATCCGCGAGCTGGCACGTTCCTCGCGGTCGCCGGAATCGTCGTCCGCCCGTGCCGTCGCCGCCGTCGTGCCGACGAGGCCGGACGCGACGAGGGCGACGCCGGCGAGGGCGAGCCCGATCCTCTTCCTGCTCTGGTGAACTCCGGTCATCATCATGAGGACTGTTCCTTTCGTGACAGGTAACACGTTACGAGCGCCCAGTACAGCATCCGGTCACGACCGGAGCAAGAGTGCCCCGGTATCCTGGCCCGCGGTCAGGAGGCGCTGCCGGCCACGGCCTCGACGGTCATGCCCATCACGGTCCGTACGATCCACGGATGGGCGTGGTCGTCGGCGATGTGCGTCATGCCGAGCTTCTCCGCCACGCCTCGCGACGCCCGGTTCTCCGGGTGGATGATGGCGGTGAGGACGGTCGGTGCGAAGGTCTGCGCGACGAGGTCGACGCAGGCGCGCGCCGCCTCGGTGGCATAGCCGCGTCGCTGGCGGTCGGCGCGGACGTGATAGCCGACTTCGAGGACGGGGGAGTCGTTCACCCACTGCCAGGTAAGACCGCAGTCGCCGAGGAACTCCCCGTCGTGCGTCTCGATGATCCAGAGACCGTGGCCGTCCTCGCGGTAGCGCTGCTGCATGCGCGCGATCCACGCGGCGGCTTCGGTTCGCGACTTCGGCGCCGGGTAGTAGGCCATGACCTCGGGATCCCCGAGGAGCGCCGCCATCTCCTCGAGGTCGTCGGCGGTCATCTCCCGGAAGGCGAGCCGCGGCGTCGGGGCGGGAAGGAGGCGTCGCGGTGGGGTCACAGGTCCACGGCGTCGCCGGGCTCGAGCACGAGGAACTCGCCGCCGCCCGCCTCGGTCGCCCACTGCAGCCGCTGGCGGTGCATGTTCTTGCCGATCACGGACAGGGTCATGTCGTGCGTGCCGAACGCGCGGCGGGGCTTCACGGCGAGCACGTAGTCGATGGCTTCCCCGATCTTGAGCCACGGGGCTCCGAGCGGCGCGGCGAGGGTACCGACCTCGACGCCCTCGGGCACCGCATAGGAGTCGCCGGGGTAGTAGAACGCGTCGTTGACGAGCACGCCCACGTTGTCGATCGTCGGGATCGACGAGTGGATCACCGCGTGCGTGCCGCCGAAGAAGCGCAGGGTGAAGGCGCCGACCTCCACGGTGTCGCCGGGGGAGACGACCGTGACCTCATAGCCCTCCGCCGCCTTCGCCACGCCCTCCGGCCCGAAGATGGGGGTGCCGGGGGCCGCGCGGAGGATCCGGTCGAGGTGCTCCGGCGTCCAGTGGTCGGGGTGCTCGTGCGTGAGCACGATGGCGACCAGTCCGCTGAGATCGTGCAGCGGGGCGGTGAAGGATCCGGGATCGATCAGGAGGGTGTCGTCGTTCTGGTCCAGACGAAGGGTGGCATGTTCGAACTTGGTGACGCGCATGAGACGAGTCAACTCCTTCCCGGGGTCTGCGGCAAACGGAAATCGGCGCGCCACGCCCGGGATCTCGGGTGAGGGGGCCTCGATTTGGCGCAGTGAGAATCGCCGTGGCATACTTGAACGGTTGTCGCGGAACGGAAAAGTTCCGCAAGACGGCCCCATCGTATAGCGGCCTAGTACGCCGCCCTCTCACGGCGGTAACGCGGGTTCGAATCCCGCTGGGGTCACACAACACGACGAAAGCCCTCCGGTTCTCCGGGGGGCTTTCGTCGTTCCCGACCGTGCGCGTCAGTCGTCCGCGCGCAGCGACAGCGTCCGGAACGCGCGGGCCCGGAGCGGCACGAGCATGAGCGTCATCATCGCGCCACCGGCCACGACGAACGGCACCCAGACGGCGGTGAGGGAGGCGAGTGCGCCGAAGCCCGCCATCGCGAGCGGCATCAGGCAGTCGTCGCCGAGCCGGGTGAGGGAGCCCATCCGACCGAGGAACGCGGTGTCCACCGTCGCGGCGAACGTCGCGCTCAGCAGCACGGAGGCGTATCCCGCGGTGGCGCCGACCACAGCCGCTGCGACGGCCACCGTCCAGACGGGGCCGAACCCGAGCGCGACGATGCCCGCTCCCTGGACGAGGAGAGCGCCGAATCCGCTCCGCGCCTCGTGGCGCGGCCGCCATCTCGCGACCGCGGCCGCGCCCACGGCGGCACCGAGGCCGAGGAGGCCCTCGAACAGGCCGACCGCGGGAGCCCCCCATCCTTCGGCGTGCGCCCGCAGAGCGAGGCCGATGCCGACGGCCGGGCCGACCGCGAGGTTGAGCCCGGAGAGGGCGATGACGAGCGTGCGCGTCGTGGGGTTCGCCCCGAGGTGGGCGAACGCCGCGCCGATCGCGCGCAGGGACGACGTGCGCGGGGTCCTGGCGAGCCGGAACCGCGGGCGCAGGGCGATCGCCAGGAATCCGACGACGAGGGCGAAGGTCACCGCGTTCGCCGATGCGCTCCCCGCGAGACCGGCCTGGGCGACGAGCAGGCCGCCCAGAGCGGCGCCGCCCATCGTGCCCAGGCGTGATGCCGTCTGGATGACAGCCGCGTAGGAGGGGAGATCGTCGGTGCGCACCAGCTGTCGCCCGATGGTGCCCGCCGAGGGCTCGTAGAACGCGTCGCACACCCCGAACGCCACGGCGGCGGCGAGCAGGACGGGCACGGTCGGCGCCTGCGAGACCGTCCACACGGCAGCGGCGACGAGCACGCCCACACGCGCCGCGTTGCAGACCATCATCACCCGGCGGGCGTCGGCGCGATCCGCGACGACTCCGCCGAAGAGCAGGACCATGGCGCGCGGAATCGTGCCAGCGGCGACGACGAGTCCGGCGACGGCGGGGGAGGCGATCTGCACGGCCGTCCACGCCACCGCGATCGTCCACACGGCGTCGCCGGCATCGGACAGGGCCTTCACGCCGACCCACGCGTGCACCATCCGGTCGCGCCGGAACGGAGGAGGGGCCGAGAGCTCGAGGGGCGGGGTGAGTGCGGTCATCACGGTTCCGTGGGGAACGCGTGGGCGAAGAAGAACACGGGCGTGCGCTCCTGGCCGTCGTCCTCGTCGATCGATGCCTGCCAGTCCCGCAGCGCCTGCAGGACGCGTGCGGAGAGATCGCGCAGCTCGTCCGGGGTCGCCCAGGCGGTGGCCTCCGTGTTGGAGGCGTCGTAGTCAGCCACGGCGGGATCGCCTCGGCGGCGGTGCCAGCGCTGCAGACGGTCGATCTGCATGCGGATGCCCTGCCGCTGTGCCTCCCTGGCGAGGAGCGCATCACCGGGGGAATCGGCGAAGTCCTCCACCGACCAGGTTAGGCCCCGCCGTGCGACCGTCCACCAGCTCGTGCGCCGATCGCCGGTCGGGTCGGGGGCACGCGCGACGATCCCGGCGCGCTCGAGCATCCGGAGGTGATGGCTGATGCTGCCGACCTGGCTGTGGAGCGCGCGGGCGATCGCCGTCACCTGCGCCGTGCCGTAGAGCAGGAGGTGGTCGTAGATGCGACGCCGCAGCGGATGGTGCACGGCGGTGATCACGGAGATGTCTTCCACGCCCCGAAGGCTATGCAGCGGTTCGGAGACGCACAAGACTTCTTGTATACCGCGGAACGTCGGGCTATTCCTCCGTTCGGGGCTCAGCGGCCGCCGCCTTCCGGCGCCGTCGGCCGCGGCGGATGAGCCAGACGACCAGGACGACGACAGCGGCCACCGCGAGCCAGGGGAGGAGGAAGCCGAACGCGACCACCAGGGCGTTGAGCGAGACGACCAGACCGTTCCATCCGGCCCGCAACCCGTCGCCGAAGCCCGCGGGGTCCGCTGCGGCCGGGGCGTCCGCCCGCGACAGCTCCACCGTGAGGGACGACAGGGCCACCTGGTCCTCCAGGGCGGCGAGCTGCTGTTCGTACGACTCGAGCTGTGCCTGGCGATCGGTGAGCGCGACCTCGGCCTCGATGAGATCGGCGACCGAGCCCGACTGGCTCATGAGCTCCGTGAGCCGCTGCACCGAGGCGCGGGTCGACTCCACGCGGGCGCGGAGATCGATCGCGGTGGCGGTGACGTCCTGCTTCGTGACGGAGGACGACAGGACCTCCCCGGTGTCGCCGAGGGCGGCGATCACCGTGGTCAGGTCGTCGGCGGGGACGCGGACCGTTATCCAGCCGTACCCGGAGTCCGCGGGGACCCGCTCGGCGGGGGCATCCGTCGCGGCCGCCTTGCCGACCTCGGTGCTCTCGACGTAGCCGCCGTGTTCGACAGCGAGGTCGCCGATGGCGGCGGCGGCATCGGCGACGTCCTTCACCTGCACCGAGGCTTGGGCCGTGGCGACGATCTCCCTGGCATCCTCGGCGGACGCCGCCGCGTCCGATCCGACGGCACCAGGGAGGGTCGCCCCTTCGACGGCCCGGTCCGGCACGGCCGAGCCCGCCTCGTCGGTCGACCAGCCCACGACGCCGTCCGCGGTGGACAGGGACGACCCGCCGCCTCCCACGGCACCGAGGATCGGCGGCGTCACCAGAACCCCGACGACGAAGGCCGCCGCGATCCCGCCGGCCGTGAGCCACCGGCGTCGACGTCTCCTGGCGCGCTCTGCGCGCGGCGGAACCGGCGGCCGCTCGCCCTGGATCTCGCTGAAGACGGCCTCCTCGATGCGCGCGACGGTCGCGTCGGACACGGGCGGGAGGCTCTGCTGCGGGGTCTGGTCGTTCATGCGTCCCTCACTTCCTTGACGGCGCCGCGCAGCTGGATGCGCACGCGCGAGAGACGGTTCCGGACGACGGCGTGCGTCACGCCGAGCTCGTCGGCGGCGGCCTGGTAGGCGTAGCCCTCGGACGCGCACAGCCGGAAGATCTCCCGGTCGAGCTCGTTCAGGGTGCCCACCTCCGCGGCGATCCGCGCGGCGAGCGCGGCCGTGATCACCTGGTCCTCGACGCTCACGACGTCGGGGAGCTGATCGTCGACCGCATCCGTCGTGTGCGCCTGGTCGCGACGACGCTGGCGCAGCCGGTTCGCGGCCTGGAAGCGGCAGATGGTCGCGAGCCAGGGCAGGATCGATTCTCCCTGCAGCTCCAGCCCCGGAAGCTTGCGCCAGGCGACCACGAAGGTCTCCTGCGTCACATCCTCCGCGTCGGCGGCGGCGCCCAGGATGCCGTGGGCAATCCAGTACACGGGGCGCACGTGGGCGCGGTACAGCGCGCGGAAGGCGCTCTGGTCGCCGGCCGCCGCCTGGGCGGCCAATCGCTGGTCACTCGTCTGTCCGGGCATCCTGGTTCCGTTCGGTGTCTCTCCCTCGAGAGTGTCGGCGGATGTCCCATCGTCTCAGCACGGATTCGGATCCGCCGTCGTGTGTCGACTTCCTCGTCCCGATGACCCCCACCTCCGGTAGCATGGCCCGGGCGAGAGGGAGTATCCCGAATCCGCGCGTAACGTCATCACGAGCACCGACATCGCTGCTCCGGGCGCGCGCCGCACATCTGCGGGGGAGAGACTTTCGACTCATTCCCGACCCCTCGCGAAAGGTGCACAGCGCCCGTGGACATCCCCGTCTGGTTCGAGATCACCTCGATGGTCGTCCTCTCGATCATCCTGATCGGCGACCTGCTCCTCATCCGGCTGCGCCCGCACATCCCCTCCACCAAGGAGTCGACTCTCTGGGTCGTGTTCTATGTGGGCCTCGCCCTGCTCTTCGCGGTGCTGCTGGGGACCGTGGGCGGATGGCGGAACGCCGGGGACTTCATCACCGGGTGGGCGCTGGAGTACAGCCTCTCCGTCGACAACCTCTTCGTCTTCGTGCTGATCATGGCGCAGTTCGCGGTGCCGCGACGTCTGCAGCAGCAGGTGCTGATGGTCGGGATCATCATCGCGCTGGTCCTGCGCGGGCTGTTCATCCTCGTCGGCGTGACGATCATCGAGAACTTCTCGCCGATCTTCTACCTGTTCGGCGCCTTCCTCGTCTACACCGCCATCCGGCAGGCGATGCCGGAAGGCGAGCACGAGGACGACGTCAAGCGTGAGAACTTCATCGTCCGGCTGCTCCGCCGCCGGATCGACATCAGCGAGACCTACGACGGCTCGAAGATCCGCACGACCGTCGACGGGAAGCGGATGTGGACGCCGATGATCATCGTGTTCATCACGATCGGCGTCACCGACCTCATCTTCGCGATCGACTCGATCCCCGCGATCTTCGAGATCACGACCAACGGCTTCCTCGTCTTCGCCGCCAACATCTTCGCTCTCATGGGGCTGCGACAGCTCTACTTCCTCCTCGGCGACCTCCTGGACCGCCTCCGCTACCTTCACTACGGCATCGCCGTGATCCTCGGGTTCATCGGCATCAAGCTGATCCTGCATGCGCTGCACGTCAACGAGCTCCCGTTCATCAACGGCGGCGAGCACGTGGAATGGGTGCCGGACATCGACAACATGGTGTCGCTCGCCGTGATCCTCGTGTCGATGACGGTCGCGACGATCGCGAGCCTGATCGCCTCGTCCCGCGAGAAGCGCGCCGAGAAGCGCACCATCCCGGTCGGCGACTGAGTCCGCGCGGAGCGGGTCAGAACGCCTGCAGATTCGCCTGCAGACCGCCGTCCGCGTAGTCGCGGCGGAGGAGCCCGCGGCGGCGGAGGATCGGCACCAGCTCGTCGAGGGTGCGGTGCAGGGTCACGGGATGGAAGTCGCCCCAGAGGAGCACGCCGTCGTTGCCCCACTCGCCGATTTCCTCGACGAGATCGGCGAACTCCTCCGCGGTGCCCACGAACCCGCTGCGGTCGCGCAGCCGGCCGGTGCGGGCGAGCGCGGTGAGGTGCGCGCGGAGCGGGGCGTCCTCGCCCCGATCGCCGATCAGGCGCTGAATGCTCCCGCGGGAGACGTGCGCTCCGAAGACCGACGTGTCGAGGGGGCGGTCCAGATCGAGGGCCGTGAGATCGGTCTCCAGATCACTCGACTGCTTCCGGGCGATCTGCGCGAGTGCGGCGTCGTCCGGGTGTGCGGAGGCGGCCACGATCCGGTCGGCCTCCTCGGCGGACGCCGTGATCACGGGCTGGATGGCGAAGAGGACCTTGACGTCCTCGGCCCGGCGTCCGCGGGCGAGAGCCGCGTCGTGCACCCGCTGCCGGTACTCCCGCACCGCCTTCTCGTGCAGGGGAGCGAGCGCCAGCTGGACGTCGGAGTTCGCCCCCGCGAACGCCAGGCCGCGTCCGGAGCCGCCGGGGGAGACGATGGCCGGCTCGCCGTCCGTGAAGGGCAGGGCGTTCAGAGGGCCGTCGAAGTCGTAGTGGGTCCCGCGGTGCTGCACCGCGCGCATGCGCGTGCCGTCCGCGTAGACCCCGGAGACCGGATCGGCGACCAGCGCCCCGTCGTCCCAGCTCCGCCAGAGCGCGCGGATGCCGGCGAGCCACTCCTCGGCACGGTCGTACGCCTCGTCATGGCCGAGTTGCGGGGCCGCCGAGAAGTGCCGGGCGCTGCCGGTGTCGGTGACCACGTTGAGGCCGAGCCGGTGCCCGCTCAGGTGCTGCAGGGTCGCGAACTGCCGGGCCGAGGTGTAGGGCAGCGAGGCCGCGGGGTTCACGGTGGGCACCACCCCGAGATGACGGGTCGCCTGGAAGAGGTACGGTGCGAGCAGCAGGGGATCGTGCTTCGGGCCGCCGAACGCGTGACGCACGCGCAGGTCGATCGTGTCCGCCGAGCCGAGCGAGGGGCTGTCCTCGATGATCACGAGGTCGAAACCGGCCTGCTCCAGGGTGCGGGCCGCTTCCTGGTAGACCTCCGGCCGCGTCCAGTCGTAGTCCCAGTCCAGGGACGGATATCCCCACCCCTGGGGACCGAAGCCCCGGGCGAGGAACCACCCGAAGTGCTGCAGGCGGCTCATGCCACCGTTTCCCTGACGCTCTCGAGCACCCGCGCGAGGTCGCCGATCAGGTCGTCGACATCCTCGATGCCGATCGACAGCCGCAGCGTGCCGGGGCCGACGCCGAGGATCCGACGCTCCTCGTCGGTGCGCTGCGCGTGGCTGGTCGTGCCGGGGTGCAGCACGAGCGACCGCACGTCGCCGATGTGCGTCATGTGGGTGAACACGGACACCTCCTCCACGAAGCGACGGGCCGCGGGGAGACCGCTGCGCAGCGTGAAGGTGAAGATGGAGCCGAATCCGCCGTCGAGGTAGCGCAGCGCGGTCTCGTGGTGAGGATGCGAGGGCAGGCCGACGTAGTCCACGCTCTCCACGGCGTCGTGTGCGGCGAGCCAGCGTGCGACGGCGAGGGCGTTCTGCGACTGGCGCTCCACGCGCAGGCTGAGCGTCTCGGTGCCCTGGCCGATGAGGAACGCGTTGAGGGGCGAGGGCGAGGCGCCGAACCGCGGAGCCACCGACTCCCTGGCGTACCCGATGCGGGCGCGGCCGCCGTGCCGGGCGAAGACGCTGGGTGCGCCGCCCCGCCCGGGCAGCACGAGGTGCGGGGCGTTGTGCCCGGCGCGCTCCGCATCGAACCGGCCGTCGTCGATCACCACGCCGCCGAGCACCGCGCCCTGGCCTGCGAGGAACTTCGACGCGGAGTGCACCACGATCGCTGCGCCGTGCTCCAGCGGTCGGAGGAGGGCCGGGGTGGCCAGGGTGTTGTCGACGATCAGGGGGACGGCGATCTCGTCGGCCACGGCGCTCACCGCCGCCACGTCGAGCACGTCGTTGCGGGCGTTGGCGAGCGACTCCGCGAACAGCGCCCTGGTCGTCGGGCGTACGGCCTCCCGCCAGGCATCCGGGTCGGCGATGTCGTCCACGAACGTCGTCTCGATGCCGAGTCGGGCGAGGTTGTCCAGGAACAGCCCGCGGGTGCCCTCGTAGATGTGGGTCGAGGACACGATGTGATCGCCCGCGCCCACGACCGAGAGCAGAGCGGTGGTCACCGCGGCCTGTCCGCTGGCCACGAGCACGGCGTCGGCACCGGACTCCAGGCTCGCGAGCTGCCGCTCCACCGCGTGCACCGTGGGGTTGCCGGTGCGGGTGTACCCGAATCCGGTGCCGGTGCCGAAGTGGTCGGCGGCGTGATCGAAGTCGTCGAACTCGAACCCGGCCGTCAGGTAGATCGGCGTCACACGGGAGGCGGCAGCGGCTCGGCCTCTCGCAGCGTGGACGGCGCGGGTGGCGAAGCGGGCGGTCTCGACGGTCATGCGGGGGCCTCTCGGTCGATCGGGTGAGCAACAGAGTGTCACGGCGTGTCTCGGCGTGTCCGAGCGGTGGTAACCTGACGTCATGCGGACCGTGCTCCTTCTTAGCGGCCGCGGCGAGACCTCGATCTGAGCCCCTCCTCGTCGCGGAGTCCATCGTGGGCCGAACCGCCATCCACAGGAGACACGCCATGACCACCACCGCCGGTGCGGATTCCGCACGCCCCAGGACGCTCGCTGAGAAGGTCTGGGACGACCACCTCGTCGTCAAGGGCGAGGACGGCCAGCCCGACCTCATCTACATCGACCTGCACCTCGTCCACGAGGTCACCAGCCCGCAGGCCTTCGACGGCCTCCGCAGCGAGGGACGGCCGCTCCGCCGGCTCGACCTGACCATCGCGACGGAGGACCACAACACGCCGACGTGGGAGATCGACAAGCCCATCGCCGACCTGACCAGCCGCACGCAGATCGAGACGCTGCGCCGCAACGCCGCCGAGTTCGGCGTGCGTCTGCACTCCCTGGGGGACGCGGAGCAGGGGATCGTCCACGTCGTCGGCCCGCAGCTCGGCCTCACCATGCCCGGGATCACCGTGGTCTGCGGCGACTCGCACACGTCCACGCACGGCGCGTTCGGCGCGATGGCGTTCGGCATCGGCACCAGCGAGGTCGAGCACGTCATGGCGACCCAGACGCTGCCGCTGAAGCCGTTCAAGACGATGGCCATCACCGTCGAGGGCACGCTGCGTCCCGGCGTCACGGCGAAGGACATCATCCTCGCCGTGATCGCCAAGATCGGCACCGGCGGCGGTCAGGGCTACGTGCTCGAGTACCGCGGCAGCGCCATCCGCGCGCTCTCCATGGAGGGCCGCATGACGATCTGCAACATGTCGATCGAGGCGGGCGCCCGCGCCGGCATGGTGGCTCCGGACGAGACGACGTTCGCCTACCTCGAGGGGCGTCCGCACGCGCCGAAGGGCCAGGACTGGGACGACGCGGTCGCCTACTGGCGCACGCTGCCGACCGACGACGGCGCCACCTTCGATGCCGAGGTCTTTATCGACGCCGACGAGCTGGAGCCGTTCGTGACGTGGGGGACGAACCCCGGCCAGGGCAGCTCGCTCTCCGCCTCGGTGCCGAACCCGGCGGAGATCGCCGACCCGAACGAGCGGGCCGCCGCCGAGCGGGCGCTGGAGTACATGGACCTGACGCCGGGCACGCCCCTGAAGGAGGTGCCGGTCGACGCGGTGTTCATGGGCTCGTGCACGAACAGCCGCATCGAGGACCTCCGGGCCTTCGCCTCCATCATCCAGGGCAAGAAGAAGGCCGACGGCGTCCGGGTGATGGTCGTTCCCGGCTCCGCCCGCGTGCGGCTGGAGGCCGAGGCCGAGGGCCTGGATCAGGTCATCAAGGACTTCGGGGCGGAGTGGCGCTTCGCGGGATGCTCGATGTGTCTGGGCATGAACCCCGATCAGCTCGCCCCGGGGGAGCGCTGCGCCTCCACCTCGAACCGCAACTTCGAAGGGCGCCAGGGCAAGGGCGGCCGCACGCACCTCGTGTCCCCGCTCGTCGCGGCGGCGACCGCCATCCGCGGCACCCTGTCCAGCCCGAGCGATCTGGAGGCCTGACCATGGAGAAGTTCACCACCCACACGGGCATCGCCGCGCCGCTGAAGCGGTCGAACGTCGACACCGACCAGATCATCCCCGCGGTGTTCCTCAAGCGCGTCACCAAGACGGGTTTCGAGGACGCGCTGTTCCACGGCTGGCGGCAGGAACCGGAGTTCGTGCTCAACCAGGCGCCGTATCAGGGGGCCTCCGTCCTCGTCGCCGGGCCGGACTTCGGTACCGGTTCCAGCCGTGAACACGCCGTCTGGGCGCTTCGCGACTTCGGCTTCAAGGTCGTGCTGAGCCCGAGGTTCGCCGACATCTTCCGCGGCAACGCGGGCAAGCAGGGCCTCCTCGCGGCGACCATCACCGAGGCGGATCTGGAGCGGTTCTGGGCGATCATGGACGCCGATCCCGGCGCGCGCATGACCGTCGACCTCGAGGCGCGCACCGCCGCCATCGGCGACCTCACCGGAGGCGCGGAGGCCCGCTTCCAGGCCGACATCGGGATCGACGATTACACTAGATGGCGGCTCCTCGAAGGGCTCGATGACATCGGGCTCACGCTGCGCAACGAAGACAAGATCGCGCAGTTCGAGGCCCGTCGCGAGTCGTGGCGGCCGCGGACCCTCCCCGTCCAGTGAGACGGAGGGGGCGGGGGAGCCAGGGGTAACCCCGCCCCCGATGAATGAAGTGAGGCCCCGAATGACGACACCCGTGCGCGACGCTCTCTCCGACGACGTCCCCGCGCTGACCGGAGACGTCCTCGCCATCCGCGGAGGTCGTCCGCTGCGCGGACGGGTCGACGTGAAGGGCGCGAAGAACCTCGCCACCAAGGCGATGGTCGCGTCCCTGCTCGGGGAGACCACGAGCGTCCTGCGCGACGTGCCGGCCATCAGCGACGTCGCCGTGGTGCGCTCGCTGCTCGAGGTGCACGGCGTCCGCGTGTCGGAGGGCGACGAGCCCGGCTCCCTGGTGTTCGACCCCAGCGATGTCGAGTCGGCCCACTTCGAGGAGATCGACGCCCACGCGGGCGCCTCCCGGATCCCGATCCTGTTCTGCGGCCCGTTGCTGCACCGCCTCGGCCAGGCCTTCATCCCCGACCTCGGCGGGTGCCGCATCGGGGACCGTCCGATCGACTTCCACCTGGACGCGCTGCGCAAGTTCGGCGCGATCGTCGAGAAGCTCCCGAGCGGCATCCGCCTCTCCACGGGAGGAACCCGCCTGCACGGGGCGAACATCCACCTCCCGTACCCGAGCGTCGGCGCGACCGAGCAGGTGCTGCTGACCGCCGTCCGCGCCGAGGGCGTCACGGAGCTGCGCAACGCGGCGATCGAGCCCGAGATCATGGACCTCATCGCCGTCCTGCAGAAGATGGGCGCGATCATCTCCTACGAGCCGAACCGCGTCATCCTCATCGAGGGCGTCGAGAAGCTCCGTGGCTACGACCACCGGTCGATCTTCGACCGCAATGAGGCGGCCTCGTGGGCCTCGGCCGCCCTGGCCACGGACGGCGAGATCTTCGTCGGCGGCGCCAAGCAGCAGGAGATGCTCACCTTCCTCAACGTCTTCCGCAAGGCGGGCGGCTGGTTCGACATCCAGGAGGACGGCATCCTCTTCCGCCGCGACGGCGACATCAAGCCGGTCGTGATCGAGACCGACGTGCACCCGGGCTTCATGACCGACTGGCAGCAGCCGCTCGTGGTCGCCCTCACCCAGGCGCACGGCCGCTCGGTCGTGCACGAGACCGTGTACGAGAACCGGATGGGCTTCACCGAGGCGCTGGTCAAGATGGGGGCGGACATCGTCGTGCACCCGCGCGGCCTGCAGGACGGCCCGCGGCGCGTCCCGCGTCGTGACCTGGAGCAGGCTGCCGTCATCACCGGTCCCACGCCCCTGCACGGCGCCGACATCGTGGTGCCCGATCTGCGCGGCGGCTACAGCCACGTGATCGCGGCGCTGACGGCCACCGGCGAGTCGAAGGTGTCGGGCGTCGACATCCTGAGTCGCGGATACGAGAAGTTCCTCGCCAAGCTCGACGCGCTCGGCGCCGACTTCGACGTCCTCCGGTGAGCCCGATGGCTTCCCGGTCGCCGGAGAAGACGCGGCCGAGCGTGTTCTGGCCGCTCGCGGCGATCGTCGTGCCGCTGGTGTCGCTGATCGCGAAGGTCCGCATCATCGGTGCGGAGAAGCTCCCGCGCGAGGGCGCTTTCGTGCTGGCGCCGAACCACTACTCGGAGTTCGATCCGCTGATCGTCGCCTTGGCGGTCTGGCGGATCGGGCGCGCTCCGCGGTTCATGGCCAAGGAGAGCCTCTTCCGCGTGCCCGTGCTCGGGTGGTTCCTGCGCAAGACGGGGATGATCCCGGTCGCACGCACCTCGTCGGCGTCGTCCGCGAAGCAGACGATGGCCCAGTCGGCAGCTCTCGTGGAGCACGGCCGCGGTGTCATCGTGTACCCGGAGGGCACGCTCACCCGAGACCCCGACATGTGGCCGATGCGCGGCAAGTCGGGCGCGGTGCGGCTCGCCCTCGCCGACGGCATCCCGCTGATCCCGATGGCGCAGTGGGGGACCCAGGCGATCATGGGCCGCTACCAGAAGGGGCTGAGCCTCTGGCCGCTCCGCAAGCCCGTGACCGTGATCGTCGGCGACCCCGTCGACGTCTCCGACCTCCGCGGTCGCGCCGGCGAGCCGGCGGCTCTCACGGAAGCCACCAACCGACTCATGAATGCGATCACCGCGCTGCTGGAGCAGGTGCGCGGTGAGAAGGCCCCCGCGGAGCGCTGGAACCCGGCGAGCCACGGCCAGAAGGAGACCGGACGCCTTGACCCCTAAGAGAACCGTGCCGGCCGGACCCCGCGTCGCCGTGATCGGCGCCGGCAGTTGGGGCACCACGTTCGGCAAGATCCTCGCCGACGGCGGCGCCCACGTGACGATGTGGGCGCGCCGGGCCGAGCTCGCGCATGAGATCGACGAGGCGAAGCGCAACTCGCGCTACCTGCCGGGCATCAACCTGCCTCGCACGATGGCGGCCACGCACGAGCTGGCGACCGCGCTCGACGGTGTCGACCAGGTCTACCTGTCCGTGCCGAGCCAGTCGCTGCGGGAGAACCTCAAGGCGCTGCGCCCGCTGATCGTCTCGGGCGACGCCAAGATCGTCAGCCTCATGAAGGGCGTCGAGCGGGGCACCGGCCTGCGTATGAGCCAGGTCATCCAGCAGGAGCTGCAGTGCGATCCCGACCGGATCGCCGTGGCCTCCGGACCGAATCTCGCCCTGGAGATCGCGCGGGAGCAGCCGACCGCGGCCGTGATCTCGTCGCGCAGCCAGGAGACCGCGGACGTCGTGGCCCGGGCCGCGCGCAACTCCTACTTCCGGACGTTCGTGAACACGGACGTCATCGGCACGGAGTTCGGCGGAGTGCTCAAGAACCTCATCGCCGTCGCCATCGGCATCGTCGACGGCGTCGGCTACGGCGAGAACACCAAGGCGTCGATCATCACCCGCGGCCTCGTCGAGATGACCGACTTCGCGGTCGCGAACGGCGCTCAGCCGGAGACCCTGCAGGGGCTGGCGGGTCTCGGCGACCTCATCGCGACCTGCCAGTCGCCGCTGAGCCGAAACAACACCGCCGGGCGGCTGCTCGGGCAGGGCTACAGCTTCCAGGACGTCGTGAAGCAGATGCAGCAGACGGCCGAGGGGCTCGCCTCGGTCGCGCCGGTGCTGCAGCTCGCCCGCGAAGCCGATGTGCACATGCCGATCGTCGAGCAGGTGAAGATGGTGCTCGACGGCAAGATGGATCCCCGGGACATCGCCCCGCATCTCACGACGGACGACGACACCCCGCAGGGGGAGAGGACCAACCATGGACAAGCAGACGGTGGTGGTGCTCTTCGGAGGGCGCTCCAGCGAGCATTCGATCAGTTCCGCAACGGCGGGGGGAGTGCTGGGCGCGATCGATCGTGACCGGTATGCCGTGATCCCGGTGGGGATCACCCGCGAGGGTGCCTTCGTCCTCGAGGACGACGACCCGGCGAAGTTCCCGCTCGACGCCGCGCATCTCCCGGAGGTCGTCGACAACGGCACCCGGGTGCTCTGGCCGGAACCCGGGGGCGACCGCACCCTGCGGGTCGTGCATCCGGGCGGCGAGACCGAGGGACTCGGCGAGATCGACGTCGTGCTGCCGATCCTGCACGGACCGCACGGAGAGGACGGCACGATCCAGGGCTACTTCGACACGCTCGAGGTCCCCTACGCCGGGGGCGGCGTGCTCGACTCGGCGCTGTGCATGGACAAGCACTTCATGAAGATCGCCCTGCAGGCCGCCGGGATCGCGGTGGCGCCGGGTGTGACCGTGCGCCGTCGTGAGTGGGACGCCGACCCCGATGCCCTCCGCGCTCGTGCCGCTGACTTCGGCCTGCCCGTCTTCGTCAAGCCCGCTCGCGCCGGGTCGAGCGTCGGCGTCTCGAAGGTGTCGGTGCCGGAGGAACTCGACGCCGCCCTTGCCATCGCCTTCGCCGAGGACGACAAGGTGCTCATCGAGGCCGGTGTCACCGGCCGCGAGATCGAGGTGGCCGTCCTCGAGACGGCCGAGGGCGTCCGCGCCTCTCTCCCCGGCGAGATCGTGCTGACCGACCGCGGCTTCTACGACTTCGAGGGGAAGTACCTCGGCGGCGACGGCGTCGATGTGGTGTGCCCGGCGGAGCTGACCGAGGCGGAGGTGGCCGCCGTTCAGGAGGCCGGCGTCCGGGCCTTCCAGGCGGTCGACGGTCGCGGCCTCGCCCGGGTGGACATGTTCCTTACCCCGACGGGCGAGCTCGTCGTGAACGAGCTGAACACCATGCCCGGATTCACGCCCATCTCGATGTTCCCGAAGTGCTGGGTGGCATCGGGACTGAGCTACGGCGACCTCATCACGGAACTGGTCGAGGCGGGCCTGCGCCGCTGACGGCGTGGTTCCCCGCGCGTGCTCAGCTCGCGGGGAACTCCACCCGGTCGGTGCACTGCGCGGTCGCCGGGGCCAGCCCCGACTGGATGTTCGACGACAGGTTGTCGACGATCGACTGGAAGTCGACCTGCTCGCCGCGGCGGATGATCACCTCGATGGCCGGTTCGCGACCGTAGGTGACGAGGCGCTGGCGCTCCTCCTCCTGCTCCAGGACGAGCCAGTCGACGCCGCCGAGGGTGGTGCAGACGAGGTCGGACGGGGCGGGCGGCTCCACGCCGCAGCGCAGGACGACCGTGGGGTCTCCCCAGGCGCCCGTGGCCTGCGCGTCGGTCCACACGCGCTCGTACCCGCCGACGGTGTCCGGCAGGAGCACGGAGACGTTCGCGCAGGCCGGGTCGTTCGCGTCGGCCGCCGGCTCGAGGTGCACGGTCGTGGAGCATCCGGCGAGTCCAGCGGCGAGGGCGATCGCCCCCGCGACGGCAGCGAGGCGGCGGGAACGAAGCATGTATCCAGGCTACCTTTGACGACATGCCCTCCCGACCCGACTCCGATGATCCGCGCCTGGGAGATCTCTCGGAGGGTCGCATCCTCCGCGCCATCCTCCAGCGCACCGCGCCGGGCGCGCACACGCTCCTCGGTCCCGGGGACGATGCCGCCGTGATCGCCGCCCCCTCGGCATCGGTCGTCGCGACGACGGACACGCTCGTGCACGGGCCCGACTTCCGGCTCGCCTGGACGAGCGGGTACGACCTCGGCTGGAAGGCGGCGGCGGTCAACCTCGCCGACATCGCCGCGATGGGCGCACGCCCGACCGCACTGCTCGTGGCTCTGGCGGTGCCGCGCGACCTCCGGCTGTCCTTCGTGGAGCGCCTGGCCGACGGCTTCCGCGACGCCTGCGCGGCGCTCGCCCCCGGGTGCGCGGTGGTCGGCGGGGATCTCACGGTGTCCGAGGTGCTCACGGTCGCTGTCACGGCTCTGGGCGACCTCGAAGGCCGCCCCCCGGTGACCAGGACGGGGGCACGGCCGGGCGATGTCGTCGCCGTCGCCGGAGAACTGGGTCACGCCGCACACGGGCTGGCCGTGCTGTTCGGACGCTTCCGAGACGGCGAGACCCCGGTCCCGGTCGATCCCGCAGCTCTCGCACCCGGGGAGAGCGCTGCGGTCGCCGCGCAGCTGCGGCCGTCGCCGCCCATCGGGCTCGGCGTCGTCGCGGCCGCGGCCGGCGCGACCGCGATGATGGACGTCTCGGACGGCCTCGCCCTCGATGCGCGGCGCCTCGCGGAGGCCTCCGGCGTCACCCTCGCGCTGGACGGCGCCGCGCTCGGCGCGAGTCCGCAGCGGGCGCTCGCGGGCGGCGAGGACCATGCGCTGCTCGCGACGTTCCCCGACGGCGTGCTGCCGCCGGGCTTCCGTGCGATCGGCGTCGTGCGTCCGCGCGGCGAGGAGGACCTGCTCTGCGACGACGGTCCCGTGGACGTCAGCGGCTGGGACCCCTACCGGGACTGGGACTCCGTCTCGGGCTGAACCTCCGCCGACGCGGCGTCCTGCGGGCCGGGCTCCGCCCACCACAGGGTCGTGTCGCCGTAGGTCTTCTCCCGGAACACCCGGAGCCCGGCCGCCGCGAAGTCGGGGGAGGCGGAGCGCCGGGCGCGTTCGACGACCACCACGGCATCGTCGCTGAGCAGCGGAGCGAGGGCGGCGAGGTCGCCGTCCATCGCCTCATCGTCGATGTCGTACGGCGGATCCGTGAACACGAGGTCGTAGGGACCGGACGCGCGGCCGAGGAACGCTCGGACCGGCGCCTCCTGCACCCGTGCGGTCGCGGTACCGGAGGCCTTCGCGACGGCCGCGGCGTTGCGCCGCACGACGGCTGCGGCCTGCCGGCCCCGCTCGACGAGGTCGGCGCTCCGAGCGCCGCGGCTCAGGGCCTCGAGCCCGAGCGCTCCCGAGCCCGCGTAGAGGTCGAGCACGCGGGCGTCCGCGATCGCGTCGAGCGACTCCAGGGCGCCGAACAGGGATTCGCGCACGCGGTCGCTCGTGGGCCTGGTCCCGGCGCCGGGGACGTCGAGCCGGGTGCCGCGTGCCGTTCCGGCGATGATCCTCGTCACCCGTTCACGATACGACAGGCCGCGGACGGTCGTGTCCGTGCGGTTCCCTAGACTCGGAGCATGTCGCTCACGCTCGAATCCTCGCTCGAGGAGGCCCTCGGTGCGGCGTCGGCCAAGACGCTCGACCGCGCCTTCGGCATGAAGACCGTCGGCGACCTGCTCGCGCACTACCCGCGTCGGTACGCCGACCCGGGGGAGCTCACCCCCATCCGCGACCTCCCGATCGGGGAGACCGTCACGATCGTCGCCGAAGTCCTCTCGTCGAGCTTCCGCCGGATGCGCAATCGACCGGGGGCCATGGTCGACGTCGTCATCGGCGACGGCGTCGGTCGCATGTCGCTGACCTTCTTCGCGAAGAACGTCGGCGCGGCGGAGTGGCGCTCCAAGGACCTGGCGGTCGGGCGCCGTGGTGTGTTCTCCGGCAAGGTCGGCGAGTTCAACGGCATGACCCAGTTCGCCCACCCGGAGTACGAGCTGTTCGATGACGAGGACGCGGCGCGCCGGCGGGCGGATGCGAGGGCGGCGGTCCCGATCCCGATCTATCCGGCTACCTCCGCGATCCAGACGTGGCAGATCGCCCGGCTCGTCGGGCGCGTCCTCGACGACCTGTCGTCGGTCCCCGACCCGCTGACCCCGGAGATCCGCACCCGCGAAGAGCTGCTGACGGCGCGGGAGGCCCTGGAGGCGATCCACCGCCCGCGCTCCCGCAACGACATCGATCCCGCAGTGCGCACGCTGCGCATGCACGAGGCGCTCACGCTCCAGACGGCCCTCCTCCAGCAGCGCGACGCGGTGCGCGCCCTGGCCGCCACCTCGCGGCCGGCGGCGCCCGGCGGGCTGCTGGAGCGCTTCGACGCCGCCCTGCCCTACACGCTCACGCCGGATCAGCAGACCGTCGGCGCCCAGATCGCAGACGATCTCGTCGGCTCCTGGCCGATGAACCGGCTGGTGCAGGGCGAGGTCGGTTCGGGGAAGACGCTGGTCGCCCTGCGGGCGATGCTGCAGGTCGCCGAGAGCGGGGGACAGGCGGCCCTGATCGCCCCGACGGAAGTCCTCGCGGCGCAGCATCTGCGTTCGATCACGAAGATGCTCGGCCCGCAGCTCGCCCCGCTGCTGATGCCGACGCTGCTCACCGGGCAGATGCCGGCGGCGGATCGCCGCAAGGCCGCGCTGCGCGTCGCCTCCGGCCAGGCGCTGATCGTGGTCGGCACCCACGCGCTCCTCGGGGAGAAGACCACGTTCGCCGATCTCGGTCTCGTCGTGGTCGACGAGCAGCACCGCTTCGGGGTCGAGCAGCGGGAGGCGCTGCGGGCGAAGGGGTCCAGCCCGCACGCGCTCGTCCTCACCGCGACCCCGATCCCGCGGACGGTCGCGATGACGGTCTTCGGCGACCTCGACACCTCGGTCATCCGCACGATGCCGGCGGGGCGCGCCGGCATCGAGTCGTACGTCGCGCCGTTGGCCGAGCACCCGGGCTGGTTCAACCGGGTGTGGGAACGGGCAGCGGAGGAGATCGCGCAGGGCCGGCAGGTGTTCGCGGTCTGCGCGGCCATCGACACCGCGGCGAAGACGGCCGAGGCGGGGGAGCAGGCGCTGCTCGCCCCGGAGAGCGGCAAAGGCCCTCGGTGGGGTGTCGTGCAGCTCGACGAGGCGCTGGCCACGCATCCGACCCTCGGCGGTCTGCGACGCGCGGTGCTCCACGGGAAGATGCCCTCGGAGGAGAAGGACGCCGTCATGCAGGCCTTCGCCCGCGGGGAGATCGACCTCCTCCTCGCGACGACCGTGATCGAGGTGGGCGTGGACGTCCCCAACGCCTCGACGATGATCGTGCTGGACGCCGACCGTTTCGGAGTGTCCCAGCTGCACCAGCTCCGCGGTCGGGTGGGACGAGGCGGTGTCCCGGGTCTCTGCCTGCTCGTGACCGAGGCCGAGGCCGGATCGGTGGCGCGCGAACGCGTCGATGCGGTCGCCGCCACGCTCGACGGCTTCGCACTGGCCGAGGTCGACCTCGAACTCCGCGGCGAGGGCGACGTGCTCGGCGCGGCGCAGGCCGGAGTGCGGTCGTCCCTCAAACTGTTGCGTGTCGTCAAGGACGCCGCTCTCATCACCCGCGCCCGCGAGCTCGCGGAGGACATCCTCGCCGCCGACCCCGAGTTGGCCGCTCACCCCGGGCTCCGGGAGGCCATCGGACGGCGCGTCACCGACGAGGATCGCGCGGCGCTGGCGAAGAACTGATCGCCGTTCCGGGTGCCCTAGGCTGGATTCCATGAGCAGCCGGATCGCCGTCGTCCCGGGTTCCTTCGATCCGCCGACCCTGGGTCACCTCGACGTGATCCGGCGCGCGGCCGCCCTCTACGACGAGCTGCATGTGCTCGTGGTGCACAACCCGGGCAAGGAGGCGATGCTGCCGATCGCGCAGCGGCTCTCCCTCCTGGAGCGTTCGATCGCCGAGGACGGCATGGCGGGCAACATCGTCATCGGCTCCTGGAGCATGGGACTCCTCGTCGACTATGCGCGCGACGTGAACGCCGGCGTCCTCGTGAAGGGCATCCGCTCGCAGGTCGACGTGGCGTACGAGTCGCCCATGGCGATCGTCAACCGGCACCTCGCCGACATCGAGACCGTCTTCCTGCTGCCGGACCCCGCGCACGCGATGGTCTCCAGCTCGCTGGTGCGCCAGGTCGCCAGCCTCGGGGGCGACGTCTCGCCGTTCGTCCCGCCGGCCGTAGCCTCGTTCCTCGACACCGGCGCGCGCGGGATCTGATCTCCGATCGCGGTCCCGTTCCCGGCGGTCTCCCGGCCCTCCTCTCCGGTGACCCGGGTAGCATGGCGGGGTGCGTTCCCGACTCAACAGCCCTTTCGTCCTCCCCGTCCGTGACATCGTCCGGCGCCCGGGGGAGATGCGCGAGCACTCCTTCTCGGTGCCCCTGACGGAGCAGTGGGGGGAGGGCATCGTCTCCTTCGAGGCGGGCTCGGAACTCGATCTCGACGTGCGGCTGGAGTCCGTCCACGAGGGCATCCTCGTCACCGGAGAGGCGGAGGGCGAGTACGTCGGCGTGTGCGGTCGATGCCTCACCGACATCGCTCGGCCCGTCGAAGTCGAGTTCCAGGAGCTTTTCGCGTATCCTGGTGAGGAAGAAACTGACTTCGAGGTTCAAGACGACCACGTGGATCTTGAAACTCTCGTCAGGGATGCGGCCGTACTGGCCCTTCCTTTTCAGCCGGTGTGTCAGCCGGATTGCCTCGGGCTCGACCCGGTCACAGGCGAGAGGCTGACCGAGAGCACCGGAACGGAGCAGGCCGCTCCCATCGATCCTCGGTGGAGCGCGCTCCAGCAGATCACAGACCAGGACGGCACGGCAGAACGCGGTGCCGCCGAGAAAGAAGAGAGCTAGTCATGGCTGGTAACCCCCCGAAGCGCAAGGTCTCCCGTTCGAACACCCGCTCGCGCCGCGCGCAGTGGAAGGCCGAGGCCCCTGCGCTCGTCAAGACCATCGAGAACGGCAAGGTCGTCTACAGCCGTCCGCACCAGGCGAAGGTCGTCACCGACTCGCAGGGCACCGAGCTCTTCCTCGAGTACAAGGGCCGCAAGGTCGCCGACGTCTGAGTCGCGAACCGTGACGGAGGTCCCCGGGGGGACGAGGCCTCTCCCAGATAAGCTCCGCGTCGATATCGACGCGGAGCTTCTGGAGTTGGCCCTCACCCACCGCTCCTATGCGTACGAGCACGGCGGCATCCCGCACAACGAGCGTCTCGAGTTCCTCGGCGACTCGGTGCTGGGTCAGGCCGTGACCGTCATGCTGTTCACGCGGCACCCCGAGCTCGACGAGGGGGAGCTGGCGAAGCGCCGGGCGAGCGTCGTGTCGACAGTCGCCCTGGCGGAGGTCGCTCGCGGCATCGATCTCGGCAGCCACCTGCTCCTCGGGCGCGGTGAGGAGCAGACCGGTGGGCGGGACAAGGACTCGATCCTCGCGGACACCATGGAGGCCGTCATCGGCGCCACCTACCTGTCCGCCGGGCCCGAGGCCGCGACGGCGCTCGTCCTACGTCTGACCGAGCCGCTGCTCGCCGACCCCGAGCGGTACGGCGCGGCGATGGACCCGAAGACGAGCCTGCAGGAGCTCGCGGCCCGCCTCGGCGCCACGCCGCCGCAGTACTCGGTCGAGGCCAGCGGCCCCGACCACGACCGGCGCTTCACAGCGACCGTCGCCGTCGGCGACGTGCGGATGACGGGCGCCGGCAGCAGCAAGAAGACGGCCGAGATGGCGGCGGCCCTCAGCGCCTGGCGCACGCTCAGCGAGCGTGCCTGAGCTCCCCGAGGTCGAGGTCGTCCGCGCCGGCCTCGCACCGGCTGCCGTGGACGCCGTCATCACGGGCGTCAGCGTCTTCGACGAACGCGCCCTCACCCGGCATACCGCCGGAGCTGCGGACTTCGTCCAGCGTCTGGAGGGTCGCCGCTTCACCGCGGCCGCGCGGCGCGGCAAGTTCCTCTGGCTCCCCGTGGACGATGGCGACTCCGCTCTGATCGCGCATCTGGGCATGAGCGGCCAGATGCTGCTCCGCGCGCCGGACGCGCCGACCGAGCGCCACGAGCGTGTCCGTTTCGGGATCGAGCATCCCCGACACGGCGAGCTCGCGATCGTGTTCGCGGATCAGCGGACGTTCGGCTCCCTTGCCGTCGACGCTCTCATCGCCGACGGCCCCTCCCGCATCCCGACACAGGTCGCGCACATCGCACGCGACCCGCTCGACCCGTTCTTCGACGACCGGGTCTTCCGGGCCGCTCTCGCCCGGCGGCACAGCGCGATCAAGCGGGTGCTGCTGGACCAGGGCGTGGTGAGCGGGATCGGCAACATCTACGCCGACGAGTCGCTGTGGGCGGCCCGCATCCATCCGGAGACACCGGCCGACGCTCTGCCGACCCGAGCCGTGAATCGCCTGCTCGCGGAAGTGCGATCGGTCCTGCAGAAGGCTCTCGCCGAGGGCGGCACGAGCTTCGACGCCCAGTACGTCAACGTCAACGGGCAGGCCGGTTACTTCGCGCACTCCCTGAACGCCTACGGTCGCGGGGGGAAGCCCTGTCCGCGCTGCGGCACGCCGATCACCCGCGCCGCGTTCATGAACCGCTCCTCGCACTTCTGCCCGCGCTGCCAGCGGAGGCGCTGACCGGGGCTCATACGCAGCGAGCTGCCGTTGCCCTTAGACCATGCAAGGTCTAGACTGTGAGGCATGTGGACCGTCGATCTTGGGCTGATCGAGGCTTGGCTGATGAGTCTGGATGACGACACCTACGATCAGCTCATCGCTGCCATCGAGCTCCTCCAGGAAAACGGTCCCCAGCTGGGACGCCCCATCGTCGACACGGTGAGGGGGTCTTCGTACAAGAACATGAAGGAGCTTCGTCCGGGCTCGTCCGGCAAATCGGAACTTCGGATGCTATTCGCCTTCGATCCCCAGCGGCAGGCGATCATGCTGGTCGCCGGTGACAAGGCCGGCAACTGGAAAAAGTGGTACCGGGAGAACATCCCGATCGCAGACGCTAGATTCACCGAGCATCTTGCCTGGCTGAGGACGAAGACAGAGAACGACAAGGCTAAGAGGAAGTGATCATGATGGCTCTCACCCCGGACCAGCTGCTCGAGAGGCGTCCTGCGAACCGTCCACGTGTCGACGCGCATAAGGAGCGGATGCTGGGCGAGGTGCGGGCGTACCGGCTGCGTGAACTCCGTGAGCGACTCGGACTCAGCCAAGCTCAGCTCGCCGAGCGCATCGGCGTTGGTCAGCGTCAGGTCTCGAAGATCGAGAACGGCGATCTCGACAGCGCGCGCATCGGCACGGTCCGGAAGTACATCGAAGCTGTCGGCGGAGACCTCGTCGTCGAGTACGTCGCCGGCGATAGCCGGCTGCAGGTCGCTTGATCTGTCGAATGCGTGCTCGCTAAGGCGGCACGTCGTCACCCGCAACCCCGCATCGTCATTGAAGACCCGAGCTCGTCGGGGCGCCGACGCCTCCAGGAGAGGGCCGCGGTCCCGGCACGGCTTCCGACTCGCTGGAGTTGCGACACCTATCCTCATCCGCCCGTGACACAGCGCCGGTGGCGGGCCGGACGCGCCCGGCCCGCCACCGTCTCACGCGGGGGCGAACGCGCGATCCAGCAGCGGACGCGTCGCCCAGGTGCTCGCCCAGACGACTCCGATGCCGACGGCGACGACGGTCGCGATCGTCATCAGCGAGAGAGGTGCGATGATCAGCGCGATGCCCACCAGCGGGAACACGAGCACGGCAGCGCACAGCGCGGATCCCACCGCCGTCACCAGCAGCGGCGACATGATCGCGCGACGACGCGCGCGGTCCACGGTCTCGACGGGCATGCCCAGGTGGTGCAGGCTCTCGTGCAGGTCGCTCTTGTCGAGCACGTCCGAGGCCTGATTCACGCCGACGGAGGCGGCCACCATGAGGAACGAGCCGATGAGGGTGATGATGAGCCCGGTGCGGATGTCCTCCGCGAGCGCGATGCTGGAGGGATCGTCGCTCGCCCCGATCGTGTCGAGGAGCGCGACGCCGGTGCCCGCGAAGACGGCCATGAAGCTCGCCATCGCGATGCCGCCGACCTGACGCCAGGCTGCTTTCGGAGAGTCGAGAACGAGGCGAGCGGCGAGCAGCCGCTCCGGGCGCTCCGCCCGCCGGAGCTGGCGCCCCGCCGAGACCTTCAGCACCCACGGACCGAGCAGATTGAGGACGCTCAGCGCGAGCGCGAACATCGCGGCGAGCACGGCGATCGTCGCCACGACCCCGCCGATCATCGGGAAGACCTTGATGAGCACGAACGCGATGGCGATGCCCGCGACCGCGATGACGGCGCGGATCCAGTGCACGCTCGTCGGCGCCGTGCGCGTGCGGACGCCGAGCGGCGAGATCACGACGCGACGCAGCCCCACGACGGCGCTTCCCGCGGCGAGCAGCAGGACGCCGCCCACGACGGCGGCGATCATCACCGGGGAGAGAACGACCGCGGCCAGGCCGAGCGGCTCGCCGCGGAACGGTATCAGACCGATGAGCGGACTCAGGGCCAGGTGACCCCCGATACCGATGACGGCGCCGGCGGCGGCGACGAGGACCGACTCGACCACCGTGGCCGTCGTCACACCACCCGGGGTCACCCCGAGCAGCCGCAGCGTGGATAGCCGTTCGTCGCGGCGCCGCGCGGACAACCGGGCGGCGGCGCCGCCGAGCGAGGTCAGCGGCACGACAAGCAGGACGAGAGCGATGGCGGCGAGGCCCTGGTAGAGAACAGCCTCGTCGTCGGTCCAGGTCCAGAAGGCCTGGGCCCCGCCGACGACGGTGAGGACGAGGGTCGTGACCACCGCGAAGGCGACGATCGGGAGCGCAAGGACGCTGCGCTGTCCGGGAGCCGGACGCAGGAGCAGGCCGAGGACGGAGAGATTCATGCGTTCACCGCCGAGCCGAGGATGCGACCGTCCCGGACGGCGACGGTGCGCGTGCAGCGTGCGGCGACGTCGGCGTCGTGCGTGACGACGATGAGGGTGCGGCCCTGCCCGGTCGTGGACCAGAGGAGAGCGTCCATGACCTCGGCGGAGGTGTGCGAATCCAGAGCGCCGGTCGGCTCGTCGGCGAAGACGAGGTCCGCACCCGTCGCCTGGGCTCTGGCGATGGCCACACGCTGCGCCTGTCCTCCCGACAGCTCGCCGATGCGCCGTTCCTCCATGCCGCGGAGGCCCAGTGCCGCGAGCCACGACGCCGCATGGGGGAGGGCGTCCTTCTTGGCGACGCCGTTGATCATCGAGGCGAGGGCGACGTTCTCCACCGCCGTCAGCTCGGGGATCAGCAGTCCCTGCTGGAAGACGAACCCGAAGCGCTCGCGACGCAGGCGGGAGCGCGCCGCCTCACCCAGCGCGGTCACGTCGATGGCCGTGCCGGTTGAGGGATGGAAGACCACGCGGCCGCTGTCCGGTGCGGTGATTCCCGCCAGCACATGCAGGAGCGTCGTCTTCCCCGAGCCCGACGCGCCCATGATGGCGACGGACTCGCCGCGGTGCACCGCGAGGTCGACACCGGCGAGGGCGTGGGTGACGCCGTAGGTCTTGACGAGGGCGTGGGCTTCGATCACGGGAGTGTTCATGTTCCCAGCCTCGCCGTGAGGCCGTGCCGGTGTCGTCGGCCCGGCGGATGAAGCTGAGCGGCAGCCGTCATCCGGGAGGATGACGGCCGCCGCTCGTCGTCAGATCTTCTTCTGCCACGCCCCTGCGTACGACACGGGCACGAAGCCGATCGCTTCGTTGATGTCGAGCATCGGCCGGTTCTCCTCCGCATTGTAGGTCGAGACGACGGGAGACTCCGGAACGAGCTCCCGCCAGCGCAGCAGATTCGCGCACTTGACGATCGTGCCGAGCCGGTGACCGCGATGGTTCTTCGACACCAAGGTGCCGAACTGGTGCGTCGTGCCGGACCGATCGGCGCCGATCAGCAGCTCGTTGTAGGCCACGAGCGTCGCGGACGGAACGTGCTCCACCGCCACGACGGACACGGTCTGCCCGGCCCCGGTCAGCCGTGCGTCACGACGGATGACGCGGTCGGCATCCCAGACCTCGGCCACGAAGTCCATGTCGCCGCTCGGGGCGTCGGTCGACAGACGAGCGAGGACGGCCGCATAGCCGTCGCGCAGTTCCGGGGGAGTGGGGAGGAGCCATTCGACGATGCGATAGTCCGGTCCTGCCGCATCGAGAGCCGCGCGCAGGGCGTCGCGTAGCGGTTCGGTATCGCGGCGCAGGTCGAACTCGCTGTTCCGCTCGACCTGCTCGAGCGTGTAGCCGTAGCTGGCGACGAGATCGCTCTCGGCAGTAGCCGGAATCCGTCCCCATCCGGTCCGCGGCATGAGCATGCGCTCCCCCTCTTCGGGCCGATGCAGGGTCCACATCTGGAGAACGCTCCGTCCCCGCGTCCGCCCCTCGGCTTCGGCTCGGTCGAGCAGCGCCTCCTCGATGCCTCGCCCCCAGTGCGCGGCCGGGACGAGGAGATCGATCTCCGCGGCGTTCGCATCGGACTCCTGCGCGAAGGAGACGGTCACCATGCCGACGATCTCATCTCCTTCGCGGGCGACGAATCCGAGGTCCAGCGAATCGGAGTCGTCCTGCCAGTCCGGCAGCATCTGCGCGGCGTCCGGGGCGAGCTCGGGGAGACCGACCTGCTCGTCGCAGATCTGTCGGTTCAGGGCGCCGTACGCGCGGAAGTCCGCGGCGTTCGCTTCGTCGAGGGTGGCCGGGACGATCAACGGCGTGATCGTCAGTGCGGCGGTCGTCATGTCAGGTCCTTCGTGTCGGAGGGAGGAGGAGGTGCCGGCTGTCCCGGCGCCCGTCCGCGGGTGTGCGGACGGACGCCGGGCCGGCGTCGCTGCGGTCGTCATCGCCCGGTCAGCGCATCCCGCGCTGCATGTCGTACATGAGGAGGGCGTGCGACTCCGCGGCCGAGCGGTGACGCTGCTCTCCGACGAGGAACAGGTCGCCGGGATCGACGGTCCACGACCGGCGCGGACGACGGGGCCGCTGCGCCCGCTGGAACAGCCAGAGGCCGAGCCGGAGCGAGAAGCGGTCCGCGATGCCGAGCTCACGGAGCTCGTCGTCGCGGGGGATCTGGAGGACCTCGCGGTCCTCGGTATCGGGCGGATGGGTGGTGCTGCGTGACAGCGTGATGTTCACGATGGTTCCTTCGAAAGGGGTGGATGGGTGCGGAAGCACCACGTCAGGACCGAGTCGTCGGCCGCGGCGGGTGCGGACGAGAGCAGCGCCTGCGGAGCCGCGGAATGCGGAGGCCGGAGGCGGCGGGGATCCATGATCCGAGGGGATCAGAGGGTGGGACGCGACAGAACAGGCGGGAGAAGACCCGGATCGGGCCTGCGTTCCCAGGCTGCGGTTCTAGCCGAGCGAGCCGTGACGGACGCCGGCGGTCACCGATGCCGCGAGGCGCGGCGCGGAGTGCGCGGGCGCGGCGAGGCCAAAGACCTCTGCGGTGTGCTGAGTGATCATCATCGGTAACCTCCTTTCGTGTGGCGATCCGGAGGCCACCGTAGCGAAACTCTCAGGAGATCGTCAAGCATTTCGTGGTAGCACCGGCGTGTCGCGGTGGAGGCGGGGGCCGCGACGACCGCGCGGGATACCGGCCGTTCCGCGGGATTCCGGTAGCGTAGCGGCGTGAATCTCCCCGGACGAGCGGTCGCCCCATGCATCTGAAGAGCCTGACGCTCAAGGGATTCAAGTCGTTCGCGCAGCCCACGACCTTCGTGTTCGAGCCCGGCGTCACGTGCATCGTCGGACCGAACGGCTCCGGCAAGTCGAATGTCGTCGACGCCCTCGCGTGGGTGATGGGGGAGCAGGGGGCGAAGACGCTCCGCGGCGGGAAGATGGAAGACGTCATCTTCGCCGGCACCTCGACCCGTGGTCCCCTCGGGCGCGCCGAGGTGCAGCTCACGATCGACAATGCCGACGGCGCGCTGCCGATCGAGTACGCCGAGGTCACCATCAGCCGCACGCTCTTCCGCAACGGCTCCAGCGAGTACGCCATCAACGGCGAGAGCTGCCGTCTGCTCGATGTGCAGGAGCTGCTCAGCGACTCCGGCCTGGGCCGGGAGATGCACGTCATCGTGGGTCAGGGTCGGCTTGACACCGTGCTCCAGGCCTCGGCGGAGGATCGCCGCGGCTTCATCGAGGAGGCGGCCGGCATCCTCAAGCACCGTCGTCGCAAGGAGAAGACGCTGCGCAAGCTCGACGCGATGGAGGCCAACCTCACGCGTCTGAGCGACCTCGCCGGGGAGATCCGCCGACAGCTCAAGCCCCTCGGGCGCCAGGCGGAGATCGCGCGTGAGGCGCAGACCATCGCCGCCGTCGTGCGCGATGCCAAGGCCCGCCTGTTCGCCGACGACGTCGTGGCGCTGCGCACAGCCCTCGCGGACCACACCCGGACCGAGCAGGAGCGGCACACCGAGCGTCTCGTGCTGTCCGACCAGGCCGAGACGGTGCGCGCCGGGATCGCTCGGCTGGAGAAGAACCAGAACTCGATCGCGGTCGACGAGGCACGCAGCGTCGCGTTCGGCCTCGAACAGGTGCAGGAGCGGATGCGCGGGCTGTACACGCTCGCCAACCAGCGCCTCGCGCTCCTCGGGTCCGAGGAGGACGACGCGGCCGTGACCGCGGTGACCGTCACGCAGGCGACCATCGACGAGGCGAAGGAGGACATCGAGACGATCTCCTCCGGCCTCGGCGACGCTCAGGACGCCGCGGCCGCCGCCAGCCGCGAGGTCGTGAACGCTCGTGCCGAGCTCGACACGCTCGACGTCGACATCGCGGAGCAGAGCGCGCTCGTCTCCGAGTACGACATGCGGCTCTCCTCGCTCCGCGGGAACGCCGATGCGGCCGCGTCCGCACTGGCCGCCGTCCGTGGTGCGGTGCTCCGTCAGGAGAACGCCCTCGAAGCAGCGCACGCCCGGCGGCGCGAGGCCGAAGAGGCCCTGGAGGCGATCGACGACGCGGAAGCTCCCGAGGGCACGGCCGTCGAGTATGCCGCCGCCTACGAGAGCGCCCAGCGTGCGGCGACGGCGGCGGAGGCGGAACGGGAGAGCCTTCGCGAGCGCCTGCACGCCGCGGAGCGCGAGGTCGACGCCCTCACGGCGAAGGCCGCCGCGTTGAGCAGTGCGCTGTCGCTGTCGGGAGGTGCCGCCGAGATCGTCGCGGAGGGCGGCCCCGGAATCCGCGGTCTCGTCGGCGATGCCGTGCAGGTGCGGGCGGGATACGAAGCCGCGATCGCGGCGGTGCTCGGTCCCCTGGCCGAGGGCGTGCTGGTCGGTTCCGCGGAGGATGCGTTCATCCTGGCGGCGGAGGCTGCGGAGCGCCGCCGTGGGGTGGTCGACTTCGTGGTCGCCGAGGCCCCGAGGGAGCGGGCGTCGCACCCGGCCGTCGACGGCGTGATCGCCGCGACCGAGACGGTGACCGCGCCGGACGGCGTTCTCGGGATACTGGCGCATGTGCTCATCGCCGACGACCTTGATGCGGCGCGGGCCGCACGGAGCGCTCTGGATGCGGCAGGTGACACCGCGACCACGATCGTGACGACCAGGGGCGACGTCATCACCGCCCAGACGCTGCGGACCGGCTCCGGAGGGGAGCGATCTCGCCTCGAACTCGCGGCCGAGCGCGATGCCGCGACCGAGCGGCTCACCGAGATCCAGATCGTCGTCGATTCCCTGCGCGAGGCGCGCATTGACGCCGACGAGGCCGTGGAAGAGACGCGGCGGCAGGCGAAGGACGCGCTGCGCGCCCTTCGCGAGCACGACGCCGCCCTCGCGACGCATGCGGAGCAGGTCAACAAGGTGACAGTGCGCCATGAGGCCGCGGTCGCCGAATGCGACCGTCTCGAGACCGGCCTCGCCCAGGCGCAGGCCGCCGTGGCGGACGCGGAGGCGAAGGCGGAGGCCGCGAAGGCGGAGCTCGACGCCGCGGTCGCCGCGCCGCGTCCGGTGCTCGACGCCTCGGCGCGCGATGGACTGCTCGAGGCGCTGGAGCGGGCCCGCGAGGGCGAGGTCCGTGCTCGCCTGGAGGTCGAGACCCTGCGCGAGCGGGTCCGGGCGGCGCAGTCGCGGGTGACAGCGCTGGAACGGCAGCGCGAGCAGGAGCGGGACGCCGCGGCGGAGGCCGCCCGCCGCGCTGTCATCCGCCGGGCGCAGCGCGAGGCGGCGTCCGGAGTCGTGGACGAGCTGCCGCGCATCCTCGACTCCCTCGACCGCTCGGTCACCGAGGCCCGCGTCGCCCTGGCGGAGGCGGAAGCCGCGCGGTCGGCGCAGAACGAGGAACTGGTCGCCCTGCGCACCCAGGAGTCGTCGCTGCGGGAGCGTCTGGCCGGGCTCACGGAGAGCGTGCACGGCCTGGAGCTGCAGATCCACGAGAAGAAGCTCCACCTGAACAGCCTGTTGGAGCGCGTGTCCTCGGAGCTCTCGCTGGACGAGGACGTGCTCGTCGCCGAGTACGGTCCTGATCAGCTCGTGCCGCGGGATCCCGGGACGGAGCTGGCCGACGGCGAACTGCTCGACGACACCGCGATCCCGTTCGACCGACGCATCCAGCAACGGCGTCTCGCGGACGCGGAGCGGAAGCTCGCCCAACTCGGGCGGGTCAACCCGCTCGCGCTGGAGGAGTTCGCCGCCCTGGAGCAGCGCCACGCCTTCCTCACCACGCAGCTCGCGGACCTGACGCAGACCCGGCAGGACCTCTTGACGATCATCGCCGACCTCGACGAGCGCATGCAGACGATCTTCGCCAGCGCGTTCGAGGACACCAAGGAGGCGTTCGGTCAGGTCTTCCCGCTGCTGTTCCCCGGCGGCACGGGCAGCATCTCGCTGACCGATCCGGAGAACATGCTGACGACGGGGATCGAGGTCTCGGTCCGTCCCGTCGGGAAGAAGATCGAGCGGCTGTCGCTGCTGTCCGGGGGTGAGCGGTCTCTGGCCGCGGTGGCGCTCCTGGTGGCGATCTTCAAGGCGCGCCCCAGCCCGTTCTACATCCTCGACGAGGTCGAGGCCGCCCTGGACGACGCGAACCTCGGCCGGCTCCTCACGGTGTTCGAGCAGCTGCGCGAGAGTTCCCAGCTCCTCGTCATCACGCACCAGAAGCGGACGATGGAGATCGCCGACGCCCTCTACGGCGTGTCCATGCGCCAGGACGGCGTCTCCGCGGTGGTCGGTCAGCGCGTCGGCGACCGCGCCGCCGCCGCCGTCTGACTCGTCGCGGGCACAGCTGCGGAGATCGTGGCCCCCACCTGGCGTGTCGACGGTCGGATCCGGCGTGTCGCCCGCGGTCTCCGAAGCTGTGCTCGGACGACCCCGGGGAAGGTCACATCGTGAGGGACTGTTCGAATGCGGTGACGGCGGCGGGGAAGCCGGGGTGGTCCTGGGGGCGGTGAGCGAAACCGGAGAGGACGATGTGGTCGGCTCCGACATCGACGAGCCGTCGGGCGATGAGCTCATACTCCTCGTTCCAGCCGCCGGTGACCACGAGGGTCGGCACCCCGGCGAGAGTATGCTCCCGGATGCCGTGTCCCCAGGGGAGATTCGCGGCCGCCCAGTGCTCCGCGACCGCGCGTTCGTCCGGCCAGGACTCGCGGTCCAGCGGGCCGCCGAACATGAGCGGACGCAGGATCGACCAGAAGCCGTAGAGGTCGTCCTCGGCCGCGCGTGATCGCGCCTCCGTGACCACGGCGATATGCCGCTCGATCGGCGCGTCACCGCGAGCGATGTCGTACAGGGCGGGCTCGACGAGGACGAGGCCGAACACCCGCAGGCCGTCGGTGACGGCGCGGACCGCGGTCACCGCGCCGATGGAGTGGGCGAACAGGAGCGGCGTCCGGTCACGTTCTCCCTCGACGAGAGCGCCCGCCTGCGCTTCGACGGACGACTCCGGCGGGAAGCTGAGGAAGGTCCCCGACTCCGGATCCTGCGAGGGCCATGCGGCCGTGCCGCGCCTCCCGGCGCCATGGAGGAACGCCCGGTGCGGGAGCGGCGCGCGGTGCATCCCTGGATGCTACCCGTAGGCTGGACGCATGGCAGAGAAGTCCTGGTCTCTCGGTCGCGCGCTGCGCGGCATGTTCGTGAAGCCCACCATCGACGAGACGACGTGGGAAGACCTGGAGACGGCGCTGATCACGGCGGACTTCGGCCCCGACATCAGCGAGCGCATCGTCGAAGAGCTGCGCGACAAGGTCGCAAAGTACCGCACCACCGACCCCAAGGACCTCCAGCGCATGCTGCGGGAGACCCTGGAGGAGCACTTCGCGAAGTTCGACACCACGCTCAAGCTCACCGAGCGCCCGGCCGTGGTCCTCGTCGTCGGGGTGAACGGCGTGGGCAAGACGACCACGATCGGCAAGTTCACGAAGTTCCTCCGCGGGTACCAGCGGAGTGTGGTCGTGGGCGCCGCCGACACCTTCCGTGCCGCGGCCGTGGACCAGCTCGCCACCTGGGCTCAGCGCGGGGGAGCGGCGATCGTCCGCCCGCAGCAGGAAGGCCAGGACCCGGCTTCCGTCGCCTTCCAGACCGTCGAGTACGCGAAGCGCGAGGGTATGGAGATCGCGATCATCGACACGGCGGGACGCCTGCACACCAAGGGCGGCCTGATGGACGAACTGGGCAAGATCCGCCGTGTCGTGGAGAAGCAGGCTCCCATCAGCGAGGTGCTCCTGGTCCTCGATGCGACGACGGGGCAGAACGGCGTCATGCAGGCGGAGACCTTCCTGCAGCACGCCGGCGTCACAGGTCTCGTGCTCACCAAGCTCGACGGCTCGGCCAAGGGCGGCTTCGTGCTCGCGGTGCAGGAGCGCACGGGCATCCCGGTGAAGCTCCTCGGGCAGGGCGAGGGCATCGACGATCTGACCGGTTTCACGCCGCACGTCTTCGTGCAGGCGCTGGTCGGCTGACACAGGGCTTCCGCCCCGAGCACCAGGCTGGTTTCATAGCGTTATGGCGATCGAACACGACTACTTCGGACTGCTGTCGTCGGGCCCCGACGGCTCGATCTTCTGGTCGGAGACGGTCGAGCTCGGCGACCAGAGCGTGACCGTGGATCTGACGGCCCCGGACCAGGACGACGTCTCCGCCGACGCCCTCGACATCGCCGCCGGGCTCATCGCCGGCCTGGAGAACGTGGACGCGACCGCACGGCGCGGGATGCTCGCCGAGGTGGACGACCGCACGAGCGAGGTGACCGAGTACATCCTGCAGCAGCAGGAGGTGTTCGGCGACGACCTCCCCGACGTCCTCATCGACGTGTCCGGGGACGCGGCCGTGGACATCATCCGATCACTGCGCCTGATGAGCATGACGATCCTCGCCGACGAGCACGGCGGGTCCGAGCCGTTCGCCGTGCTGGAGTACGCGCTCGATGACAGCGCCACGGACGACGTGCTGCTCGTGAACCTCGGATCCGACGGCAGTGTGCAGTCGGTCATGAGCGCCGACTGACCGCCGCTGGTCAGACCGCCTGCGCGAAGCCGAGGTCGGCGCTCTCCGCGATGTGTGCGAGGTGCGCGGGGATCTCCCGTCCCTTCGAGGTCATCGACTGCGCCCAGAGCCGTCCGGCTCGATACGAGGAGCGCACCAGCGGCCCGGCGAGCACGCCGAGGAAGCCGATCCGCTCCGCCTCCTCCTTGAACTCGACGAACTCGGCCGGCTTCACCCACCGCGACACTGGGAGATGACGCGGGGTCGGGCGGAGGTACTGGGTGATGGTGATGATGTCGCAGCCGGCGTCGTGGAGGTCCTGCAGCGCCTGGACGACCTCCTCCGGCTCCTCGCCCATGCCGAGGATGAGGTTCGACTTCGTGATGAGTCCGGCGTCGCGGGCCTGCGTGAGCACGTTCAGCGACCGCTCGTAGCGGAACGCGGGACGGATGCGCTTGAAGATGCGGGGCACGGTCTCCACGTTGTGCGCGAACACCTCCGGGCGGGCATCGAAGATCTGGCCGAGGAACGCCGGGTCGGCGTTGTGCTCGTTGGCCAGCAGCTCCACGCCGGTGTTCGGGTTCAGCTCGTGGATCTTGCGCACCGTCTCGGCGTTCAGCCAGGCACCGGTGTCGGGGAGGTCGTCGCGGGCCACGCTCGTGACGGTCGCGTAGCGGAGGTTCATCCGCTGCACGCTCTCGGCGACGCGTCGCGGCTCGTCGGTGTCGTAGTCGGCGGGCTTGCCGGTGTCGATCTGGCAGAAGTCGCAGCGACGCGTGCACTGCGATCCCCCGATGAGGAACGTCGCCTCGCGGTCTTCCCAGCACTCGTAGATGTTCGGGCAGCCGGCCTCCTGGCACACCGTGTGCAGATCCTCGCTCTTCACGAGCGAGTGCAAGGCGGAGTACTCCGGCCCCATCTTGGCCTTGGTTTTGATCCACTCGGGCTTGCGCTCGATCGGGGTCTCGGCGTTGCGGATCTCGAGGCGGAGGAGCCTGCGCCCCTCGGGTGCGGCGGTCATGCCGGGACTCCTGTCAGGTCGGGTGCGTGCGCGGTGCGGAAGGCGTCCTGCACGGCGTCGACGAGGTCGAGCGGGCCGACCACGCGGCCGGACACCTCGCTCACCGTGGTCACGCCGGCGTCGGTGATGCCGCAGGGGATGATGTCGCGGAAGGGGGCGAGACTGTTGTCGCAGTTGATGGCGAAGCCGTGCATGGTCACGCCCTGCTGCACCCGCACGCCGATCGCGGCCACCTTGTCCTCCGAGAGCGGTCGGCGCACCCACACACCGCTGCGCCCCTCGACCTGATGCCCGTCGACCCCGAACGGACGCAGCACCTCGATGAGGATCCGCTCCAGCCGCCGGACGTGTGCGACCACGTCCATCGGCTCCGGCAGCCGGAAGATCGGATAGCCGACGAGCTGTCCCGGCCCGTGCCAGGTGATCTTCCCGCCGCGGTCGACGTCGATGACCGGGGTCCCATCCTGGGGGCGCTCGTGGTCCTCCGTGCGCTTGCCCGCGGTGTAGACGGCCGCGTGCTCGAGCAGGATGAGCGTGTCAGGGCGGGCACCGGACACGACGTCTGCGTGCACACGGCGCTGCAGGGCCCAGCCGTCGGAATAGGGGACAGGGGTCGGCATGAAGCCGGGGGTGAGGATGTCGAGCATGCGTCGTCGCTTCCCTCTAATACATGGATTGCGTCCAACAATACATCCTCGTCCGGGGTGCGGCGCGGCGCGCGGTACCGTGAAGTCATGAACCGGACTGGTCGCGCCGGCCGCCCGAAGGCCTCCTCGCGCGAGACTCTCGCCGAGGCCGCCTGCGAGCTCTTCCTGGAGCGTGGGTACGAGGCCACGTCCATCGCCGACATCACGCAGCGGGCGGGGGTCAGCCGGTCGAGCTTCTTCAACTACTTCACGTCCAAGAGCGACGTGCTGTGGTCCGGTATCGACGAGCGCATCGGCGTCGCCACCACCGCGCTGGACGACCTCGGTCGCGAGGCCACGGGGGAGCGGGTGCGGCTGATCCTCCACGGCATCGTGCAGGACTTCGCGCCGGATCCTCTGGCGCTGGCCCTGCGGAACGCGGCGGCCATGGCCCTCGAGGAGGAGCTGGTGCGGGAGACGGGCGTCCGTCTGGCCCGCCTCTCCGCCGCCATCTCCCGAGCGGCGTGCGCGGCCGGGATCGACGTCATGCGCGCCGACGTGCTCGGGGCCGCGCAGGCGGCCGCTGTCATGTCGGCGCTCCGGGTGTGGGCGGAGGAGGGTGCCGGCCGCGGCACTCCGGAGTCCGTGCTGCACGAGGCCCTCGCCCGCGTGCACGATCTCCCCTGGCGGGACTGACCGCCCTCGCGAGACCCCGGTTTCGCGCCGAGGCCCCGGCGTGCTCACGCTTGCGGGGCGGGGTCTCGACAGCGAGGCGGGGTTCCGGCGAGTCGCCTCCGTGCCGCGCTGAGCGTGGAGGCTCCGCTCGCGTAGAATCGTAGGCACCATGGCTACCTTTGGCACGCTCTCCGATCGGCTCACCGACACCTTCCGCAACCTGCGCACGAAGGGAAAGCTCACCGCCGCCGACGTCGACGGCACGGTGCGCGAGATCCGTCGCGCTCTGCTCGATGCCGACGTCGCGCTCGCGGTCGTCAAGGACTTCACCGCCAAGGTGCGCGAGCGCGCTCTCGGCGACGAGGTCAACAAGGCGCTGAACCCCGCGCAGCAGGTGGTGCAGATCGTCAACGAGGAACTCGTCCAGATCCTCGGCGGTGAGCAGCGGCGCCTGCAGTTCGCCAAGACGGCGCCGACCGTGATCATGCTCGCCGGCCTCCAGGGTTCGGGGAAGACGACGTTCGCCGGCAAGCTCGCCAAGCAGCTCGAGAGTGAGGGCCACACGCCGCTCCTCGTGGCCGCCGATCTCCAGCGTCCGAACGCCGTGAACCAGCTCCAGGTGGTCGCGGAGCAGGCCGGAGCCACCGTGTACGCGCCCGAGCCCGGCAACGGCGTCGGCGATCCCGTGAAGGTTTCGCGCGACGGTGTCGAGCACGCCCGCCGGCAGCAGCACGACGTGGTCATCATCGACACCGCCGGCCGCCTCGGTGTCGACGCTGAGCTCATGAAGCAGGCCGCCGACATCCGCAAGGCGGTCAACCCGGACGAGGTGCTCTTCGTCATCGACGCGATGATCGGTCAGGACGCCGTCAACACCGCCAAGGCCTTCCAGGAGGGCGTGGACTTCACCGGCGTCGTGCTCTCCAAGCTCGACGGCGACGCGCGAGGCGGAGCGGCGCTGTCGGTCGCCTCGGTCACGGGTCGCCCGATCATCTTCGCCTCCACGGGCGAGCGGCTGGAAGACCTCGAGCCGTTCCGCCCCGACCGGATGGCGAGCCGCATCCTCGACCTCGGCGACATCCTCACCCTCATCGAGCAGGCCCAGCAGGCCTTCGACGAGGAGGAGGCACGCAAGGTCGCGGAGAAGCTCGCGAACGAGGCCTTCACCCTGGAGGACTTCCTCGAGCAGCTCCAGCAGATGAAGAAGATGGGCTCGATGAAGAAGATGCTCGGGATGCTCCCGGGCATGGGCCAGATGAAGCAGCAGCTCGAGGACTTCGACGAGCGCGAGATTGACCGCACCGAGGCCATCATCCGGTCCATGACGCCGGTCGAGCGTCGCAACCCCAAGATCCTCAACGGCTCGCGCCGTCTGCGCATCGCGCGCGGTTCCGGCATGACCGTGACGGACGTGAACCAGCTTGTCCAGCGCTTCGAGCAGGCCGCGAAGATGATGAAGACGGTCGCCCGTGGCGGCACGCCGAACATCCCCGGCATGGGCCCGGTGCCCGGCATGGGCAAGCCCGGCGCCTCGTCGAAGCGCGGCAAGAAAGGCAAGGGTGGCGGCGGCAACCGCTCCCGCTCCGGAAACCCCGCTAAGCGCGCGGCGGAGAACGCCGGCCTCGCGGCCTCGTCGGCACCGACCGGCGCGGGCTTCGGCCTCGGCGGGGGAGGCGCGGCCCCCTCGGAGGCGGACCTCGCTGAGATCCAGAAGCTGTTCGGCAAGGGCTGAGCGGCCGGGACCTCAGCGCACGGCGACCGGCGCGGCCGAAGGATCGACCGTGGTCGCGGGCGTGCCTCGCGGCCGTGCCGCGAACTGCCCGCCGACGAGGGCGGCGAGCGTGATCACGATGCCCGCCACCTGGACCAGGGTGAAGCTCTCGCCGACCACGAGCACGCCGAGCAGCGTCGCGACGATCGGTGAGAGCAGCGCGAGGAGCCCGGGCACGATCACGGGCAGGCGCTGGATCCCGCGGAACCACAGCGTGTACGCGACGATCCCTCCGGCCGTCGCGAGCCAGAGGTAGCCGAGGAGCGCATCGGCGTCGAGGGCAGGAGGCGGGCCCTCGACCGCAAAGGTAAGGGGGAGGAGCAGCAGTCCTCCCGCGGTGAGCTGCCAGCCCGCGTAGGCCACGGGACCGACCCCGGCGGGGCGTCCCCAGCGCTTGGTGAGGATCATCCCGAGGCCCGTCGCGGTCACCCCGCCGAGAGCCGCGACGAGGCCCCAGAAGTCCAGCGCGGCGGCAGGGCCGAGGACGACGAGGGCGACCCCCGCCGCTCCGGCGACGGCGGCGGCCGCGGAGACCGGTCGGACACGTTCCCCGAGCACGAGCGCCCCGAGTCCCAGCACGATGAGCGGCTGCGCACCGGCGACGGCGGCAGCCACCCCGCCGGGGAGGCGTTCGGCCGCGAGGAACAGCAGCGGGAAGAACGCGCCGATGTTGAGGGCGCCGAGCACGAGGGCCTTACCCCACCAGACGCCGTGCGGCAGGCGCCGGGCCAGCAGCACCGCGAGGAGACCCGCAGGAAGCGAGCGGAGGAGGCCGGCGAGGAGCGGATGCCCGGCGGGGAGCAGCTCTGTCGTCACCAGATAGGTCGTACCCCACGCCGCGGGCGCGAGGGCCGTGACGAGGGTGAGCGTGAGGCGGTTCATGCTCCCAGCCTGCGCGCCGCATCCAGATGAGTCCAACGCATTGTTGTCACGCTATCCATGACGAGCGATCATGGAACCATGGAACTCCAGCAGCTGCGATATGTCGTCGCCGTGGCGGACACCGGCTCGTTCACCCGCGCGGCGGAGCGCTGTCACGTCACGCAGTCGGCGCTCAGCCATCAGGTCGCCTCACTCGAACGCGAGTTGGGCGTGCGGCTGTTCGCGCGCACCAGCCGCAGCGTCCGTGCGACCGAGTCCGGAGAGGCGTTCCTCCGCTCCGCGCGTCTCGCCGTGCGCGCCGCGGATCAGGCGAGGGAGGATGCCGCGGCCGCTGCGGGCGAAGTCGTCGGAACGCTCCGGCTCGGGATCATCCCCACGGTGACCGCCGTCGACGTCCCCGCGCTCCTCGTGGCCTATCGCACCGCGCATCCGGCCGCCCGCGTAGAGCTTCGCGAGGGGAACAGCGACGGCCTCATGACTGCGATCCGTCAGGGCGACCTCGATGTCGCCTTCCTCGGGCTTCGGGAGGGTGTGGAGCCCCAGGGTGTGGCGTCTCGACCCCTGTCCCACGAGCCGCTGGTAGCGGTGCTGCCTCGCGGGCACCACCTCGCCGCGAAGCGGCAGGTGCGGCTGAGTGACCTCGCGGACTCCGCTTTCGCAGACTTCCCCGCCGGAACATCGGGACGCGCGCAGAGCGATGCGGCCTTCCTGGCCGCGCGGGTCGGGCGGGACGTGGCCTTCGAATCCGACGCGGCCGCGAGCCTGATCGGCCTGGTCGCTGCGGGCCTCGCCGTCACGCTGCTCGCGCCCGGGGTGGTGCGGGGCTATCGAGACGTCGTCGACACGGTGGCCATCCAGGACGGCCCCGTCCGTGTCGAGCACCTGGCCTGGGACGCCGCCGCACCGCGCAGCGCCGCCCGCGCCTTCCTCGACATCGTCGCCACGGCCTCCTGACACCCTGGTCCGGCTGCACGACTTGCGAACGGATGCACGACGGAATCCCCGGAACGGGCGGGCCACCGTACCCGGATCGTGCAGGCGACTCCGCAGAACGTTGAGCCGGAGACGACGAAGCGGGCCCGGGAAGAACCCGGACCCGCCTCATCGCGTGGTGATCAGCGCACGTCGTCGTCGACCCAGTCCATCGACTTGGTGACGGCCTTGCGCCACAGGCGCAGCTGACGGTCGCGCTCGGCCTCGTCGAGCGAGGGCTCCCAGCGGCGGTCCTCCTGCCAGTTCGCGGACAGGTCGTCGAGGCCGCTCCAGAAGCCGACCGCGAGGCCCGCGGCGTAGGCTGCACCGAGTGCGGTGGTCTCGGCGACCATCGGACGCACGACCGGAACACCCAGGATGTCGGCCTGGAACTGCATGAGCGCGTCGTTGGCGACCATGCCGCCGTCGACCTTGAGCTCGCTGAGGTCCACTCCGGCGTCCGCGTTGACCGCGTCGAGCACGTCGCGGGTCTGGAAGGCCACAGCCTCCAGCGCAGCGCGCGCGATGTGGTTCTTGTTCGCGTAGCGGGTGAGGCCGACGATCGCGCCACGGGCGTCCGGACGCCAGTACGGTGCGAACAGACCCGAGAACGCCGGGACGATGTACACGCCGCCGTTGTCCTCGACCTTCTCGGCCAGTTCCTCGACCTCAGGGGCGGAGGAGATGATGCCGAGCTGATCGCGCAGCCACTGGATGAGCGAGCCGGTGACGGCGATCGACCCCTCCAGCGCGTAGTGCGTGGGCTGGTCGCCGAGCTTGTAGCCGACGGTGGTGAGCAGCCCGTTCTTCGAGCGGACGATCTCCTCGCCCGTGTTGAAGATGAGGAAGCAGCCCGTGCCGTAGGTGTTCTTGCTCTCGCCCTTCTGGAACGCGGCCTGCCCGAACGTCGCCGCCTGCTGGTCGCCGAGGATGCCGGCGATCGGCGTCTCGCGCAGCAGCGACGAGCTCTCGGCAGCACCGTAGACCTCGGAGGAGGAGCGGATCTCCGGCATCATCGACCGCGGCACACCGAACGCCTCGAGGATGTCGTCGCGCCACTCCAGCGTCTCGAGGTCCATGAACATCGTGCGGGAGGCGTTCGTCACGTCGGTCGCGTGCACGCCGCCGTCGATGCCGCCGGTCAGGTTCCACAGGACCCAGGTGTCGGTAGTGCCGAAGAGCAGGTCTCCAGCCTCGGCCTTCTCGCGGGCACCCTCGACGTTCTCCAGGATCCAGGTGATCTTGGTGCCGGAGAAGTAGGTCGCCAGCGGGAGGCCGACGATCGACTTGAACCGGTCGACGCCCTCGTCGCCCGCGAGGCGGTTGACGATCTCCTGCGTGCGGGTGTCCTGCCAGACGATGGCGTTGTAGACCGGCTTGCCCGTGGTCTTGTCCCACACGACGGCCGTCTCGCGCTGGTTCGTGATGCCCACGGCGGCGATGTCGTGGCGGGTCAGATCGGCGCGCCCGAGGGCCAGACCGATCACCTCCTGGACGTTGCGCCAGATCTCGGCGGCGTCGTGCTCCACCCAGCCGGCCTTGGGAAGGATCTGCTCGTGCTCCTTCTGGCCGGTGGCGACGATGCTGCCCTTCTTGTCGAAGATGATCGCGCGGCTCGACGTCGTTCCCTGGTCGATCGCGATGATGTAGTCAGCCATGTGTTCTCCTTTGAATTCCCGAGGGGTTGAGGGGGATCAGCCGGCGAGGCTGAGCAGGCCGGGGGCGGCGAGGGCGGCGATGACACCACCGATGAGCGGACCGACGACGGGCACCCACGAGTAGGACCAGTCGCTGGAACCCTTGCCCCGGATCGGGAGGATCGCGTGGGCGATGCGGGGACCGAGGTCACGAGCCGGGTTGATGGCGTATCCGGTCGGGCCACCGAGGGACGCACCGATGGCGACCACCAGCAGGGCCACCGGGAGAGCCGTGAGCGGGCCGAGGCCGCCGGGCGTACCGACCTCGATGTCGCCGTAGTCCGCGAACGCGAAGATGACGAAGACGAGGACGAAGGTGCCGATGATCTCGGTGACGAGGTTCCAGCCGTAGGAGCGGATGGCGGGGCCGGTGGAGAAGACGCCGAGCTTGTTGGCGGCCTCCGGCTCCTCGTCGAAGTGCTGCTTGTAGGCGAGCCAGACGACGATCGCGCCGATGATCGCGCCGAGGAGCTCCGCGGCGGTCGCGGTGAGGAACATCGCGAAGGTGATCTTGCCGGCGACCAGCAGGCCGATGCCGACGGCCGGGTTCAGGATGGCACCGGAGTACGCCGAGACGAGCACACCCGCGAACACCGCGAGACCCCATCCCCAGTTGACCATCAGGAAGCCGCCGCCGAAGCCCTTGTTCTTCGCCAGGGCGACGTTCGCGACCACACCGCAGCCGAGCAGGACCAGCATCGCGGTGCCGACGAGCTCGGAGAGGAAGTAGAGACCGAGATTGACGTCAGTCATGTCTTCGTTGACCTTTCTTGCGGGTCGGGGCCCCTCTGCCCCGACCCCTTATGGGGTAGCACCGCGAGGAGGGCGCGGTGGTCGGAGCCCCGTCAGCCGCGGGCGCGGGACGGGATGTGGAGTCCGTGTCGCTCGTTCAGCAGCACACGCGTCTGCTCCACCTCGGCGTCGTGACGCTCGCGGTCCCATCCGAGGAGGGGAGCCAGGGCGTCGGCGATCTCGTCGAGCACCTCTGCCCGGGCACCGCCGGTGAAGGCGATGCTGGTGCGGCGCAGGATGACGTCCTCGAGACGGGTGACCATCTCCTCGTTCACCATCCACTCCAGCTCGCGCGTCGACAGGTCGCCGCCGGCGAGGGGCGCGTCGTCCCCCTGCTCGACGAAGGCCCACACAGCTGCTGCCCGGGTGCCGTAGCGCGCGAGGAGCTGCTCGGCGCGAGCGCCGGCGCCGGGGAGGTTCTCCTGGATCCAGATCCGCTTCGCCTTCTCGGTACGCGGGAACTCGCGTCCGCCGCCGATCGCGCGACCCGCCGTGGACACGGTGCGCGTGCGGCCGAGGAGGCCCAGCACCGTGTCGGAGAGGGACTCGCCCAGGGCGCGGAACGTGGTCCACTTGCCGCCGACCAGGCTCACCAGCGGGACCGCGCCCTGGCGGTCGACCTCGACGCGGTAGTCGCGCGAGACGAAGCCGGGAGCGGTGTCCTCGTGGCGGGGGAGCGGGCGGATGCCGGAGAAGTTGTAGACGATCTGCTCACGCGTCACCGCGATGGACGGGAACACGTGGTGGACGAGGTCGAAGAAGTAGTCGATCTCCTCCTCCGTGCACACCGGCACCTCGCGCGGGTCGGCATCGATGTCGGTGGTGCCGACGAGGACGCGGCCCTTGAGCGGGTAGATCAGCACGATGCGGCCGTCGGAGTGCTCGAAGAAGATCTCGCGACCCCGCGTCGCCGCCAGCAGCTCGGGGTTGTCGAGCACGATGTGCGATCCCTTGGTGCCGCCCATGAAGTGCGTGTCGGTGCCGAGGGCGTCGTTCGTGAGGTCGGTCCAGGGGCCGGAGGCGTTCACGACGACATCGGCGGTCACGGTGAACTCGGTGCCGCTCTCGCGGTCCCGGAGCGTGATCTGCTCGCCGTCGCGGCCGATCGCCTCGACGTAGTTCAGTGCCACGGCACCGGGGTGCGCGGCGCGGCCGTCCTGCAGCACATCGAGCGCGAGGCGCTCGGGGTCGTGCATCGACGCGTCGTAGTACGTGGCCGTGTACTTGATCTTCGGATCCATCGACGGCAGCTCGGCGAGGGACTTCTTGCGGCCGAGGAAGCGGTGCCGGGGCACGGTGCCGCCGTCGCGGGAGAACGTGTCGTAGATCGTGAGACCGACCTTGATGAGGAAGGCGCCGCGCTCCTTCGGCTTCCCGCTCTTGTGCGTGAGGAAGCGGAGCGGAGCGGAGAGGATCCCGGAGAACGTGGAGTAGATGGGGATCGTCGTCTGCAGCGGCTTGACGTAGTGCGGAGCGATCTTGAGCAGCCCGTTGCGCTCCTCCACCGACTCGCGCACGAGGCGGAACTCGCCGTTCTCCAGGTAGCGGATGCCGCCGTGGATCATGTGGCTCGACGCCGCGGAGGCCCCGGAGGCGAAGTCGCCGCGCTCGACGAGGACGACGTCGACGCCCTGCAGGGCCAGGTCGCGGAACGTGGAGATGCCGTTGATGCCGCCGCCGATGACGAGGACACTGGTGCGCCCGGATTCGCGGAGCGCGCGGACGGCGTCCCGCTCCGGGGACGTGTGGGTGGAATCGATCATCGTCGACCCTCTCTTCCTTGCTTGCCACCAGCATCGACCTCCGTGACGTCGCGCGCAAGCTCGCTGCACATATGTGCAAGGATCGGGGGAGAGGAGGTCATCATGGCGGGATCCGGAGCGCCATCGCGCGACGGCAAGCTGGTCGCCGCGCTCACCGCTGCGCAGCTCTACTACATGCAGGACAAGACCATGGAGGTCATCGCGCAGGAGCTCGGCACCTCGCGATCGTCCGTGTCGCGGCTGCTCAGCTTCGCGCGGGAGAGCGGCCTCGTCGACATCCGCATCAATTCGCCGCTGGAGCGCCTCGGGATGCTCGAGCAGCGCATCAGGGACCGACACCGGGTGGTGGCGCACGTGGTGCCGATGGCCGAGATCGTCAGCGAGGTCGAACGTCTGGAGCGCGTCGCTCTGACCGCGGGACGACTCCTCTCGCAGTTCGTGGACTCGAACATGATCGTCGGCGTCGCGTGGGGATCGACGATCAGCGCGGTCAGCCGCGGTCTCACCCAGAAGGAGACGCACAACACGACGTTCGTGCAGCTCAACGGCGCCGGGAACACCCAGACGAGCGGTGTGGAGTACTCCAGCGACATCCTGCAGCGCTTCGGCAGCGCGTTCGGGGCGCAGGTGCAGCAGTTTCCGGTCCCCGCGTTCTTCGACGACCCCGCCACTCGCGAGGCGATGTGGCGCGAGCGCAGCACCCGGCGCGTCCTCGACCTGCAGGCGAAGATGGACATCGCCGTGTTCAGCCTCGGGTCCCCCGCCGCGGAGGTGCCCAGCCGGGTGTACGTCGGCGGCTACCTCGGTCGGGAGGACTACCGCAGTCTGCGGGAGGACCACGCGATCGGCGACGTGGCGACGGTCTTCTTCCGCGCCGACGGCTCCTGGCGCGACATCCGGCTCAATGCGCGGGCGACGGGGCCGGGCCTCGATCGGCTGCGGCGCGTGCCGAGGCGGGTCTGCGTCGTCTCCGGCGTGCCCAAGCTCGCGAGCCTGCGCGCGGCGATCGCGGCCGAGCTCATCACCGACGTGGTCCTGGACGAGGGGCTCGCGCGCCGGCTCGTCGAGGACTGAGCGGCGTTCGCGTCACTCGCCTTCGATCGAGGACTGCGGTCCGGTCCGGAACTCCCGGATGAGGTGCTGGACAACGGCGCGGAGGTCGCCGTCCGTGGCGTCGGCGACCGCGAGCTGACGGGCGTAGCTCGCTCCGCCGTCGAGGATCGTTGCGATGCTGCCGAACTCGCGCACGCACCCGAGCTCGACGGCGACCGGGGCCAGTTCCTCGATCTTCTCGGTCAGGTGCTCGCGCACGGGGCGCTGCGTGCCGATCGTATCGACGATGACCCGCGCGTCCAGGCCGTATCGGGCCGCGCGCCACTTGTTCTCGCGGTGGAACCACGCGGGGAGGTCGGGCAGGGCGGCCCCTTCGTCCAGGAGCCGGGAGAAGTGCTCGACGAGGACCTGCACGAGCGCGGCCACCGCGGCCATCTCGGAGAGCGTGGACAGGCCGTCGCACGCGCGGACCTCGATCGTGCCCCAGCGCGGGGCGGGACGGATGTCCCAGCGCACTTCCGTGGCATCGGCCATGACACCGGTGCGGACCATGTCGTCCAGGTACCGCTCGAACTCCGACCAGTCGCGCAGCGGCCAGGGAAGGCCCGCCGTGGGCAGCTGCTGGAAGACGAGGGCGCGATTGGAGGCGTACCCCGTGCGTTCCCCGGCCCAGAAGGGGCTGGACGCCGACAGCGCCTGCAGGTGGGGGAGGTAGGCCGACAGCGCGTTGATGATGGGGAAGACCTTGCGCTGCTCGTCCACGCCCACGTGCACGTGGATGCCCCAGATCATCATGTTGCGCCCCCACCACTGGGTGCGCTCGATGAGGCTGTGGTAGCGGGTCTTGTCGGTCACCGACTGGTCGTACCACTGGGCGAACGGGTGGCTTCCGGCGGAGAGCAGCTCGATCCCTGCCGGGTCGGTGGCCGACCGCACCGCCGCGATCGCGTTTGCGATGTCGTCGACGGCGTGGGCCACGGAGTCGCCGATCCCGCTGGTCACCTCGATGGTGTTGGTGAGGAGCTCGCCGGTGACGGTGTGGCGTTCGTCCTCGCTCTCCGCCTCCAGCGCGGCGAGGAGCTCCGGTGCGCGACCGACGAGATCACCGGTCTCGGGATCGGCGAGCATGATCTCCCACTCGAGACCGACGGTGGAGCGGGCCGAAGCGGCGAAGTCGAGCTGCACGGGGACAGTCTGACACGGGGCCGGGCCTGCTCCGCAACGCCGTGTCGCCGGGTTTCGCACCCGGCGCACGCATCTGGCAGAATAGAGGGTCGGACGACGTGCTCGACCCTCTATCCAGCGCTCGTCCTCCTCATTTGAGCTTCCGCCGGGTGTGCACCCCACGCTCCAGGCGACCGGTTCGTTTCCTTCCACACCATTCAGGAGAATCGTGGCTGTCAAGATTCGTCTCAAGCGCATGGGCAAGATCCGCGCGCCGTACTACCGCATCGTCGTCGCCGACTCGCGCACCAAGCGCGACGGTCGTGTGATCGAGGAGATCGGCAAGTACCACCCCACTGAGGAGCCCTCGTTCATCGAGGTCGACTCCGAGCGTGCGCAGTACTGGCTCTCCGTCGGCGCGCAGCCGACCGAGCAGGTCACCGCCATCCTCAAGATCACCGGCGACTGGGGCACCTTCAAGGGCGACAAGGACGCGAAGTCCACCCTCAAGGTCGCCGGCGAGAAGGCCGCGTTCGAGGCCGATGCCTCGAAGAAGTCGGTCATCAAGCCCAAGGCGGAGAAGAAGGAGGAGGCCCCCGCTGCGGAGGCCCCCGCCGCTGACGCCGCCGCGGAGGCCGCTGAGGCTCCCGCCGCCGACGCCGAGTAATCCATCGTGCTCGCCGCCGCGCTCGAACACATCGTCAAGGGGATCGTCGATCACCCCGAAGATGTGCGCATCCACGAATCCTCGTCGCCCCGTGGCGACCTGCTCGAGGTGCGTGTGCACCCCGACGACCGTGGACGCGTGATCGGGCGCGGCGGCCGCACGGCCAAGGCCCTGCGCACTCTCGTGAGCGCCCTCGCCGACGGGCGCCGCGTCCGCGTCGACGTCGCGGACGACTGACGTGGTGTCGCAGGACCGCATCCAGGGCCGTAACCAGCTGCGCGTCGGGCGCCTGGTCAAGGCTCACGGGCTCAAGGGCGCCCTGAAGCTCGAGCTCTACACCGACAACCCGGAGCGGCGCTTCGTCCCCGGGGCCGCGTTCACGTTGCAGGTGCCCGAGGCATCTCCGTGGCACGGCAAGGAGATCGTCGTCCGCGAATACCGGGTGATGAACGGCAACCCCGTCGTCTTCTTCGAGGACGTGGACGACCGCAACGCGGCCGAGAGCCTCGTCCGCGCCATCCTCTGGATGGACCAGGACGAGGACGAGACCGAGGACAACGCCTGGTTCGACCACCAGCTCGTCGGTCTGGACGTGGTCCGCGACGAGACCGTCGTCGGCCGTGTGGTGCGCGTCGAGCACCTGCCGGCGCAGGACCTCCTGATCGTGAAGCCGTCGACCGGCGGCGCGGACGAGGTGATGGTCCCCTTCGTCGAGGCCATCGTCCCCACCGTCGACGTGGCGGCCGGCCGCGTCATCGTGACCCCGCCGGCCGGGCTCTTCGAGGAGCTTCCCGAGTCGGAGGACGGGACCGCCGCCTCCGACGGCGCCGAGTGACCGCTGATACGGTTCCCCCGTGCGCATCGACGTCGTCTCCATCTTCCCCTCGTACTTCGACGGACTGACGCTCTCCCTGCTCGGCAAGGCGCGAGGCTCGGGTCTGCTCGACCTCCAGGTGCACGATCTGCGCGACTGGACCCACGACCGCCACCGCACCGTCGACGACACCCCGTACGGCGGGGGAGCCGGCATGGTCATGAAGCCGGAGCCCTGGGGCCTCGCCCTCGATGAGCTCACGGCGGACGTCACCCCTGCGCCGACCATCATCTTCCCGTCGCCGGCCGGGGAGGTCTTCACCCAGGCGACCGCGCGGGACCTCGCGGGACGCGAGCACCTCGTGTTCGGTTGCGGGCGCTACGAGGGCATCGACGAACGCGTCTTCGAGTACGCCGCCGAGCGTGGCGAGGTGCGGCTGCTGAGCCTCGGAGACTACGTGCTCAACGGCGGCGAGGTGGCGACGATGGCGATGATCGAGGCCATCGGTCGGCTGATCCCGGGTGTCGTCGGCAATCCGGAGAGCCTGGTGGAGGAGTCGCACGAGGACGGCCTCCTCGAGTACCCGTCCTACACGAAGCCGTCGGTGTGGCGCGAGCGCGCCGTCCCCGACGTGCTCCTCAGCGGCAACCACGGCGCGATCGCGGCATGGCGCCGCGAGCAGCAGCTGGTCCGCACCCGCCTGCGACGCCCTGACCTGCTCCCGGACGCGCCGACCGACGGCTGACCCGTCCGCGGCCATCCGCCGCGACGACTGCTGTTAGCGTCGAGTCATGGTGGATGTGACACGCGCGCGATCGTTCGAGAGCATCGGCGAGGAGTACGACCGCTACCGGCCGGGGTTCCCGGAGCGCGCGGCCGACATCATCGTTCCGGACCGCGTGGCGACGGCGCTCGACCTCGGCGCCGGCACCGGGAAGTTCACGGGCCTGCTCGTCGCGCGGGCGACGCGGGTGATCGCGATCGAGCCGTCCGCGCCGATGCTCGCCGTGCTCGCGCGGACGCTCCCGACGGTCGACGCGCGGCTGGGGACCGCGGAGAGCATCCCCGTGCCGGACGACTCCGTCGATGCGGTCAGCGTCGCGCAGGCGTTCCACTGGTTCGATCGGGACACGGCGGCGGCTGAGATCGCCCGCACGCTCGTCCCTCACGGCACGCTCGGGCTGCTGTGGAATCGCGCCGACCCCGCCTGTGCCTGGGATCTCGCGTGCCACCGGGTGGCGCATCCCGCGGTCGGCGCGGACGACGACACCTCCGCGTCCGCGACGGACCTTCCCGGTTTCGTCCTGGAGATCCACGAGGAGGTGCGCTGGACCGAGCGGATCACCCGCGCGGACTACCTCCGACGGTGGGGCACGGTGAGCAGCTTCCTCGTGGCGGACGAGGCACAGCGCACGGCGATGGTGGCGGCCCTGGAGGCAGTGCTGGACGGCACGGACGAGACGCGGGGGAAGGCGGAGTTCGACCTGCCGCACCTCACCGACGTGTTCCGTTACCGCCGCGCATGAGGATCTGGTCGCTGCATCCGGAGTACCTCGACCGTCAGGGGCTCGTCGCCTGCTGGCGGGAGACCCTCCTCGCTCAGGCGGTGCTCGCCGACGCCACGAAGGGATATCAGCGACACCCGCAGCTCGAGCGCTTCCGGGCGACGGCCGATCCCGTGGCCACGGTGGGTGCGTACCTGGTGGGCGTCGCCGATGAGGCGGACGAGCGCGGCTACCGTTTCGACCGCACGCGTATCCGGCGAGCGGAGTCGGCGGTGCCGTCGATCCCGGTCACCACGGGTCAGCTGGCACGCGAGTGGGAGCATCTGCAGGCGAAGCTCGCCGAGCGCAGCCCGGAGGTGCTCAGCCGACACGGGTCTGTGGAGCTCCCGAAGGCGCACCCGTTGTTCGTCGTCGTGCCGGGGCCGGTCGCGCCCTGGGAGCGCGCCGACCCCGCGACCGGAGTCAGTCGACGCCGAGGAACGAGCGATCCGTCAGGATGATCGGTCCGTCATCGGTGATGGCGATGGTGTGCTCGGAGTGCGCGCCGCGGGAGCCGTCCGCGCTCCGCAGCGTCCAGCCGTCGGGGTCGGTGATCAGCTCGTCCGTCGTCGCGAGGAACCAGGGCTCCAGGGCGAGCACGAGGCCCGCGCGGAGCGGGAAACCGCGGCCTGCGCGGCCGTCGTTCGCCACATGAGGGTCGCCGTGCATCGTGCGGCCGACGCCATGGCCCCCGAAGTCGGTGTTGATGGAGTAGCCCTCGCCGTGCGCGACGTCGGCGATCGCGGCGGAGATGTCGCCGATGCGCTTGCCGACCACCGAGGTCTCGATCGCGGCGGCCAGCGCGCGTTCCGTGGTGTCGATGAGACGGAGGTCCTCGTCCCGCGGCGTACCCACGACGAAGGAGACCGCGGAGTCGGCGACCCAGCCGTCGACCGAGACGGCGAAGTCCAGGGTGACGAGGTCGCCGTCCCGGAGCGCGTAGTCATGCGGGAGGCCGTGCAGCACGGCGTCGTTCACCGAGGTGCAGATGACCTTGCCGAAGGGGCTCGCCCCGAAGGACGGGTGGTAGTCGATGTAGCAGGACTCGGCGCCGGCCTTGCGGATCATGTCATGGGCCCGGCGGTCGATCGCCAGGAGGTTGGTGCCGACCTTCGTCTCGTCGCGCAGGGTCGCCAGCGTCTCGGCGACGAACCGGCCTGCCGCGCGCATCTCATCGATCTCGGCAGGGGTGCGCAGTTCGATCATCAGTGTCCTCTCGTCGTCTCCATTCTCCCTGATCGGACGGGGTGCCCGGCGCCTGCCGCTCTCAGCGAACACCCGTGACCCGCAGGCACGGTCGCCGTAGCATCGGAGCATGTGGATCCGACAGGCCTTCTTCCGCTGGCTGCTGCCGTCGGCGTTCCTCCTGCCGCTGTGGCTGCTCATCGGCTGGGCCGTCTTCCAGGGCGGCTGGTCGATCCTCTGGGTGTTGCTCATCGCGATGCCCTCGGTGTTCCTGGGGCAGCTCCTGCTCACGCTGCTGACGCGCTCCCGCCCGTCGGTCCGCGCCGAGCGTGCCGTCTCGTGGTGGGACGTCGCCGGGTTCGGTCTCTGGCACGCGCTCACGATCGCGGTCGGCTTCTTCATCGACGGGGCCTTCGGCTGGCTCCTCGCGGCCGCCATCGTCGTGGGCATCGGCCTGGTGTGGCTGCAGCTGTGGCAGCTCTGGAACGAGGCACGGGGGAGTGGGACGCGCATCCGCGAGACCATCTCGTGGTCGACGATGACGCCGCCGCGCACCGAGAGCCCGCAGACGAGCGTGCACGAGGTGATCGTGGTGCGGGAGACCGACGACCGGCTCTGACCCGCCGTTTTGGCCGGGCCTGTCATCCGTGGCAGAATGGTTGTTTGTGCCGTGACCGGCTCTGCCCCAGGGGAGCCCGCGGACGCGTCAGCGCCGTTCGGCACACTCCCATTCTTGTTCCTTCCTAATCCGTGCATCCGACCTGAGGCGAGTGCAGAGAGAGACGATCATGCAGATCCTCGACGCCGTCGACGCGGCTTCGCTCCGTTCCGACATCCCCGAGTTCTTCCCCGGTGACACCGTCAAGGTGCACGTCAACATCACCGAGGGCAACCGCTCCCGTATCCAGGTTTTCCAGGGCGTCGTCATCGGCCGCCAGGGTGACAGCGTCCGCGAGACCTTCACCGTCCGGAAGATCAGCTTCCAGGTGGGTGTGGAGCGTACCTTCCCCGTGCACTCCCCGGTGATCGACCACATCGAGGTCGTCACGCGCGGTGACGTGCGTCGCGCCAAGCTCTACTACCTGCGCGAGCTCCGCGGCAAGAAGGCGAAGATCAAGGAGAAGCGCGTCAACAACTGACGCGAAGCTTCTTCACAGCACCCCGGGACACGATGTCCCGGGGTGCTTTCGTTCTGTCCCCGGTGTGCGAACCTTGTTACTGCCGTGCGCTCACGGTGCACTCTTCGAGAAGGAACCAGATGACTGACTCTCCGTCCGCACGCCCGACACGACGGCGGCGCGGGTTCCTGGTCTTCCTCCGAGACGTGCTGGTCATCGTCGTCATCGCCGCGCTGGTGTCCTTCGTCATCAAGACGTTCGTCGTGCGCTCGTTCTACATCCCCTCGGCCTCCATGGAGCGGACGCTGCTGATCGACGACCGCATCCTCGTCGACGAGCTCACGCCGCGCTGGACCGGCTACGAGCGCGGCGACATCGTCGTCTTCAAGGATCCGGGCGGGTGGCTCGACCCGATGCCGCAGGCGCCGGCACAGCCGCCGCTCGTCAAGGCCGTCGACTGGGTTCTCACCTTCGTGGGCATCTCGGCGACCGACACCCAGGACCACCTCGTCAAGCGCGTGATCGGGGTCGAGGGCGACCACGTGGTGTGCTGCAACGCGCTGGGGCAGATCACGATCAACGGCGCCCCGATCGACGAGCTGAGCTACCTGAACCTCCCCGAGGGGGACACCGCGGCCTCCAACGAGCCGTTCGACGTCGTCGTGCCGGAGGACTCCGTATGGCTCCTCGGCGACAACCGGGACCGCTCCCGCGACGCCCGCGCACACCAGGAGCTTCCCAGCGGCGGTTTCGTCCCCGTCTCCAACATCGTGGGCAAGGCGTTCCTGACCACCTGGCCGCTCGACCGATTCGGACCGATCGACGGCCACCACGACATCTTCACGGGAGTGCCGGACCCCGAATGACCGTCATCACGCCTCGACTGACCCTGGAGCGGAAGCTCCTGGGGGAGTGCGACCTCATCATCGCTCTCGATGAGGTCGGTCGCGGCGCACTGGCGGGACCGGTGGCCGTCGGAGCAGCCGTGATGGACGCCAAGGGGGCGCGTCGCCGCGTGCCGGAGGGGCTGCGCGACTCGAAGCTGGTCCCCGAGCGCCGGCGACCCGACGTCGCCGCCCGGGCGGCCTCCTGGGTGCAGGCCTCGGCCGTCGGCTGGGCGACCGCGGCGGAGGTCGACGAGGTCGGGATCATGCGGGCGCTGGGGCTCGCCGCTTCGCGGGCCGTGGAGGCGGTCGTCGCACAGGGCGCGACGGTGGAGAATGCCCTGGTGCTCCTCGACGGCAATCACGACTACGTCTCGCGAGTGCATCCCGTGCCCCTGCGTGTGCGGCCTGTCATCAAGGCGGATCGCGACTGCGCCTCGGTGTCCGCGGCGTCGGTGATTGCGAAGGTCGCGAGAGACGGTCACATGGCGGAGCTGCACGAGGGCCACCGTGACTACCAGTGGGATCGCAACAAGGGGTACGCGAGCCCGGAGCACCGGGAGGCCATCCGCTCGTTCGGGCTCTCCCCGTTCCACCGGTCCTCGTGGGCGATCGCCGACGCGCCGACGCTGTTCTGAGCGGCCGCGCCCGGGATGCCGCGACCGGCGCCGGACGACCATAGGATGGACTCATCATGGATGAGGAAGCCTTCGACGACTACGACCGCGAGCTCGAGCTCGCGCTGTTCCGCGAGTACCGCGACGTCGTCTCTCAGTTCCAGTACGTCGTGGAGACCGAGCGTCGCTTCTACCTGGCCAACGAGGTCAACGTCGTGCGGCGGGACACCGAGCACGACTTCTACTTCGAGATCTCCATGAGCGACGTGTGGGTGTGGGACATCTACCGGGCGGACCGCTTCGTCAAGGCCGTCCGGGTGCTCACTTTCAAGGACGTGAACGTCGAGGAGCTCCAGCGCCGCGAGTTCGAACTGCCGCAGGAGCTCTCCCTCGACGGAGAGTGATGCGGCGCGCCGTTCCTGCACAGCGGTGACATTCTTCGCCGTTTCCACAGCCTCTGGACTGTTCGCGCGGGACCACGGCGGTGACGGGGTGCTGACATCCATCCTTTCGGGATGGCAGCGAAAGACGACCTCGGGCGAGCCGGGGAGCAGCAGGCAGCGGACTATCTGACGAAGCGCGGGTATCGGATCGTCGACCGCAATTGGCGGTGTCCCCAGGGCGAACTGGATCTCGTGGCGATCGTCGGAGCACACCTGTCCGTCATCGAGGTGAAGACGCGGCGGTCGACGGCGTTCGGGCACCCGTTCGACGCCATCGACGACCGGAAGCGTCGGCGGCTGTGGCGGCTCGCTCATGCGTGGCGGGCGGAGCATCCCGATCTGGCGCGCGGACAGGTCCTCCGGGTGGAAGCGATAGGTATCACCGGTGCATCCCCCGAGACAGCCACCGTCGAGCACCTCGAGGACATCGCATGAGCACCGCACGCACGTGGTCTGTGGCGCTCACGGGAGCGGACGGGCACGTGGTCGAGGTCGAGGCCGACCTCTCCCCGCAGACGCCGGAGTTCCGCATCATCGGGCTCCCGGACAAATCCCTCGGGGAGGCGGTCCAGCGCGTGCACAACGCCTGCGTGAACTCCGGCCTCCCGCTGCCGCGGCGGCGCCTGACGGTGAACCTCTCACCGGCGAGTCTGCCCAAGCACGGGGCCGCCTTCGACCTCGCGATCGCGGTGGCCTGCCTGGCCGCGAGCGATGTGATCGCTCGGCGCGCCGTCCGGCAGACCGTGCACCTGGGGGAGCTCGGGCTCGACGGGCGCCTGCGTCCCGTGCCGGGCGTGCTTCCCGCCGTCTTCGCCGCCGCCCGCGCGGGGTTCGAGCGTGTGATCGTGCCCCACGGCAACGCGACCGAGGCGGGTCTCGTCGCCGGCGTGGAGGTGCGTGCCGCCGCCTCGCTCGCGGAGGTCGCCGCCTGGCATGGCGCGGAGGTGGACGTGCCGGACGTCGAGCCGGTCCCGGGGCCGCAACCGCCGGAGGATGACCCCGATGAGCGCGATCTGAGCGATGTCCTGGGACAGGAGGAAGCCGTCGAGGCGCTCATCGTCGCGGCCGCCGGTGGCCACAACATGCTCCTGAGCGGTCCGCCGGGAGCGGGGAAGACGATGCTCGCAGGGCGTCTGCCCGGGATCATGCCGCCGCTGACCGAGCAGGAGGCCATCGAGGTGGCCTCGGTGCGCTCCCTCTGCGGTGAGGCCGTGACCGGGCTCGACCATCAGCCCCCGCTGGTCGCGCCGCACCACAGCGCCTCAGTGGCGGCGATGGTGGGAGGTGGATCGCGGACGGCGCGACCCGGAGCGGTGGCCCGTGCACACCGGGGCGTCCTCTTCCTCGACGAGGCGGCGGAGTTCCCGCGGGTGGTCCTGGACGCGCTCCGTCAGCCGCTCGAGACCGGCTTCGTGGATGTGCATCGCTCGGGCTTCGTGGTGCGGTTCCCGGCGCGTTTCCAGCTGCTGCTGGCGATGAACCCATGTCCCTGCGGCAACCGGGGCGTGCGGGACGGCGACTGCATCTGTCCTCCGCAGGCGCTGCGACGCTATGCCACCCGGCTCTCCGGTCCGTTGCGTGACCGGCTCGACATCGATCTTCCGGTCACGCGCGTCGCGGCGTCGCGCTCGCTGGCGGGGGAGCGGGCGGGTGTCACGACCGTCGAGGCGCGGAACCGCGTCGGCGCCGCGCGCGCACGGGCCGAGCGGCGTTGGCGAGGCACGCCGTGGCGTCGCAATGCGGAGATCCCGGGCACGGTGCTTCGGCATGGCGGGTTCCGCCTCCCCGCGGAGGTTCGCGCGGGTCTCGATCGGGCGCTGGAACGCGGCGCGTTGACGCTCCGCGGCTACGACCGCGTCCTCCGGGTCGCCTGGACCATGGCCGATCTCTCCGCGCGGGACAGCCCCGGTTCGGACGAGGTCGGTCGCGCCCTGCTTCTGCGGACGGGGGCGGCGCGATGATCGACGGACTCTTCTCCCGCAAGGATGCGCTCGACGCGGCGCAGGGCGTGCGCGGAGCCGGGGAGGTGACGGAGACGCTGGCGCGGGTGGCCTGGTCGGTCGTCGCCGACCCCGGGGACGCCGTCGCCGCGACCCTTGTGCGCGAGTTCGGCCCGGCCGACGGGCTGCGCTTCGCGTTGGAAGGGTCCGGGGGATCCTGGCCGGTGGTCCGCGCCGTCGGCGCTCGTCGGGCTCTCGACGAGGCGCGCGCACGGTGGCGGCAGCGCGCCGACCCGGTGGCTGTGGTCGCGGCCCTCCGCGGCGCGCAGAAAGCGGGTGCGCAGCTGCTGCTCCCCGGAGACCCCGGCTGGCCGACGTCCGTCGACGATCTCGATGCGGAGGCGCCGATGGTGCTGTGGGTGCGCGGACGTGCCGAACTCCTGACGAGCGCCGCGCGTGTCGCCATCGTCGGTGCCAGAGCGGCCACCGCCTACGGCGAGCGGGTCGCCGCCGACATGGCCGGAGATCTGGCCGTGGGGGACACGGCTGTCGTGTCCGGCGGAGCCTACGGCATCGACGGCGCAGCACACCGCGCCGCGTTGACCGTCGGCGGGGGCACGATCGCGGTCCTCGCCGGGGGAGTCGACCGCCCGTACCCCGCCGGGCACCGTAACCTCCTGGCCCGGATCGCGGTCGACGGGGTCGTCGTCAGCGAGGTGCCGTGCGGCACGGCGCCGACGCGGTGGCGCTTCCTCGCGCGTAATCGACTGATCGCGGCGCTGGGGCAGGCCACGGTGGTCGTCGAGGCGGGCTGGCGTAGCGGCTCCCTCAACACGGCAGGTCACGCGGCGACGCTGGGCAGGCCGCTCGGCGCGGTACCCGGTCCGGTGACGTCTGCGTCCTCGGCCGGCTGCCACCGGCTGCTGCGCGAATACGACGCGGTGTGCGTCACCTCCGCGGCGGAGGTCGCCGAGATGCTCCCTGTCGGTGCCCGGTCGCCCCGGGGACGCGAAGCGACGGACGAGGGGCGGGTGGGGCTCCTCCGTGCGCTGAGCACGCGGACCGCTCGGACGGAGGCGGAGCTCGCACAGCGCGCGGGTCTCACCGTCGAGCGGACGAGGGCCCTGCTCGGTCTGCTCGACCTCGACGGGCTCGCTCGCCGCGACGGGGACGGCTGGCGCGGGAGGGGTACGGCGCCCTAGGGGGACGCGCCGACCGGGTACGCGCCGACGGGGGGCGGCACGCACGTCGTAGGCAGGCTCCCGGCGGGGCGCGTCGCTCTGAAGGCGGGGGAGCGGCAGGCTGGGGATATGGACTTCGCGGTCGCTGTCGAGGCGTTCGCCGACCACCTCGAGAAGGTACGTCGGCTCTCTCCGGCGACCGTGAAGGCGTACCGCTCCGATCTGCGAGACCTCGGGGCGAGCGTGGGGGGCGGCCCGGTCGACCGGATCGACCTGGAGATGCTGCGCGAATGGCTCTGGCAGGCGACCCAGCGTGGCGACGCCCGGGCGACGCTGGCCCGACGCGCAGCCACGGCGCGAGCGTTCTTCGGGTGGGCGCGCGAGCAGGACATCGTCCCCGTCGACCCCAGCCTGCGGCTCGTGGCACCGAAGCGCGCGAAGACGCTGCCGACGGTGGCATCGAAGGACGCGATGACGGAGCTGTTGGAACGACATCGGCAGGCGGCGGCCTCGGGTGATCCCACCGCCCTTCGCGACCATGCGGTGCTGGAGCTCCTCTACGGCGCCGCGGTCCGCGTCTCCGAACTCTGCGGCCTCGACATCGACGACCTGGATCTCGATCGGGGGACGGCCCGCGTGCGAGGCAAGGGCGACAAGGAGCGCGTCGTCCCGTTCGGCGCGCCGGCGCGGGATGCGCTCACCGCCTACCTGCGCCGCGCTCGACCGGCTCTGCTCGCGCGGTCCGGCGCCGCGTCGCCCGCCGTCTTCCTCGGCAGTCGCGGGGGACGTGTCGGTCCGCGGACGGTCTACGAGGTCGTCGCCCGCGCCCTCGCACCCGTCGTCGGCGCGGAGACCGTCGGGCCGCACGCCCTCCGCCACACGGCGGCGACCCATCTGCTGGACGGTGGTGCGGATCTCCGCGCGGTGCAGGAGATTCTGGGGCACGCGAGCCTGGGCACCACCCAGATCTACACGCATGTCTCGGCGGAGCGGCTGACGGCGACGTATCGCCTGGCACACCCTCGGGCCTGAGCGCGGAACCCGCGCGTCGGGTCATCCGTCGCAGCAGGGCAGGAGGCGCGCCCGCAGGAGTCCGCCGAACAGCACCATCGGGTTGAGGTACTCGCCGTCGCGTCGCACCCCGATGTGCAGCGCGTCCGGGGGAGTGTGACCGCCCGTGGCGACACGGCCGATGTCCTGGCCCCGGCGGACCGGGTCTCCCGCGCGCAGGGGCGATTCCACGGGCTCGAATGTGCTCACGAGACCGTCGGCATGTCGGATCGTGAGCAGCGGGCGGTCGACGACGACGCCCTGGAACGCGACCACCCCCTCCGCCGGGGCGACGACGGTGCCGCCCGCGCTCGCGACGATATCCATACCGCGGTGCCCGGGACCGTAGGCGTGCACGGGCGCGCGGTAGGCGACGCTCACGCGGCGAGTCCCCTCGACGGGCCACCGCCAGGGAACGTCGGAGACGAACTCCTCGGGCACGGGTGCGAGGCCGTGCGGTGCCGACGCCGCTCGCGCGGCGGGAGGAGACGGGAACGGAGCACCGCCGCACAGGAGCACGACAGCGGCGAGCACGGTGGCGATCAGCACCCGGAGGAGCGAGGGGTGCGGGCGAGAGCGAGGGCGAGGAGGGGACGGAGGAGTCATCACGCGAGTGTGCGTGTTTGATGCGGGCTGGCGGAGCGGGCTCCCTCCGCCGGGGCCGGCGGCAGGGGAGAAGACCCGGAATCGCGCTGCTGGGGAGAACGAGCTGGCGTCGCATGATCCTGTATGCTGGACGAGCACCTCGATCTCGGGGTGACTACGCGTGCCCAGAGCGACTCCGTCGTGGCATCCACTCCCGCAGGTCCCGTTTCCGAACGGGTGGGCGTGAGCCGGGCACCAGGATGTCCGACCGTCCGGTCGGCATGACAACCTCAACGGCGCGTCCCGCGCCAGAATCAGGAGACGACCATGGCTGTGGTCACCATCCGCCAGCTGCTCGACAGCGGCGTGCACTTCGGACACCAGACTCGTCGGTGGAACCCGAAGGTGAAGCGCTTCATCCTCACCGAGCGCAGCGGCATCCACATCATCGACCTCCAGCAGTCGCTTGGCTACATCGACAAGGCCTACGACTTCGTCAAGGAGACCGTGGCGCACGGCGGCACGATCCTCTTCGTCGGCACCAAGAAGCAGGCGCAGGAGATCCTCGCGGAGCAGGCCACGCGCGTCGGCCAGCCCTACGTGAACCAGCGCTGGCTCGGCGGCCTCCTCACCAACTTCTCCACCATCGCGAAGCGTCTCGCCCGCATGAAGGAGCTCGAGGAGCTCGACTACGAGAACCCCTCCGCCTCCGGCTTCACGAAGAAGGAGCTGCTGCTCAAGAAGCGCGAGCTGGACAAGCTGCACAAGTCGCTGGGCGGTATCCGCAACCTCACCAAGACGCCGTCCGCCCTCTGGGTCGTCGACGCCAAGCGTGAGCACCTCGCCATCGACGAGGCCAAGAAGCTCGGCATCCCGGTGATCGGCATCCTCGACACCAACGCCGACCCGGACGACTTCCAGTACCCGATCCCCGGCAACGACGACGCCATTCGTTCGGTGTCGCTGCTGACGCGCATCATCGCCGACGCCGCCGCCGAGGGCCTGCAGCAGAAGCACAACCCGGAGTCGGGCGACGCGGAGCCGCTGGCCGAGTGGGAGAAGGAGCTTCTCGAGGCTCCCGTGCAGGAGTCCGCTGACGCCGCCGAGGTCGTGACCGCGGACGACCAGGCCGCCGTCGTCGAGACCCCGGCCGCCGACGCCACCGCCGCCGACGAGGCTGGTGCCCAGGCACACGACGAGGCGATCGCCGCCGCTTCCGGTGAGGAGACCGCCGAGGTCGCCGCCGCCGAGGCCGCTGACGCCAAGTAATCCCTCGTACACCCACACAACGAAGCAAGGAGCCACCACACATGGCCAACTTCACCATCGCCGACCTCAAGGCGCTGCGTGAGCAGCTCGGCACGGGAATGGTCGACACCAAGAAGGCGCTCGAGGAGGCTGACGGCGACGTCGAGAAGGCCACCGAGATCCTGCGCCTGAAGGGTGCGAAGGGCAACGCCAAGCGCGCCGACCGTTCGACCAGCGAGGGCCTCGTCGTCGCCCGCGAGCAGGACGGCGCCGTGACGCTCGTCGAGCTCGCCTGCGAGACCGACTTCGTCGCCAAGAACGAGCGCTTCATCGCGCTGGCCGACAAGGTCGCCGACGCCGTCGCCGCCGTGAAGGCCGACTCGGTCGAGGCCGCCCTGGCCGCTCCGGCGGGCGACAAGACCGTCGAGCAGCTCATCTCGGAAGAGGCCGCCATCATCGGCGAGAAGGTCGAGCTCCGTCGCGTGCGCACCGTCACCGGTGACAGCGTCGAGGTCTACCTGCACCGCACGAGCAAGGACCTGCCGCCGCAGATCGGCGTCGTCGTCGCCTACACGGGTGACGACGCCGCGACCGCGCGCAGCATCGCCCAGCACATCTCGTTCGCCAACCCGTCGTACCTGTCCCGCGAGGACGTTCCGGCGGACGCGGTCGAGAAGGAGCGCGAGATCGTCACCGAGATCTCCCGCAACGAGGGCAAGCCCGAGGCCGCCCTGCCGAAGATCGTCGAGGGCCGTGTCGCCGCGTTCATCAAGCAGGTCGCCCTGCTCGAGCAGGACTACGCGAAGGACAACAAGCTCTCCGTCGCCCAGGTGGCGAAGGACGCCGGTATCACCGTGACGGACTTCGCGCGCTTCAAGGTCGGCGCGTAGCACTGTCGAAGGGGTTCGGATCGTTCGATCCGAACCCCTTCTTCATGCCCACCAGGCACTATCTTGATTCGGGACGAGAGGACTTCCCCATGACTGAACGCACTGGACGCCGCCGCGTCCTCCTGAAGCTCTCCGGAGAGGCGTTCGGCGCCGGTCAGCTCGGCGTGAACCCTGACGTGGTCAGCCAGATGGCCCGGGAGATCGCCGCCGCGGTCGACCGCGTCGAGGTGGCCGTCGTCGTCGGCGGGGGCAACTTCTTCCGCGGCGCGGAGCTCAGCCAGCGGGGCATGGACCGCGGACGAGCGGACTACATGGGCATGCTCGGCACCGTGATGAACGCCCTCGCGCTGCAGGACTTCCTGGAGCAGGCGGGCGCCGCGACCCGCGTGCAGTCGGCGATCGCGATGACCCAGGTCGCCGAGCCCTACATCCCGCGTCGCGCGGAGCGCCACATGGAGAAGGGTCGCGTCGTGATCTTCGGCGCCGGCGCAGGGTTGCCGTACTTCTCCACCGACACCGTGGCCGCGCAGCGCGCCCTCGAGATCGGCGCGAAGGAGGTGCTCGTCGCCAAGAACGGCGTGGACGCCATCTACACCGCCGACCCGAACAAGCACGCCGATGCGGAGCGCATCGAGCGCGTGACCTACCGCGACGCGCTGCAGCAGGGCCTCAAGGTCGTCGACTCCACGGCGTTCAGCCTGTGCATGGACAACAACATGGACATGCGCGTCTTCGGGATGGAGCCGGCGGGCAACGTGACCCGCGCCCTCCTGGGCGAGCCCATCGGCACGCTCGTCACGGCCTGAGCGCCTGCACGGGACGGGAGCCCGCTCCCGATAGAATTTCCAGAACACCCCGACGATAGGAGCCACCGTGATCGCGGACGTCCTCGCTGAAACCACCACCCGCATGTCCCGGGCCGTCGAGGCTGCCAAGGAGGACTTCTCCACGGTGCGCACCGGTCGTGCGAACCCGCAGCTCTTCCAGAAGGTGATGGTCGACTACTACGGCACGCCGACGCCGCTCGCGCAGCTCGCCTCCCTCGCCAACCAGGAAGCGCGCACTCTCATCATCACGCCGTACGACAAGTCGGCGCTCAAGGCGATCGAGCAGGCGATCCGCGACATGCCGAACCTCGGAGCGAACCCCACGAACGACGGCAACCTCGTGCGCGTCACGATGCCCGAGCTCACGGCCGATCGTCGCAAGGAGTACGTGAAGCTCGTGAAGTCGAAGGCCGAGGACGCCAAGGTCCACGTCCGCGGCATCCGTCGGAAGGCCAAGGACGAGCTGGACGGGCTGAAGAGCGAGCTGGGTGAGGACGAGATCGCCCGCGGGGAGAAGGAGTTGGACGCGCTGACCCGTCAGCACGTCGACCTCATCGACGACGCGCTCAAGCGCAAAGAGGCCGAACTCCTCGAGGTGTAGCTCGTATGTCCGATGAATCGCGAGGCGCCGAGGAGGGTACACCGGCGACCCGTCGGGTGACGCGGTCCGAGGCGGGTCCCGAGGCCGGCGTTCCGCTCGGGGACGCGGCCTTCCCCGCGTTCGATGCCGACCGAGTCCCACCCCGTCCGCCGCTTCCCGCTACTCCGCCCACGGTGTCCGCCGGAGCGCATCGGTTGGACACCGCGGATCACAGTGCGATCCGGGACCAGTGGCGCCAGGCGCGGGACGACTTCGGCACCCACGTGTCGCACGCCCGCGATCAGCTCGATCAGGCGAACGAGCGCATCAAGCAGCGCACCGGTCGAGACCTCGTGCTTGCGATCCTCATCGGGCTCGCGTTCGGTGCGGCGCTCCTGGGGTCTTTGTTGTTCGTCAAGGCACTGTTCGTGCCGTTCGCACTCGCAGCGGCGCTTCTGGGTGTCTACGAGCTGTCTCGAGCACTGCGGGCCGCCGGCCGCCGCGTCGATGTGATCCCCCAGCTCGTCGCGGCCGCCTTCCTGGTCCTGTCGGCGTACTTCGCCGAGCCGTGGCTGAGCTGGGTCATGCTCTTCGTCTCGGTGGCGTTCGTCATCGTCTGGCGCCTGCTCGCGCAGATGGTCGCAAAAGACGGCCGCACGTACGGTGACGTGCTCACCGACGCCGTGATCGGCGGGTTCGTGCAGGTGTACGTCCCGTTCCTCGCCGGCGTCGCACTCATCCTGCTCGAGCAGGAGGGCGGGCAGTGGTGGGTGCTCAGCTTCATCGCGATCGCCGTGGCGGCCGACACCGGCGCCTACGCCGCGGGACTCGCGTTCGGGCGGCACCCGATGGCTCCGCGGATCAGCCCCAAGAAGACCTGGGAGGGCTTCGGGGGCGCCGTGGTCGCCGCGTTGGTGGTCGGCGTGCTCCTGGCCCTGTTCCTGCTCGATCTGCCGTGGTGGGGCGGAGTCATCTTCGGGGCGGCGATCCTGCTGTCCGCGACGCTCGGCGATCTCGGCGAGTCCATGCTGAAGCGGGACCTGGGGATCAAGGACATGAGCTCCTGGCTCCCGGGCCACGGCGGGCTCCTGGACCGGCTGGACAGCATCCTGCTGTCGACGGTACCGGCCCTGTGCCTGTACTTCCTCCTCTCTCCCTGGCTGGTGCTGTGATGAACGACGGTGGTGCTGTGATGAACGACGACCGGACGGAACCCGCCTCGCGGAGAGCGGCGAGGCCTGCGTTCTCGGTGACGAGCGGGCGCACGAAGGGCTACCACCGGGCGGCGGTCGACAACTTCCTCGCCTCCGCCCGACAGGCGTTCGAGAGCGGCGTCGACGGTCTCACGTCCGAGGATGTGCGCACCGCCTCGTTCCCGCTCGTCAAAGAGGGCTACGCGGTCGCGGAGGTCGACGCCGCCCTCGGCCGAGTCGAGGACGCCTTCGCCGCACGGGAGCGCGAGCGTGCCGTCCGGGCGCAGGGTGCGGGAGCGTGGGTGGACCGGGCGAGGGCCGATGCGCAGGTGATCCTCGACCACTTGGCGCGGCCGCGCCGCCAGAGGTTCGCGCGGACCGGACTGCTCACCTTCGGATATCGGGTCGACGAGGTCGATCACGTGAGCTCCCGGATCGTCCGGTATCTGCGCGATGGCGAGGCGCTGACCGCCGAGCAGCTGAGGTCCGCAGCGTTCCGCATGCAGCGCGGCGGCTATCGGGAGGAGCAGGTTGATGCGCTGCTCGATGCCACGATCGACGTGATCCTGGCGGTGCGCTGAGCCTGCCTGATGGCCTGTTCAGGCAGGTATGCGTAGACTGTCCTCCATCGTGAACTCCCGAAACGACATGATTCCCGAACGAAGCGACGCCGCGCTGGCACCCGCAGCGACGGTCACCTCTCGCTCCCGTGGCACTCGACGCTGGTCGCGTCGCCGGGGCGTCGCCGCTGTCTTCAGTTCTCTCGCGGTCGTCGGATTCGCTGCCGCGATGGTCGCGCCGACCGGCGTCGCGCTCGCGCAGCCGGTCGCCACGGAAGCTCCGGATTCCGTCTACGCGGCGGCTCTCGCGGACACGCAGAACCTCACCGTCACTGTGGAAGGCGCCGCGATCACCCCGGTCGAGCGTGGCTCTTTCGAGGTGTATGTGAAGCCGAAGCCGAAGCCGCAGCCCGCGCCGACCACCGCGACATCGTCCGGCTCGAAGAGCTCGTCGTCGGGAAGCAAGTCGTCGGGTGGGGGTCTGCCGCCGTACAGCGGCGGTGGCGCGCCGGCGGAGTGGATGGCTGCTGCCGGCATCGCGCAGGGTGACTGGCAGTACGTCGACTACATCGTCTCGCGGGAGAGCGGGTGGAACCCGAACGCCACCAACTCCTCGTCCGGCGCCTGTGGCCTCGTCCAGGCGCTGCCCTGCAGCAAGGTGCCGGGCAACGGCTACAACCCGGTGGACAATCTCCGCTGGGCGACGGGTTACGCCACCGGTCGGTACGGCAGCTGGGCCGGCGCGTACAACTTCTGGGTCACCAACCACTGGTGGTGAGCCGGCACCATGCCCCGCTCACGTCGTCGTCTTTCCGCGCGCCCTGAGGGCGAGGACTCGTTCGATCGCCTGCTCGCCGGGTGGAAGCGCACGGAGGTGCGTCGCGGCGTCGAGTGGACCGTGCAGCCGGTCTCCGCCGTCCAGGCGCAGAAGGCCTACGTCTGCCCGGGCTGCGGCCGGTCCGTGGAACCCGGAACAGCGCATCTCGTCGCCTGGCGGGCGGATGGCATCCTCGGCGAGGCGGCGGCGCTGGCCGACCGCAGACACTGGCACACCCCCTGTTGGAGGATCGCATGACCATGGAGATCCGCGGACCGCTCGAGCTCCCCGCGACGCGTGAGGACATCGAGCTGCACACCGCAGACGGGCTCACGCTGGTGGGCGAGCTGGCGGTGCCCGAGACGGCCGCCCCGGTGGCCACGCTGGTGACGCTGCATCCGCTGCCGACGGCGGGCGGCTTCATGGACTCGCACATCATCCGCAAGGCGTCCGCACGCCTGCCTGCCCTGGCCGATCTCGCCGTCCTGCGGTTCAACACGCGCGGCACGACGTCGCCGCGCGGCACGAGCGAGGGCGCATTCGACGGTGGAGCTGCGGAGCAGTTCGACGTCGCCGCCGCCATGGACTTCGTGCGCGACCGTGGACTGCCTCGCCCCTGGCTCGTCGGCTGGTCGTTCGGAACGGAACTCGCGCTGAAGTACGGCGCCGACCACGACATCGAGGGCATCATCCTGCTCTCGCCGCCGCTGCACCGCGCGACGGCCGAGGAGGTCGCCACCTGGGGGACGACCGACCACCGCGTCGTCATCCTCGTGCCCGAGCTGGACGACTACCTGCGCCCCGCCGAAGCCCGGGAACGGTTCGCGAGCATTCCGCATGCGCAGCTGATCGCGGTCGACGGCGGGAAGCATCTGTGGGTGGGGGAGACCCAGACGCGGCGCGTGCTCACCGAGATCGTCGCCGCCGTCAACCCGTCGGCCCTGCCGCTGCCGACGCACTGGCCCGCTGAGGAGTGACGCGGAGCGACCGTACGGTCACCGCTCGTTCATGCGGGGGATCAGCACCTGCCGGTAGAGGATGAGGATGCTGGCGGCCACCGGGATCGCGATGAGCGCGCCGAGCAGGCCGAGCAGGCTTCCTCCGGCGAGGGCGGCCACGACCACGACGGCGCCGGGCACCGACACGGCGCGGCTCATGATCCGCGGCGAGATCACGTACGCCTCGATCTGCATGTAGACGAGATAATAGATCGCGGCGGCGAGAGCCGTGCCGGGAGAGCCGAGACCCGGGATCAGGCAGACGAGGACGATGATCGTCGAGCCGGTCAACGTGCCGACGAGCGGGATGAGCGAGAAGAAGAAGGCGACGACGGCGAGGACCGCGGGGAACGGCGCGTCAATGATCGTGAGGTAGATGGCGCTGAGGATGCCGTTGATGACCCCCTGGCTGACCTGTCCCATGACGTAGTAGCCGACGGAGTCGGTGATCTGCTCGGAGAGATCGATGAAGCGGTCCCGCTTGGACGCCGGCACCAGCTGGTAGACCGCGCGCTTGAGCGAGGGGGTGGAGGCCGTGAGGTAGATGGTCAGGATGAGCACGATGAAGGCGCCGAACACGCCGCTCAGCACCGCCCCGCTGGCGACGAGCACCCCTTGACCGATCGATCCGCCGATCTCGGCGAGGTTCGTCGCCAGCCAGTCCTCGACATAGGCGAACACGTCGTCGACGCGGAGATTGGGGAACGTCTCCTGGATCCACGTGCGCAGGTCTTCGATGGCCGTTCCCCGCTGCACGATGGCCGTGATCTGGGCGATCAGCTGGGAGATCTGGTCGACCAGAACCGGGAGGACGATGAGCACGATGCCGCTGAAGACCGCCAGGACGGCGACGATCGTGACGAGGACCGCGAGCCAGCGGGGCAGGCGCCGTCGTTCGAGGAACGTGACGAGGGGATCGAGCCCGAGGCTGAGGAAGAGAGCGGTGCCGATGTAGAGCAGCACCGTCGACAGCGTCTGCACGCTGCTGATCAGCACGATGCCGAGTCCCACGCCGAGTGTCGCCACGAGGGCGGTGCGGAACGGGTTGTGGATCTTCATGCAGACTCCTCGGAACGGCTGCAGCAAGGCTACCCATGACCGGCCACGGCGCGTCGCCGACGTGCCGCAGCGTCGCCAGGGGAGGGGCCTCGTGGTCAACACACAGGTGACTTCGCTAGTCTGAAATGTCGAGTGTGGCGTCACGGGCGGGAAGCCGTGGTGCGTGAGGAGACTATTCGTGCGTTTCGTATGGGCCGTCGTGGCCTTCGTGCTGGCTGCCGTGCTGATCGGTGCGGGGATCGCCCAACGCACCGTCTTCGTCGGTCCTTCGTCGCAGGAGGCCCGCGTCGACATCGAGGAGCCCGCTCCGTACGTGCTGATGGACGGCGATGTGCTCCGGATGAACCCGGGCGCACAGAAGGTGCTGATCCGCGGCGAGGGCGAGATCTTCGCGAGCTACGGCCGGACCGCCGATATGGAGGCCTGGCTCTCCGACTCCGAGTACAACCACGTCACGGTCGGCGATGAGGACGAGCTTCTCGTCGAGCACGTCGCGGCTCCAGCGCCGGAGGAGTCGAACGAGACCCCCGCTCCGGACGCCGAGGCTCCCGCACCGGAGGACGAGGAGTCGGCGGAGCCCGCCGGACGCAACCCTGCGGGGTCCGACCTGTGGCTCGACTCCTTCAGCGAAGAGAACTTCCTCTCGACCGACAACATGCAGCTCCCCGAGGGGACGAGCGTGCTGATCGCGTACGACGGCACGAAGGATGCGCCGGATGACATCGTCGTCTCCTGGCCCCTGGACACACGGACGCCGCTCGCGGGTCCGCTGATGGTCGCGGGTGGCATCGTGCTGTTGGTGGGGCTCGTGCTCTACGTGCTCGCGATCCGCCATCAGCGCCGCGGCCGCGGCCCGCGCCGGAAGGGACCGGGGCCGCTGCCCACGACCCAGCCGATCGACGTGGCGGCGCTTCCGCCGTCCGAACGTGAGGCGCTCGAGGCCGCAGACGGCGCGGAGCCGAAGACACCGGAGCGCACAGACGACGTGGAGGACGCGGAGATCGTCGACGAGAAGCCCACGGAGGGGAAGAACGCCATGCAGGGTGTGCATCCGCGCCGACGGCGGCGTCTGCTCGTCGTGCCGGCACTCGGTCTGACCGCAGTGCTGGCCGCCGGATGCAGTGCGGAATCGTGGCCGGAGTTCGGGGATGCGTCTCCGTCGCCGTCGCCCAGCCCCACGGTGATCGCACCGGACAACCAGAAGCCGCCGGCGGTCACCGAGACGCAGGCCGATCGCATCCTCGCGGAGGTCTCGCAGACACTGGTGAAGGCGGACGAGGCCAGGGACCTTGATCTCGCGGCCACCCGCCTGGACGGGGCTGCGCTGGCGACCCGCACCACCGACTACGCACTGCGGGAGAAGCTGCCCGATCGCCCCGCACCGGCGGCGATCCCGACCGACGACGTGGAGGTCGTTCTCCCTGAGGCGACCGACCGCTGGCCGCGCACCGTCCTGATGCTCTCGAAGAGCACGGGCGACGACACCGTGCCGCCCGTCGTCCTCACCATGACGCAGGCCGACCCCTGGTCCAACTACAAGGTCACGAACATGGCCGAGATGTCCGCCGACGCCGTCTTCCCCGAGGTGGCGGCCAGCTGGCTGGGGACCTCTTTGGTCCCCGCGGACTCCGCGTTCCTGTCCGTACCCCCGAACGAGGTGGCCGCCGCCTTCGCGGACGTCGTCGACAACGGGGAGAAGAGCGCGTCATACGGGCAGTTCGACGAGCTGGCGCTGAACCTCGCGAAGTCGATCACCGACAGCCGCCAGAGCCTCGTGCAGGGGCTGGCCGACGCCGGTGCCGCCGAGACCTCGACGGCCGCCTTCGACATGACGCCGACGGAGGAGGCCCCGGTCTCCCTGACGACCCTGGACAGCGGTGCCATCGTCGCCGTCTCTGTGCTCGACGTCGAGACGATCACGCCCACCTCCTCCGATGTGGTGATCCGCTTCGGCGACAACGAGGAGGCCAAGGCGCTCACCGGAGCCAACGAGTCCGCCAAGGGTGCCGAGACGACCTATGAGTTCCAGCTGTTCTTCGCCGTCCCCTCGCAGGGGTCGAGCGAGCCGATCCGGCTCCTGGCGTCGCGCCAGGACCTCGTGTCCGTGAAGGTGATCAAGTGAGCGAGATCTCTCCCGCCGCCCTGCGCGGTGCCGTCGACCTGTCCAGCCTGCGCAATCGCCCCTCCGCCCCGGCGGGCGGCTCGGCGACCGCCCCTGCCGGATCTCCGGTCACGGATGTCGTCGTCGACGCCACCGATGAGAACTTCGGCCAGGTGCTCGAGCTCTCCCGCACGGTGCCGGTCGTCGTCGACCTCTGGGCCGAGTGGTGCGGGCCGTGCAAGCAGCTGAGTCCGATCATCGAAAAGGTCACCCGTGAACTCGGCGGTCGTGTCCTCCTCGCCAAGGTCGATGTGGACGCCAACCCGCAGCTCGCGCAGAGCTTCCGCGCGCAGTCGATCCCGATGGTCGTCGCGCTCATCGCCGGTCAGCCGGTCCCCATGTTCACGGGCGCGGTTCCGGAGCAGCAGGTCCGCGAGGTGTTCGCGCAGCTGCTGCAGGTGGCGGCGCAGAACGGTGTGTCGGGATCGCTGCCCGTCGGTGACGGCGAGGCGACCGAGGTCGCCGCCCCTGCCGAGCCCGAGCTGCCGCCGCTGCACGCGGAGGCCTTCGCCGCGATCGAGCGCGGGGACTACCGTGCCGCCATCACCGCCTACGAGAAGGCCCTCGCGGAGAACCCGCGCGATGAGGACGCGATCGCCGGTCTCGGTCAGGTCCGCCTGCTCGACCGCGTGCAGGGGCTCGACCTCCAGGCCGCGCGCGCAGCGGCCGCCGCCGCGCCGCAGGACGTGCAGGCGCAGTTCGACGTCGCCGATCTGGACCTCGCCGGCGGGCACGTCGACGACGCGTTCGGCCGACTGCTCGACCTGTTCGCGCAGCTGCCGTCGGATCAGCGGACGCCTGTGCGCGAGCGCCTCGTCGAGCTCTTCGGTCTCATCGGAGCCGGGGACCCGCGCGTGATCGCGGCCCGCAACCGGCTCTCCTCGCTGCTCTTCTGAGCGGTCCGCGCGGGGGGAACACCCCCGCGCAGACACCTCGTCAGCCGTTGTTCACGGTGGGGACGTGGGGCTCCGGCTGATAGCGGAGCCACAGCGTCGACAGGGCCGGCAGCGTGATCGAGGCCGTCGCCGCGCCCCCGTCTCCGGGTTCGGCGACCACCATCCCGAGGTTGCCGGAACCGCGTCCGCCGTAGACGTCGGCATCGGAGTTCAGGATCTCCTGCCAGACGCCGGGGCGCGGCAATCCCAGGCGGTACCCGGTGCGCTCCACGCCGGCGAAGTTGCTGACCACGACCAGACGGCCGCCGTGCGCGTCCCGCCGTTCGAAGGCGATCACGGAGGGGTCCCAACTCGGTGCCCCGAGCCGCGTGAACCCCGAGCCGTCGCTGTCCCGCTCCCAGAGCGGTGCCTGCGCCCGGTACACCCCGTTCATCGCGGCGACGAAGTCCTGGAGCTGGGCGTGCGAGGGCTGGTCGCGGAGCCACCAGTCCAGCTCGCGCCCCTCCGACCACTCGGCGAGCTGTCCGAACTCCTGGCCCATGAACAGCAGCTTCTTGCCCGGATGCCCCCACATGTACGCGAGGTAGGCGCGGACGTTCGCGAGCTTGTGCCAGTGGTCGCCGGGCATCTTCGACAGCAGGCTGCCCTTGCCGTGCACGACCTCGTCGTGACTGATCGGCAGCACGTAGTTCTCGCCGAACGCGTAGACGAACGAGAACGTCATCTCGCCCTCGTGGTGCGCCCGGTACATCGGGTCTCTGCCGATGTACTGCAGCGAGTCGTTCATCCACCCCATGTTCCACTTGAACCCGAACCCGAGGCCGGCGTGATCCGTCGGCGCGGTGACACCGGGGAAGCTCGTGGACTCCTCGGCGATCATGAGGATCCCGGGGTGCAGGCGGTAGGCGGTGGCGTTGACCTCCTGGAGGAAGCGGATCGCCTCCAGGTTCTCGCGTCCGCCGTGGATGTTCGGCTCCCACTCACCCTCGCGACGCGAGTAGTCGAGGTAGAGCATCGAGGCGACGGCGTCGACGCGCAGACCGTCGACGTGGAACTCCTCGAGCCAGTACAGCGCGTTCGCGACGAGGAAGCCGCGGACCTCGGGACGACCGTAGTCGAAGATGAGCGTGCCCCAGTCCTGGTGCTCTCCGCGCCGGGGGTCGGGGTGCTCGTACAGGGGCTGACCGTCGAAGCGGGCCAGGGCGAAGTCGTCCTTGGGGAAGTGGCCCGGCACCCAGTCCATGATGACGCCGATGCCGGCCTGGTGCAGGCGGTCGATGAGGTAGCGCAGGTCGTCGGGGGAGCCGTACCGGCTCGTCGGCGCGTAGTAGCCGCTGACCTGGTACCCCCAGGATCCGCCGAACGGATGCTCGGCGAGCGGCATGAACTCGACGTGCGTGAACCCCGTCTCCTGCACGTGCGCGATCAGCGGATCCGCCATATCGCGGTATCCCAGGCCGTCGCGCCAGGAGCCGACGTGCACCTCGTACACGGACAGCGGCTGCGCGACCGCATGAGTCGCGGCGCGACGGGTCATCCACGCGCCGTCCTCCCAGACGTAGGACGACGCGGTGACGACCGACGCGGTCTCCGGCGGCACCTGCGCCGCCAACGCCATCGGGTCGGCCTTGAGGATCCAGCTGCCGCTCCGCGTCCGGATCTGGAACTTGTAGCGGGTCCCGACGGGGAGGTCGGGGATGAAGAGCTCCCAGACGCCGCTCGCGCCGAGCGAGCGCATGGCGTGGCTCTCACCGTTCCAACCGTTGTGATCGCCCACCACGCGGACCGCGGTCGCGTCGGGTGCCCAGACCGCGAACGACACGCCCTGCTCGTCTCCCTGCGTGCGGGGATGGGCTCCCAGCGCCTCCCACAGCCTTTCGTGACGGCCTTCGGCGATCAGATGAAGGTCCAGGTCGCCGAGGGTCGGCGCGTGACGGTACGGGTCGCCTGCGACGCTCTCCTCCTCGCCGCGGTAGCGCGTCGCGAGACGGTAGGGGAGCGGCGGTCCGGGGTGCGTGCCCTCCCACACCCCGTGTGCGACGTGTGTGAGCGTCAGGCGACTCCCGTCGCCGAACACCGCCTCCACCGACTCGGCGAGCGGACGGCGAGCCCGGATGACGGTGACGGTCCGATCCGCCGCATCCTTCCCGGGGTGAGCGCCGAGCACGGCGTGCGGGGCGTGGTGCCGCCCTTCCGCCACGGCCTCCCAGTCGGCGTTCGCGGTGTCGTCGATGCCGCTCATGCGCGCTCCCTCACCTTCAGGATGTGGACCGGCTCGGCGAAGGCGTCGAGCCGGACGTAGTTGTGATCGGTCCAGGTCCAGACGCTGCCCGTGAGCAGGTCCTCCACTTCGTAGGTCTCACCCAGGGGGACGCCCCAGCGTGTGGTGTCGAGATGGACGGTCGTCTCGCGCACCGAGTGCGGGTCGACGTTCGCGACGACGATGAGCGTGTCCGGCTGCCCGGTTCCGGTGAAGGCAGCGTCGAGATGCTTGCTGAACACGAGGATGGCGTCATCGTCGCTCCAGTGCAGCTCGAGGTTGCGCAGCTGCCGCAGCGCCGGATGCGCCGCGCGGATCTCGTTCAGCCGCCGCAGGAGCGGAGCCAGCGACTCCCCGCGCTCCTCGGCCCCCGCCCAGTCGCGGAACTTGTACTCGTACTTCTCGTTGTCGATGTTCTCCTCGGAACCCGGGCGGGCGACGTTCTCGATGAGTTCGTATCCCGCATACACGCCGTACACGGGGCCCGCGGTGGCGGCGATGCAGGCGCGGATGCGGTAGGCCGCGCGTCCGCCGAACTGGAGGTACTCGGTGAGGATGTCGTGCGTGTTGACGAAGAGGTTCGGGCGCATGTAGTCGGCCGTCTCGTGGGAGATCGTCGTGAGGAACTCCTCGAGCTCCGCCTTGGTGTTGCGCCACGTGAAGTAGCTGTAGCTCTGTTGGAAGCCCACCGCGGCGAGCGCGCGCATCACCGCCGGTCGGGTGAACGCCTCGGCCAGGAAGATCACGTCGGGATCCGTCTCGTTCACCGTCGCGATCAACCACTCCCAGAACCGGAGCGGCTTGGTGTGCGGGTTGTCCACGCGGAAGATCCGTACACCCTCCGCCACCCAGTGCCGGACGATCCGGAGCATCTCGGCGGCGATCCCCTCCGGGTCGTTGTCGAAGTTCAGCGGGTAGATGTCCTGGTACTTCTTCGGCGGGTTCTCGGCGTACGCGATCGTGCCGTCGGGGAGGGTGGTGAACCACTCCGGGTGGTCGCGCACCCAGGGGTGGTCGGGAGAGGCCTGCAGGGCGAGGTCGAGGGCGACCTCCAGTCCCTCCTTCCGCGCGGCCCGCACGAAGGCGCGGAAGTCCTGCGGAGTGCCGAGGTCAGGGTGGATCGCGTCGTGTCCGCCCTCCGCCGCTCCGATGGCGTACGGCGAGCCCGGGTCCCCGGCCTCGGCGACGAGGGTGTTGTTGCGACCCTTGCGGTTGGTCGTGCCGATGGGATGCACGGGGACGAGGTAGATCACATCGAAGCCCATCCTGGCGACCTCGGGCAGGCGCTTCGCTGCAGTACGGAACGTGCCGCTGCGGACCGTTCCGTCCTTGAGGCGGCGGGCTCCCTCCGACCGGGGGAAGAACTCGTACCAGGCGCCGACTCCGGCACGGGTGCGCTCCACGCGGAGGAGCTGCTCCGCGGAGGCCGAACGGAGCGTCGTGACGGGACGGTCGCGGAAGATCGCCGTGAGATCGGGGTCCAGGGCCCGTGCGGCGGCGACGACGGGGTCGCCGGCCCGGAGTTCCTCCGCCCAGGTCCTGAGGCGCGTGCGCTGCGCTGCGGGGCGGTCCTTCTCGGCGGCCGCCCGCTGCAGGAGTTCGGCTCCGAGGGCGGCCATCACGGGGACGTCCACCCCGGCGGCGATCTTCACGTGCGCGGCGTGTGCCCAGGTGGCGAAGTCGTCGGAGAACGCCTCGAAGCGATACCGCCAGAGACCCTCCGCATCGAGGGCGATCTCCGCCTCCCAGCGATCGGTGCCGTCGGCGAGCGCCGTGAGCCGGTGCAGGCTCTCTTCGCCGGCCGGTGAGGTCAGTCGCACGTGCACGCCGATGAGGTCGTGCCCTTCCCGGAACGCCACGACGCGGAAGGGGACGACCTCGCCCGCGAACGCCTTGGCGGGGAAGCCTCCCGGAACCACCGGCGTGCCGTCCAGCAGCGGGATCCGGGTTGTCCGCAGGGTTCCGGGCTGGTCGGCGTCGACGGCGCGCGTCGGGATCTGAACGGGGCTCCGCAGAGCCGTGGGTCGGGTTCCAGCACGAGCAGTCACATGCCGAATCTACCGCTCGGTCCTGTCGGAACCTACCGCTCGACCCCGGCGCCGAACCGTGCTATCACTCCACCCGGAACAGGCGCATGGAGGTGCCGGGGATCGGCAGCACGTCACCCGGAGCGTACGTCTCCTCGGCCTCCGACGGGCGCTCGTCGGCGCTCGACCAGAGGGAGACGAATCGGCTGGCACCCTCGATCTCCTCCGGGAGCCGCACGTCGATCGGCGCCTCCGTCCCGTGCACGATCAGGAGGATGCGGTTGGCGGGTTCCTTGTCCGGTGTGGAGGCGGCGACGTACTGCAGCGTGCGATTGCCGGGATCGGTCCACTGCCCCGGTTCCATCGTCGCGCCGTCCTGGTCGTACCAGTCCATGACCGAGGCGTTCGGGATGTGCTCGCCGAGGCGCGCATACCGACTCGGCCGCAGCGCCGGATTCTCCTCGCGCAACCGGGCGAGGCGCGCGACGTGGGCCCGGAGGTCGTCCTGCCAGGGCTCGAACTCCCAGGACAGCCACGACAGCGGCGAGTCCTGCGCGTAGGCGTTGTTGTTGCCGCGCTGGGACCGCCCCACCTCATCTCCGGCGGTGAGCATCGGGATGCCGGCCGAGAGGAGGAGGGTGCCGAGCAGGTTGCGCATGGCCTTGCGCCGGGCGGTGAGGATCGCGGGATCGTCCGTCGGTCCCTCGACGCCGTGGTTGAACGAGCGGTTCAGGTCGGCGCCGTCGCGGTTGTGCTCGCCGTTGGCCTCGTTGTGCTTGACGTCGTACGACACGAGGTCGTGCAGCGTGAACCCGTCGTGCGCCGTGACGAAGTTGATGCTCGCGAGGGGTCCGCGGTCCTCGCTGAAGGTGTTGGACGATCCGGCGAGCCGGGTGGCGAAGCCGCCGATGCCGACCGGCGCCGAGGCCCGTCGTGCGTAGTCGATGTCGCTCAGCCAGAAGTTGCGCACGCGGTCGCGATACCGGTCGTTCCACTCGTGCCACCCGGCGGGGAAGTTGCCCGTCTGCCAGCCGCCCAGCCCGACGTCCCAGGGCTCCGCGATGAGCTTGGTCTCCGCGAGGACGGGGTCGGCGGCGATCGCCCGCAGCAGCGGATGATCCGGGGTGTAGGCGTGAGCGCCGTCGCGCGCGATCGCCGTCGCCAGGTCGAAGCGGAAGCCGTCGATCTGCATCTCCTCGGCCCAGTACCGGAGCGAGTCCAGCACCAGTCGTGCGCCCGCGTCGGTGGCCGTGTTGAGCGTGTTGCCGCATCCCGTGGTGTCGATGTAGACGCCCGCGTCGTCCTGCCGGTAGTACCGCGCGTTGTCGATACCGCGGAGACTGGAGCGCGGCCCGCCGATGCCCTCCTCCGACGTGTGGTTGTACACGACGTCGAGGATCACCTCGAGGCCGGCCTCGTGCAGCAGACGCACCATGCCCTTGAACTCGGCGATGATCGCCTCTGGACCCCGTTTCCTGGCGTCTTCCGTCGCGTAGGCGGCGTGGGGCGTGAAGAAGTTCAGGGTGTTGTACCCCCAGTAGTTCGTCAGCCCGCGCTCCAGCAGCCGCGGCTCCGGGACGAAGGCGTGGACGGGGAGCAGCTCCACCGACGTCACCCCGAGCGTGCGGAGGTACGCGATCATGGCCGGATGTGCGAGGCCCGCGTAGGTGCCGTGCAGCGCGGGCGGGATGTCGGGGTGCCGCTTGGTCAGTCCCTTCAGGTGGCCCTCGTAGATCAGCGTCCGGTCGGCGGGGATCCGCGGCTTCGTGGAGCTGCCCCAGTCGAAGCCGTCCTCGATGACCACGGCTCGCCATTCCTGGTAGCCGTGTCCCTGGGCGAGGCCCCGCGCATACGGGTCGAGGAGCAGCGTCTCCGGGTTGAACGTGTTGCCGGGCCCGTGCGGGCCCTCGACGCGGAGCGCGTAGCGGACTCCGGGCTGCAGCAACGGCGTCGTGACCTCCCAGACGCCTCCGGGCCGCCGTTCGAGCGGAGCCTGGTCGACTACCCAGTCGAGGTCCGTCGCGTCGAAGACGACGAGCTCGACGGCGGAGGCGTTCTGCGACCAGAGCCGCAGCGTGCCGACGCCGTCGTGCAACCGGACGCCGAGGTTGTCGAGGATCGCCCCACCGGGCACGACGGAGTCGGGGGACGAAGACATGGATACACCCTAAACGTGTTGCATTTCAGTCTCATGACAGGACGCACCCGGTCTCACGCGCAGACGGACCGTTCGGGGCGCGGATCGGGGAGAATCGAAGCATGCGGCACTATCTCGACCACGCGGCGACGACCCCGCTACGCCCGGAGGCCAGGGACGCGTGGCTGGAGGCGTCGGTCATCATCGGCAACGCGTCGTCGACGCATGGAGCGGGGCAGGACGCGCGCCGAGTGCTGGAGGAGTCACGGGAGCGCGTGGCCGCGGTCCTCGGGGCCGACCCGATCGAGGTTGTGCTGACCTCCGGTGGGACGGAATCCATCAACCTCGCCCTCCAGGGACTGTGGCACTCGCGCGGTCCGGGGACGACCGCTGTCGTGGTGCCGGACGGCGAGCATCACGCGACGATGGACACGGTCGCAGCCCTGGTGGCCGACGGGGCCGAGGTGCGGGCCGTGCCCGTGTCGGCCCACGCGCGCATCGACGAGGACCGCTTCGCCGCGGCCCTGCCGGGGGCCGCGTTCGCGACCGCGCTCGTCGCGAACAACGAGACCGGGACGATCAACGGTGCGCCCGCGCTGGCGGCGGCCACGGCCGACGCCGGCGTGCCCCTGCACCTCGACGCCGTCGCCGCTCTCGGGCATCTGCCGCTGTCCTTCCGGGAACTCCGGGGCCGCGCGGACGACGGCGCGGGCCTCGTGGCGCTCAGCGTCGCCGGACACAAGGTCGGCGCACCGGTCGGCGTCGGCGCGCTGGTGGTGGCCCGGTCCGCCCGGCTGACCCCGCTCCTTCGGGGCGGGGGCCAGCAGCGGGGCCTGCGCGCGGGCACCCAGGACGTGCCGGGAGCGGCGGCGCTGGCGGCGGCGCTCGAACTCGCCGAGCGTGAACGGGCCGCCGAGAGCGTCCGGGTGGGCGACCTGCGCGATCGCCTGGTCGAGGGCATCCGTGCGCGGGTGCCGGCGGCCGAGCTCCTGGGCGATCCCGATCACCGTCTTCCGGGTACCGCCCATCTGCTCTTCCCCGGTGCGGTGGGGGAGAGCCTGCTGTTCCTGCTGGACGTGGCCGGCGTCTCGGCCTCCACGGGCTCCGCGTGTCAGGCGGGGGTCGCCGAGCCTTCGCACGTCGTGATGGCGATGGGGCGCAGTGAGGCGGACGCCCGGAGCGTGCTGCGCTTCTCCCTCGGGCGCACGTCGACCGATGCCGATGTGGATGCGGTGCTGGCGGTGATCGGAGAAGCCTACGCACGGGCATCCGGGGCCCGTGCAGCCGAGCGCTCGTAGACTGGACCCATGCGAATCCTTGCGGCCATGAGCGGTGGTGTGGACTCCGCCGTCGCGGCCGCCCGGGCCGTCGAGGCGGGGCACGATGTGGTCGGCGTGCACCTCGCGCTCTCCCGCGCCGGGGGGACCCTGCGCACCGGCAGCCGCGGCTGCTGCACGATCGAGGACGCCCTCGACGCGCGTCGCGCCGCCGACCTCCTCGGCATCCCCTTCTATGTGTGGGACTTCTCGGAGCGGTTCCGCGACGACGTGATCGACGACTTCGTCGCCGAGTACCGTGCGGGTCGGACGCCGAACCCGTGCATGCGGTGCAACGAGAAGATCAAGTTCGCCGCCCTGCTGGAGCGCGCCCTGGAGCTCGGTTTCGATGCCGTGTGCACCGGGCACTACGCGACCCTCGTCGACGGCCCGGCGGGACTCGAGCTGCACCGGGCCTCGGACAACGCGAAGGACCAGTCCTACGTGCTCGGCGTTCTCACGGCCGACCAGCTCGCGCACACCTACTTCCCCCTGGGCACCACGCCGTCGAAGGCGCTCGTGCGGGCGGAGGCGGAGCAGCGTGGTCTCAGCGTCGCCCAGAAGCCGGACAGCCACGACATCTGCTTCATCCCGGACGGCGACACCCGCGGCTGGCTGGCCGAGAAGGTGGGCACGGCCACCGGCGAGATCGTCGACCGCTCCGGTGCCGTCGTCGGCGCGCATGAGGGCGCCCATGCGTTCACGGTGGGTCAGCGGCGCGGACTCAAGCTCGGCGTCCCGGCGGCGGACGGCAAGCCGCGCTTCGTGCTCGAGGTGCGCCCCGTATCGAACACGGTGGTCGTCGGCCCGAAGGAGGCCCTGGCGATCGCCGAGATCGCGGGGCAGCGGTTCAGCTGGGCCGGCGCCGCGCCGACCGCGTCGGTTTTCGCGTGCGACGTGCAGATCCGCGCGCATGCCGAGCCGGTACCCGCCACGGCCACCGTGACGACGGAGGGCGTCCGCGTCGTGCCCGATTCTCCGCTTGACGGTGTCGCCCCCGGGCAGACCGCCGTGCTCTACATCGGCACGCGCGTTCTCGGGCAGTTCACGATCGATTCCACCGTGTCCGCGGTACCCGTCGGCGTCTGATCCGGGCGGATGTCGGTCGCCGCTCCTAGACTGACGGAGTGCCGGAGAACATCTCACTGGAATACGCCCGCAGCGAGGCGGAGGAGCTGACGACCCGCATCCTCGAGGCGAAGGACGCGTATTACGGGCGTGACACGTCGCTCGTCGACGATGCCACGTACGACGGCTGGATGCGGCGCCTGGAAGAGCTCGAGCGCCTGCACCCCGAGCTGCAGGGACAGGACTCGCCGACGCAGATGGTCGGCGCGGCCGAGGCGACGGGGCTCGCGACCATCGAGCACGCCGAGCGCATGCTCAGCCTCGACAACGTCTTCTCGATCGAGGAGCTGCGCGAGTGGGCGCAGAAGACGCGGGCCGCCGCCGGGCGGGACGTCGACTGGTTGACCGAGCTCAAGATCGACGGCCTCGCGATCAACCTGCGGTACGAGGACGGCGTGCTGACGTCGGCCGCGACCCGTGGCGACGGGCGCGTCGGCGAGATCGTCACCGAGAACGCGCTCCGACTCCCCGAGATCCCGGAACGGCTCGCCGGGGAGGGGCACCCGCCGATCGTCGAGGTGCGCGGAGAGGTCTTCATCCCCGTCGCCGCGTTCGAGCGGCTGAACGCGGCGCAGGCGGCGTTCCGAGACCGCGCGTACGCGGACGCCCTCGCGCGCTGGGAGGCCAGGGGCGGCGCGAAGAAGCCGTTCGACGAGGAGAAGGCGCGCACCGCGGCGGCACGGCGTTTCCCGGCTTTCGCGAATCCCCGCAACGCGGCCAGTGGCGGCCTGCGTCAGCAGATCGACAAGAAGAACGGCATGGAACTGGAAGCGGGTCTGCTGCGCATCGAGTCGCTCGCGCTGTACGTGCACGGCATCGGTGCCTGGACGAACCCGCCGGTCGCGGCCCAGAGCCAGGTCTACGAGCTGCTAGCCGCCTGGGGGCTGCCGACGAGTCCGCACACGAAGGTGTGCCGCAGCATCGACGACGTGGTCGCCTTCGTCGAGTACTACGGCGAGCATCGGCACGACATCGAGCACGAGCTCGACGGCATCGTGGTCAAGGTCGACGAGCTCGACCTGCATGACGAGCTGGGAGCGACGAGCCGGGCGCCCCGCTGGGCGATCGCCTACAAGTACCCGCCGGAGGAGGTGCAGACCAAGCTGCTCGACATCGTCGTCTCCGTCGGTCGCACCGGTCGCGCGACGCCCTTCGCGGTGATGGCGCCGGCTCACGTCGCCGGATCCGTGGTCCGTCAGGCCACGCTCCACAACAAGGACGTGGTGAAGGCCAAGGGCGTTCTCATCGGCGACACCGTGGTGCTGCGCAAGGCGGGCGACGTGATCCCCGAGGTCCTCGGCCCGGTGGTCGAGAAGAGGGACGGGACCGAGCGGGAGTTCGTCATGCCCGCCGACTGCCCCGAGTGCGGCACCCCCTTGCGCGCCATGAAGGAGGGGGACATCGACCTCCGCTGCCCGAACGCCCGGTCGTGCCCCGCCCAGGTGCGCGGACGCGTCGAGCACATCGGCTCGCGGGGAGCCCTCGATGTCGAGGCCCTGGGCGAGGTGACGGCGGCGGCGCTGACCCAGCCCACGAGTCCGGCGGAGCCTCCCCTGGTAACGGAGGCGGGCCTGTTCGCCCTGACCCTGGAGCAGCTCGTGCCGATCGAGGTCGTCGTGCGCGATGCGGAGACGGGTCTGCCCCGCGAGGACGAGGACGGCCTCGTGAAGACCCGCGCGCCGTTCCGACGCAACCCGACCGCAGCCGAGAAGAAGTCGGGTCTCGAAGGTCCGCAGCCGTCTTCCCAGGCGCTGACCCTGCTCGCGGAGCTGGAGAAGGCGAAGACGAAAGACCTCTGGCGGCTCCTCGTCGCGCTCAACATCCGGCACGTCGGACCGGTCGCGGCGCGGGCGCTCGCGCAGTGGTTCGGGTCGCTCGACGCGATCCGGGAGGCTTCGCGGGAAGAGCTCGCCGCGGTCGAGGGCGTGGGCGGCATCATCGCGGACTCCTTGCTCGCGTGGTTCGACGTCGACTGGCACCAGGACATCGTCCGCCAGTGGGCGGACGCGGGCGTGCAGTGGGCGACGCCGGGTCACCCCGGCCCCGGAGCGGCGGTCGCGGCCGGGGGAGTGCTGGAGGGACTCACCGTGGTGGCGACGGGATCTCTCGACGGGTACACCCGCGAGGGGGCGCAGGAGGCGATCATCAAGGCCGGAGGAAAGGCGGCCTCGAGCGTGTCCAAGAAGACGGACTTCGTGGCCGCAGGGCCGGGAGCCGGCTCCAAGCTCGCGAAGGCGGAGGAGCTCGGCGTCCGCATCCTCGACGCCGCGCAGTTCCACGTCCTGGTCACCGAGGGGCCCGCGGCGCTGGACTGAGGATCAGGCGCTCTCCGGCGCTGCCGTGGTGGGAGCGAGGAACTGCCGCAGCCGTGGGGAGTCCGCGAACCCCAGCTCCTGATAGAGCCCGACGGCTGCCTCGCTCGAGTGCACGGTGATCCGTTCGGCGCCGGCGGAGACCGCATGGGCGCAGGCCGCGGCGACGAGACCGCGCCCCGCTCCTCGTCCTCGATGCTCGGGAAGGACGAAGACGCTCTGGACGTCCGCGGAGAGGCGGTGCGGAGCGCCCGGCCGCGGCACGCGGGGCACGAGGGCGACCCACGCCGCGCCGACGATGCGGTCGTCATCATCGCCCCGCGCGACGAAGGCCACGTGGGTGCGGTCGTGGGCCCGCCACCAGTCGCCCAGCTCGGCGGTGAAGGCGTCGAGCGATCGACCGGCCGTCAGGTCCGCGGGCACGTCCTCCCACTTGAGCTGGGCGAGCGCGGCGAGATCCTCCCTGCCGGCGCGGTCGATGCGCATCGTCGGTCCGCTCAGGCCTTGTGGCGGGGCTTCCGGAAGGGCTTCTCCTCGCGGTCACGGTGCGGCGGGCGCTCGTCTCGGTCGCGGCGGTCGGTCCGGTCGTAGCGGGCCGGCCGGCCGCGGCCGTCGCCGTCGCGCGAGGACGAGCCCCGCCGTGCGCCGGGACCGCGGTCAGGAGCGATCTCGATCAGCCGTCCGGAGATGCGCGTATCGCGGAGCTTGTCGAGGACGGCGGGGTCGAGGTTCGCCGGGAGCTCGACGATCGAGAAGTCGGGACGGATGTTGATCGCGCCGAAGTCGTCGCGGCCCAGACCGCCCTCGTTCGCGAGCGCGCCCACGATCTGCCGCGGCTCGACGCGGTGCCGCCGACCGACCTCGATGCGGTACGGGGTGTAGTCGCCCCGGCTGCGACGCTCCCGCGGTTCCCGGGGCTCCCGGGTCTGCCGCTCGCGCTGCGGCCGGTTGTCCGCGGCGACCGCCTGCGACAGGGCGTCGTCTGCGGGGTCGAGGAGCAGCGGCGTGGAGCCCTGGGCGACCACGGCGAGTGCGGCCGCGACGTCGCCCTCCGGCACGTCGTGGTGCCGGACGTAGTGGGCGATGATGTCGCGGAACGCGTCGATGCGCGACGTCTCCGACAGTGCGGTCGTGATGGCGTCGTCGAAGCGGGCGAGTCGCGTCGTGTTCACGTCCTCGGTGCTCGGCAGCTGCATCTGCGTGGGCTGCTGCCGCGTCGCCTTCTCGATGTGCTTGAGCAGGTAGCGCTCACGCGGGGTGATGAAGCTGATCGCGTCGCCCGTCCGCCCGGCCCGCCCGGTCCGTCCGATGCGGTGCACGTACGACTCGGTGTCGGTGGGGATGTCGAAGTTGACGACGTGACTGATGCGCTCGACGTCGAGTCCGCGGGCGGCGACGTCCGTCGCGACGAGGATGTCGAGCTTCCCGTCCTTGAGCTGATTGACGCTGCGCTCGCGCTGCACCTGCGGCACGTCGCCGTTGATCGCGGCGGCGGAGTACCCGCGGGCGCGGAGCTTCTCGGCCAGGGTCTCGGTCTCGTTCTTCGTGCGGACGAAGACGATCATCCCGTCGAAGTTCTCCACCTCGAGGATGCGGGTCAGGGCATCCACCTTCTGGGCGTAGGAGACGACGAGGTAGCGCTGGGTGATGTTCGTGTTGGTCGCGGTCTTGGACTTGACCGTGATCTCCTCCGGGTCGCGGAGGTACTGCTGCGCGAGGCGGCGGATCTGCGCGGGCATCGTGGCGGAGAACAGGGCGACCTGCTTCTCCTCGGGGGTCTGAGCGAGGATCTGCTCGACGTCCTCCGCGAAGCCCATCTTCAGCATCTCGTCGGCCTCGTCCAGCACGAGGTACTGGAGCTCGGAGAGGTCGAGCGTGCCCTTGGCCAGGTGGTCCATGATGCGGCCGGGGGTGCCGACCACGACGTGCACGCCGCGGCGGAGGGCGGACAACTGCACACCGTATCCCTGACCGCCGTAGACGGGCAGCACGTGCACGCCCTTCATGCGGGAGGCGTACGACTCGAACGCCTCGCAGACCTGCAGTGCGAGCTCACGGGTCGGGGCGAGGACGAGGGCCTGCGGCGTCTTCTGCGCGACGTCGAGCCGCTCCAGCACGGGCAGGGCGAAGGCGGCGGTCTTGCCGGTTCCGGTCTGCGCCATGCCGACGACATCGCGGCCGGCGAGGAGGGTGGGAATGGTCGCGGCCTGGATGGGCGACGGGGTCTCGTAGCCGAGATCCTTGATGGCCTTGAGGACCGGCCCGGTGATGCCGAGGTCCTCGAATCCGGGGGTGGCAGGGGACTCGTCGGGGGCGTCGGCGGGGGTCACTTCTTCAGGGGTCACTTCCCAAGGGTAGCGCGCCCGGCCCCCCGCTTCCTGTGGGGCCGGCTCAGGCCCCCGACGTGAGGGCGAGCAGCTTCTCCTTCACCTGCCGGCGGAGCACCTTCCCGATCAGCGACTTCGGCAGCTCGTCGACGATGAAGACGCGGCGCGGCACCTTGTACGGGGTGAGGATGCTCCGCGCGTACTCGCGGATCGCCTCGACGTCGACATCGGCTCCGGGGTCGACGACGATCGCCGCGACGACCTCCTCGCCCGAGTGGTCGCTGGGCAGTCCGACGACCGCGGCGTCCGCCACCGACGGATGCTGGCGCAGCGCGTTCTCCACCTCGGTCGGGGCGACGTTGAAGCCGCCGGTGATGATGAGCTCCTTGATGCGGTCGACGATGCGGACGAAGCCGGCGTCATCGATCGTGACGATGTCGCCGGTCCGGTACCAGCCGTCGACGAACACGGCCTCGGTCTCCTCGGGCTTGCCGTAGTACCCGGAGAAGACCTGAGGACCCCGCACGATGAGCTCCCCGGCGGAGCCCTCCGGCACATCCTCGGTGGGATTCTCCGGATCCACGACGCGGCACTCCGTGCCGGGGAGAGGGAGTCCCACGGTGCCGGGAACGCGGTTGTCGGCGACCGGGTTCGCCATGAGGACGGGCGAGCACTCGCTCAGTCCGTAGCCCTCGACGAGGTAGCCGTGCGTAGCGGCCTCGAATGGGACGACGAGCTCATGCGGCAGGGCCATGGCACCGGAGATCGCGACCTCGATGCCGTCGAGGGACACACCCTTGGCGTTCGCGGCTGCGAGAAGCCGGTCGGCGATGGGCGGGACGAGCGGGAGGAACGTCGCCGGATGCTTCTTGACGACGTCGAGCACGAGGTCCGGGTCGAACTTCGGGAACAGCACGAGACGCGCGCCCATCGACATCGCGAAGGTGAGGCAGAGCGTCAGGCCGTAGGCATGGAACATCGGCAGCACGGCGTACACGACGCAGCCCTTGCCGCGCTGGATCGACGGCACCCAGGCCTGGGACTGGGCGGCATTGGCGAGGAGGTTGCGGTGCGTGAGGGCGGCGCCCTTCGGTGTGCCGGTCGTGCCGGACGTGTACTGGATGATCGCCAGGTCGTCGGTATCGGGCTGAGGATGCGAGGCGGGGATCGGGGTGCTGGCCACCACCGACTCCCACAGCACGGTGCCGCGGACGCGCTCGGTCAGCGCCGCCCGCGACTCTCTCGCCTTCGCGACCGGCAGCCGGAGGGCGAAGCGGGTGAGGGCCGGCATCGCCCGCGTCACGTCGACCGAGATGAGAGTCGAGACGGCGAGGTCGCTCGGGAACTCCTGCACCGTCGCGACGACCTTGTTCCAGACGATCGCGTGCTTGGCGCCGTGGTCCTCGAACTGCTTGCGCAGCTCGCGAGGGGTGTAGAGCGGGTTGTGCTCGACCACCACGGCACCGAGCCGCAGCACGGCGTAGAACGCGATGATGTGCTGCGGGCAGTTCGGCAGGACGATCGCGACGGGGTCGCCCGCGCGGACGCCGAGATCCCGGAGCCCCGCCGCGGCGCGATCGATCGCCTCCTGCAGCTGTGCGTAGGTCGTCTCCCTGCCGAAGAACTGCAGAGCCGGTGCGTCGGGATAGTCGCGGGCCGAGGCGGCGACGATGTCCACGAGGGAGCCGCTGACGGGGGCGAGGTCCTCCGGAACGCCGTCGGCGTAGCTGGCGATCCACGGGCGAGGGGGCTGGAACGTGCTCACGCGCCCAGCTTAGGCGGGCCGCGCCGCGCCGAGCGGCGGGCGGCTCGCCAACTAGACTGGGGGCGTGTCTGAAATCACCCCTGATCTTGTGCGCCATCTCGGCGTGCTCGCGCGCATCCAGCTGAACGACGACGAGGTGACGCGGCTCACGGGCCAGCTCGACGCCATCGTCGACAACATCGCCAAGGTGTCCGAGGTCGCGACCGCCGACGTCGCCGCGACGAGCCACCCGATCCCGCTGAGCAACGTGTTCCGTCCCGACGTGGTCGGCGAGACGCTCACGCACGAGCAGGTGCTGCAGAACGCCCCCGATCAGGCCGACGGCCGGTTCCGTGTCACCGCGATCCTGGGAGAAGAGCAGTGAGCGACATCATCCGGCTGACCGCGGCGGAGCTCGCCGACAAGCTCGCGACGCGGGAGGTCTCCAGCGTCGAGGCCACGCAGGCGCACCTCGACCGCATCGCCCAGGTCGACGGCGACGTCCATGCGTTCCTGCACGTCAACGAGCACGCGCTCGACGCGGCGGCCGAGATCGACGCACGTCGCGCCGCGGGGGAGGACCTCGGGCCGATCGCCGGTGTCCCGCTCGCGATCAAGGACGTGCTCGTCACGACGGATCAGCCGACCACGAGTGGCTCGCGGATCCTCGAGGGGTACCGCTCGCCGTACGACGCGACGGTCGTGGCCCGCTCCCGTGCCGCCGGACTCATCCCGCTCGGCAAGACGAACATGGACGAGTTCGCGATGGGCTCCTCGACGGAGCACTCCGCCTACGGCCCGACCCGCAACCCCTGGGATCTCGACCGGATCCCCGGCGGCTCGGGTGGGGGCTCCGCCGCGGCCGTCGCCGCTTTCGAGGCGCCGCTCGCCCTCGGCTCCGACACCGGCGGATCGATCCGTCAGCCGGCGCACGTGACCGGCACGGTCGGCGTGAAGCCGACCTACGGCGGCGTCAGCCGCTACGGCGCGATCGCACTGGCGTCGAGCCTCGACCAGGTCGGCCCGGTCACCCGCACGGTGCTCGATGCCGGTCTGCTGCACGATGCGATCGGTGGCCACGACCCGAAGGACTCCACGTCGCTCGACGAGCAGTGGCCGTCCTTTGCCGCGGCCGCACGCGAGGGTGCGCGCGGGGACGGCCTCAAGGGCCTCCGTGTCGGCGTCATCCGCGAGCTTCCCGACAGCGGCTTCCAGCCGGGGGTTGCGGCCTCCTTCCGCAGCGCCCTGGCCCTGCTGGAAGCGCAGGGTGCAGAGATCGTCGAGATCGGTGCACCGCACTTCGAGTACGGCGTCGCCGCCTACTACCTGATCCTCCCGGCCGAGGCCTCGAGCAACCTGGCCAAGTTCGACTCGGTCCGCTTCGGTCTCCGGGTCACCCCGGCGGGCAACCCCACGGTGGAGGACGTGATGTCCGCCACGCGCGACGCCGGTTTCGGCGACGAGGTCAAGCGCCGCATCATCCTCGGCACCTACGCGCTGTCGGCCGGATACTACGACGCGTACTACGGCAGCGCGCAGAAGGTCCGCACGCTGATCCAGCAGGACTTCGCCGCGGCCTTCGCCGATGTCGACGTCATCGCCACGCCGTCGGCCCCGACCACGGCCTTCAAGCTCGGCGAGAAGATCGACGACCCGCTGCAGATGTACCTGAACGACATCACGACGATCCCGGCGAACCTCGCCGGCGTCCCCGGCATCTCGATCCCCAGCGGTCTCTCGGACGACGACGGGCTGCCCGTCGGCATCCAGTTCCTCGCTCCGGCGCGGGAGGACGCCCGCCTCTACCGGGTGGGTGCCGCCCTCGAGACGCTGCTCGTGGACTCCTGGGGCGCGCCGCTGCTGTCCCGTGCCCCCCAGCTGGAAGGAGGCGCGCGCTGATGGCCGCCGCCACGCTCATGGACTTCGACAAGGCGCTCGAGCTGTTCGAGCCCGTCCTCGGTTTCGAGGTGCACGTCGAGCTCAACACGAACACGAAGATGTTCTCCGACGCTCCCAACCCCGCGAACGAGGCGTACCACGCGGCGGAGCCGAACACCCTGATCGCCCCGGTCGACCTGGGGCTGCCCGGCGCGCTGCCGGTCGTCAACGAGACGGCCATCCGCTCGTCGATCAGCCTCGGTCTCGCGCTCGGCTGCTCGATCGCGGAGTCCAGCCGCTTCGCCCGGAAGAACTACTTCTACCCGGACCTCGGCAAGAACTACCAGATCTCCCAGTACGACGAGCCGATCGCGTTCGAGGGGTCGGTCGAGGTGGAGCTCGAGGACGGCACCATGGTGACGATCCCGATCGAGCGCGCGCACATGGAGGAGGACGCCGGCAAGCTCACGCACATGGGCGGCTCGACCGGCCGGATCCAGGGCGCCGAGTACTCGCTCGTCGACTACAACCGTGCCGGCGTCCCGCTCGTCGAGATCGTGACGAAGACGATCTTCGGCACCGATCACCGGGCTCCCGAGGTCGCCAAGGCGTACGTCGCCGCGATCCGCGACATCGTCCGGGGACTCGGCATCTCCGAGGCTCGGCTGGAGCGCGGCAACCTGCGGTGCGACGCCAACGTCTCGCTCCGTCGTCGGGGTGAGGAGAAGCTCGGCACGCGCACGGAGACGAAGAACGTCAACTCCATGCGATCGGTGGAGCGCGCGGTGCGGTACGAGATCCAGCGGCAGGCTCAGATCCTCGCCGACGGCGGCACCATCATCCAGGAGACGCGGCACTGGCACGAGGACACCGGGACGACCTCTCCCGGACGTCCGAAGTCGGACGCCGACGACTACCGGTACTTCCCGGAGCCCGACCTGCTTCCGGTGCAGCCGCCGCGCGAGCTGATCGAGGAGCTGCGCGCCGCCCTGCCCGAGCAGCCCGTCGCCCGTCGGCGCCGGCTCATGGACGAGTGGGGCTTCACCCCGCTGGAGTTCCAGGACGTGCGCAACGGCGGTCTGCTCGACGTCGTCGAGGCCACGATCGCCGCCGGGGCCACGCCGGCCGCGGCACGGAAGTGGTGGACGGGGGAGATCACCCGCCTCGCCAATGCGCAGGAGAAGGACGCGGTCGACCTCGTCAGCCCGGAGAACGTCGCGGCGCTGCAGCAGCTCGTCGACGCCGGGACGCTGACCGACAAGCTCGCCCGCCAGGTGCTGGAGGGCGTGATCGCCGGGGAGGGCACGCCGCAGGAGGTCGTCGACGCGCGCGGTCTCGCCGTGGTCTCGGACGACGGTGCGCTCATCGCGGCGATCGACGAGGCCCTCGCCGCACAGCCCGATGTGATGGCCAAGATCCAGGACGGTAAGGTCCAGGCCGCCGGTGCCATCATCGGGGCGGTCATGAAGGCCATGAAGGGCCAGGCCGACGCCGCCCGCGTCCGCGAACTCATCCTCGAGCGCGCCGCGCAGTGATTCGTCCCCCTGGGCCTCGATGTCGGAGGCCCAGGGGACAATGGGTTCATGGGACACGGTGATGGCAGAGGCCGCATGGTGTCCTCGGCCGATGCCGATGACTCCGGCACGCGCATCCTCCACGTCGACATGGACGCGTTCTATGCGGCCGTCGAAGTGCTGGATGATCCGAGTCTCCGCGGCCTGCCCCTGATCATCGGGGCTCCCGATGGGCGCTCCGTGGTCTCCAGCGCCTCCTACGAGGCACGGCGCTACGGCGTGCGCTCGGCGATGCCCGTGTCGCAGGCCGTGCGGCTGTGCCCGACGGCACGTATCGTCCCGCCGCACTTCCACCGATACCAAGAGGTGTCGCGGCAGGTGATGGCGATCTTCGAGTCGTTCACGCCGCTCGTGGAGCCGCTGTCGGTGGACGAGGCGTTCCTCGATGTGCAGGGTGTGCGCCGGCTCTGGGGGAGCCCCGCCCGGATCGCGGCCCAGATCCGTGAGCGCGTCCTCGCCGAGGTCGGCATCACGTGCAGCGTCGGCGTGGCCGCGACCAAGCACGTGGCGAAGATGGCGTCGACCATGGCCAAGCCGGACGGGATGCTCGTGGTCGCGGAACACGACACTCTCGCCTTCCTCGCGCCGCGCCCCGTGCGAGCGCTGTGGGGCGTGGGGCCGAAGGCCGCGGAGGCCCTGGAGGCCCGCGGTCTGCGCTCGATCGGCGACCTCCGCACGGCGCCGCCGGAGGTGCTGGACCGCGCCGTGGGGCCGGCGCTGAGTGCTCGCCTGGCGCAGCTGGTGCGGGGGGAGGACGCGCGCGCGGTCGACACCGAGCGCGTCGAGAAGAGTATCGGACACGAGGAGACCTTCGACCACGACGTCACGGATCGAGCCTTCCTCCGCGCGGAGCTGCTGCGGCTGGCCGATCGCGTGGGCGCGCGCCTGCGCCGGGCCGGGTGGGAGACCTCCACGGTCGCGATCAAGATCCGCTTCGACGACTTCCGGACCGTCACCCGCTCGCAGACGTTGGCGGAGCCGACCGCGGTCGGCCAGCGCATCGGCGAGGCGGCCCAGAGCCTGTTCGCGCTCATCGAGCGTCGAGACCCGGTCCGCCTCGTGGGCGTCCGGGCGGAGAACCTCCGGCCCGCGGGAGCCGGTGCGCTGGCCCTGTGGGACGAGGACGAGGGGTGGCGGAAGGTCGAAGGGGCCGTCGACGAGGCCATGGCCCGGTTCGGAGCGGCCACCATCAGCAGGGCGCGCCACATCGGACGCGGTGAAGGGCGGGGTGCCGCGCGGCATCCGAAGGACCACGGCGTCGATTGACCGCGCGCCGCAGGCCGCCGTCGGCTACCGTGGGAACATGCCGAACATTGCACTGGAACTCGGGAATCAGGTCGCGTCCTTCGGCGTGAAGAGCGCGTACGGAGAACCGCAGGAGATCGATGGCGTCACCGTCACTCCGGTGGCGTTCACCTACGCGGGCTTCGGCGGAGCTAGCGGGGAGGGCGGAGAAGGCGGCGGAGGTGGCGGCGTCTCGGTGCCGGTGGGCGTCTACGTCCGTCGTGAGGAGGGCCTGCGCTTCGAGCCGAACATCGTGACGCTCCTCGTCGTGGCCGTGCCCTTCGTCTGGGTCACCGGTCGGGCCCTCACGCGCATCATCCGTGCCCTCAAGAAGTGACGATGCGGTCGCAGCGGCGCTCTCGCACGCGGCGACGCTGATCGCGGAAGACGTCCGCGCACTCGCGGCCTCCAACCCCGTCGTGCTGATCGACGGGGGGAGCGGCGCCGGCAAGACCTCTCTGGCCGCGCGCGTGGCGCGAGCCTGGCCGGTCACCGGACGCGTGCAGGTCATCGCCTTGGACTCCCTCTATCCCGGCTGGGACGGACTCGACGACGGGGCGGAGCGCGCGCTCGAGGGCATCCTCCGTCCCCACGGACGCGGGCTTCTCGGGGCCTGGCGTCGCTGGGACTGGGAACACGGCGAGGAGGCGGAGACCCACGCCGTCGATCCGGCCCTCGGCGTCATCGTCGAGGGCAGCGGGATCCTGCGGCCCTCGACCGCACGCCTGGCCGACATCCGGATCTGGGTGGAGTCCGGCGAGTCATCGCGGAAGGCCCGTGCGCTGGCGCGGGACGGAGACACCTACCGCCCGCACTGGGACCGGTGGGCGGCGCAGGAACGCCGTCACCTCGAGCGAGACCGTCCGAGGGAACTCGCCACTCGCGTGATCGAGGTCCCCTGATTCCGCTCAGCGGAGGGCGTCGGCGTCGCTCTCATCCACGGCTTCGATGAGGAGTTCGAGACGGTATCCCAGCCAGTCATACACCGCCTGGCCGTCGCCGCCGACGTCGGGTTCGTCGTCGGTGATCCCGAGCCGTGTGGCGATGACGAGCCGGATAGCGGTGAGGGTGCGGAGCCACGCGTCCACGTCCTCGCGGCGTACGACGACGTCGCGGGGAACGCGGGCGCCCTCATCGGTCACCTCGGCGTCGGGGTCGAACACCTGCAGCGCCGTGCGCATGATCCGCGCGTCGTGCAGCCGTCGGTCCAGGAGGTCCGCGCGGGTGGCCGAGGCGAACGCCGCCGCCGCGGCGTCGTCGTCGTCCGGATAGGCGTTCGGCGTCAACCGGGCCACGCCAGGGTCGCCGCCGTCGGAATCCCGGAGCAGGTCCATGAAGTCATCGACGAGCCGGGCCAGGTGCATGCCCTCGATCGTGGCGACCGAGACGGTGATCGGTGGGGTGTTCATGCGGCCTTCCTGACGGTGGCCCAGAGCCCGTAGTCGTGCATCGCCTGTGCGTGCACCTCCATGGTTTCGCGGGGTCCGGTGGCGACGATCGCGTGTCCGTCGTGGTGGACGGCGAGCATGAGACGGGTGGCATGCTCGCGGGTGTAGCCGAAGTAGGTGCGGAAGACGCGGACGACGTAGCTCATCAGATTCACGGGATCGTTCCACACGACGACCTCCCAGGGTTCCAAGGGTGCAGCGGAGAGATCGGTGGCCTCATCGATCTCGGGAAGAGCAGTCGACATGGTCAGGCCCACCCGAGCTCGTGCAGGTGGGCGTCGTCGATGCCATGGAAGTGCGCGATCTCGTGGACGAGGGTGGTGTGGATCTCGTCGCGGAGTTCGTTGATGTCCTCGCACTGCGCGAGATGCGGTTCCCGGTAGACGATGATGCGATCGGGCAGCTCACCCATCCCGTACTGCGTGCGCTCCGGCAACGCGAGGCCGTCGTACAGGCCGAGCAGATCGAGGCTGCCGTCCTCGGGACGATCCTCCACCACGAAGACGACGTTCTCGAGCTGCTCCACCATCTCGTCGGGCAGCTGGTCGAGTTCGTCGATCACGAGGGCCTCGAAGGCTGCGGCGTCCATGTCCATCCCCTCCAGCCTACGGGGACGACGGCGGGTTCCTCAGTGCAGGAGGACGAGCAACGCCGCGACGCCGATGAAGAGGCTTCCGAACACGGCGTTGAGGATCCGCTGGCCGTGCGGGGAGCGGGTGAGGCGCCGGAAGGGGCGTGCGGCCGTGGCGAAGAATCCCCACATGACGAGGACGTCGACGACCACGACGGTCGCGACGAGGGCCAGGTACTGGGGGAGCGGAGGCTGGTCCAGCCGGATGAACTGGGGAATGAAGGCGAGGAAGAAGACGATCGCCTTGGGATTCAGCAGGTTGACCCAGAAGCCTCGGCGCATCATCGACCAGTGGCTCTCCCGGGCATCCACGGGATCCGGCGCGTCATCGAGCGCCGGAGCGGGGCGGGTCAGGATCAACCGGATGCCGAGGTACACCAGGTAGGCGGCGCCGGCGTATCGGATGAGGTTGAACAGGACATCCGAGCGCGAGACGAGAAGCCCGACGCCGGCAGCCACGATCACGACATGCACGATGAGCGCGATCTGCTGGCCGATGATTCCCCAGATCGAGCGCTTCCAGCCCTGCGTGAGGGAGTTGGACATCGTGTTGATCGCGCCGGCCCCTGGAGTGAAGCTGATCACCACGGATGCGGTGAGAAGAGAGAACCAGACCGCCAACGACACCAGCACAGTCTAGGGCCGGGTGAGAGGCGAAGAGGCTCGGACCGAACCGGTCCGAGCCTCTTCGAGCTGGGGTGAGTAACGGGGCTTGAACCCGCGACCTCCTGGACCACAACCAGGCGCTCTACCAACTGAGCTATACCCACCATGCGCCCGCCGAAACAGGCAACCCCACGAGTCTATTACATGTTCGGGGCGAACTCTGACACCGTCCGAGCGGCGATCTCCTTGGCGTCGTCGCTGGAAGGGCCCGGCTCGTCCACGAACACGGCCTCCCGGTAGTAGCGGAGCTCGCGGATGGACTCCAGGATGTCGGCCAGCGCGCGGTGACCGCCGTCCTTCGCCGGAGCCTGGAAGAACACGCGGGGGTACCAGCGGCGGGAGAGCTCCTTGATGCTGGAGACGTCGACATTCCGGTAGTGGAGCCACTGGTCGACCTGCGGCATGTACTTCGCGAGGAACATCCGGTCGGTGCCGATCGTGTTGCCGGCGAGAGGCGCGCGGCGCTCGAGGGGGACGAAGCGGCGGATGTACGCCAGAGTCTGCTCCTCCGCCTCCTCGAGAGTGACCCCGTGCGGGATCTCGTCGATGAGCCCCGAGGTCTCGTGCATGGCGGTGACGAAGTCGTTCATGTGCGCGAGCGCGTCCGCGCTCGGACGGATGACGACCTGGAATCCGGGGTCGAGCGGACGGAGCTCGAAGTCGGTGACCACCACCGCGATCTCGACGAGCTCGTCGACGGCGAGATCGAGACCCGTCATCTCGCAGTCGATCCAGACGAGGCGGTCGTTCTCCGAAGCAGTCACCATGTCGCCATCCTATCGACGGCCCCGACATCGACCCGCGGGGCGCGGTACGGTAGAGACGTCCGCCTCCGTAGCTCAGGGGATAGAGCAGGAGCCTTCTAATCTCTTGGTCGCAGGTTCGAATCCTGCCGGGGGCGCCACTGATCGTCCGTCAGATCGACGGGTCTCAGCAGTGCCGCAGCGCGTCGACCGCGTCGTCTGCGCGCCAGAACTCGCCGATCAGCCGGAAGCCGCCCGTCGCCAGATGGAGCCGCTCGGCACGGTAGCGGACGCCGAGGGGATCGGCCACCGCGCGGAGGTGACCGAGGACATGCTCGCGGCTGTCCTGGACACGCCACAGGTGATCGGCGGCACGGACGAGGTGCTCTCGACGGGACGCGAGCGGCGGGGCTGCGAGCGGGACTCCGGGAGCGGGGGTCGAGGTGGTGCTGGCGGTCATGGTCTCTCCTTCCATGGTTCGAACGTACGACCGGCCACCGACATTCGTCCGGGCGTCGATATCCAGCGGTGACCGGGCCTCTTCTGCACGGAGCCCCTTCGCTCTCGACCTTCCACAGAACGCACGATCGCGGCCCTGCGCACCCGTCCGCCCGGTGCACGCTGGAGGGCATCCGGCCGCCGTGCCGGCACCGAGAGGATGAACACATGATCGACACCGTGACCATCGTGGGCAGAGTCGCGACGGAGCCGACGCCCGGGCGGACGACCGCGGGAGTGCCCGTCACGAACTTCCGGCTGGCGAGCACGCACCGGCGCTTCGACCCCGCGAGCGGGACCTGGGTGGATGCGGGGACCAACTGGTTCTCCATCGCCGCCTTCCGACAGCTGGCGGAGCATGCGCGGGCATCGCTGAGGGTGGGCGACAGCGTCATCGTCACCGGGCGACTCCGCGTGCGCCCCTGGGAGAGCAACGGCAAGCAGGGGACGAGCGTCGACATCGACGCGGATACGATCGGGCACGATCTCCGGTGGGGAACCACCGCATACCGGCCGAGCGCCCGGCCCTCATCCGGGGAGGGAGGGGAGAGCGCTGATCCCTCGGCGGCGGATGACGGTGATCGCGACGCGTGGGATCAGCCTGCGCAGACCGAGGCGGCCTAGACTCTGCTCGTGCTCCGATCGGTCTCCCCGTCCCGCGCTGCGGCGCTCGTGCTCGTCGCCGGTGTCTCGGCAGCCGTCCTCGCCGGATGCGCACCGGAGCCCACGGCGACGCCGACTCCCACGGCGACGGCCACCGCTGCTCCGACACCGCCCGCCCCTCCTGCTCTGGTGCCGGACGGGAGCGCCGGGGACAACCTCCCCGTCTTCACGGCGGTCGCAGAGCAGGTCTGGGGGACGGAGCAACGCGGGGAGGGGCGCGCGTACGTCGACGGTCTCGTCGCGGCGGGATTCGATCGGGACGCCATGCAGCTCACACCGGATCAATCCACGGTCGGGAACCCGGCGGAGAGTATCCAGTTCTCGGTCCGCTGGGGTGAGGAGGAGTGCCTGATCGGACAGGTTGGTCCCTCCACCGGTGCCGTCGTGACCACGGTCATGCCCCAACTCGCCGGCGGACGGTGCCTGGTGGGCGCGACGCGGCCGATCGACTGGTGACTCGCGTACACAGATAAGCCCACTCGCGGCCGGTAGGCTGGAGTGTCGATCTTCGACGCCAACAGAAGGAGCGGTTTTCGGTGGCTGAGTACATCTACTCCATGGTTCGTGCCCGCAAGGCGGTGGGTGAGAAGCTCATCCTGGACGACGTCACGATGGCGTTCCTGCCGGGCGCGAAGATCGGCATGGTCGGCCCCAACGGCGCCGGAAAGTCGACGATCCTGAAGATCATGGCCGGGCTCGACACCCCGTCGAACGGAGAGGCCAAGCTCTCGCCGGGGTACTCCGTCGGCATCCTCATGCAGGAGCCGGAGCTCGACGAGTCGAAGACGGTCCTCGAGAACATCCAGGACGGCATCGCCATCAAGGCCAAGGTCGACCGGTTCAACGAGATCTCCGCGCTGATGGCCGATCCGGACGCGGACTTCGACGCGCTCCTCGCGGAGATGGGGACGCTGCAGGAGGAGATCGACGCGGCGGACGGCTGGGACCTCGATTCCCAGCTCGAGCAGGCGATGGACGCCCTCCGCACCCCGCCCGGCGACGCGGCCATCGCTCCGCTCTCCGGCGGCGAGAAGCGCCGTGTGGCGCTGGCCAAGCTGCTGCTGCAGAAGCCCGACCTGCTGCTCCTCGACGAGCCCACCAACCACCTCGACGCGGAGAGCGTGCTCTGGCTCGAGCAGCACCTCCAGTCGTACAAGGGCGCCGTGATCGCCATCACCCACGACCGGTACTTCCTCGACCACGTGGCCGAGTGGATCGCCGAGGTCGATCGCGGACGCCTCATCGGCTATGAGGGCAACTACTCCACGTACCTGGAGAAGAAGGCCGAGCGCCTCGACATCCAGGGCAAGAAGGACGCCAAGCTCGCCAAGCGCCTGAAGGACGAGCTCGACTGGGTCCGCTCCAGCGCGAAGGGCCGTCAGACGAAGTCGAAGGCGCGTCTGGCCCGGTACGAGGAGATGGCGGCCGAGGCGGAGCGCACCAGGAAGCTGGACTTCGAGGAGATCCAGATCCCCGCCGGTCCTCGACTCGGCAACGTCGTCATCGAGGCCAAGAACCTCAAGAAGGGCTTCGACGGCCGCTCGCTCATCGACGGCCTGAGCTTCAGCCTTCCGCCGAACGGCATCGTCGGCGTCATCGGTCCGAACGGCGTCGGAAAGACGACCCTGTTCAAGACCATCGTCGGGCTGGAGCCCCTGGACGGCGGCGATCTCAAGATCGGCGAGACCGTCAAGATCAGCTACGTCGACCAGTCGCGGTCGTCGATCGACCCGAACAAGACCCTGTGGGAGGTCGTCTCCGACGGTCTGGACTTCATCACGGTCGGCAAGACCGAGATCCCGTCGCGTGCCTACGTCTCGAAGTTCGGGTTCAAGGGCCCGGACCAGCAGAAGAAGGCCGGCGTGCTCTCCGGTGGTGAGCGCAACCGTCTGAACCTCGCGCTCACCCTCAAGGAGGGCGGCAACCTGCTCCTTCTCGACGAGCCCACCAACGATCTCGACGTCGAGACGCTGAGCTCCCTGGAGAACGCGCTGCTCGAGTTCCCCGGCTGTGCGGTGGTTATCACCCACGACCGGTGGTTCCTCGACCGGATCGCGACGCACATCCTCGCCTACGAGGGCACGGACGAGAAGCCCGACCAGTGGTACTGGTTCGAGGGCAACTTCGAGGCCTACGAGCAGAACAAGATCGAGCGTCTCGGCCCGGATGCGGCGAAGCCCCACCGGTCGACGCACCGCAAGCTCACCCGCGACTGAGGTGGCCATGAGCACCGACTCGCCGGGTTCCCGCCTGCACATCCCGATCCACCTCCGTTGGGGCGATCTGGATGCGTTCAACCACGTCAACAACACCTCGATGCTCAAGCTGCTCGAGGAGGCGCGCGTCCGCGCGTTCTGGCGTGCGGGGCCCGGCGAGGAGGCGCCGTCCACCGCCGTCCTCGACTCCGGGATCGAGGAGGGGATCCTGACGCTCATCGCGCGGCAGGAGATCGAGTACCTCGCTCCGGTTCCGTACCAGCGGCGCCCGCTCGAGGTGCAGATGTGGTTCGGCAAGCTCGGCGGCTCCAGCGTCGAGGTCTGCTACGAGGTGCACAACGACCCCGCCGCCGAGCCGCGTGAGCTGTACGCGCGTTCCACGGCCATCATCGTGCTCGTCGATGCGGGCACCGGGCGGCCGACGCGTCTGACGGCCGAGATGCGTGAGGCGTGGGAGCCGTACGTCGGCCCCTCCATCGAGTACGCCCACCGCTGAGCGATCGGCACGACACCGTCGCCGGTCGCTCCTGCGCGCGTCGAATAGTCTCAAGGGAGACGTTTATCGACTTGCGCATCGGAGGGCAGCAACTTGAGCAATGTGGCACCGGGATGGTATCCGGACCCGGAGGACTCGCGGTTTCACCGGTGGTGGGATGGGTATCGGTGGACCGCGCACACCAATCGCCCTGAAACGCCGAACCAGGAACTCCCAGGGCAGCACGAGCATCGGACCGCCGAGCAGCCCGCCATGCCGGAGCACTCGCCGGACGACCTTCCCGAACAGAACAAGAAGGGGAAGGGCAGGAAAGTTGTTCTCTCCGTTCTCGGTGGGGTCGCCGCGGTCGCTCTCGTGGCGGGTGGCATCGTGGTGGTCAACAACCTCACCGGAGGAAGCGGGCTCGGTGGATCGAGTGAGCCGGTCGAGGCTGGCGGGTACCTCTGGGAGCCGGTCACCTATCTGCAGCCGGATGAGCCCCTGGAGATTCCCTTCGAGGTCGATCCGGAGACCCTCGCTCCTGCGAACGAGGAGGGCAAGCTCGCCCATGGTGTCATCGACGTGTACCTCAACGACGAGCTGACCATCATGCCCGAGTTCTCCTCGGTGTTCTGGTTCGACGGAGATCGCACCGCAGAGGTCAGCGTTCTCGATAACTCCACGTACAAATGGTCTTTCGACTCCGAGAAGGCGCTGTCCAGCGACCTCGGTCTTCCCGAGGATCTCAGGGTGAGTTGGAATGAGGCGGAGACGGCGACCATGTGGACCGAGATGGCTCGGTACTACGTCGTCCAGCGGTTCGACAAGGATGGCAAGAAGCTCGACATTCCCATCGTGCACACGATCGAGGCCGCTGATGAAGAGGACGTCCTCCACGACCCCATCGAGTTGAGAACCTCCGTCGGCGAGGCGCCCGGCTCCGTCAAGCTGTCCTGGGACGAGCCGAAGGGAATGAGCGAGGACTTCACGTACTACCTCATCAAGACGCGTGCCTCCGACTATCTGGTCGACGGCGAGTACACCGGAGAGAAGACCGTCTGGCCCGAGGTCATCGCAGAGACCACAGAAACCTCCTGGGAGTCCAAGGCAGTGCTGGACTACGAGGAGAAATCAGTCGCGAACCGTGAGTTGGCCCTGTATACCTACGACTCGGCCGATGAGCTCAACTTCGGGTCCGCGTCCGGTCTCGAGGTCGTGCGCTCCAAGGCTGACCTCGCTGTCATCGCCGTCTCCGACGACCTTTCGGAACGAACGCGCATGTCTCTCAAGGAGGTGAAGGACGAAATCGGAAGCTTCCCGTACGAGAAGGCATACTGGCAGGCTCGCGACCTCTTCCCGGTCGATGCCGGTGACCTCACGACGCTGCCGACCTGGTACCCGGTCACCACTCTCAACGGGGACACGGCCAAGATGGGCGTGCGGATCGACGTCGATGCGATCGAGGTCAAGTACGAGGACTTCTGGTACCTAGACGGCCGAGGCGCCTGGTACGCCAGTATGCCCTTCAGCGTTCTCGGCACCAAGATGCGTGACAACATCACCGCGGTCATGCCGGATGGCGTCTCGCAGGAGGAGTGGCTCGCGCAGTCCATCGCGAACGCCCAGGCGTACAACCACCGTGCTGAGACCGAGGTCCTTCCCACCGGCGACGACACCATCGCGCAGGACCCCACGATGTCCCTCGACGCCTTCGCGGAGATGAAGCCGGTCGCAGAGGTTCCGGACTCTGAATACGACGTGTACGGGAGCAACGAGTTCAGCACCTTCCTCGCCGGCCACATGGTCGCGGGCACACGCCTCATCGACATGACGAAGTTCGTGGAGACCCCTGGATATCCCTCGCCGGACGAGGCCATCTACGAGGCGATTCGGCAGAACCCGATGGTGCGGGTCTCCGTCGACGATTACCGGCTCTCCGGGAACAACCTCTACGTGAACTACCGCTCCACCGCGAAGGAGGATCAGTCCCAGGTCAACGATCTGGCTGACGAGGCGATCTCGGCCGCGATCGCGGAGGGAATGAGCGACACGGAGAAGGTGACCGCGATCAACAAGTGGATCGTGGAGAACATGGAGTACGACTACGAGGCACTCGCGGGGATCGAGAGCACCTTCGGTCGTCTCATCGAGGACAACCAGCGGTACTCCGACGCCCGCGGGGGACTCATCGACAAGCGGGTGATCTGCGGCGGATACGCCGATACCTTCAACCTTCTCGCCCGCAAGGCAGGCCTCGAGTCCATCTACGTCAGCGGGATCATCGCAGACTCGGGATCGGGCCATGCGTGGAACCACGTCAAGGTGGATGGCGTGTGGAAGGCCGTCGACACCACCTGGAACGACACCGACGACATCACGAAGTACCTGCTGATCAACGAGGCGGACTTCACGGGTGTCGCCGAGCGGTCGACGAAGGACAGTGGATGGATCGTCCCGATGTACCAGGGCGCTTACACGACGCCCTAGTCCGCATCGACGTCCCGGGGGAAGCCGTCAGAGCGGCGCTGAGGGCTTCCTCCGGTACGACGCTGCTTCAGCGACCCTCGGGGACCCGGATCATGATCTCCTGCGCCACGCTCGCCACCAGCGTGCCCTCTCGGGTGTACACGCGCCCCGTCGCGAGTCCGCGACCTCCGCGGGCGCTTGGCGACTCCTGCACGTAGAGGAGCCATTCGTCCACACGCGCCGGGCGATGCCACCACATCGCGTGGTCCAGACTCGCGACCTTCAGCCCGGGGAGTGACCAGGAGACCCCGTGCGCGCGCAGGATCGACTCCTGGATCGTCATGTCGCTGAGGTAGGCCAGCGCGGCACGATGCAGCCGCTGGTCGTCGGGGAGCGGGGCGCGCAGTCGCATCCACACCGACTGCCGCGGAACCCTCTCGTCATCGTTCGGCAGATAGAGGGGGGAGTCGACGTGACGGATGTCGGCGGCCCGCTCGCTCAGCATGCGTCGTGCGCCTCCGGCGAGTCCGGGCACACGGTCCTCATCGGGGGCGAGGTCCTCCGGGAGCGGCACGCCTGCGGGCATCGGCTCCGCGTGCTCCACCCCGGGGTCGGCATCCTGGAAGGAGGCGATCATCGAGAAGATCGGGACGCCGTTCTGGTACGCCTGGGTGCGGCGGGTGGAGAAGGAGCGGCCGTCGTGGATACGGTCGACGGCGATGGTGATGCCCTGGCTCGCATCGCCGGGACGAAGGAAGTAGCCGTGCATCGAGTGGACGGCGCGGTCTTCCGGCAGCGTGCGCTCCGCGGCCACGAGGGTCTGCGCGAGTACCTGCCCGCCGTAGATGCGGCCGCTCGGCATCGGGTGCGACGAGCCGGTGAAGATGTCCTCCGTGGTCCGCGCCTGGGTCGCGTCGAGGTCGAGGACGTCGAGAAGACGCTCCACGGTCTGGATGGCGTGCTCGTCGGCGCTCATGTGTTCCCCTCCGCGGCCCGGGGTCGCCGCTCGTTGGTAGTTTAGAACGCGTGACCCCTCAGCTCCTGCTCGCCGATCCGGACACGGCGAAGGATGTCCTCACGTTCGCCGGCCGCGCGGCCCGGGTGTCCGACGAGGGCGTGCGTCTGCAGGCTCATCAGGGCGTGCTGGCCCTCACCACGGCGGTCCTCGCGCCTCAGGGGCTCTTCGATCAGACGCCGACGATCCTTGCCATGCGCATCGTCCGTGCCGACCCGGAGCTCGAGTGCGACCTTGTGATCGACGCCCTGCGCCCGACGGACGACCCGCAGCGCCTGGCGCTCCCGGAGACCGCGCTATCGCCCGCGTGGGCCGGCGTCGCCCCGCCTCGGCAGGGCTGGACAGTGGAAAGCGTCCTTCCCGCCTCCGTCATCGCGCAGCGCGCGCAGTGGGGCATCTCCGCGGTCGCGCATGGTGCGGGACCGGGATCCGGCGAAGAGGCGGTGCGCGCGCTCCGTGCGGCGATCTGGGGCGAGCCGGACGACGACCTCGGCGGCCTGCCGCGCGGCGTCGCTTTCGCGGCAGACGCGCTCGGCTTCATCTCCGGCGAAGAGGACGTGCCCGTCACGCGTTCCGGTCGTTGGACGCGGCTCGCGTTCCGCCGCGGCCACGTGCTCGCCCGCGGTCCCGTGGCCTCCGGGCTGACCGGCGTGCGAGCCACCGGCACCCGCGCCTGAGGCGACCACGGGACCGGCGGGCAGCTCGGGATCAGCCGAGGGCCGCCGCTGCGCGTCCGGCCTGACGGCCGGAGAACAGGCACCCGCCGAGGAACGTGCCCTCCAGGGCGCGGTAGCCGTGCGAGCCTCCGCCCCCGAAGCCGCTGGCCTCGCCCGCGGCGAAGAGACCGGGAATCGGCGCGCCGCTTCCATCCAGGGCGCGACCGTCGAGATCCGTGTTGATCCCCCCGAGGGACTTCCTGGTGAGCACGTGCAGCTTGACCGCGATCAGCGGCCCGGCGGCGGGGTCCTGGAGCCGATGCGGGGCCGCGGTGCGGATGAGCTTGTCACCGCGATAGGCCCGCATCGAGCGCAGCATGCCGATCTGCGGGTCCTTGCTGAAGTCGTTGGCCATCTCCCGGTCGCGGGCGACCACCTCGCGGCGCACGGCGTCGATGTCCAGGAGCTCGCCCCCGGGGTGGGCCGCCATCTGCTCCAGCAAGGACTCCAGGTCGTTCTCGACGATGAAGTCCTCGCCCTCGTCGAGGAACGACTGCACGGGTCCGGTCGGCCCTTTCGCAAGGCGGGACTTGAGGAGCAGGGCCACATCCTTGCCGGTGAGATCCGGGTTCTGCTCGCTACCGGACAGCGCGAACTCCTTCTCCACGATCTGCCGCGAGGTCACGAACCAGGAGTGGTCGTGGCCCGTCCGCCGCAGGTGCTCGAGCGTGCCGAGGGTGTCGAAGCCAGGGTAGAGCGGAACGGGGAGCCGGTGTCCGGTCGCGTCGAGCCACAGCGACGAGGGCCCGGGCAGGATGCGGATGCCGTGCTGCGGCCACACCGGGTCCCAGTTGGTGATGCCTTCCACGTAGTGCCACATCCGGTCGCCGTTGATGAGGCGGGCTCCGGCGGCGGCGCTCACGGTCTGCATCGAGCCGTCGACATAGGCGGGCACGCCGGAGAGCATGTGCACCGGGGGCGTGCCGAGGCGCGAGGGCCAGGCCGCGCGGACGAGGTCATGGTTTCCGCCGATGCCCCCGGAGGCCACGATCGTCGCCGTCGCGTCGATCTCGAACGCGCCGATCACGTCTCGGGACGACGGGACGCCCCGGGCGGCACCGTCCGACGCCAGCACGCTCCCGCGCGCACCGGTCACGCGCCCATCGGTGAGCACGAGTTCCTCGACGCGGTGTCGGGCGAGGACGGTGAGCCGTCCCTCGCGCTCTCCCTGCTCGACGGCGGCAGCGAACGGCGCGACGATCCCCGGCCCGGTGCCCCAGGTGATGTGGAAGCGAGGGACCGAGTTCCCCGGACCGAGGGCGCCGTAGCCGCCCCGTTCGGCCCAGCCGACCACCGGGAAGAAGCCGACACCGCGGGCGCGGAGCCACGAGCGCTTCTCGCCGGCCGCGAACTGCAGATAGGCCTCGGCCCAGCGCCGGGGCCACTCGTCCTCGGGGCGGTCGAATCCGGCGGTGCCGAACCAGTCCTGGGTTGCGAGCTCGAGCGAGTCGGTGATGCCGAGACGGCGCTGTTCCGGAGAATCCACGAGGAACAGCCCGCCGAAGGACCACCACGCCTGCCCACCCAGGTTCGTCCGCGGTTCCTGGTCCACGATGACGACCCGACGTCCGGCCTCGAGGGCTTCCGCGGCGGCGACGAGACCGGCCAACCCCCAACCGATCACCAGGACGTCTGCGGTCGGGGGTGTGGTCGTCATGGGGTCTCCGTTGATTCCTGACGGGAGCGGGTCTCCAGGGTCGTGCGCCCCTGGGGTGCCGTGCCGATGCCGGACGGCTCGAATGTGTTCACCATGGCATAGGCGGCGCGCTCCAGGTAGTCCCAGAGGGTGGTTTCGTGCAACGGGGACAACTGCGCCTCGTCCACGGCCGTGCGCATATGACGAAGCCAACGATCGCGGGCGTCGGGGTCGACCCGGAAGGGCATGTGACGCATCCGCAGGCGGGGATGGCCGCGGGTCTCGCCGTAGGTGCTCGGGCCGCCCCAGTACTGCTCGAGGAACAGGAGCAGGCGCTCCTCAGCCGGACCGAGGTCCTCCTCCGGATACATCGGCTTGAGCACGGGGTCGAGGGCCACCTCGCGATAGAACACCGAGACGATCTTCGCGAACGTCTCGCGCCCGCCGACCTCGTCGTAGAACGTCACTTGTCTGCACTCCCGTCGCCGCCGGTGTTCTTCTTGCGCCGCCAGATGCCGCGATCCGGGATGACGGGCACCCCGGTGACGGCGTTGGGGCGCGTCTTCGGCGGGTTGGCGCCCCGGACGCGGCGCGCACCCTCCAATCCGGTGGGCACGACGTCCGCGAGACGCGGCACGTCGATCTCCTTCTCCAACAGAGCGGCTCGGAGACGGCGTCGGAGCTCCTGCGCCACGTCGTCTCGCGCGTTCGCCCTGGTCTTGATGACGGCGCGCACCACGAGGGCGTCGCCGTCCACCGACTCCAGGCCCCACAGCTCCGGCTTCTCCACGATACGGGTGCGCCACTTCGGGTCCTTCGCCAGGCCCTGCGCCGTCTCCAGCAGGATGTGCTCGACCTGTTCGAGGTCGGAATCCGGCGCCACACCGATGTCGACGATGGCACGTGCCCAGCCCTGCGACATGTTCCCGATCCGGGTGACCTCGCCGTTGCGCACGTACCAGAGGGTCCCGTTCACGTCCCGCACCTGGGTCACGCGCACACTGACGTACTCGACGACGCCGCTCGCGAGCCCGAGGTCGACGACGTCGCCGATGCCGATCTGGTCTTCGGCGACGAGGAAGATCCCGTTCAGTACGTCTTTGACGATGTTCTGGGCGCCGAAACCGAGACCGGCACCGACCGCCGCCGTGAGAAGGGTGAGCGATCCGAGGAGAGCATTGTCGATCGCGTTGACGATGAGGATGATCGCGATGATCACGAGCATCACGTTGACGATGTTCTGCAGGATGGTGCCGAGTGTGCGGGTGCGCTGGACCAGTCGCATGTCGGCCAGCGGGGAGCGTTCGAGTGCCTGGGTGTCGTCGACGGCGGCCTTGTTCTTGGCGGTGTCGACGATGCGGTGCACGACCCGCCTGATCACCCGGCGCAGCACGAGCGCGATGAGGACGCAGGCGCCGATGATCAGGGCGATCTGCAGGAGCTTGCCGCCGACCTTGGTCAGCAGCGCGAGCATATCCACCACCCACGCGGGGAGTTCGGCGGGCGTCGGCGTGGGGGTCGTCTCAGCGGAAATCAGCATCGTCTCGATGGTACCGAGAGGGCCTCTGCGCCGGCTGGAAGAGCGGCGGCAGAGGCCCGTTTCAGTGTCGGCGGTGGAGGGTCAGTCCTCGGCGTCGCGGGACTGCGCGGCGAGGGCGCGCTCCACGTCCGCGAGGTTCTCCAGCACGAGACGGCGCAGAGCGGGCGGCGCGTCCTGGTGCTCGGAGAGCCAGCCCCGCGTCGCGTCGCGCAGCGCGACGTCGGCGAGAGCGGTGGGGAAGAGCCCGACGATCAGGTACTGCGCGATCTGGTAGGTCCGCGACTCCCACACCGGCAGGAGCATGTCGAAGTACTGGGGCACGAAGGTGCCCAGCACCTCCACACCCGCCGGGTGGACGAAGCCAAGGGCCGCCGAGCGGACGATCGTGTTCGGGGCGTCGTCGCGCGCGATCAGCGCGTCCCAGGCCTCCTGCTTCGCGGCGGTGTCCGGAAGAGCGGCGCGCGCCTGCGCGGCGAACTCCGCACCCTTCGCGGTGTTGTCGGCGGCGAGCGCGGCGTCGATGGCCCCGGCGTCCGTCGCACCGATCGTCGCAAGGCCGACGAGGAGCTGCCAGCTCAGGTCGGCGTCCACGTCGAGCCCGGGGAGCGTCTCCTCACCCGAGCGCAGACGCCCGACGATGCCGGCGTGCTCCGGCGTCACCAGGTTGTTCGCGAAGGCGGTGACGAACTGGAGCTGGCTGTCGCTGCCGGCCTCCGCCGACTCGGCGAGTGCCCAGAGGCCATCCGCCACCTTCAGCCGTGCGGCTTCGCGCTCCGCCGGGGCGACGTACAGGGTCGCCGCCGTGCGCAGCTGCGCGAGGGTGGTGCGGACCGTGGTGGACTCGGTCTCCCGGCCGATGTTGCCGAGAACGAGGTCGATGTAGTCGGACGCCGCCGTCTCCGCGTCGCGGGTCTGGTCCCAGGCTGCTCCCCAGACGAGCGAGCGGGCGAGGGGATCGTGGATGTCGGCGAGGTGGGCGATCGCGGTCGCGAGCGACTTGTCGTCGAGACGGATCTTCGCGTACGCGAGGTCGTCGTCGTTGAGGAGGATGAGGTCGGGACGGTCGAGGCCCTGGAGCTCGGGGACCTCGGTGCGGTCGCCGTCCACGTCGACCTCGATGTGATGGGTGCGCGTGAGGGCGCCGTCCTGTAGCGAGTAGAAGCCGATGCCGAGACGGTGCGGACGGATGGTCGGGTAGTCGGCCGGAGCCGTCTGGGTGATGGCGAAGCGCGAGATCCTGCCGTTGTCGTCTTCGGCCACGACGGGCTCGAGCGTGTTCACACCGGCCGTCTCCAGCCACTTCTTCGACCAGGTGCCGAGATCGCGGCCGCTCGTGGCCTCCAGCTCCGTCAGGAGGTCGCTGAGCTCGGTGTTGCCCCAGGAGTGCTTCTGGAAGTACTGCGAGACACCGGCGAAGAACGCCTCGATGCCGACCCACGCGGCGAGCTGCTTGAGGACCGAGCCGCCCTTGGCGTAGGTGATGCCGTCGAAGTTGACCTGCACGTCCTCGAGGTCGTTGATCTCGGCGACGATCGGGTGCGTGGAGGGGAGCTGGTCCTGGCGGTAGGCCCAGGTCTTCTCCATCGCGTTGAAGGTGGTCCACGCCTCGGTCCACTCGGTCGCCTCGGCCGTCGCGATGGTGGACGCCCACTCCGCGAACGACTCGTTGAGCCAGAGGTCGTTCCACCACTTCATGGTGACGAGATCGCCGAACCACATGTGGGCGAGCTCGTGCAGGATCGTCACGACGCGACGCTCCTTGACGGCGTCGGTGACCTTGCTGCGGAAGACATACGTCTCGGTGAACGTCACCGCTCCCGCGTTCTCCATCGCGCCGGCGTTGAACTCGGGCACGAAGAGCTGGTCGTACTTGGCGAACGGGTACGGAACGCCGAACTTCGACTCGAAGTAGGCGAAGCCCTCACGGGTCTTGTCGAAGATGTAGTCGGCGTCCAGGTGCTGCCAGAAGCTCTTGCGTCCGTAGACGCCGAGCGGGATCACGCGGCCCGAGGCGCTGGTGAGTTCCGAGAAGGTGGCCTCGTAAGGTCCGGCGACGAGGGCCGTGATGTAGGAGGAGATCCGGGGCGTGGGCTCGAAGCCCCAGGTGGCCGAGACCCCGTCGTCGTGGACGATGGGCTCCGGGGTGGGGGAGTTGGAGACGACCTTCCACTCCGCGGGGGCGGTCACCGTGAACTGGAAGGTGGCCTTGAGGTCGGGCTGCTCGAAGACGGCGAACACGCGGCGGGAGTCGGGCACCTCGAACTGCGAATAGAGGTACACCTCGCCGTCCACCGGGTCGACGAAGCGGTGCAGGCCCTCGCCGGTGTTGGTGTAGAGGCAGTCGGCGTCGACGACGAGGACGTTCTCCTCCTGCAGTCCGGCGAGTGCGATCCGGGAGTCGGCGAAGACCTCGCGCGGGTCGAGCTGCTCTCCGTTGAGCGAGATCTCGCGCACGTCGCGGGCGATGAGGTCGATGAAGGTGAAGCTGTCGGGGGACGCGGAGAAGCGCACGACGCTCCGGGAGCCGAAGACCTCGGCGCCCTTGGTCAGATCGAGGGCGACCTCATAGGAGTGCGTGTCGACGACATCGCGGCGCTCCTGCGCTTCGATTCGGGTGAGGTTCTCTCCAGGCAAAGCTGTACTCCCAGGGGTGAGGGGATGTAACCGGGGTCGGCGCAGTTGGCGCCGACGGCAACCATGACAGCCTACGCCAGAGCGGCGCGCGCGCCGTCGATCCTCACGAACCGGGGATAGTCACGGTCGTGCGGACGCTCGTCGTCCGCGGAGGTGGGAAGATGGAGGGGTGACCGCGATCGAGCCGAATGTCGTTCCCTTTGCCTCGCCCGCCGCTGCCGGCGGCGACCCCTATGTGACCACGCCCGTCGCCTACGACGCCATCCTCTTGGCGAGCTTCGGCGGCCCGGAGGGCCAGGAGGACGTGATCCCCTTCCTCCGGAACGTGACGCGCGGTCGGGGCATCCCTGACGAGCGGCTGGAGGAGGTCGCGCACCACTACCGTCACTTCGGCGGCGTGAGCCCGATCAACGGCCAGAACCGCGTGCTCAAGGACGCGCTGGAGAAGGCGCTCGTGGCCCGCGGGATCGACCTCCCGGTGTACTGGGGCAACCGCAACTGGGGTCCGTACCTCGAGGACGTGCTGCCCGAGGCGTCCGCCAACGGCCACACCACCCTCCTCGCCTTCGCCACGAGCGCGTACAGCTCATTCTCCAGCTGCCGCCAGTACCGCGAGGACTTCGCCCGCGTGCTGACCGACACCGGCCTCGGCGAGACGGTCACCATCGACAAGATCCGCCCCTTCTACGACCACCCCGGCTTCGTCGAAGCCTTCGAGGCGGGCGTGCGGGAGTCGGTGCAGGGCTACCTCGACCAGGGCTTCGCGCCGACCGAGATCCAGGTCCTCTTCTCCACGCACAGCATCCCGACCGCCGACGCCGAGCGCTCCGGCGCCCGCGACATCGACTGGGGCGAAGGCGGGGCCTATGCCGCGCAGCACCTCGCCGTGTCGGAGTGGACGATGGAGCAGGTGCGGGCCGCCGTCCCGGGAGCCGCCGACGTGCCCTGGGAGCTCGTCTACCAGTCCCGTTCGGGCCCCGCGTCGCAGCCTTGGCTGGAGCCCGACGTCTGCGACGTGATCGCGGAGCTCCCGGCGCGCGGGCGCAAGGCGGTCATCGTGGTCCCCGTCGGCTTCATGAGCGACCACATGGAGGTCCTCTGGGATCTCGACACCGAGGCCGCCGAGGCCGCGGAGGAGGCGGGCCTCGCCTTCGTCCGCACGCCGACGCCCGGTGTCCGCGAGGCTTTCGTGGAGGGTATCGTCGACCTCATCGAGGAGCGCCTGCAGGGTCGCCCGAACGCGGAGCGTCCGCACGTCACCGATCTGCCCGGCGCGTTCGACGTCTGCCGTCCCGGGTGCTGCGAGAACGTGCGCGCGGGGTTCAAGCCCGCGGCGGCCGGCATCGCCCCCTGAGTCGCGGACACCGGATCTTAGGATGGAGACCATGCGCATCCACATCGCCACCGATCACGCCGGACTCGAGTTCTCCACCCGGCTGCAGGAGCATCTCCGCGCCGCAGGTCACGAGGTGATCGACCACGGTCCGGTGGAGTACGACGCGCTCGACGACTACCCCGCCTTCTGCATCCGGGCGGCGCAGGCCGTCGTCGTCGATCAGGCGACCGGGGTGCCGGCGCTCGGTGTCGTCTTCGGCGGCTCGGGCAACGGCGAGCAGATAGCGGCGAACAAGGTCGCCGGGGTCCGTGCAGCGCTCGTCTGGAACCTCTCCACGGCCGAGCTCGCGCGGGAGCACAACGACGCGAACGTCATCTCCATCGGAGCTCGTCAGCACACCTACGACGAGGTCACGGCGTTCATCGACCGGTTCATCGCCACGCCGTTCTCCGGCGACGAGCGGCACGTCCGGCGCATCGGACAGATCGCCGATTTCGAGCGCGACGGCTCGCTCCTCCCGGACCCCCGAGCCTGACATGCCCGAGGGACATTCCGTCCACCGCATCGCGCGGCAGTTCGATCGCAACTTCGTCGGCAAGACGATGAGGGCCTCCAGCCCGCAGGGACGCTTCGCCGAGGGCGCCGCGGTGCTCGACGGACGCCAGGCCGTGAGCGTGCAGGCCGTGGGCAAGCAGATGTTCCTCGAAGCGGAGGGTGACCTCTGGCTGCGCGTGCACCTCGGTCTCTACGGTGCCTGGGACTTCGCGGGGGAGATCCTCGTCGACCCCACCATCGCGTCAGCCAACGGCCGGATGGGCCAGACCAATCAGCGCGGCACCACTCTCGACGAGGCGATCCTCGACGACGCGGGGGAGAACTCCCTCGCCTCGATCGGGGCCCCGCGGCGCGCCAGGGTCCACGTGCGGATGTCCGAGCAGACCAAGGGCCTCACCGACGAGATCGACGAATGGCCGCCGCCTGTGGTGGGTCAGGTGCGGCTGCGCCTCATGACCGACATCACGGTGGCCGACCTGCGCGGTCCCACCGCCTGCGTGTTGCAGACCCCCGAGGAGATGCTGGCGACGGTGGCCAAGCTCGGTCCCGATCCGCTCGTCGGCGATCCGGCGGAGAACGAGGAGCGGTTCATCCGCGCCGTGCGGAAGAAGCCGACCCCGATCGCGCTGCTGCTGATGGACCAGTCGGTCGTCAGCGGCATCGGCAACGTGTACCGCGCGGAGATGCTCTACCGGCAGCGGCTGAACCCGCACACGCCGGGCCGCGACGTCCCGGAGGATGTCGTCAGGGCGCTCTGGCATGACTGGGTGCGATTGCTGGCCATCGGCGTGGAGACGGGTCAGATGATGACCATGGACGGGCTGTCCCCTGAGCAGTACCGCGCCGCCATGGCCAGGCGCGACGACCGGCACTGGGTCTACCACCGTGCCGGCCTGCCGTGCCGGGTTTGCGGGACCGAGATCGCGCTGGAGGAGATCGGCGCCCGCAAGCTGTACTGGTGCCCGCGCTGTCAGGCCTGAGGGCGGGATCCCCGGGGCTCCCGCCGCTCTAGGCTGGGAGCCATGCGACAGAATCCGAGCTTCACGCTCGCGGATGTGGCCGAGATCCGCCGCGTCATCGACGCCAACCCGTGGGCGACGGTGGTGAGTGCGCCTGAGGACGGTCTGGTCGCCTCGCACTATGCCGTCCTCCTCGACGACGACCGCGATGATCTGACGGTCGTGGGGCACGTGGGCCGCCCGGACGACGCCATCCACGGCCTGGGGGAGCGGGAGATCCTGCTCGCCTTCCAGGGGCCGCACGGGTACGTCTCCCCGGGCTGGTACGGCGACATTCCCGCGGTCCCGACCTGGAACTACACCGCGGTGCACCTGTCGGGCGTTCCCGAGATCCTCAGCACCGCGGAGAACCTCCGTGTGCTCGATGCCCTGGTCGCGCGATTCGAGTCGCGCCTGCCCGACCCGCGCCTGATGTGGGAGCGTCCGAACGACGCGGCCTTCATCGAGAGGCTCGAATCCGGAACGGTCGGCTTCCGGCTCACCCCGACGAAGGTCGTCGCCAAGCGGAAGCTGAGCCAGAACAAGCCCGCGGAGACCATCGAGGCGGTGATCGCGGCGCTGCACGCCGAAGGGCCGTACGCGAACGCCGCCCTCGCCGCGGAGATGCGTCGTGCACAGGACGCACGGACGGGTGGCGGGGCATGAGCGCCCTCGGCGTCGAGGTCGGTACGGTTCGTGCCGTCCGCCCCGTCGGTCCGGGGCGGGAGTTCCTGCTGGACGATGAGCCCGTCGACCTCCACCTCGCCGACGGACGCATCGTCGACATCGCGCCGACCGGGGCCTTGCCGGCGCGCGGCGAGGTCATCGAGGCCGACGGTGCCTGGGCGGTGCCGGGGCTCTGGGACAACCATGTGCACACCGTGCAGTGGGCCCTCGCGGCGGAGCGCGTCGCTCTGGGCGAAGCGGACTCCGCCGCCGGGGCCGCGCGGCTGATGGGCGACGCGCCCGTGCTGCCGGACGGACGACGGATCGGCACGGGGTTCCGGGACGCGCTGTGGCCGGATCGGCCATCCGTGGCCGCGCTCGATGCCGAGACCGGCGTCGTGCCCACCTACCTGATCAATGCGGACGTGCACAGCGTCTGGCTGAACTCGGCGGCTCTGGCGCGCGAAGGCTTCCGCGGGGACGACGGTCTGCTCCGCGAGGAGGACGCGTTCGAGATCTCCCGGCGGCTCAATGCCGTCGACCCTGCCCACAGCGATGAGGCGGTCATCCGTGCGGGGGCAGCGGCCGCGGCGCGCGGCGTGACCGGTCTGGTCGACTTCGACATGGCGTGGAACGCCGATGCCTGGCCGCGACGGATCCTCGCGGGCTTCGCCGCGCACCGCGTCGAGTTTGCGTTCTATCCGGCGGATCTCGATCGGGCGATCACCGCGGGTCTCCGCTCGGGGGAGCGCCTTGCGGTGTCGGATCGGACCGGGCTGGTCGGGTCCCTCGTGCGGGTCGGGTCGTTGAAGGTGATCAGCGACGGCTCACTCGGCACCCGTACCGCGGCGTGCTCGCACTCCTACCCCGGCGACCCCGCGAACTACGGGGTGCTGACGGTGCCTCCGGACGAACTCACGGCGCTGCTGACCACTGCGGCGGGAGCGGGGATCGAGGTCGCCGTGCACGCGATCGGCGATCGCGCCGTGACGGCGGCCCTCGACGCCTTCGGCGCTTCGGGTGCCACAGGGTCGATGGAACATGCGCAACTGGTGCGGCACGCCGACCTCGCCCGATTCGCGCGGCTCGGGGTGCGCGCGAGCGTCCAACCCCAGCATGCGGTGGACGACCGCGACCTCGTCGAGCACCACTGGGCGGAGCAGACCGCGATCGGCTACCCGCTCGCCTCGCTGCTGTCGGCGGGTGCGGAGGTGCGCTTCGGCTCCGATGCGCCGGTCGCGCCGCTCGACCCCTGGCATGCGATCGCCGCGGCGGTCTGGCGGACCGACGACGACCGGGTCGCCTGGCATCCGGAGGAGCGGGTGACGCTGGATCAGGCCCTCGAAGCGAGTGTCCGCACGTCGCTCCGTCCCGGTCAGAGCGCAGACATCGTGCTCGTCGGGAGTGATCCTCGCACCGCTGACGCGGCGGGGCTCCGGACGATGCCCGTCACCACCACGCTGCTCGGCGGTCGCCTCACGCACGTCGCCTGAGGCGGCGCGCACACGACGAAGGGCGGCCCCGGATCGGAGCCGCCCTTCGTCGTGTGCGTGGTGTCAGGCCGCGATGTGCGACACGAGGAACCAGCGGTCCTTCTCCAGCCCGCGCTGGATCTCGATCGCCACGTCCTGGCTCGTGAGGTCGACCTCGTCGAGGCCCTCCACGGCCGCCTTCACGTCGACGAGGATCGCGTCGATGTCGGCGATCACGGCGCGGATCAGCTCGTCCGACTGCGCGAAGCCGGCCGGAACGCCGGTGGCGCCTGCCTTCTCGGCGACGGCGTTCACGCGCGCGTCAATCGGAAGGCCCAGAGCGACGATGCGCTCGGCGGCGGTGTCGGCGAAGTCTCCGGCGTGGGCGACGATCGTGTCGAGCAGCTCGTGCACGCCGACGAAGTTGGCGCCGCGGACGTGCCAGTGCGCCTGCTTGCCGTTGACGGTCAGCGCCTGGAGGCCGAGGACGACGGGGGAGAGGAACTGCGCCGCACCGGCGGCCACAGTCGGGTCGATGGCGGTGGTGGAAACGGTCTGGGCCTTGCTCATCTTCTTGCTCCTCCGAATGAAGTTCTCTGTCTGACGAGTACAACGTTACTCAGGCTCAGGCATTCCGCAAGGAAGCTGAGGCTCCACTCACTTCCGCGTGATTCCGGGGGAGTGAGGGTAGTCTCGCCTCATGAGCATCGCTGCCGGCGCCTCCGTCCTCGCCCTCCCGGATCGCACCCCCGAGCTCGACGACACGGCCTTCGTCGCAGACGGCGCCCGCATCGTCGGCGCGGTGTCTCTCGGAGCCGGTGCCAGCGTCTGGTACAACGCCGTGCTTCGCGGTGACTCCTCGCCGATCGTCATCGGTCCTGGCAGCAACGTGCAGGACAACGTGTCGATCCACGTCGACACGGGGCACCCCGTCCTCGTCGGGTCACGGGTGTCGATCGGGCACAACGCGGTGGTGCACGGCTGCACGATCGGTGACGGCTCCCTCATCGGCATGGGTGCCGTCGTCCTCAGCGGCGCCGTGATCGGAGAGGGATGCCTGGTCGCTGGAGGCGCCGTGGTGCTCGGCGGGACCGAGGTGCCGCCCGGGTCCCTGGTCGCGGGCGTGCCTGCAAAGGTGCGCAGGGCGTTGTCGGACGACGAGCGTGCCTCTCTGGTGGCGAACGCGGCGATCTACCTGGAGCACGCGGCGACGCACGCCCGCGCAACCGAAGCGTGAGGCCGTGCCCCGCTAGGCTGGGGCGGTACGGGGCGGTGGCCAAGCTGGTTAAGGCAGTGGGCTCATAACCCAACGATCGCGGGTTCAAGTCCCGCCCGCCCTACTCCAGGATCCCATGAACACGGCCGTCCGGCTCTCCCTTCCCCTTGCGCACCTGATCGCCACGGTCAGCTCATCGGCGACGATGCTGGCGGTGATGGTGACGGTTGCGCGGGGCGAAGCGGCGAGCTGGGCGGTCGCCGCCGTGCTCCTCTCGGCAGCAATCCCCGCCATCGTCCTCGCCCCACTCGCGGCCCCGCTGCTGGACAGGTTCGGACCTCGCTCGGTCGTCGTCGTGTCCGCGGTCGTGCAGGTCGTCATCCTCCTGCTCACCGCGGCCGCGCCGACCACGGCGGTGCTCATCGCCATGGTCGCTGCTCGCGCGTGCGTGTCCGCGTTGGACTCCGCCGCGCTCCTGCTGCTCGCCGACCGTGCCCCGCGGTCGCACGCCCCCGACTCCACCGCACGAGCATTCGCTCGCCTGGACACCGCCCGGCTCATCGGCGGGCTCATCGGCCCGCTGCTCGGAGGGATCGCGGTGCAGTTCCTCGACCTCTCCTGGCTGTTCCTCGCCCAGGCCGTAACGGTCGCCATCCTCGACATCGTCGCCCGCTGGTATCCGCAACAGGCGTGGGAACCGGTGGCGACGCCGTCATCCTGGTGGCAACGCGTCACCGAAGCACCCGCCCTCCTGTTCCGGCACCAGGCTGCGCGTGCCGCCCTCACCGGGCTCGTCCTGGCGATCGTGTTCACCTCGATCTTCTCGACCGCGCAGACGCTGTACTCCCTCGACGTCCTCGCCCTCGATCCCATCGGCGTCGCGATCCTCACCCAGTGCTTCGTCGTCGGTCGGTTGTTCGGATCGCGCCTCGGTGCACGGGTCACGGAGAGCCGCGCCTCGACATGGCTGCTCGGCGCGACTGCAGCAATGGGCATCGGCCTTCTCCTGCCCGGCGTGATCCCGAACAGCATCGTCGCCGGCGCGGGCTTCGCGATCGCCGGTCTCGCGAACGCCATTCAAGTCGCCGCGATCCGCCTCATCGTCGTGTCGGCGGTTCCCGACAGCACCCGCGGTCGTGCCCTGGCAGCGATGGGCAGCGTCAACCAGACCGCCGGAGTGGCAGGCACGGCCCTCGCCGCACCCCTCCTCGTCGCCGTCGGACCTGCTGTTGCACTGGCCGTCGCGGGGATCGGGACATTCCTTGCCGCGGGTCTGACATTCCTCATGCGCGGAGCCCGAGGGCGTCGTCCCTCTGCGCTGGGGGTCAGGAGGGCCAGTAGTTCTTCTTGATGGTGACTTCTTCGATCCTCGAGCTGCCACCGACGGAGCGTACGTGGACGTACATCCGGGCGGGACCGGTGAGGGCGTACGGCATCACGTACTGGGCATGCGTGATGCCGTCGCTCGACGTGGTCCTCGGGATCTCGGCCGTGGGCTGGGGGATCGCCTGCGCGACAGTGCCTGCCGAGGTGAGAGTCTCGGCGACCAGTCGGATCTGAAGCGCGGAGGTGACCCCGGAGGCACGCAGATTGACGACGGCTTCCCCGGTTTCGCGTCGTCCCGGACCGATCACGGCGACGTAGTTCTCGTTCGCTCCCACGCGGACCGGGATCCAGGAGTTCGCCGGTATGACGGTGTTCCACGCGTAGGTGGTCGACTGATGGGTGGGCACGGGATCCTCCGAGGTCGAGGGTTGGCTGGGATTGGTGTCGATGACGTGGTTCTCGAAGTCGACGGTGTTCTTGAAGCCGAGCTGGTTCGGAGACCCACCGATCCACAGCGACACATGCACGTGAGCGCCATATCCCGTGTCGCTGTCGAACCCCGAGGCTCCTGAATAGGCGATGAGCGCTCCTCGCTCAACCCGGGTCCCTACACGAACCGTGCTGGCGTCCAGGTGGAGGTAACGAAGGTAGTTGCCGTCGTCGGCGCGGAGAGCAAGGTAGCGTCCCGTCGCCGTCGACGGCGTGTCCTTGCGGTCGACGATGACGCCGCTCGTCGCCGCCCACACGGGCGTGCCTCTCGGCACCGCGTAGTCGGTGCCCGGCTCGGCGGAGCCGCGGTTCCGGTGTCCTTGCCACGTGTCCGAGATCGGGGCGTAACCGCACGGACGCAGATACGTCGTCGCTGCATCCGCGGGTGTCTGGGGTGCGACGGCCTCCCAACCGAGCATCAGCGCTCCACCGAGGACGCCCGAGGCGACCAGTGCAGATCGTCGAGACAGAACGGTGTGAGTCAGTGAGTTCGGCGGTGCGGTCGCCGACTCCGGTCCGCACACTATCGGTCTCCTCCTTCGTTCTGCCCGTTGATCAGCTTCTGGATCTGCTCCTCCGGAAGACGCTCGATCGAGGCGGACGAAAGACCGATGTCAGGGCTCGTCGGCGTGCCGCCGATCGTGCATTGCGCCTCTCCGGAGAGTCCGGAGGTCTGCGCGGGGACGAGGACGAGCCATTCGGGCTCGACGGTGCGCCGCTCGATGCGGACGTTGGCGGTGTCGAACTGTGCACCCTCGGCGAAGGCCGATCTCGTGGCGTCGATGCAGATCTGGGCCAAGCCGTCTGCCGTGAAGTCTCCAAACGTCTCGGCAGGAGAGCTGGGCGCAGGCGAGGGGGAGGGCGAGCTGGAGGGGGGTGCATCGCTCGGGGTCACGGTGCTGGTGGGAGCTGTGCTCGACGCGCATCCGGCGAGCGTGATAGCCCCGACTGCCAGGACGGCCGCGAGGGAGAAGCGTTCGGGTCGGGGGGCACTCATGTGTGAAAAGTACCAGTGCGCGGCCGTTTCGCCGGGAAGCGATGCCGGTGAAGCGTCGACAGGAGGCGGAAGGAGGTGCCGGGAGCGGGGAGAGACAACGATGCCCCCGGCACCAGGTAGACGGCGAATGCCTCTACAGACGGACGGACGCGTCGGAAGGGGAAGCGATCCGTCAACTGAGAGACGTCGGAGTGGCCGTTTCATGACGCCGTTCGCTGCAGGATCACGGAATACTGCATCGCCGAAGAAACTGCGTGGCCGAGATCGCGTAACAGAACCGCCATTCGTGCGTCTCTCCACGGGGACACCACTCGAGCGGAAGAAGCCATCCGCGCGAGTTCATCGATCATCTGGGGAGTCGAAAGTGCCAGTCATTCAGCATGCAATCAGATCGGGCGCGCGGGGAACGCGCCTGACGACGTTCGTGGGCGCTCTGCTCGCGATCTGTCTGGCGGCCCTGGTGGCCGTCATCGCGACGCCGGCCACGGCCCGCGCTGCGGAGGTGACGGGGATCACCTCGTTGACCATCACCGAACCCACCGGCCAGATCAAGGTCTGGGACCGGATCGCGTTCGAAGCGACCTGGGCGGTGCCGGACACGGCGACCGCGGGGGACACGTTCCGTCTCGCCTTTCCAACGAGCCCGAGCCTGACCGGGGTGCGGGATTCGTTCGCCCTGACGGCGCCGGATGGTCAGACCGTGGGAACCTGCGAGGTGTCGACCGGTGAGCTCGTGTGCACGCTCTCGGATTACGTCGACAGTCACACCGACGTCAGCGGTACCCTGCACTTCCGTGCGAGGGCAGACGAGGAGACCACGCTGACGGAGATCCCGTTCACGACGGGCGGAGGAACGATCGTTCCGGTCGATGTCCCCGGTGGGATCGGACCGGTCCCGGAGTTCCCGGCGCCGACGACCCCGAACAAATGGGGTGACATCACACTGGACGGCCGGAACATCTCGTGGGGCGTGAACATCCCATCCGCGGCGCTGACGGGGGGTGCGCCGACGCTCACCGACACGTTCACAGCGGGACTCATCCTGGACCCTGCCTCCGTCACCGTGGCATACGTGCTTGCGAAGGACTGGGCGGGAGGCAAGTACACCGTGTCGACGGCGCTGCAGTCGGGCAGCGACTTCACCGTCACGGGGGTCAGCTCCGAGTCGTTCACGGTGACGGTGGACGCGCCCATCGTCGCGGACGCGATCTACGTGCTCCGCTACAAGACCGCTCTGCCCGCCGACGTCCGCCCCGGTGATGCGTTCCACAACACCGTGACCGGCTCCCGGTGGGTCACCGAGAGCACCCCGGTCATCTACTCCCAGGGCGGGGGAGATGGCGAAGGGGTGCTGCCGGTCGGTGGGTTCACTGTGACCAAGGAGGTCAGCGGTTCCGGCGCGGCTCTGGTGCCCGACGACCGGGAGTTCCGGGTGGCCTACTCGTATCAGCGTGCAGGGCAGACGGTGGAGGGCGAGCTCGCCCTGCGGTCCGGGCAGACCGATGGCCTGAAGGGTCTGCCGGTGGGCACGGTCGTCACCCTGTCTGAGGTCACGCCGGCGGACGTCGACGGCGTGACCTGGCAGGCGCCGGTCTTCTCCGGCACCGGTGTGGCGATCACCGATGGCGGCGCGTCCGTCACCATCGCACGGGGCACGACGGTCGCGGTGACGCTCACCAACCCGACGACGGTCACGCCGCCGCCGGTCGGAGGCTTCACGGTGACAAAGAACGTCACCGGCCCGGGGACGTCGCTGGTCCCTGCGGACCAGACGTTCACGGTGGAGTACTCGTACGAGCTCGCGGGACAGCCCGTCACCGGTGAACTCGCACTCCGCGCCGGGCAGAGCGACGGGCTCGCGGATCTGCCGGCGGGAACGGTCGTCACGCTCCGCGAGAAGGCGCCGAGCTCCGTGGCGGGCGTCACGTGGAAGAGTCCGCGCTTCACCGGGGCGGGAGTCGACGTCGGCGACGGCGGTGCGACGCTCACGATCTCCGAAGACGCGACGGTCGCGGTCGTGCTCACCAACGGGACAGCGGTCACTCCTCCGGCCCCTCCGGGCGGTGGGCTCGCGCTGACCGGGTCCGAAGGGGCCGCCGGTCCGTTCGCCCTGGGAGCGCTGCTGCTGCTCGCCGGACTCGTGGCACTCGGCATCCGCCGCCGGGTCGCGGGTTCGCGCATCGGCGATTGAGGGCCGCGAGAGGCCTAGCTGATCGATCACGCGACGACTTCACCGTCGTCGCGTGATCGATCGCGCCGTTCGGCGTCCTGTCCTCGTCGAGGGGCTCTCCCTTTGACGACGACGTCGACGCCGCAGCGCGTCGGAGAAAGGCACCTCTCATGAACAAGACGCTCCTCGCCCGTACCTCGGCCGCCCTCGGCATGGCCGCCGCTCTCTCACTCGGCGGAACGGCGCTCGCTTCCGCCGCTCACGCCGAGTCGACGCCCGCGGATCCGACGGCGTCGAGTACGCAGAGCACGGGCGTTCTCACGCAGCGCGTCGGCGCGGCCTGTCTCTTCTTCCAGTACACGTTCAACATGAGTCCGACCGATCCCCAGGTGGGGGACACCGTGACGTACACCATGCAGTTCCTCAACAACGGCGAGGTCGACTCGACGAAGAGCGCGCTCACGTTCCGCCTGGACGGCCTCCTCGACGACTCGACCTGGGCGGCGTCGACCCTGGAGGCGACCTCCGGTCGCCCTTCCGTCGCGGGGAATGCCGTCACGTGGAACGGGCCGCTCGATGCCGGAGACAGCGTCGTGCTGCGCTTCACCGGCGTGTGGACCGGCGACGGCGATGGGCTCGCGTTCCCGCGGGTCGAGTTCTACGGCTACGTGAGGTGACGTGCGGCCGCGCGCCGCGGCCCCGTTTTCCACGGTATCCGCGGCGACGTGGTGCGCTCGTCGTCGAGAGGCTGAACGGACACCGACCGAAAGGCAGCCATGCAGCTCTCCACGGACTCCGAAGTCATCGTCCGCGCCACCGCCGGCGTCGTCGCCGCACACGCCGACGAGATCACCACCCTGTTCTACCGGCGGATGTTCGAGGCGCATCCTGAGCTGTTGAACGTCTTCAACCGTGCGCATCAGGTCCAGGGCGATCAACCCAAGGCGCTGGCGGCGTCCGTCGTGGCGTTCGCGGTGCACCTCATCGATCCGGACGCGCCGGACTTTTCCCCGGTGATGCGACGCATCGCCCACCGCCACGTCTCCTTGGGTATCTCGGCGCGCCAGTACACGATCGTGGGCCGCTATCTCCTGGCCGCGGTCGACGAGGTGCTCGGCGACGCGATCACGCCCGCAGTGCATGCGGCGTGGGACGAGGTGTACTGGCTCTTCGGCTGCTCCCTCATCGCCGAGGAGGCACGGCTCTATGCGGACGCCGGCACGGACCCGGACCACCCGTGGCGACCGCACCGGGTCGTCGACCGCGTGGAGGAGGCTCGCGACGTCATCTCCCTCATCCTGGAGCCGGTGGACGGTCGCCGAGCGCCGCATCGCACCGGGCAGTACGTGGCCATCGCCGTCGACCTCCCTGACGGCACGCGCCAGCCCCGGCAGTACACGATCTCCTCGTCGACGCCCGAGGCGGCATTGCGCGTCACCGTGAAGCGCGTGCGCGGCGCGGACGGCGCACCGGACGGGCAGGTGTCGACCTGGCTGCACGAGAACGCCCACGTCGGAACGGTGCTCGATGTCTCCCAGCCCGCCGGGGACCTGCTCCTCGACGACTCCGACGATGCGTTGATCCTCATCTCGGCGGGAATCGGCATCACGCCCGTCGCAGCGATGGTGGACGACCTCGCGCGACGGCGTCCCGACCGGCCGGTGTGCCTGTTCCACATGGACCGCGAGCCGGAGACCCACGCCCTCGTCTCCGACGTGCGCGACCGCGCGCAGCGGTTGAACGACGTCCGCACCCTGACCTGGTACACCGGGGGCGCAGCGGAGGGGTCGGCGGTGCGCTCCGGCCGGATGGATCTCGCCGACATCGAACTCCCGCCGACGGCGCGCGTGTTCCTGTGCGGGCCGCTGCCGTTCATGCAGGCGATCCGAAGCGCTCTGACGGCACGCGGCATCGCGCCGGAGCGCATCGAGTACGAGGTCTTCGGTCCGGATCTCTGGGCTCGTCAGCCGAAGTCCGGCGCTGCGTGAGAGTGCGCCGAAAGCTCTGAGTGCGGCCGTGTCAAGCCCCTCCTCGAGGCCATGGCGAACTGGCAGGCTCCCCGAGAGCGGCACCGCGCCGCGGGAACGGGAGAGACTATGAGCATCGGCAGCGGAATCGCGCTCTTCGTCATCGGAGCGATCCTCGTGTTCGCGATCAACGTCGACGTGCCGTGGGTCGACCTGGACATGGTCGGCTACATCCTCATGGGTGCCGGCGTCATCATCTTCCTCATCGGCATCGTGCTTCTCGCGCGTCGGCGTCGCACGGAGACGGTGTCGCGCACGTACGTCGACCCGGCGACGGGCGAGCCCACGACCCGGCGTTCCGTCAGCTCGAGCTCCGACGACGGGCTCTGAGCGCCCGCAGACGGGAAGGAGAAGGGCCGCGGGAGAACCCGCGGCCCTTCTCGTCAGGCGACGTCCGCGCCTTCGAGATGCTCCTCGACGAGGGTGATGCCTCCGCTCGAGTTCGCGGAGTGCGCGAGTTCCTCGATCCAGCGCCGGCTCAGCTCGGGTGTCTCCGTCTCCTCGAAGACGAAACGGAGGGGGATGGAGGGGTGCAGCCAGAGGGTGGAGCGCCCGGGGGCATCGCCCTCGGGGTGGCGCCAGGAGAGCGTGAAGCTCTCGTTCCGGCGCAGCTTCGTGGCGATGACCACCTTGAGGTGCGCGAGCGCACGGTCCTCGATCTGGATCGGCGTCTGGGTGTCGCCGTAGTACAGGCTGCCCATGGTCAGCCGACCTTCGCGGCGGGGGCTGCGGGAATGTTCATCGCGCTCCTTGGGAACGTGGGGGGAAGACGGCAGACCGCTCCCGGGGATACTTGGACTGTAGCCAATTTGCGCACGACATCGTGCGCATCAGGGCGACGCGCCGTCTGCTGCGAACAGAGTTTGCGCGCGGTGTCAGTCTCTCGTCACAGGGCGGTGAGAACGGGCGGATTTCCGTACGCCTCGCGATAGGCCACGGCGAACCGGGAGACGTTGCTGAACCCCCACCGGCGCGCGATCGCGGACACCGATGCGCCCTTGCCGTGTCGCAGATCGCGGTGCGCGCCGTCGAGCCGGGCGTGCCGCAGGGCCTCGTTCGGTGTCATGTCGAGCGCGCGGCGGAACGCGTACTGCAGGCCTCGGGTGGACATGAAGGCCGCCGCCGCGACGTCGTCCACCGTGATGGGCAGGTGTGCGTTGTCCTCGATGAACGCGAGGGCGCGACGCACCGAGGCCGGCGCCGCGGAGCGTTGGGCCGGACGGTGCAGCGACTCGCTGAAGGTGGTGGGGAACGCCGACATGGTCAGCAGCAGGGCATGGCGCTCGAGCTCGGCGGCGATGAGGGGGTCGGCGCCGTCCGGACCGAACGAGCCGTCGATGTAGGAGAACATCCGCTCCCACCGTGCCCCGTCCTCCCGCGTGTGCGGAGCGAGTCCGGTGGCGCGGAGCTCGAGGCGGTCGTCGCCGGTGATCTGCCTGATCGAGTCACGCGCCGCCGCGCGATCGAACACGAGAGCACGGACGCGGGCGACCTGGTTCCACTTCGCCTCGACCCGGACGCCGTCCGTGAGCCACGGCTGACCGGCGTCGAGTCCTTGCCGGCCCGACCAGATCCGGGCGTCGGCGGCATCGACGCGACACACCAGCAGCTGATCCTCCGGCTCGGCGCGGGAGTGCACCTGGGCCGCGAGCTGATAGCGGACGAGCGACATGGACGCCGCCTCCACCGAGCGCCAGTCGAAGCGGAACCGGCGGGGGTCCACGTCCTGGAGGGTCGCCGAGGGCACGAACTGCTGCCAGGTGGACTCCACCTGCTCGATGTCCGTGGATGTGAACTGCACCGACACTCCTTGCTGCGCCTCGTCCGGGTGGCCGGGGCTTCTTGGACACTAACCCACGCCACTGACAAGACGGTGGGGACGCTCCGGGGGTATCCGTCGGGAAGGGGGAGTGCCGAGGCCTCGTAGACTCGGACCATGAGTGTGCCTTCCCCGTATGCGGAGCGATTGAGCCGGATTCCGGTGCAGCGCCAGGAGGTGGAGGTGCGCGGGGGAACGACGGCGTACTGGGTCTACGGTCCGGACGACGCCGAGACGACCGTCATCGCGGTTCACGGCTTCCGCGGCGAGCACCACGGCCTCGAGTCGGTCCTCGCCTTCCTTCCGGAGCTTCGCGTGCTCGCGCCCGATCTGCCAGGATTCGGGGAATCCGCCCCGCTGCCCGGTCGTCGCCACGACCTGCAGGAGTACGCGGGATGGTTGATCGACTTCGCCGCGGCCACAGGGCCGGGGGCGGTCATCCTCGGCCATTCCTTCGGATCCATCGTGGCCGCCGCCGCCGTGGCCGGAGGACTCGAGACGCCGCGGCTGATCCTCGTGAACCCCATCGGCGCACCGGCGCTGGAGGGTCCGAAGGGCGTCATGACCCGACTCGCAGTGCTGTACTACGCGCTCGGCGCCAAGCTCCCGCCGCGGATCGGGACCGCGTTGCTGCGGAATCGGGTGATCGTCCGCGTGATGAGCATGACCATGGCGAAGACGCGGGACCCCGAGTTGCGGCGCTTCATCCACGACCAGCACGACACCTACTTCTCGCGGTTCTCCGATCGCGACGTGCTGCACGACGCCTTCGTCGCGAGCGTCTCGCACGACGTCAGGGAGTTCGCCCCCGCGATCGGCGTGCCCACGCTCCTCATCGCCGCACAGCGCGACGACATCACCCCGATCGAGGCGGAACGGAAGCTGGTGACGCTCTTCCCCGACGCGTCTCTCGTCGAGATCGCCCAGGTGGGTCACCTGATCCACTATGAGACGCCGGCGGAAGCGGCCGGCGCGATCCGTCGGTTCCTCAGGATTCCCGTCGCGCGAGGCCGATGAGCCCGGCCACTCGGAACGGGATCACCTCACCCATGGCGAGCGAGGTCTCGGTCCGCTCCACACCCTCGATCGAGAGGATCCGGGCGTCCGTGTCGAACAGATGACGGGCGTCGCGGCACGCCACGCGCGCCAGCAGGTCGATGGAGCCGCTCAGACCGTGTGCCTGGACGACCTCCGGGATGCGCGCCAGCTCGTTGATGATGCGGGGGAGCTCGGTCTGGCGGACGCCGATGCTGACGAACGCCTGCAGCGGGAACCCGAGGACGTCGGGGGAGAAGGCGCGCTCGTAGGAGAGGAAGACGCCGCTCTGCTCCAGCCGGGCCATCCGCGCCTGGATGGTGTTGCGCGACAGGCTCATGCGCTCGGCGAGAGCGACGATCGTCACGCGCGGGTCGTCGGCGAGGGCCGCGAGAAGCTCCAGGTCGATCCGGTCCAGTCCAGGCATAGTGCCAAACCCTAGCAGCACGGCATCGGAGAAAAATGAGCAACATGCTCAATCGGCGTTGAGTTGCTTGAGCGAGGTGTTGACCGGACGTACCCTCAGACCATGCCGGTGATGACGCCGGCTCCATTGTGCGTCGCCCCACGAGGGCCGCCAGGGACGAGGAGGACGATGATGTCGCCGCAGACCACCCCCATCGCGGACACCGCCCAGGATCTCGAGCTGTCGGAGCGGATCCTCGCTCCGGACGGGACCCGCGTCGCGAACGCCCGCCTCGATCCGTTCGTCGCCGATGTCGACGCCGCGCAGCTGCGCGCCCTGCATCGCGACATGGTCATCCTCCGCCGGATCGACGCCGAAGGTGTCGCGCTGCAGCGCCAGGGGCAGCTCGGTCTCTGGGCGCCCTGCCAGGGGCAGGAGGCCACGCAGATCGGCACGGCCCGGGCCCTCGATCCGCAGGACTACGTCTTCCCGAGCTACCGCGAGACCGGCGTGATCTACGCCCGCGGCGCCCAGCCGGGGGACTACGTGCGCATGTGGCGCGGCGAGGAGGGGGCCGCCTACGATCCCGCGGTCCTGCGGGTCGCTCCGCTGCAGATCATCATCGGCGCCCAGACTCTGCACGCGGTCGGGTACGCCCTCGGCATCCGGCACGAGAAGGCCCCGGAGGTCGCCGTGACCTACTTCGGAGACGGGGCCACCAGTCAGGGGGACGTGAACGAGGCGATGATCTTCGCCGCGTCCTACCAGGCGCCGGTCGTGTTCGTCTGCCAGAACAACCACTGGGCCATCTCCGAGCCGGTCGCGGTGCAGTCGCAGTACCCGATCGCGGGACGCGCCCCCGGATTCGGCATCCCGAGCCTCCGCGTGGACGGCAACGACGTCCTCGCGTGCCTGGCGGCGATGCGCTGGGCGCTGGAGCACGCGCGCTCCGGGAAGGGGCCGGCCTACATCGAGGCGGTGACCTACCGGATGGGTCCGCACACCACCGCGGACGACCCCACCAGGTACCGGGACGAGGCCGAGCTGGAGTCGTGGCGGCGCCGCGACCCCATCGCGCGCATCGAGGCATACCTCCGCGCCACCGGCGACCTCACCGCGGAGCACGTCGCCGAGACGCAGGCGGCTGCGGACGCCATCGCCAAGGAGATGCGCGCGACCTGCCTGGGCATGGTCACCCGTCCGCCGCTGGCGGTCTTCGACGGCGTCTACGCCGAGCCGCACACGGGTCTGGAGCGGCAGCGCGACGAGTACGCCGCCTATCTGGCGTCGTTCGAGGGTGAGGCGTGACCATGACCGAGCTCACTCTCGGCAAGGCGCTCGGCGCCGGCCTGCGTCAGGCGATGCGCGACGACGAGAAGGTGGTGCTCCTGGGGGAGGACATCGGCAAGCTTGGCGGCGTCTTCCGGATCACGGACGGCCTCCTCGACGAGTTCGGGGCGGCCAGGGTCATCGACACCCCCCTCGCGGAGTCCGGGATCGTCGGCACGGCCGTCGGCCTCGCCTTCCGCGGCTACCGCCCGGTCGTTGAGATCCAGTTCGACGGGTTCGTCTACCCGGCCTTCGACCAGATCGTCTCTCAGGTCGCGAAGCTGCACTACCGCACCCAGGGGCGGGTGAAGATGCCGATCACGATCCGGATCCCGTGGGCCGGCGGCATCGGTGCCGCGGAGCATCACTCCGAATCTCCGGAGGCGTACTTCGCGCACACAGCCGGCCTTCGGGTGGTCGCCGTGTCGAACCCGGAGGACGCCTACCGGAGTCTTCGCCAGGCGATCGCCTCGGACGACCCCGTCGTGTTCTTCGAGCCCAAGCGCCTCTATCACCACAAGGGGGAGGTCGACCTGGAAGCCCCGCTCGCGGATGCCCCGCCGATGGGTGTCGCGCGGGTGGTGCGCCCGGGCACCGACGTCACCGTCCTCACCTACGGGGCCATGGTGAGCACCGCGCTGCAGGCGGCCGAAGCCGCGGAGGACGAGGGCATCGCCCTGGAGGTCATCGACCTGCGGTCGCTCTCGCCGGTGGACTACGACTCCGTCGCCGCCTCGGTCCGCAAGACCGGGCGTGTGGTCGTGGCACACGAGGCCTCTCGGGAAGCCGGACTCGCCGCGGAGGTCATCGCGAGCGTGACCGAGCGCTGCTTCGAGTACCTGGAGTCCGCTCCGCTGCGGGTCACCGGCCACGACGTGCCCTACCCGCCGGCCAAGCTCGAGAAGTACCACCTGCCGGACCTCGACCGGATCCTCGATGCGGTCGACCGCGTGATGGATCGCCCGCACAGCCTGACGGGAGCAGACGCATGATCGCCGAATTCCGTCTCCCCGACCTCGGCGAAGGACTCACCGAGGCCGAGGTCGTGCAGTGGCTCGTCGCGCCCGGCGACAGCGTCGCGCTGAACCAGACCCTCGCGGAGGTCGAGACGGCCAAGGCCGTCGTCGAGCTGCCGTCGCCGTACGAGGGCACGGTGTCGACCCTGCACGCGGACGCGGGAGAGACCGTCGCCGTGGGAGCGCCGCTGATCGCCTTCGACATCGAGGGGGACGACCCTCCGGCGGCGCCGTCCGGTGACGAGCAGGAGTCCTCCGCGGAGAAGGCGCAGCCGAACCTCGTGGGCTACGGGGCCGCCCCGACCTCGAGCGGACGCCCCGCGCGCCGGGCGCGGCGCCGGAGTGCCGCCCCGGTGGCCTCGGTGGCCGACACGGCCGTTCTCGAGGCCGCGCCGCACGACGCGACGCCATCGGTCGCGGTCGAGCCCGTTCTGGAGCGACCACGGTCCACCCCTCCGGTGCGCGCCTACGCCAAGCGACGGGGCGTCGACCTCGTCCTCGTCGCCGCGGAAGTCGGCGACCGCGTGATCACGAGGGCAGACGTGGATGCGTACGCGGAGCGCATCGGAGCGGAGCCGTCACGGCCCGCCGGGGCACCCGAGCGCGAGACCACCCCGATCTCCGGAACTCTCCCGCGCGCGGAGGGGAGGCCGCGGGAGACGCGCATCCCGATCCGCGGGGTCCGCAAGCACACGGCGGCGGCGATGGTGCAGAGCGCCTTCACCGCCCCGCACGTCACGGTGTTCCACACGGTCGATGTGACCGCGACCATGGAGATGCTGGCACGTCTCCGCGACGACCGAGCGCTCGCGGAGCATCGGATCGGCCCGCTCGCCGTCGTCGCGAAGGCGGTCTGCCTCGCCCTGCGCCGTGCTCCGGGCCTGAACGCGCGGTGGGACGAGGAGTCCGGGGAGATCGTCGAGTACGGCTTCGTCGACCTGGGCATCGCCGCCGCGACCGAGCGTGGTCTCATCGTGCCGATGATCCGGGACGCGGAGCGGATGAATCTGGTGGAGCTGTCCGCAGCGATCCGTGCCCTCGCGGAGACCGCGCGTGCGGGGAAGACCTCGCCGGCCGAACTCGCCGGAGGTACGTTCTCGCTGTCGAACATCGGGGTGTTCGGGGTGGACGCCGGAACACCGATCCTCCCGCCGGGGCAGTCCGGCATCCTCGCGGTCGGCGCCGTGCGTCGGCAGCCGCGGGAGTACCGCGGGGAGATCGCGCTGCGTCAGGTCATGACGCTGAGCCTGTCCTTCGACCACCGCCTCGTGGACGGGGCCGAGGGCGCGACGTTCCTCAAGGACGTGGCGGACATCCTCGAGGATCCGGGGCGGGCGATGCTGCTCAGCTAGCGGCGCGCAGCGCGGCCTCGGCCATCGCGACCAGCACGGTCGCGGTGGCCGCGTGCCGTCTCGTCGCGGCGCGGGTGCTGTGCGGGGTCGAGTTGATGAGACCGAAGCACGCCTGCACGCGCAGCCGCAGCTCGTCGCGGTCCAGGGGCTCCGAACGATCCAGGGCGGCGAGCGCATCCATCCAGAGCTCGATGTAGGCGCGCTGCAGGCGACGGACCTCGGCGCGGTCGTCGTCGTCGAGGAAGGCGAGGTCCCGGTCCTGCACCTGGATCACCTCGGCGTTGCCGAGCGCGAACTCGACGTGGAAGCGGATGAGTCCGCGCATCCGCTCGTCGGCTGCCGTCGTCTCCGCGGACACGCGTCGTCCGCCCGCAACGAGGTCCTGACTAACCTTGACGAGGACCGCGCCGAGAAGGGCCTGCTTCCCGGCGAAGTGGCGGTACACGGCAGGCCCGGACACGCCGACGGCGGCGCCGATGTCCTCCAGGCTCACGCCGCTGTACCCGCGCGCGGCGAAGAGCCGTGCCGCGGCATGCAGAAGCGCGTCGGAGCGTTCCGCCTTGGCGCGGTCGCGGGCGGTGGCGGGGCTTGTCATCTCAGTTAATCCTCGCTAACCTGAATCAACGGGTTAGTGAACACTAACCGAGAATGCATGCAGCGCGCCAGGCTCCCACCCGGCGCGACGTGGGTCGAGGAGGACGTCACGATGCCGGCAACCCAGGAAGCGCTCGCCCAGCAGCTCCGCGACCGTCTCGCCGCGGCAGCGCAGGGTGGGCCGACCGCCTCGCGTGAGCGACACGTCGCCCGCGGCAAGCTGCTTCCTCGCGACAGGGTGGCGCGCCTCCTCGACGAGGACAGCCCGTTCCTCGAGGTCGCGCCGCTCGCGGCCGACGGCCTGTACGGCGGCGAGGCGCCCGGGGCCGGTGTCATCGCCGGCATCGGCCTGGTCCACGGCCGGCACGTCATGGTGGTCTGCAACGACGCCACCGTGAAGGGCGGGACCTACTATCCGCTCACCGTGAAGAAGCATCTGCGTGCGCAGGAGATCGCCCTCGAGAACCGCCTGCCCTGCCTCTACCTCGTCGACTCGGGTGGCGCCTTCCTTCCCCGCCAGGATGAGGTGTTCCCGGATCGGGAGCACTTCGGACGCATCTTCTTCAACCAGGCGCGGCTGTCCGCGCAGGGAATCCCGCAGCTCGCAGCGGTCCTCGGCTCGTGCACGGCCGGGGGCGCCTACGTACCGGCGATGAGCGACGAGACCGTCATCGTCCGTGGACAGGGCACGATCTTCCTGGGCGGCCCGCCGCTGGTGAAGGCGGCGATCGGTGAGGTGGTCACGGCGGAGGAGCTCGGGGGAGGGGAGCTGCACGCCCGTCGCAGCGGCGTCGTGGATCACCTGGCCGACGACGACGAGCACGCGCTGGAGATCCTCCGCGACATCGTCGCCACGCTCCCGCCGCCGCTCGCCCCGGCCTGGGACGTCGGCGACAGTCGGCCGCCCGCGGAGGCCGGCTCCCTGTATGACGTCGTTCCGGTGGACGTCAACGCTTCCTACGACGTGCGCGAGGTCATCGCCCGCCTCGTCGATGGCGACACCTTCCATGAGTTCAAGGCCGAGTACGGCACCACACTAGTGACGGGTTTCGCACGGCTGCACGGCCACCCCGTCGGCATCGTCGCGAACAACGGCGTGCTGTTCAGCGAGTCGGCGCTCAAGGGCGCGCATTTCATCGAGCTCTGCGATCAGCGCGGCATCCCGTTGCTCTTCCTACAGAACATCACCGGCTTCATGGTCGGGTCTGACGCGGAAGCCGGTGGCATCGCGAAGGACGGCGCGAAGATGGTCACGGCCGTCGCGACCACCCGCGTTCCGAAGCTGACCGTCATCATCGGCGGCTCCTTCGGAGCGGGCAACTACTCGATGTGCGGACGTGCCTACTCCCCGCGGTTCCTCTGGACCTGGCCGGCGAGTCGGATCTCGGTCATGGGCGGAACACAGGCCGCCTCCGTGCTCGCCACCGTGAAGGACGACCAGCTCTCCGCCCGCGGCGAGCCCTGGACCGCGGCGGAGCGGGCGGCGTTCGAGGAGCCGATCCGGGCGCAGTACGAGGAGCAGGGCGAGCCGTACTACGCCACCGCACGGCTCTGGGACGACGGCATCGTCGATCCGGAGCAGACGCGTGACCTCCTCGGACTCGCCCTGGACGTCGTCGCCCGCAGTCCTCTGCCCGAGCCGCGCTTCGGCGTCTTCCGGATGTGAGCCCCATGTCGCCTTCACACGAACTCTCGTTCTCCTCGGTCCTCGTCGCGAACCGCGGCGAGATCGCGCGCCGGATCATCCGCACCCTCCGCGACCTCGGCATCCGCAGCATCGCGGTCTACAGCGACGCGGACGCGGACGCGCCGCACGTCCGCGAGGCGGATGCCGCCGTGCGGATCGGTCCGGCACCGGCCGCGGAGTCGTACCTCGACATCGATGCCGTCATCGCGGCGGCTCGTGCCTCCGGAGCGGAGGCCGTCCATCCGGGCTACGGATTCCTCTCCGAGAGCGTCGGGCTCGCGGAGGCGTGTGCGGAGAGCGGCATCGTCTTCATCGGTCCCACCGTCGAGGCGCTGCAGATCATGGGGGACAAGGCGCGAGCCCGTGAGCACGTGAGCCGCAGCGGCGTGCCCGTGGTGCCGGGGTTCGACGCGCGCGGGCTGTCCGACGCGGAGATCCGCGAGGAGGCGGAGGCTGTCGGATTCCCGCTCCTCGTGAAGCCGAGCGCGGGCGGCGGGGGGAAAGGCATGGAGGTCGTCGCCGACAGCACGGGTCTGGCGAGCGCGCTCAGCTCCGCCCGACGGGTCGCGGCATCCGCCTTCGGCGACGACGCGCTCATCTTGGAACGTCTCATCCGTCGACCGCGACACATCGAGGTTCAGGTGTTCGGCGACGCCCACGGCACCGTCGTGGCGCTCGGCGAGCGCGAGTGCACGCTCCAGCGTCGTCATCAGAAGGTGATCGAGGAGGCGCCGTCCGCCCGGATCCCGTCCGCGACCCGCGACCGGCTGCTCGCGGCGGCGGTGCGGGCAGCGGAGAGCGTCGCCTATGTCGGGGCCGGCACCGTGGAGTTCCTCGTCGACGCGGACGCACCGGAAGACGTCTTCTTCATCGAGATGAACACCCGGCTGCAGGTGGAGCATCCGGTGACCGAGGAGGTCACCGGACTCGACCTCGTCGCGCTTCAGCTCCGCATGGCCGATGGACAGCCGCTCGACGTCGAGCCCCGCACGACCGGCCATGCCGTGGAGGCACGGGTGTACGCCGAGTCGCCGGAACGGGGGTTCCTTCCCTCCACGGGGACCGTGTTGCTCTTCGAGGCGCCCCCGGGCGTCCGGGTGGATGCGGCCGTCGAGTCGGGGAGTGTCGTGAGCGGGTTCTACGACCCGATGATCGCGAAGGTCATCGCGTGGGCGGAGGACAGGGAGACCGCGCTGCGGCGTCTCGACGCGGCTCTCGCCCGCACCGTGGTGTTGGGTGTGGAGACGAACATCGCGTTCCTGCGCCAGCTGCTGCGGGACCGCCGTGTGCGCGAGGGAGACCTCGACACCGGACTCATCGAGACCCTGCTCCCGCTCGCACCGGTGCCTCCGTCGGCGGCGCAGCTCGCGGCGGCCGCCGGCGTGGTGCAGACCCGCTCCGCGGCGGTCACCGCGCGCGCGGGAGCCGGCCCGCTGTGGCAGCGCCTCCCTGGGTGGCGTCTCGGGGCCGCGCCGCACGCCCCCGAACCCGTCGCCCTGCTCACGGACGACGACGAGATCGTGCGCGCGACGCCACCCCTGGTGCGCTCGGACCGGGTGCACGCGGCCCGCGACGCCGAGGGCGCGGTATGGGTCAGCGAGGACGAACGGACGCTCCGGCTGCGTCCCCTGGATCGCCGCGGCCGGATGCGCAGGCGCCTCGCCGCCGCGGAACGCGAGGCCAGGGCCACGGAACCCGAGGCTCGCGCGCCCATGCCCGGCGGCGTCGTGGCTGTTCATGCCGCGGACGGCGAGAGGGTGCGTGCGGGAGCGCCCCTCGTATCGATCGAGGCGATGAAGATGGAGCACCCCGTGCTCGCGCCGCACGACGGCGTGGTGCGGCTGCTGGTCGCGGTCGGCGACCAGGTGCGGCGCGATCAACCGGTCGCCCGCGTGACGATGACGGAGGAGGACCGATGATGCACGATCTCACCGAGGAGGAGCGGGAGCTCGCCGCGATGGTACGCGAGTTCGCCGACACGGTCGTCGCTCCGCAGGCGTACGAGGCGGATCGCACGCACACGCTCTCCATGGACGTCGTGCGGCAGATGGGGGAGCTCGGTCTCTTCGGACTCCCCTTCCCCGAGGAGTACGGCGGGCAGGGCGGCGACTACATGGCGCTCGGCCTCGCCATCGAGGCTCTGGGACGGGTCGACCAGTCGATCGCGATCACCCTCGAGGCCGGGGTGAGCCTGGGGGCGATGCCCGTCTTCCGCTTCGGTACCGAGGAGCAGAAGCGCGAGCTGCTGCCGGATCTCCTCGCCGGTCGCGCCCTCGCCGGGTTCGGGCTCACCGAGCCCGAGGCCGGGAGTGATGCCGGGGCGACGCGCACGACGGCGCGGCTCGACGGCGACGAGTGGGTGATCGACGGCTCCAAGCAGTTCATCACCAACTCGGGCACTCCGATCACGCGTTTCGTCACGGTCACCGCGGTCACCGGACAGAGCGAAGGACGCAAGGAGATCTCGACGATCATCGTCCCGAACGGTACGCCGGGATTCACGGTCGAGCCGCCCTACGACAAGGTGGGGTGGAACGCGTCGGACACCCATCCGCTGACGTTCGACGGAGCGCGGGTGCCGGCGGGCAATCTCCTCGGTGAGCGGGGGAGCGGGTTCCGCAACTTCCTCAGCATCCTGGACGAGGGCCGCATCGCGATCGCCGCGCTGTCGACCGGCGCGGCGGAGGGGTGCCTGGAGGCGGCGGTCGAGTACGCCAAGAGTCGCACCATCTTCGGCAGCGCCCTCAGCACGCGGCAGAACGCGCAGTTCACGCTGGCGCGGATGAGGGCGCGCGTGCACACCGCACGGCTCGCCTGGCACCACGCCGCACGCCTCCGTGACGCCGGAGAGGCGTTCGCCGAGCAGGCGGCCATCGCGAAGCTCGTCGCGGGCGAGGCCGCGATGGACAACGCCCGCGATGCGACGCAGATCTTCGGCGGCAACGGCTTCATGAACGAGTTCCCGGTGGCGCGCCACTACCGTGACTCCAAGATCCTCGAGATCGGCGAGGGGACCACCGAGGTCCAGCTCCTCGTGATCGCCAGGGCGCTCGGACTCGCCCGGTAGCGTGGAGGCATGACCATGCGCGAGGTCGTGCAGCGCGGCCTGTACTACGAGGAGTTCGAGACCGACGTCCGGTACGTGCACCGCCCCGGTCGCACGGCCACGGAGGCGGACAACGTCCTCTTCACGACGCTGACGATGAACACCCAGGCGCTGCATCTGGACGCGGCGTTCGCGGATGCCCAGGAGCCTTTCCACGCGCGCCTCATGAACTCCATGTGGACGCTGTCGACGATGGTGGGCTCCTCGGTCGCCCAGCTCACGCAGGGGACGCTGGTGGCGCAGCTCGGCCTCGGCGACATCGCCTTCCCGCATCCGCTGTTCGCCGGGGACACGCTCACGACCGAGAGCGTCGTCGTCGACAAGCGGCTCTCGTCGTCCCGTCCTGGCCAGGGCGTCGTGCAGATCGCGCACACCGGACGCAATCAGGACGGCACGGTGGTCGCGACGGCCGTGCGCACGGTGCTGGTGCGCTGCCGGCCGGAGGAGGACGCCGCATGACCTTCGAACTCGGCCCTGCCCTGCTGTTCTGCCCGGCGGACCGCCCGGAGCGCTTCGCGAAGGCCCAGGAACGGGCGGATGCCGTGATCCTCGATCTGGAGGACGCCGTGCTGCCGGAGGCGAAGAGCGAGGCCCGCGAGAACATCGTCGCCGCGGACCTCGACCCCGCGCGCGTCATCGTGCGCGTGAACGCGCCGGACTCCGCGGCGTTCGCGGACGACCTCGAGGCCCTGGCACGGTCACCGTTCCGGACCGTGATGGTGGCGAAGACGGAGAGCGCGGAGAGCCTGGACGCCTTCGACGCGGGCTTCACCCTGCTCGCGCTGTGCGAGACGGCGCGCGGGATCCATGCGGCGCCCGACATCGCCGCGCACCCGGCGGTCGCCGGACTGATGTGGGGCGCGGAGGATCTGGTGGCCTCCCTCGGCGGCACCTCTTCCCGCAATGCAGAGGGCGGCTACCGCGACATCGCGCGCTACGCCCGTTCCCGGGTGCTCCTGGAGGCCGGTGCGCACGGCAAGGCGGCGATCGACGCGGTGCACGTCGACATCGGCGATACCGCGGGGCTGGAGCGGGAGGCGGAGGATGCGGCGGCGTCGGGGTTCCGCGCGACGGCATGCATCCATCCGAGTCAGGTCGCGGTCATCCGGGCGGCGTATGCGCCGGACGCCGAGACGGTGGCATGGGCGCGCGAGGTACTCGCCGCTGCGGCGCAGGAGCGCGGTGTGTTCCGCTTCCGGGGGCGCATGGTGGACGAGCCCGTCCTGCGTCACGCGCGCGCCGTGGTCTCCCGCGCCGGCTGACCGTCCCGTCAGAGGACGGGCGTCTCCTCGAGCAGCCGGAGGTAGCCGGGTGCCGCGACGAACCGGTGCGCGGAGCCGTTGCGCAGCACCTCGCCGTCCCGGGGGAGCGTACCGCCGGAGACGTGGTCGATGACGGCGCGGATGACGCCGCCGTGGGTCACCACGAGCACCGACTCCGCCTGCGGCGCCGACCTCCGCCGGGCGTCGCGCGCGATGCGGTGCAGCGCGGCGATGGCGCGGACGCCGACCTCGTGCAGCGACTCCGCGCCGGGAACCTCGGCGTGCCAGTCGCCGTACGTCGAGATGTAGTCGGGGACGAGCATGCCCTCGCCCTCGCCGAACTCCCGCTCCCGGATGTCGGGGACCACGCCGGCGATCTCCAAGCCCAGGCGCTCCGCGATGATGCCGGCGGTCTCGCTCGCCCGCACGAGCGGGCTCGTGTAGACGGCATGGTGCGTCGTGCCGGCGAGTTTCTCTGCCGCCCACCGCGCGTCCTCGCGGCCCGTCTCGTTCAAGGGGATGTCGGTCGACCCCTGGATGCGGCGGGCGAGGTTCCAGTCGGTCTGACCGTGGCGGATGAGGGTGAGGTAGGTCACAAGAGCATCTCCTGCAGGGCGGGGAGCACGTCGCTGGTGCCGGCGGCGATGGTGACATCGGCCCAGGCGTCCGCGCGGGTCGGCTCGCGATTGACGATGATCAGAGGGATGCCGCGTCGACGCGCCCGGTTCACGAGGCGCACGCCGGAGTTCACGACGAGAGAGGAGCCGGCCACGATGAGCGCGTCGCTGGAGCGCAGCAACGATTCGGCGGCACGGAAGCGGTCCTGCGGCACATACTCTCCGAAGAACACCACGTCAGGTTTGAGCATGCCCGCGCACACGGTGCAGGTCGGGACGACGAAGCCCTCGGTGCTCTCCGGGAGCACGTCGCCGTCCGGGGCCAGCGCCACGTTCTCCGGGACGGTGATCCAGGGGTTGCGCTCCTCGATCTGCACGGCGATGTCGCGACGGTCGAACACCTGACCACAGTGCAGGCAGAGCACGCGGCGCATGGTCCCGTGCACCTCGATGACGTGCGAGCTGCCCGCGCGGAGGTGCAGTCCGTCGACGTTCTGGGTGATGACACCCGAGACCACGCCCCTGGACTCCATCTCCGCGAGTGCACGGTGGCCGGGATTCGGGGCGGCCCGGGCGAAGGCGCGCCAGCCGAGGTGACCGCCGACCCAGTAGCGGCGCCGGGCGGCCTCGTCGCCGAGGTAGGTCTGGATCGTCATGGGGTCGCTGCGGGTGCGCGCCCCCTCGCCGCGGTAGGCGGGGATGCCCGAGTCGGTCGAGATGCCGGCGCCGGTGAGAAGGGCGATCCGCTTGCCGCGCAGCAGGTCGGCGGCGTGGGAGAGCTCGGCCGACGGCTCGGCGGTGTTCGTCGCGCTCACAGGACCTCCTCGATCGAGTCTACGGGGCGCGGGGTGGACGAGAACCGGGATGGCAGAGTGGAGCGGTGGACCTCCAGCATGTGACCGACATCGACGACCCGCGGCTGGACGACTACCGCGGCCTCACCGACACCGCCCTCCGCGCCGTCCGCGAGCCCGCGGAGGGACTCTACATCGCCGAGACCGCCAAGGTGATCGAGCGCGCGCTGGCGGCCGGGCACAAACCCCGATCGGTGCTGGTCTCGGCCCGGCGCGTCGACGAGGTGCGGCGCATCCTGGGGGAGCGCGCCGTTCCGGTGCTCGTGGTCCCGGACGAGGTCGCGGAACAGGTCACCGGCTATCAGGTCCATCGCGGAGCCCTCGCCGCCATGCGCCGTCCGGCTCTGGCGCCGGTCGCCGACGTGGTGCGCGACGCACGGCTGGTGCTGGTGCTGGAGAACCTGGGCGATCACACCAACGTCGGCGCCGCCTTCCGCGCCGCCGCCGGTCTGGGGGCGGATGCGGTGCTCGTGTCGGCGCGCTGTGCGGACCCGCTTTACCGTCGCAGCGTCCGGGTGAGCATGGGCACGGTGTTCCAGGTGCCCTGGACCCGGATCGACGAGTGGTCGTCGGCGGTCTCGGATCTCCGTGAGCAGGGCTTCGACATCGCTGCCCTCGCGCTCAGCGACACAGCCGTGGATCTCCGGCTGTATGCGGCACAGCGGCCCGAGAAGGTGGCGCTGCTCTTCGGAGCCGAAGGCGACGGTCTCACGCGGACCGCGCTCGACAGCGCGGACACCGTGGTCACCATTCCGATGGCCGGCGGCGTGGATTCGCTCAACGTCGCCTCGGCCGCCGCCGTGGCGCTGTGGGCACTCGCTCCCGCGGAGTGAGAGTGCGCGTCACTCCTTGCCGGGGAGGATGACCGGGGAGGGCTCGGGGCGCTTGGCAGCGATGTGGTCGCCGGACGACTGGTGGCGCAGCCGGCGGAGCACCCAGGGCACGAGGTGCTCCCGGGCCCAGCCGAGGTCTTCGCTGCGGGCGGCACGCCAGGTCCGCAGCGGCAGCGGCTCGGGCTGCATGGCCTCGAGGTCGTTCGGAACGTTGAGGGCGCGGAGCACCATCCGCGCGACCTCGTGGTGGCCGAGCGCGTTGTAGTGGAGGCGGTCGTCGTCGAAGAATCGCGCATCCTGCACGACCTTCAGTGCCCACTGGTCCGCGACGATGCAGTCGTGGCGCTCGGCGATCGCGCGGACGTTCTCGTTGTAGATCGCGACCTTGCCGCGGAAGGGACGGAACACCGGCGTGAACCCCGTGTCGATGCCGGTGAAGACGACCACGGCCGCGCCGGTGGACGACAGGCGCGCCACCGCGTCCTCCAGCTGTGCGGCGATGGCATCCGGATCGGTGCCGGGGCGGATGACGTCGTTGCCGCCGGCGCAGATCGAGATGAGGTCGGGGCGCAGCGCGACGGCGGGCTCCACCTGATCGGCGACGATCTGCGCGATGAGCTTTCCTCGGACGGCGAGGTTGGCATAGGCGAAGTCGTCGACCTGCTGGGCGAGCACCTCGGCGACGCGATCGGCCCAGCCGCGGTGACCCCCGGGGGCCGCCGGGTCCGGGTCGCCGATGCCCTCGGTGAACGAGTCGCCGATCGCGACGAATCGGCGCCACGGGTGCGGGGTCTCGTTCGCGACGTACGGGGTCCTGGTCGATTCCTGATCGCTCATCCGGCTCTCCTTCGCGAAGGCGTGCGCGCACGATGGTGACCGCCGCGCAGTGACCGAGCCTACCCGTGCCGATGCCTTCGAGGGGGGACGCGCGCGGCACCCCCGCGGATGCCGCGGTGTCGGTGGGAGCGATTATCGTGGAGTCGATGCTCTCTCCGTCCTTCCCTCAGCGCGCCCCGTGGGGAACGGCGAACAAGCTGCGGGCATGGCAGCAGGAGGCTCTGGACGCGTACTTCCAGGCCGACCAGCGCGACTTCCTCGTGGCCGCCACACCGGGCGCCGGCAAGACCACGTTCGCGCTCACCCTCGCGGTCGAGCTGATGCGCATGGGCGAGGTGAACCGGGTCATCGTCGTGGCACCCACGGAGCACTTGAAGACCCAGTGGGCCGACGCCGCCGCCCGCGTCCACATCCGGCTCGACCCGCGCTTCCGCAACAGCGACTGGGCACCGGCGCGGCACTATCACGGCGTCGTGGTCACGTATGCGCAGGTCGCTGCGAAGTCGTCGGTGCACCGTCACCTCACGGAGGACGCGAAGACCCTGGTCATCCTCGACGAGGTGCACCACGGCGGCGACGCCCTGAGCTGGGGCGACGCGATCCGCGATGCCTACGGACCGGCGAAGCGCCGCCTGCTGCTCTCGGGGACCCCGTTCCGGAGCGATACCGCACCGATCCCGTTCGTGGAGTACCTCCCGGACGAGACCGGAGCCCGGGTCTCCAGCACCGACTACGCCTACGGGTACGGCCGCGCTCTCGCGGACGGCGTCGTCCGTCCCGTGCTCTTCCACATGTATGCCGGGAAGATGCGGTGGCGGACGAGTGCCGGCGACGAGCTCGAGACCCATCTGGGACAGGACAACACGAAGGACGTCACCTCGCAGGCCTGGCGAACGGCCCTCGACCCCGAGGGCGACTGGATGCCTGCTGTGCTCTCCGCGGCGGATCGCCGTCTGACCGAGATCCGGCACCACATCCCGGATGCCGGCGGACTCGTGCTGGCGACGGATCAGACCGTCGCGCGGGCCTACGCCAAGATCCTGCACAGCATCACCCGCGAGCAGCCGACGATCGTGCTGTCCGACGACGCCACCGCCTCCGAGCGGATCGAGAAGTTCTCGGAGGGCACCGCCCGGTGGATGGTCGCGGTGCGCATGGTCTCGGAGGGCGTCGACGTGCCGCGGCTCGCGGTGGGCGTGTACGCGACGTCGTCGTCCACCCCGCTGTTCTTCGCTCAGGCCATCGGCCGCTTCGTGCGGGCGCGTCGTCGAGGAGAGGCGGCGAGCGTCTTCCTCCCGCACGTCCCCGTGCTGATGAAGCTCGCGAACGAGATGGAGAAGCAGCGCGATCACGCGCTCGACCGTCAGTCCAAGGACGACGACGGCCTCGAGGACTCGCTGCTGGAGAGCGCGAACCGTGAGGACGAGGCCTCCGACGCGCTGACCCAGGAGTTCACCTACCAGGCGATCTCCTCCGTCGCCCACTTCGACCGCATGGTGTTCGACGGGAAGGAGTTCGGCCAGCTCGCCGAGCCGAACACGCCCGAGGAGGAGGAGTTCATCGGCTTCCCCGGTCTGCTCGAGCCCGAGCACGTGCACGAGCTCCTGATGCAGCGGCAGGCCCGCCAGTCCCGGCACCGCGAGGTCCGGGAAGCCCAGGCCGACCCGACGCAGACGACGACACTGCCCGCGCCGCTGCATCGCACCCTGCGCGAGCAGCGCCAGTTGCTGAACAGCCTGGTGGGCCTCTACGCCCGGCAGTCGGGCCAGCCGCACGGCGCCGTGCATGCCGAGCTCCGTCGTATCTGCGGCGGTCCGGCGGTGGCGCAGGCGACCGTGACGCAGCTGCAGTCCCGCATCGAGGTGCTGCGCAAGCGCGTCCGCTCCTGAGCACTTTCCGGTCGCTGCTTCGGATCCCCGAAATGCTGGCAATCCGTGCCAGGACGCGGCCGGGGCGGCATCGCGCGGATAGCGTGGAACGGTTGCCCGGACGCCGGGCACCGTGACACCTGGAGGTTCCATGACAGCCCCTGCCGCAGCCGATTCCACGGCCGCCGATCGACGGCGCTGGGCTCGCTATCTCGTCGAGGAACGGGCGGAGGGCGCCGTCTATCAGCGCCTCGCGGCCCGCCGGTCGGGGGAGGAGCGGGCGATCCTGCTCGGGCTCGCCGAGGCCGAGCGCCGCCACGAGAAGCACTGGCTCGACCTGCTGGGCGGCGAACCGACGCGCCTGCCGCGGGCCGGGGTCTGTTCCCGCCTCCTGGGGTGGATGGCCGGCCGTTTCGGCTCGATCTTCGTCCTCGCCCTCGCCCAGAGCGCCGAGGCCCGCTCCCCGTACGACGCCGAGCGCTGGGCCACCCCGGCCATGCGCGCCGACGAGAAGGTCCACCACGAGGTCGTCCGCGGTCTCGCCGCACGGGGCCGTCGGCGCCTCTCTGGCTCCTTCCGCGCGGCCGTCTTCGGGGCGAACGACGGCCTCGTCAGCAACCTCGCCCTCGTGCTCGGTATCGGCGCCACCGGCGTGAGCTCGGGTTTCGTCCTGTTCAGCGGCATCGCGGGTCTCCTCGCGGGCGCACTGTCGATGGGCGCGGGGGAGTTCGTGTCCGTGCGGTCGCAGCGGGAGCTCCTCACGGCCACCGAGGCGAACGAGGACGCCGCGGCGGCCGCGGCCGACCTCGACATCGACGAGAACGAGCTCGCGCTCGTGTACCGCGCCCGCGGGATGGATCAGGGCGAGTCGCTGGCCCGGGCCCGTCGCATCGTCCAGGCGGCCCAGGAAGGCGTCCGGCGTGCGGCCACGGGGCCGGTGGCCGTCCAGGGCGGCGACGCCCACGAGGTCGTCGGCAACGACTGGACGGCGGCCATCTCCAGCTTCCTCCTCTTCGCCTCCGGCGCGATCGTGCCCGTCCTGCCCTGGATCTTCGGCATGGAGGGCACCGCGGCGATCGTGCTCGCGCTCGTGCTGGTCGGCATCGCGCTGCTCAGCACCGGTGCGATGGTCGGCGTCCTCTCCGGAGGACCGCCGCTCCGGCGGGCCCTGCGGCAGCTCGCCATCGGCTTCGGCGCGGCGGCGGTGACCTACGCGCTGGGTCTGCTCTTCGGCGTCGGCGCGGTGTGACGATCCTGTGGTCCCGCTCGCGCGGGACCACAGCGCACCGCCATGACCGCACCGGAAACGACGAAGACCCCGGATCCATGGATCCGGGGTCTTCGCTCTCTGTGCGCGGAGGGGGACTTGAACCCCCACGCCCTATCGGGCACTAGCACCTCAAGCTAGCGCGTCTACCATTCCGCCACCCGCGCAGGTGTTGGATTTGATCGTTGCCGACCGAAGAATGAGATTAGCACGTTCTCGGAGGCGTCTCGAACCGAGCGTGACGCCCGGGCGTGGCACGCGGTTTCGATAGCCTGAGTCCATGACCGATTCCTCCCTGCCGGAGGTCGCCCGCGTCGCGAGCGACCTCATCCGCATCGACACCTCCAACTACGGCGGCGGCAACGCGAAAGGGGAGCGGGAGGCGGCCGAGTACGTCGGGGCGTACCTGGAGGAGCTGGGACTCGAGGTCGAGTACTACGAGCCCATCCCGCGGCGGACGAACGTCATGGCGCGGGTCCCGGGCCGCGACCGCACCAAGCCGGCTCTCGTCGTGCACGGCCACCTGGACGTCGTGCCCGCGGTCGCCGACGACTGGACGGTGGATCCGTTCGCCGGAACCGTGCAGGACGGCATGCTCTGGGGTCGCGGCGCGGTCGACATGAAGAACATGGACGCGATGATCCTCACCGCCGTGGCCGACATCCTGCGCGCGGGGGAGCAGCCGGAGCGCGACCTCGTCCTGGCGTTTTTCGCCGATGAGGAGAACGGCGGGGTCGAGGGCTCCGCGCTCGTCGTGAAGGACCGGCCGGAGTGGTTCGCCGGGGCGACGGCCGCGATCAGCGAGGTCGGCGGCTACTCCATCTCGGTGGACGACCGTCGGGCGTACCTGCTGCAGGTGGGGGAGAAGGCGCTGATCTGGATCCGCCTCGTCGCCACCGGCCGGGCGGGGCACGGCAGTCGCCTGCACGAGGACAACGCCGTCACGAAGCTCGCGGAGGCCGTCGCCGCCATCGGCCGGACGCGGTGGCCGGTCCGGCTCACGCCGACGACGGAGGCGCTGCTCCAGGGCCTGAGCGCGCTGAGCGGTCGGAGCGCCGACGACCCCGACGCCCTCGCCGCCGCGGCCGGTCCGGCCGAGGCCTTCCTCCGGTCCACGTTCCGCACGACGACCAACCCGACGGCTCTCACCGCCGGCTACAAGCACAACGTCATCCCGGAGCGCGCCGAGGCGCTGATCGACGTCCGCGTGATCCCGGGGACCGAGGACGACGTGCTCGCGGAGCTCCGGCGCATCGTGGGCGACGACATCCGGATCGAGACCGTGGTCCGTGACATCGGCATGGAGACGCCGTTCACAGGGGAGCTCGTCGAGGCGATGGTGGCGGCGCTGGGGCGGCACGACCCCGGTGTCCCTGTCATCCCGTACCTCCTGGGCGCGGGAACCGACAACAAGGCGCTGGCCACGCTCGGCATCACCGGCTACGGCTTCGCCCCGCTGCGCCTGCCGGCCGATCTCGACTTCACCGGGATGTTCCACGGAGTCGACGAGCGGGTGCCCGTAGACTCACTTGTCTTCGGTCAGCGGGTGCTGGCCGATCTGCTGCGCACGTACTGAGCGGCGTCCACGCGCTCCGTGCCGCCCCAAAAGACGAAGGCCTCTCCATGCACCTGCTCGAAGCACTGATCCTGGGAATCGTCCAGGGTCTCACCGAGTTCCTGCCGATCTCCTCCAGCGCCCATCTGCGGGTCGTGGGGACGTTCCTGCCCTCCGGGGAGGACCCGGGCGCGGCGTTCACCGCCATCACGCAGATCGGCACGGAGGCCGCCGTCGTCGTGTTCTTCTGGCGCGACATCGTCCGCATCATCTCCCAGTGGTTCCGGTCCCTCGCCGGAAAGGTGCCGCGGAACGACCCTGACGCGCGCATGGGGTGGCTCATCATCATCGGCAGCATCCCGATCGTGCTGCTCGGACTCCTGTTCCAGGACCAGATCGAGACCGTCTTCCGCTCGCTCTGGATCGTGGCGATCATGCTCATCGTGTTCGGCATCCTCCTGGGCATCGCGGATCACGTCGGAGCCAAGCGCCGGAAGTTGGACGATCTGACCTACCCGCACGGCATCGCCTTCGGATTCGCCCAGGCACTCGCCCTCATCCCCGGCGTCTCGCGGTCCGGCGGCACGATCACCATGGGGCTGTTCCTCGGCTATGAGCGCGCCGCCGCCGCCCGCTACGCCTTCCTGCTGGCCATCCCGGCCGTGTTCGGCAGCGGCTTCTACCAGCTGTTCAAGAGCTGGGGCGAGCCGTCCTTCTTCTCGCTCGGCGACACGATGGCCGCGACCGGGATCGCCTTCGTCGTCGCGCTCGGCGTGATCGCGTTCTTCATGAACTGGATCTCGAAGCGCAGCTTCCTGCCGTTCGTGATCTACCGGATCCTGCTCGGCGGCGTGCTGCTCGTGCTGCTCGCGATGGGCGTGATCCCGGCCTCGGCCTGAGCCCGACGCCGTTCAGCGCTTGCGGTCGCCGCGGCCGTCGTCACGGCGCCGCAGGTAGCGCTCGAAGGCCTGGGCGATCGCGTCCCCCGACGCATCGGGGGAGTCCCACGTGTCCCGCGTGCGCTCCAGCTGCCGGATGTACTCCGCCATGTCCTCGTCCTCGGATGCGGCGGCATCGATCGACGCCTCCCAGGCCGCGGCTTCCGTGCGGAGGTGCCGGCGGTCCACATCCACCCCGGTCAGCTCCTCGAGACGGTCGAGGAGGGCCAGGGTGACCTTCGGCGAGGGGGCGGCAGAGGCGACGTAGTGCGGGACGCTCGCCCAGAGGCTCACGGAGGGGATGCCCGCGTTCTCGGCGAAGTGCTCGAGCACGGTGAGGATGCCGACCGGGCCCTCGTACACCGACCGCTCCAGCGCATGCGCCTCCCGGACCTGCTCGTTCTGGCTCGACGCGAAGATCGAGATCGGGCGGGTGTGCGGCACGTCGGAGAGCATGGCGCCGAGGGTCACGAAGCCGGTGATGTCGTCGCGCAGGGCGACGTCGATGAACTCGGACGCGAACGCCTGCCAGGTGCGCGCCGGCTCGGCACCGGTGAGGAGCCAGAACTCCGGACCGGCTCCTGGCTCGCGCGGACGCCACAGCCCCGCCTCCGGCCACGTCATCTGACGGCGGCCCTCGGCGTCGAGCCGGGTGGCGGGTCGCGTGTACTGGTAGTCGAAGTAGAGTTCCGGGTCGACCGAGTGCACGAGGTCGTAGCCGCCCGCCGCCTGCAGCGCGCCGACGGCTCCGGTCGCGGCCTCACCGGCGTCGTTCCAGCCGTCGAAGGCGGCGATGATGATGCGCGAACCGAGAACGTCCATGCCGTGCTCCCTTCGAGGTCGTGGCTCCGTCCCCCCAGGCTAGCCCGCGTCGAGGGGATGTGGGCGGGCCCGGCTAGCATGGGTTCAGTGAGCAACAAGCCCCGCGCGGTCCTCTGGGACATGGATGGAACACTCGTCGACACCGAGCCGTACTGGATGGCGGCCGAGACCGCACTGGTGGAGTCGTTCGGGGGTACGTGGTCCCATGAGGACGCCCTGCAGCTCGTGGGCAGCGGCCTCATCGACAGCGCGATCATCCTCCAGGGCGCGGGGGTCGACATGGCTCCGGAGGCCATCGTCTCCCACCTCACGACGGCCGTGCAGGAGTCGCTGCGGGCCCAGGGTGTGCCCTTCCGGCCGGGCGCTCAGGAGCTTCTCCGCGATCTCCGCGCCGCCGGTATCCCGACCGGACTGGTGACGATGTCGCTGCGCCGGATGGCTCTCGACGTGGTCGGGCTGATCGAGTTCGAGGCCTTCGACATCGTCGTCGCCGGAGATGACGTCGACAACCCCAAGCCGCACCCGGAGCCGTACCTGCAGGCCGCCGCGCTCCTCGACGTCGACATCGCCGAGGTCGTGGTCATCGAGGATTCCCCGACCGGTCTCCGCGCGGGCCTCGCCTCCGGCGCTCTGACGCTCGGCGTGCCCCACATCGTCCCGCTCGACGGCCTCGGCGCCCACGAGCTGTGGCCGACCCTCGACGGCCGCGGTGCCGCCGACCTCGTGGAGCTCTTCGGCTCCCGCGCCGCGATCACGGAGGCCACCCGATGACGACCACGTCCGCCCCGCGCCCCAGCGGCCCCTTTCGGGAGGGCGACCGCGTACAGCTCACCGGCCCGAAGGGTCGCCTGCACACCGTGACGCTCCGCGAAGACGGCGAGCTGCACACGCACCACGGGGTCCTCCGGCACCGCGACCTCATCGGGCTCCCCGATGGCTCGGTCGTGGCGAACAGCTCCGGGCACGAGTACCTGGCGCTGCGGCCGCTGCTGCGGGACTTCGCGATGTCGATGCCCCGCGGTGCCGCGATCGTCTACCCGAAGGACGCGGCGCAGATCGTCATGCAGGCCGACATCTTCCCGGGCGCCACCGTCGTCGAGGCCGGAGTCGGGTCCGGCGCCCTGTCGCTCTCGCTCCTCCGGGCCGTGGGCTCCACGGGGCGCCTGCTCTCCTTCGAGCGCCGCGAGGACTTCGCCGAGGTCGCGCAGGCCAATGTGGAGACCTTCTTCGGGGAGCGCCCCGACTCCTGGCGCGTCGTCGTCGGAGACCTCGTCGCCGCGCTGCCCGCGGAGGTCGAGCCCGGCACCGTCGACCGGGTGGTGCTCGACATGCTCGCGCCCTGGGAGTGCATCGAGGCGGTCGCGGAGGCGCTGACCCCCGGCGGTGTCGTGCTCTGCTACATCGCCACCGCCACGCAGCTCTCCCGCGTCGCCGAGTTCATCCGCGGCACCGGGCTCTTCACCGACCCCGAGGCGTCGGAGACCATGGTCCGCGGGTGGCACGTGGAGGGGCTGGCTGTCCGGCCGGATCACCGCATGGTCGCGCACACCGGGTTCCTGCTCACGGCTCGCCGGCTCGCCCCGGGCGCCGTGGCCCCGTCTGTGAAGCGCCGGGCCTCGAAGAGCAGCTACAGCGACGAGGACGTCGAACTGTGGACGCCGGGCGCGGTGGGCGATCGGGAGATCACGGACAAGAACCTCCGCAAGCGCGCGCGAGAGGCCGGGAAGGCGGCCGAGGGCGCGCGGCTGGCGGCGGCATCGCGCGAATCCGAGCACACGACGGAATAGACTGGAGCGCGTGCGTAAAACGTCCGCCGTTCTGGCCTCCCTCAGCCTCGCCGCCCTCGCTCTGACGGGGTGCAGCGTGACCTCTTCGTCCGCCGACGCCTCGTGCGATCGCGGCGGACACGCCAACGGCATCGACAGCGCCGTCACGGTCTCCGGTGAGGTCGGCTCCGAGCCGGACGTCAAGATCTTCGCGCCCGTGCGCCTCACGGAGACGTCCTATGCAGACGTCGTCACGGGAGACGGCCGTGCACTCGTCGACGACGCTCAGCCGCTCGTGGCCCAGATCTCCATCTACGACGGGGCGACCGGCAAGCAGATTTTCGCGACCACGTACGACGAGGACACCACGCGCGCCTCGACCATCGGGTCCTGGGCCGCGCAGTCTCCCGGACTCGCCGATGTCCTGGAGTGCGCGACCGGCGGCAGCCGCATCGTGGCGGGTCTGACCCCGGAGGACTTCGGGGAGGCGAACCTCGGCGGCTTCGGCATGGGCCAGGACGACATCGCGGTGTTCGTCATCGACGTCGTCGACGCGTTCCTCCCGAAGGCCGAGGGCACGCTGCAGTTCAACGACGCGCAGGGCATGCCGACCGTCGTGCGCGCCGACGACGGCACTCCCGGCATCATCATCCCCGACAGCGCCGCCCCGGACGAGCAGGTCGTCCAGACACTCATCCGCGGCGACGGCGAGGAGCTGACCGAGGAGCAGACGCCGCTCGTGCACTTCACGGCGGTGAACTGGGACGACAAGACCGTCGTGCAGAGCACCTGGGGCCAGTCCGCCACCGACGGCATCCGACAGATCGCCGCGCCGGTCGCGGATGCGCTGGTCGGGAAGCCGGTCGGCTCGCAGGTCCTCGTCGTGCTCCCCAAGACCGAGAGCTCCCCGGCCATGGCCGTCGTGGTCGATATCCTCGGCGTGTCCCCGGTCGCCGCACCCTGATGGCCGCCCGGATCCCTGCCGAAGAGCGCCTGACGAATCTCGTCGTGGCGCTGATGGCCACGGAGATCGGGCTCACCAAGCAGCAGATCCTCGACAACGTCTCCGGCTACCGCCAGCGCGCCGACGCGGGGACGCGGTCGGATGCGCTCGAGAAGATGTTCGAACGGGACAAGGACGAGCTCCGCTCGCTCGGTGTCCCCATCGAGACCATCGGCGACGCGGCGGACCCGAACGATCTCCGTGAGGCGCGGTATCGCATTCCGCAGGCGGAGTACGATCTGCCAGGGGACATCGAGTTCTCGCCTGCCGAGTTGGCCGTGCTCCGCCTCGCGGGCAGCGTCTGGAGTGCGGAGTCGGTCTCGGGAGACGCACAGTCCGGTGTCCGCAAGATCCGCGCCCTCGGCATCGACGGCGACGAGCCGATCATCGGCTTCGCGCCGCGGATCACCGCGCGCGACCCCGCGTTCGCCCCGCTGCAGGACGCGATCGAACGCAGCAGGGTGGTGTCCTTCGACTACGTGAAGCCGGGCGAGGACGCTCCTCGACGGCGTCGGATCCGGCCCCTCGCCCTCGTGGACTATGAAGCGCGCTGGCACGTGTACGGCGTCGACGTCGACATCGACGAGGACCGGACGTTCCTGTTGAGCCGCATCGTCGGCGACGTCGTCGTCAGCACGAGTACCTTCGACCCCGCGTTGCGCGAAGGGGCGGGGGAGCGGGCTCTGCGAGGTCTGGAGCGCGTCGCCGCGGAGAACTCGGCACTCCTGGAGGTGACGCCCGGCACGGAGGCCGCGCTGCGGCTCGGGCGGCGGGCGACGCCCGCGGCGCAGGGTATCCACGTCCCCTTCGTCGACCTGCACATCTTCGCGGACGAGCTCGCGTCCTACGGTCCCGAGGTCCGCGTCGTCGAGCCCGCACGACTCCGCGATGCCGTGATCGGCCGCCTGCGCGCGGTGGTCGAAGCCCACACCGATGCGGAGGTGTCCGCATGAGCGCGGCTCCCAAGCCTCTCCTCGCCGCGGAGCGCGTGCGTCTCTACCTGACGCTCGTCCCGTACCTGCTCGAGCACGGACAGGTCTCGCTCGCCGAGGCCGCCGAGGAGTTCGGTGTGACCCCGCGGGAGATGCGGGCCATGGTCGAGAAGCTGACGGTCATCGGCCTGCCGGGCGAGGCGGGCTACTGGCAGCAGCCGCAGGAGATGTTCGACATCAACTGGGATCTCCTCGACCTCGAGGACGTCATCGAGATCACGAACGACGTGGCCCTCCGCCGCGTGCCGCGCTTCACCGCACGAGAGGCGGCAGCCCTGCTCGCCGGTCTGCAGATGGTCGCCGCCGTCCCCGCCGTATCCGACTCCGGCCTCGTCGCCGGCCTCATCTCGAAGCTTTCCCGCGGTGCCGCCGATGCGCCGGCCGACGTCGTCGTCGCCCCGACCGCAGTGGACGAGGTGCGCGAGGTCGTTGCCCGCGGCCTGCAGAACGGGGTGGCCGTGTCGTTCACGTACCAGGCTCCCGACGCCGAGCCCACCACGCGCACCGTGGACCCCGTGCAGATCCTCATCACGAACGGACAGTGGTACCTGCAGGGCTGGTGCCATATGCGCGAGGCGATGCGCACGTTCCACCTCGATCGCGTCAGCGCGCCGATCCTGACCGACATCCCCAGCACGCACGGCGGCGACCGGGTGCCGGAGGCGTTCGCCGGGCTGGAGGAGGAGCGCGAGATCACCGTCCGCGTCCCGGAGCGCCTCGCTCCGCTGCTCAGCGGTTTCGTGCCCACGGAGACGCTCCGTGCCGGCGACGGGATGGTGACGACGCAGCTCCACCTCGCGGACCCCCGCGGCATCAAACGGCTCGCGGCCCGTTTCGGCGGTGCGATGGAGGTCACGGATCCGGGGATCGCGCGGACCGCCACCCGGGAATGGGCTGCCGCCGGACTCGCGCTCTACCACCGGCCTGATGCCGAGGTTTGATCTGTAGACTGGGGCGGAAAGCCCCCCGACGACGGGATTGTCGATATGTTCGCTGGAATGCAAGGCTGGCACCTTCTCATCGTGCTGGCCGTTATCCTCCTCCTCTTCGGCGCTGCCAAGCTGCCGGCTCTCGCGAAGAGCATGGGCCAGTCGGCTCGCGTCTTCAAGGGTGAGATGAAGGCCATGAAGGAAGAAGACGCGGTTCGTGCCGAATCGGCTCCCGCGGAGCCGACGACGGTGAAGGACTCGGGCACCGACCCTGAGACTCCGCCTCGCGCCTGACCGGCCGTGGCAGCCATCGAACCGACCGTGATGCCGACGGCGGATCGGGATCGGCGGATGTCGCTGGGCGCACATCTCGTCGAACTGCGCAAGCGCCTCATGTACGCGGCGATCGCTCTGGTCGTCGGCATGGTTGTGGCGTTCCTCATCGCGGACCCGGTCATCCACTTCATCACCGGTCCGATCCGCATCATCTCGGAACAGCGAGGTGATGACTTCAGCGCCTTGAACTTCGCGACAGTGACGTCCGCGTTCGACATGCGTATGCGCATCGCCTTCACGATCGGCCTGTTCCTCTCCGCTCCCGTCTGGCTGTGGCAGATCTGGGCCTTCATCATGCCCGGCCTCACCCGCAAGGAGATCCGCTACACGGTCGGCTTCGTCGTCGCCGCAGTGCCGCTGTTCTTCGCGGGGTGCTATCTCGGGGTGCAGATCATGCCGCACGTCATCGAGCTCATGTGGAGCTTCACCCCGGAGGGCGGCACCAACTTCTACTCCGCGCAGGAGTACTACGACTTCGTGTTCAAGCTGATGATCGTCATCGGCATCTCGTTCGTCCTCCCCGTCTTCCTCGTCGCGCTCAACCTCGCCGGCGTGATGTCGGGACGGGCCATCCTCAAAGGGTGGCGGGTGGCGATCCTCATCGCGACGATCTTCGCCGCGCTGGCGACCCCGGCAGCCGATGTGGTGAGCATGCTCATGCTGGCCGGCATCCTCATCGTCCTCTTCTTCGCAGCGGCCGGACTCTCCCTCCTCTTCGACCGACGCAAGCGCAAGCGGGACACCGCCGCCGGACTCGTCCCGGACGCCACATGAGTTCGCCGTCGGAGCGGTACGCGCAGGCGCAGGAGAGCGCCGCGCACCCGGAGACGGCGGCGTTCGCCGCGCGCCAGCGCTTCCAGCTCGATCCGTTCCAGCTCGCCGGCTGCCACGCCCTGGAGAACGGACGCAGCGTTCTTGTGGCCGCCCCCACGGGTGCCGGGAAGACCATCGTGGGGGAGTTCGCCATCCACCTGGCGATGCAGACCGCGACGGACAAGGCGTTCTACACCACGCCCATGAAGGCGCTCTCCAACCAGAAGTTCCGCGAACTCGTCGATGTGTACGGTGCGGACGACGTCGGTCTGCTGACGGGCGACACCAACATCAACGGCAACGCACGCATCGTGGTCATGACCACCGAGGTCCTGCGGAACATGATCTATGCCGACTCCGCGGCTCTGCGCGACCTGCGCTACGTCGTGATGGACGAGGTGCACTATCTGGCCGACCGCTTCCGGGGTGCCGTGTGGGAAGAGGTCATTATCCACCTCCCGCCCCGTGTGCGCCTGGTCTCGCTGAGCGCGACGGTGTCGAACGCCGAGGAGTTCGGCGACTGGCTCGACACGGTTCGCGGTGACACCGAGGTCATCGTCTCCGAGATCCGACCGGTGCCGTTGGAGCAGCACGTGCTCGTGCGCGACGACCTGCTGCCGCTCTTCGACGACCGTGCCGGCATCGCCACGGCCCAGGTGAACCAGGAACTCATGCGCATCCGGTCGTTCACCGGCTCCACCTACGAGAGCAACCGTCAGGCGCAGTCGTATCGCAGCAACCGGCACGCCGGGCGGCAGGCCCCCCGACCCCCGCGGGGCGGGCGCCGCCCCGTGCGCGCCGTGAACGCGCGCCGGATCGAGCGCATGGACCGCCCGGACGTGGTCGAGCTGCTGGAGCGCTCGAACCTGCTCCCCGCCATCTTCTTCATCTTCAGCCGCGTGGGCTGCGACGCCGCGGTGCAGCAGGTACGGCGATCCGGGCTCCGCCTGACCTCGGCGGAGGAGCGGGCCGAGATCCGGGCCATCGTCGAGGAGCGCACGCGCACTCTGCAGGACGAGGACCTCGGGGTGCTGGGCTACTGGGAATGGCTCGACAACCTCGAACGGGGCGTGGCCGCCCATCACGCCGGCCTCCTGCCGGCCTTCAAAGAGGTCGTCGAGGAGCTGTTCCAGCGCAAGCTGCTCAAGGTCGTCTTCGCGACCGAGACGCTGGCCCTCGGCATCAACATGCCGGCGCGGACGGTGGTGCTCGAGAAGATGGAGAAGTTCAACGGAGAGGCTCGCGTCGCGATCACCTCCGGTGAGTACACACAGCTCACGGGCCGCGCCGGGCGCCGCGGCATCGACGTCGAGGGGCACGCGGTCGTGCAGTGGAGCGAGGGCATGGACCCGCAGGCCGTCGCCGCCCTCGCGTCGCGGCGGACCTATCCGCTCAACTCCAGCTTCCGGCCGACGTACAACATGGCCGTCAACCTGATCGACCTGTTCGGCCAGGCGAGAGCCCGGGAGATCCTGGAGTCGTCGTTCGCCCAGTTCCAGGCGGACCGCGCCGTCGTCGGGCTGGCCAGACAGGTGCGGGAGGCCGAGGAGTCGCTGGCCGGCTATCAGTCGGCGATGGCGTGCGAGCACGGCGACTTCCCGGAGTACGCCGCCATCCGCCGCGAGCTGAGCGACCTCGAGAAGAAGAACCGGCAGGACACCCAGGCCCCGCGCGCTGCTCGGGACAAGCGGATGAAGCGGATCCAGACGCTCCGCACCCGCATGCAGCGCCACCCCTGTCACCGGTGCCCCGACCGCGAGAAGCACGCCCGCTGGGCCGAGCGCTATTGGAAGCTCAAGCGCCAGACCGATCGCACGCGCCGTCAGATCGAGACCAGGACCGGCACGGTGGCCCGTGTCTTCGACCGTGTCGTCGAGGTGCTGGAGACACTGGACTACGTCCGTCGTGCCGAGGACGGGATGCACCTGACCGACGCCGGGCGCACGATGCGGCGGATCTACGGTGAGCGCGACCTGCTCGTGGCCGAATCGCTGCGTCAGGGCCTCTGGAAGGGGCTGGACGCGCCGTCGCTGGCCGCGATGGCATGCTGCCTCGTGTACGAACCGCGCCGCGACGAAGCGAATGCGGGGGAGCGGGGTCTCCCGCGGGGCGCCTTCCGAGCGGCCTACGAGAAGACGACCGCCCTATGGGCCGAGCTCGACGACCTGGAACAGGACCATCAGCTCCCGGGAAGCGAGCCGCTGGCCGCCGGGCTCGCGGGTGCGATGCACGCCTGGGCGCGCGGCGGGATGCTCGACCGCGTCCTCGTCGACGCCGACATGGCGGCCGGCGACTTCGTGCGGTGGGCGAAGCAGACCATCGACCTCCTGGATCAGCTGTCTATCGTCGCGGAAGACGCCGCGCTCGCACGCACCGCCCGGGCTGCCCTCGACGGTGTGCGCCGTGGCATCGTCGCCTACTCCTCGATGTGAGATCCGCCCGCATGACCGAAGCCTCCGTCCGTCGACGCGCCCTCCTGCCCCTCTGGGCCGCCGTTCCCCTGGCCGGCCTGGCTGCGCTGCTCATGGACCTCGCGTTCCCCGAGGCGGCGATCTGGATCCTGGCCTTCCCTGCCACCGCCCTGCTGCTGCTCGCGCTGATCGGCCGTCGGGCCGGGGGAGCGCTGCTCGTGGGTCTCGTGTACGGCGTCGTGTTCTTCGCGCTGCTCGTGTCGTGGACGTCTCGATACCTCGGGCCGCTGCCCTGGGCGGCTCTGAGCGTCGTCGAGGGCGTCCTCACGGCCGTCGGACTCATCCCCGTGACTCTCGCGTACCGGTGGCTGCCCCGAGCCTGGCCGGGCGTGGCGGGACGTCTGCTGACCCTCCCGGCCGTCGTCGCGGCGCTCTGGGTGGGGCGGGAGCTGTTCCTCGGCTGGTGGCCGTACGGCGGCTTCCCCTGGGCTCGTCTCGGGATGAGCCAGGCCGAGAGTCCGCTCGCCGCGCTGTCCTCCTGGATCGGCGTGAGCGGGCTGAGCTTCCTCATGGTCTTCCTCGTCGCGATGGTGATCGAGATCGTCCGGATGGGGCTCTGGCGGCGGCCGGTCACCCTGCTTGCGCCGGCCGCCCTCGTCCTGATCCTCTTCTTCACACCGCTCTTCCCGACCACGCCATCCGGGTCGATGCGCATCGCCGCGGTGCAGGGGAACGGTCCGACCGGTTACTTCGACGAGCGGGAGCCCTTCGCCGTCGTGCAGGCGCAGACCGAGGCTACCGAACCGCTGTACGGCGAGGACGTCGATCTGCTCGTGTGGCCGGAAGGCGGCCTCGACACGGACCCCTTCGCGAACTCCGCCATCGCGCGACGGATGACCCTGGTGTCGAACCGCATCGATGCGCCGCTGCTCGCCAACGCCGCCACCGGCCGCGGGAACCTCTACTACAACACCTCGATGCTCTGGCTGCCGGACGGGACAGCGCCGCAGAAGCACGACAAGCGTCATCCCGTGCCCTTCGGCGAGTACGTGCCTGATCGGGCCTTCTTCAACGCCCTGGTCCCGGATCTCATCGGGCTGATCCAGCGCGAATACACCCCCGGCACCAACCCGCCGATCGTCGAGGTGGGCGATGTCCGCGTCGGTCTGGCGATCTGCTTCGACGTGATCTACGACGACGTGATCACGGAGGGGCTGAACGGCGGCGCCGAGGTCCTGGTCTTCCAGACGAACAACGCCGATTTCCGCGGCACGGACGAGAACCTCCAGCAGCTCGCGTTCGCACGGATGCGCGCGATCGAGACGGGCCGGAGCGTCGTGAACATCTCCACGGTCGGCACGAGCCAGGTCATCCTCCCGGACGGGCGGACGGTCACGAGCCTGGACGCAGATGAGGCCGGAGCGATGCTCGAGGATGTCGAACTGCGCTCCGGCCTCACGGCGGGAATCGTCCTGGGCCCCTGGCTGCAACAGGTGCTGCTCTGGGGCGGTCTAGGCGCGCTCGGTCTCGGGTGGTGGCGCGCCCGTCGGCGCTAGGCGCCGATCTTCTCTCGGGTGGGGTCCTCGCCGGCACCGCGCCGGGCTCGGATGTACGCGAGGCGCTCTTCGAGAAGCTCCTCCAGCTCCGCACGGGTACGGCGCTCCATGAGCATGTCCCAGTGGGTGCGGGCGGCCTTCTCATCGGTGGCCTCGAGGGTGACGGCCTCGCCGTCGACCTTCAGGCGGGCTTCCGCTCCGCAGGAACGGCACTCCCAGGTCTGAGGCGGTTCGGCATCGGCGGCGAACATGAGCGTGGTGTCGTGTCCGCAGGTGTCACAGGTGTAGGTGGTCTCACGGCGCTCCATGAAAACGACGCCCTCTTCGCTCTGTAGGCTCTGGGCGCCGAGTCGGATGCCGCGCAGGCTGCGATCTGCCATTGTGTGGTCCTCTCGTCGCTGTCAGGTATAACGTTCGAGCCTGTGCGCTTCATCCACGTCGGGGCGTTCTGCGCGGTATTCACAGGGGAATCCCAGCGCCGGAGGATATGGGGCGCTCAGGGCTTCCGGAACGTGGCGACGGCGAGGTCGGCGCGGTCGGTCACGACGCCGTCCACACCCGCGTCGATGAGGCGCCGCATGTCGTCCGCGTCGTTCACGGTCCAGACGTGGACCTCGGTGTCGGCACGGTGGGCGGCGCGGAGAAGTGCGGGCGTCAGCACCCTGATCGCGCCGTGACGCTCGGGGATCTGCAGGGCGTCGATCTCCCGCAGCAGCCGGCCGGCCGGGAGGCGCATCGCGGAGAGCAACCGGAGCGCCGCGATCGTCCGACTCCCACCGGAGGTGGCGGGCCGGAGCGCGGTGCCGGTCTGCTGCACGGCCTCCAGTGTCGCCCGCCGGTTGGCATCCGAGAAGCTGGTCACGAGGACACGATGCGTGTGCGCGGCGAGGATGGGGCCCAGCGGCGCCGCGGCGGCCAGTGTCTTCACGTCGATGTTGAACCGGGTCTCCGGGAACGCGGAGAGCGCCTCGGCCACCGTGAGCAGACCGCCGTGCTCGGCGAACAGCGCACTCAGCTCCCGCGTCCTGACCTCGTGGACGGCGCGCGGATCGTCCACGAGACGGCGCAGATCGTGATCGTGGAAGAGCACGACGTCACCGTCGGCGGTGACCTGGCAGTCCGTCTCGATGTACTCGGCCCCGGCGGCATGCGCCGCGGCGAAGGCGGCCGCGGTGTTCTCCCAGATGCCGGATTCCCGCCCCTCGGCGGTCACCAGCCCCCGATGGGCCAGGATGCGGGGCTGCTCGGCCTTGACGAAGTACGGGTGCGTCACGCGCCGGCGGGGGGAGTGGTCGAACCCGGGCCCGTCTTGGGAGTGAAGGCCGTGCCGATGCCCTTGAGTGCCTCGGTCAGCTCGCTCGGGATGATCCAGAGCTTGCTGGATGGGCTCTCGCTGATCTTCGGGAGCATCTGCAGATACTGGTACGCGAGGAGCTTGTCGTCCGGCGCGCCCTGGTGGATCGCGGTGAAGACGCTCTGGATCGCCTCCGCCTCGCCCTGGGCACGGAGGACGGCGGCCTGCTTGTCACCCTCGGCTCGGAGGATCTCCGCCTGACGAAGGCCCTCCGCTTCGAGGATCGCGGACTGCTTCGTCCCCTCGGCGGTGAGGATCGCGGCGCGGCGGTCCCGCTCGGCGCGCATCTGCTTCTCCATGGAGTCCTGGATGGAGACGGGCGGGTCGATCGCCTTGAGCTCGACGCGGCCCACGCGGATGCCCCACTTGCCGGTCGCCTCGTCGAGGACCACGCGGAGCTGCCCGTTGATGTTGTCGCGGCTCGTCAGCGCCTCTTCGAGGTTCAGGCCACCGACGACGTTGCGGAGAGTCGTGGTGGTGAGCTGCTCCACGGCGCCGAGGTAGTTCGCGATCTCGTAGGTCGCGGCGCGGGCATCGGTCACCTGGAAATAGACGACGGTGTCGATGGAGACGACGAGGTTGTCCTCGGTGATCACGGGCTGCGGCGGGAAGGACACCACCTGCTCGCGCATGTCGATGAGCGGCCGCAGGCGGTCGATGAACGGCACGAGGATGTTGAGGCCGGGGGAGAGGGTCTTGTGGTACCGGCCGAGCCGTTCCACCACGCCGGCGGTCGCCTGCGGGATGATGCGGATCGCCCGCGCGATCGTGACGATCACGAAGATGATGACCGCGATCACCAGGATCCAGATGATCACGGTCGGGATGATCGATGCGTCGTCCACGCGTGCTCCTAGTCGTTGAGGGGTCGGACGATGGCGGTCGCGCCGTTGATCGCACTGACGGCGACAGGCGCCCCCGCGGGGATGGCCATCGGGGTGGTCGTCCTGGCGGTCCAGGTGTCGCCGTTCGCGAGCTTCGCCTGGCCGGAGATCTGTGTGATCTCACTGAGCGCGATGCCGCGGAGGTCGACCAGCGCCTCGACGTTCGAGCGCGTGGGATCGGCTCCGCGGTGCAGGCGGCGCAGGAGGGGTGGCCGCAGGAAGAGGATGAAGAGGGCGGATGCCAAGGCGGCGATGAGGATCTGGATCCAGACCGGGAGGCCGACGAAGTCGGTGACGAGACCGATCACGCTCCCGAAGCTCAGCATCAGGAAGGTGAAGTCGAGGGAGAGCATCTCGATGACGAGGAAGACGGCGATGAGGACCAGCCATCCGATCCATGCCCAGTGGTCGATGAACGTGACGAACGTCGAGAAGTTGTCCATGCGGCCTCCTTTGCCGTCAACGTACCACGCGCGGCGACAGCCGACCGGCCGCCACCGCGCCCCCTTGGTAATCTGTGAGAGCCGTGCGCTCACGGCGTTCCACGCACCATGAGGAGTCACCCGTGACCGACGTTCTTCCCGCAGGATCCCTCGACGGCAAGGTGGCCCTCGTCACCGGCTCATCGCGGGGGATCGGCGCCGACACCGTGCGGTACCTCGCCGAGGCGGGCGCCGACGTCGTGATCAACTACCGGAACAAGGCGCCGCGCGCGGAGAAGCTCGCGGCGCAGCTGCGCGAGCTCGGCCGTCGGGCGCTGGTCGTCGGTGCGGACCTCACCGACCCCGCATCGGTCGCCGAGATGTTCGACGCCGTCCGCGCCGAGTACGGGCGCCTCGATGTGCTCGTCCTGAACGCGTCGGGAGGCATGGAGTCGGGCATGGCCGAGGACTACGCCCTGAAGCTCAACCGTGACGCGCAGCTCAATGTGCTCGACGCCGCGACGCCGCTGCTGTCGGACGGCGCACGCGTCGTGTTCGTCACCAGCCACCAGGCGCACTTCATCCGCACGACGCCGACGATGCCGGAGTACGAGCCCGTCGCGCTCTCCAAGCGCGCCGGTGAGGACGCGCTGCGGGAACTCATCCCCGGTCTCGCGGAGAAGGGGATTGGCTTCACAGTCGTCTCCGGCGACATGATCGAGGGCACGATCACCGCGACGCTGCTCGAGCGCGCGAACCCGGGTGCCATCGCCGAGCGCCGCGAGTCCGCCGGCCGCCTCTACAACGTGTCCGAGTTCGCCGCCGAGGTCGCCAAGGCCGTGATCGACCCCGTCCCCGCGGACAACACCCGCCTCGTCGGCGACGTGAGCGCCTTCGCCGCGGAGTAGTCGTCATATGCGAGACGCCCCGGACCCGCTGCTGCCGGTCCGGGGCGTCTCGCGTCTGCGGATCAGACGGCGGCAGCGCCCGTGGTGAAGGCCTTCTCGTCCTTGCCGAGGGTGATCGCGCGGATGATCTGCACGATGCCGAGCACGACGAGCGAGATGCCCAGGAGCAGCCAGAGCGCGAAGCCGGCGATGACCGGCGAGAAGAGGACGATGATTCCGGCGATGATGCTGAGGATCGCGTAGATCAGCGTCCAGACCCGCGATCCGTCGCTGCCGAGCAGCGAGAGCGCCACGACGCCGTCGACGATCCAGCTCACGCCGATGAAGATCACGACGACCAGCGCGAGGGTGGCGGCGGCGACGTTCAGGTTGAAGAACGCGATGACGCCGGCGACGATGTAGAGCAGGCCGAGCACGATGTGTCCGACGCGCGACCAGCCGCCCTTCGCGCGGGAGAAGATGCCGAGGCCGATGTACACGACTCCCGCGACGATCAGGTAGGACGCGAAGATCGCCGTCACGATGACGGCCGACTTCACCGGCCAGACCAGCAGCGCGATGCCCGCGAGCAGCGCGAGAACGCCGGAGACCGCGAGAGCGACGCGGATGGATTTGAAGAACGACTTCGTTTCAGCGAGTGCTTCAGACATGGCGGGGAACCCCTTCTGAGAGAATCCTGTGAGGATGCCCCCAGGGTAGCGCCGGATCTCCGACAGCGGGGGAGGAGGGCCTCCGCGCGTCGCGGATGGTCATTCCGCGTCTTCCGGCGTCATGGCAGGATCATGACGTGACACCGGTGGATGATGCTCGCCTGCGGGAGCTGGTCGTGATGCGGAAGGTCCGCGACCGCATCGATCGCGAGTACGCGAAGCCCTTGGACGTCGAGGCTCTGGCGCGGGGCGTGCACCTGTCGGCCGGCCATCTCAGCCGGCGGTTTCGCGAGACGTACGGCGAATCCCCGTACTCCTATCTGATGACCCGCCGCATCGAGCGTGCCATGGCGCTGCTGCGTCGCGGCGACCTCAGCGTCACCGAGGTGTGCTTCGCGGTGGGCTGCTCCTCGCTGGGCACGTTCAGCACCCGGTTCTCGGAGCTGGTCGGTGTCCCACCCAGCGTGTACCGTGAACGCGCCGCGAACGTCGAGGGCATCCCGTCGTTCCACGCCAAGCAGGTCACCCGACCGATCAGGAATCGAGAAGCGCCGCGCCCGGAGGCGCACCTAACGTGAGCATCATGAAGATCAGCATCCACTACGCCTTCCTCCCGCACACCGACGCCGACGCCGCCCTCGGCTTCTATCGCGACGCCCTCGGCTTCGAGGTGCGCAACGACGTCGGATACGACGGCCTGCGCTGGCTCACGGTCGGCCCGGTCGGCCAGCCCGAGACCTCGATCGTCCTCCACCCGCCGGCCACCGATCCCGGCATCACCGAAGCGGAGCGGCAGACCATCCTGGAACTCATCGCGAAGGGCAGCTATGGCGCTCTCACCCTCGCGAGCGATGACCTGGACGCCCTGTTCGAGCGGCTGGTCGCTGTCGGCGCCGATGTCGTCCAGGAGCCGATGGACCAGCCCTACGGCGTCCGCGACTGCGCTTTCCGCGATCCCGCCGGCAACCTGCTCCGTATCAACCAGGCCGCCTGACGGCGCCACCACCACGAAGGACGCCGCATGACCGCTGCCGAGCACCCCGCGGACACCCACGACCTCATCCGTGTGCAGGGCGCGCGCGAGAACAACCTCAAGGACGTGAGCGTCGACATCCCGAAACGACGTCTGACGGTGTTCACCGGGGTCTCCGGGTCGGGGAAGAGCTCTCTCGTCTTCGACACGATCGCCGCCGAATCGCGCCGGATGATCGACGAGACGTACAGCGCGTTCGTGCAGGGCTTCATGCCCTCGGTGCCGCGTCCCGACGTCGACGTGCTGGAAGGGCTCACCACGGCGATCATCGTGGACCAGGAGCGTCTCGGCGCGAACCCGCGGTCGACCGTCGGCACCGTGACGGATGCCAATGCCATGCTCCGCATCCTGTTCAGCAAGCTGGGCCAGCCCTACATCGGCGGCCCGACGGCGTTCTCGTTCAACATCCCGACGCAGAAGGCCAGCGGCGTCATGACCGGGCCGGGTGGCGAGAAGAAGATCGTGAAGGACGCGATCTACCTCGGCGGCATGTGCCCGCGATGTGAAGGCAGGGGAGTGGTGTCGGACCTCGACCTGTCCCAGATCGTCGATGAGTCGAAGTCCCTCGACGAGGGCGCGATCATGGTGCCCGGCTACACCGCCGACGGCTGGATGGTGAAGGGGTTCTCGCAGTCCGGGTTCTATCCGGGGGACAAGCCCATCTCGTCGTTCACCGACAAGCAGCGTCATCTCTTCCTCTACGGAGAGGTCACGAAGGTCAAGATCTCCGGCATCAACATGACCTACGAGGGCCTGATCCCGAAGATCACGAAGTCCATGCTCTCGAAGGACCTCGACGCGCTCCAGCCGCACATCCGTGCCTTCGTCGAGCGCGTGGCCACCTTCGCGGTGTGCCCGGAGTGCGACGGTACGCGTCTCACCGAGGGCGCGCGATCCTCGAAGATCGACGGCGTGAGCATCGCCGACGCCTGCCGCATGCAGGTGACGGATCTCGCCGCGTGGGTCCGCGGCCTGGATCTCCCGGGAGCCGGGCCGCTGCTCCAGGCGCTGAGCGCCAACCTCGACGCCTTCGTGACCCTCGGCCTGGGATATCTGAGCCTGGACCGGCCTTCGGGGACGCTGTCCGGAGGAGAGGCGCAGCGGATCAAGATGCTGCGGCACCTGGGGTCCTCGTTGACCGACGTCACGTATGTGTTCGACGAGCCGACCATCGGGCTGCATCCGCACGACATCCAGAGGATGAACGGCCTGCTGCTCCGACTCCGCGACAAGGGGAACACGGTGCTCGTCGTCGAGCACAAGCCGGAGACCATCGCGATCGGCGATCATGTCGTGGACCTGGGGCCGGGTGCGGGAAGCGCCGGGGGAGAGATCTGCTATCAGGGGAGCGTCGAGGGCCTCACAGCCAGTGGAACACTGACCGGGCAGCACCTTGACGACCGTGCACAGCTGAAGGACGCCGTGCGTGACCGCACCGGCGCGATCGAGGTGCGCGGCGCATCCACGAACAACCTCCAGAACGTCGACGTCGACATCCCGACCGGCGTCCTGACCGTCGTCACCGGTGTCGCCGGATCGGGGAAGAGCTCGCTCATCCACGGTTCGGTGACCGGACGCGAGGGCGTGGTGGCGATCGATCAATCCGCCATCAAGGGCTCGCGTCGCAGCAACCCCGCGACGTATACCGGGCTGCTCGAACCCATCCGGAAAGCCTTCGCGAAGGCGAACGGCGTGAAGCCGGCCCTGTTCAGCGCGAACTCCGAGGGCGCCTGTCCTACGTGCAAGGGCGCCGGTGTCATCATCACGGAGCTCGGGTTCATGGACACCATCGAGACCCCCTGTGAGGACTGCGGCGGTAAGCGCTTCCAGGCGGCGGTGCTGGAGTACAAGCTCGGCGGCAAGGACATCACCGAGGTGCTCGACCTTCCGGTCTCCGAGGCCCGTGTGTTCTTCAGCGAGGGCGAGGCCAAGCTCCCGGCCGCGGCTGCCATCCTCGGACGCCTGGAGGACGTGGGGCTCGGCTACCTGTCGCTCGGCCAGCCGTTGTCGACCCTGTCGGGCGGTGAACGACAGCGCATCAAGCTCGCGATCCAGATGGGCGAGAAGGGCGACGTGTACGTGCTGGACGAGCCGACGACTGGTCTGCATCTCGCGGACGTCGACACGATCCTCGGCCTGTTGGATCGACTTGTCGACGCCGGCAAGACGGTGGTCGTCATCGAGCATCACCAGGCCGTCATGGCACACGCGGACTGGATCATCGACGTCGGCCCGGGAGCCGGCCACGACGGTGGTCGCATCGTGTTCGAGGGAACGCCTGCCGAGCTCGTCGCTGACGGGTCGACGCTGACGGGCGAACATCTCGCGGCGTACGTCGGTCGTTGAGGGGAAAGTCGAACGTTCCGGGCCCTCTGTTGCGCTCGCCCACCCCTTATACGGATTATCCGATAATGCACATTATGTCAGCTCACTGATGAGAGCCTCTCCTCCCAAAACGGGTCCGTACTCACCCCGCGGTCTTCGGTGCTCGGCATAATGGTCGCGTGAGCTACGAACTGGCGTTCTGGTCTGGGGGCGACGAACTCGACCCGTTGGAGGTCTACCGCCGTCTCGACGCGGAACCCATGGAACCCGTCCCGGGTCTGCGAGCTATCGACCCTGCCGAGGTCGATCGAGCGATCGTCGAAGTCCTCGAGGGGTGGACCCGAGATGGGATCCACCTCCACCCGCCCGGAGTCGAGATCGGCTCGGCTCCTGTGTTCGAGATGCACATCGGACGCCACATTGCGAGGTTCTTCGGGTACGGAATCGAAGAGGGCGACCACTTCAACGCCATCATCGACGTCATGCGTCCGCTCGGATACCGCTTGTTCGACCCGCAGACCAACGAGCGATTCGGTTAACCGGGACGCGGCGCTCCCCCGATCGACAGAGCAGCAACGTGAGTCGTAGCCGGCTTGGCCTCGACCGGGTAGAGCGACAACGATCTCGCTCCCCTGTGGTCACGAGTCCCTCCTGATCTCCTGCGCCCGCGCCACGATGTCATCCACTCGCGATTGGAGGAACGGGCCGGGGCACTCCGTTCCCGACCACGTCTCCTTGTGGGTGATTACGTGCTCTCGGTCGATTCGGAAGCGCACCGGAACGCCGTCCAGGGTCCGGCCGTCGAAGCCTGCGAGCCACGCGATCATCTGCGCGATCTCCTCCACCTGCGCGGTGGTCACCGTGTACTCCGGCGCTCCGGTGAAATCCAGCGTCTCCACCGCCACGGACCGCCAGTTCCAGTCCGCGCCGGTGGACGACGGCTTCGCTCCCGGGCGGATGGTCTCGATGACCGAGCCGTCGTGCCGAAGATAGAAGGTGGGAGCCGATGATCTCCTGTTGCAGCGGGAGAAGAAGTCCAACTGGTCCGATGTCGTGCCGGTGTGGTGGATGACGAAGCGGTCGATGACAGGGCTCACGGTTCGACGTTCGCTCCCCGCGAGGCTGCGGTCAGCGCGTACCGTCGGGTGGGCGCAGTCCTCGAAACCGAGCGGTACCTCGAGACCCGTGACCGCGCGGTCGTAGACCGGCTCGTACTCTGGCAGCCCTCGGGGGTTGTCCGGGCGGCGTCCGGTGTCGTCTGCCTCTCCCCCGTAGCTCGTGGAGAGCCAGATGCCGATGCCGGTCACCGCGACGCCGGTTCCGGCAGCGATGAGGAATCCCCGCCGCGTGTGCGTCGGGACGTGCTCATCGGCGTCCCGTGCTCCCCGGTCCTCCGGATGCAGACCCTCCCTGCGCGTGCTCACGCGGCCCGGTCGTCGTCGCGTGGATCTCGGAACTCACGCGGCCGGCCCCGTCCTGGCCAGACGAAATGCGCGACCGAGAAGGCGAGGACCGTCCACGAGACGAAGAACGCCCACCACGGGAGCGCCGCTCCCCCGCTTCCGCCCGCCAGCACGACCGACACGATGCAGGCGCCGAGTCCGACGACGACCCCGACGACGGTGATCTCGCCGTGCGCGAGCCACCGCGCGCGCAGCGCCGAGACGAGGCGAAGGGGCAGGCCGATCACCAGGGCAGTGATCATCGACACGACGGACAGGACGACGGCGATGATGCTCGCCCCGATGAAGGACGTCACCCCGTCGTGCTCTTCCGCAACTCCGAGCGCGAGGAAGAAAGCCACGATGAACAGGAAAAAGCCACCGACGAAGAACTGGCCGAGGATGAGCGAGGCGGTCGAATCGTCGGCTCCCCGAAAGCCCCCGCGTTTCCGCAGATCTGCTGGGACACGGCGAGGCGAAGTCATATCGTGATCCTACGAGTCGTACCCCTTCGCTGGGAGCATACTCGCGCTACCCTCATCCGAACGTGGGCATGGCCGACGGGCCTGTGTTCCCCCCATCTCACGATCTGCGAGGCGGGGTACCTGAACTTCCGCCTGCTGACTGGGGAGAGGTGGGGCGGGCGGATGGACGCGGATGACGAGGGGGGCGAAGGGCTGCTGAGGCCCACCGCGGTGGGCCTTGCGCTGGCGGTGTTCAGCGCAGCGGTGGCGGTGGCCTCGACATTCCTGATCGCCGATCCTGGAATCGGTGTTCTGGCGGCAGTGACGCTGTCTTTCGGATGCGTCGGAGTGGCGGCCGGCCTCCTGCTCACGAGGCGAAGGACATGGGGCGACCCCTCGTGGCCTCCAGGCCCGGAGCCGAAGCCCTGGACGGCCCGCCGCTCCCGTCGGGTCTTCTTGCTCTACGGGGTCTTCCTTCTCCTCATCTCCGTGGGTGGAGCGGTCACACTGGCGGGGACGGATCAGAACGAGGCCGACGACCCGCTGCGCGGATGGGTGCTGTCCGCCGTGCTCGGTGTGCTGGGCGTGACGTCGATCGTCAGAGGAGTGCGGCGGCAGCCTCAACCGGTGCACTCGTCCGATCGCCCGGAGACCGAGCCGAACGTCGACGTGCAGGAGTGGATGCCGTTGGGACGCTCTCGTTCGCGGGCTCTCTTCCCCTGGTGGGCTGTTCACGTCTTCTCAGGACAACCGCTTCTCCTTGCGATGATGATCGGCGCGTTCCTCATCCCGGTGGCGTCGGGACCGCTCGGCGCATGGATATGGCCCCTCGGGGCTGCGCTGCTGGCGGCCGTGGCGATCACCGTCAGCGCCGTCGTGCGGCGACGTTCGCGACCGCCGCGAATCTCACGCGACGCCACCCGTCTGCTCGTCGGCACGAAGGAGATCCCGATCGCGACCCTCACGACGGCCATGGTCATCGCACACACCTGGGAGCCGGACGCCACGGCCCGGAGTATCGCGGTCGTCCTCACGGCATCGGATCACTCGCGAGCAGTGGTGGGCTTGCGAGAACGAGGACTCCTCGTGTTGACCGATGAGCAGACGGAACTCCTCATCGCGGCGATCGAGCGATCCCCCATCGATCTCCCCCGCGACAAAGACGATCCGCGGGGAAGGTTCTCACGGACGCTGTACCCCAACCATCTGACGAAATCGGAGGCCCTTCACCTCGTGCAGGAGCCCCCGGGTGACGGCGAGGCGCTGCCGGTGGGGTCCTCAGTCACGTGAGGCAGAGGGCCGGCTCGGAGCCTACTCTCACGTCGCGAAGAGAGTCCTGACGGTCAGGATGTTCCGACCGTGGACGGAGGACGGGCGTTCCCGTCCGGATTCGACGAAGCCGAGCTTCTCGAGCACGCGCCGGGAGGGGAGGTTCCATTCCCAGACGCCGGCCCAGACGCGGTCGAGGCCCGCCCCGTCTGCCCATTCGAGGACGGCGTGGGCAGCTTCGGTGGCGTACCCCCGGTTGTGCTCGGCACGGAGCAGCTCGAACGCGAGCTCCGGTTCGTCGCCCACGCCGTCACCGCGGTACACGAGACCGCAGTACCCGATCGATTCCCCCGTGTCGATCCGTGCCACGGTGAGAAGTGACGAGGCCTCAGCGCCCTGGATATGCGCTCGGATGTCGTCCAGGTCGGGGCGGCCGGCCGCGTCGAGCCGACGGTGAGCGGGCACTCGGTCGTCACGTTCGCTCCACAGGTGCCGGAACACGGTCGCGTCCTCGATCGCCTGCCTGCGCAGGCGGAGGCGACGTCTCCATCTCCGGGATTCGGGGCAGCTGACTCATCCTCGCAGTCTGACACTCATCCGCCCCCGCGCTGTGATCTGCAGCGCCTAATGGGAGGACCAGACGCCGAGCTCGTTGCCGCTCGGGTCGGCGAAGTGAAGGCGCCGGCCACCGGGGAACGCATACGGCTCCTGCACGATCCGGCCGCCTGCGTCCTGGATCGCCGCCTTCGTCGCATCGAGGTCATCGGAGTAGAGCAGCACGAGCGGACCGCCGACGGGTCGCGGTGCGTCCGCGAGCAGGAGCCCGCCGACCTCGCTCCCGTCTGCGCGGGGCGAGAGGATGCCTGCATAGCCAGGGCCGTAGTCCTGGAAGCTCCACCCGAAGGCGGTGGTGAAGAAGCGTTTCGCCACGTCGAGATCCGTGACGACGAGCTCGACATAGTCGAGGGCGTGGTGCTGCGAGGAGGCTGTCATGCGGGCACTCTAGCCACGGCGTCGGACATCGCCGGTCAGGAGTAGCGTGGAAGGGTGCCTCAGGTCTCCCACTCCCCCGTCTCCACGCCGGGGTGGCGGGCCTGGGCGATCTGGTCCGTCGGCGTCGCGGCCTACGTTCTCGCCATCACCAACCGCACCTCTCTCGGCGCCGTCGGTGTCGAGGCCGCCGACCGCTTCCAGGCAGACGCCTCCACGCTCGCGCTGTTCGCGGTCGTGCAGCTCGCCGTCTACGGGGGGATGCAGATCCCGGTGGGCGTACTCCTCGACCGCTACGGATCCCGTCCGATCATCACGGCGGGGATGCTGCTCATGGCGGCCGGACAGCTCACCATGGCCCTCTCCCCCAGCATCGGCATCGCGATCGTCGCGCGTGTCCTCCTCGGAGCCGGCGACGCCGCCGTCTTCCCTGCCGTGCTGCGACTGGTGGCCACGTGGTTCCCCGCGCAACGCGGGCCCGTCATGGTCCAGTTCACCGGGATCATCGGGCAGGCCGGGCAGCTGATCGCGCTGGTGCCGGTCGCCGCCCTGCTGCACGCCACCACCTGGTCGATCACGTTCGGCAGCATCGCCGGTCTCGGCCTGCTCTTCACGATCCTCGTGTGGCTCATCGTGCGCAACAACCCCGCCGAGAGCGGCCCGGACGTGTCGGTGAACACGGACACCGGAGTCGTGCGTGTCGTGACGTCGGCGATCGACACGGGCGTCGGCATCCGGGCGGCCTGGGCGCATCCCGGCACGCGGCTCGCGTTCTGGTCGCACTTCACCACTCCGTTCGCCGGCACGGTGTTCGTGCTGCTGTGGGGCATGCCGTTCCTCACGGCAGGCGAGGGCCTGACCACCGCCCACGCGGCGGGGATCATCTCGATCTACGTGGTCGCGGGCATGATCCTCGGTCCGATCATCGGCGATCTCTCCCGCCGCCTCCCGAATCACCGCTCGCTCGCCCTCGTCCTCCCCGCCGTCGGCGTGCAGATGGCCGCGTGGATCGCGGTCATCGCCCTCCCCGGCCCCGCCCCGGACTGGCTCCTCTGGGTCCTGGCGATCGCTCTCGCGACCGGGGGCCCCGCGTCGATGATCGCCTTCGACCACGCCCGCACGCACAACCCCGCGCACCGCCTCAGCACGGCGACCGGAGTCACGAACGCGGGGGGCTTCATCGCAGCCCTGATCGCGGTCTTCGTGATCGGCCTCCTCCTCGACGCCCAGGGCGCCGGCACCCCGGACACCTACACGCTCGACGCTTTCCGTGTCGCGTTCCTCACCCCGATCCCCCTCTGGATCCTCGGGGTCGTCTTCATCCTCATCGAACGCAAACGGACGCGCATCCGCATGGGGCTGGATCCCGAGCGGCGTCGCTGAGCGCCCATAGGATGAGGCATGGCCTCCGCTCCCCCGTCGACCGCCCCCGTCTCGAGCGCCCGAGACGGCCGTACGAGGCCACCGTTGACGGCGGGGCTGCTCGCCGGACTGCTCCTCGGCGCACTCTGGATCGTCTCCGGTGCCATCGCTCGACTCACCGGTTCCGACATCGTTCTGACGCGGTTGCTGAGCTTCGCCGGTATCGGACCGCTTCAGAGTCATGCCTGGCTGCTCCCCGGTGCGTGGGGCGTCCTCGTGCTGACGGTGACGGCCGCCGTGCTGTGCAGCGTCGTCTGGGTCGTGGGCCGGGGTGCGCAGGGTGTCGGCCGGGCCCCCGCGTTCCTCCTGCTCTGGTTCGGTGCCGTCCTCGCCGGAACGGTCGTCGGGCTGTGCGACGACGTCACCCGGGTCCTGTCCTTCCTCCCTCTCTCGGGCCTGCACGGTCTCACGGCTGCGGTCGTCGAGTCCGCGCCGGACACTGCCTACTGGGGACTCGCCTGGGGCTGGATCCCCGCCTGGGCGTTCTCGCGCAGAGCCGGTGAGGAATCTGCACGGCGGTGGTCCCCGGGCCTTCTCGGTGTCACCCTCGCGAGCGTGGTCGCTCTCGTCGTGGTCGGGAGCCTGGCCGATGCCGCGTGGCAGCGCCAGATCGTCGAGGAGAACGCCGCGCTGCAGGGCGCCACCGACGAGACGGGAGCCTTCGTCGATCCGGCGGCAGTGGGCGACCCTGTGCCGGAGCGCGCCCCGGGGGCCTCGACACCCCAGCTTCCCGCGGGCGCCTGCACCCTCGACCGAGCCACACTGCTGCTCGGAACCGCCGACGCGGCCACGGGGCACCGCGCCCAGAGCATCCGGCTGATGAACGTCGGTGAGGAGCCCTGCGTGGTCGAGGGGTATCCCGACATCGCGTTCGCGGACCAGAACGGCCATGCGCTCGACGTCGAGGTGCGCCCCGGTTCCTCATTCCTGGCGACCGACCCCGGTATCGCGCCCGTCACGGTGCCGCCCGGCGGCGAGGCGACCGCGGTGATCGGCTGGGATGCCAATGCCACGGACGGCGCTCTCGTCGCCCGCGCCCTGCATGCCGCCGTGCTCCCCGGACTCGACCGCGGCTCGTGGCCGGTCGAGCTCGACATCGTCTCGGGCTCCGAGGTCGAGATCACCGCCTGGCACCTCGGCGCCGCACCCGCCGCGCCCTGACGGCACTCGGCGCCGTCAGCGCAGCAGGTGCTGGACCGTCTCCACGATCAACTCGACGCTCACGCGCTCCGGCACCTCCGCGTCGCCCGCCTCGAACTCGGCGAGCTCCACGCCGCGGACGTCGGCGGCCGGGATGGCGGCGAACAGCGCGGCCACCTGGTGCGGCAGCAGACCGTCGCCGACCCGATAGGCCGCGGGGATGTAGCCGGGCTCGAGGACGTCCCAGTCGACATGGATCCACACCGGTCGCCCGGCGATGAGAGCGCTCAGCCGCTCCGGCGTGCTCTCCGCGGGGCTGAGGACGGTCACTCCCGCGCCGGCGAGGAGCTCTCCCTCGGCGGGGTCGATGTCGCGGCCGCCGACGACGATGACCTGCCGCGGGTCGATGCCCGCCCCGTGGCCGCTGTCCCACAGGCCGCAGGCGGCGGCGAGGACCATGCCGCCGAGGTAGCCGGAGTCGGTGGTGTCCGGCGTGTTGAAGTCGCCATGCGCATCGATCCAGAGCACCACCGCGTCGGGGTGGTGCTCGGCGACGCTCGGCAGCGTTCCGAGGCTCGCCGCACACGTGTTCGTCACGAGGAGCGGCGTCGCCTCCCCCGTGATCGCCTCCTGCACCGCGGCACGGAGGCCCGCGAGCGTGTCCGAGGCCTCGGGCAGCGCGACCGACCAGTCGTCGAGCCGACCGGGCTCCGGAGTGCCGACCACGACGGGCTCCTGCCGGAGCAGCGAGGACAGGGCGTCGGCGACGCGGCGCGCCCCGACGAGGGCTCCGTCCGTGCGGTCGGCGACGCGACCCTGGTTGAGGATGAGCGCGAAGGGCCTGGTCATCCGCTCAGTCTCCCACCCGGCGCAGACCGCGGCCAAAACCGCCGTATCCGGCCTGCACTATCGCCGGCGCGGCGTCCATCCCGACGGCAGCCCTCCGTCGACGAAGGCGCGGTCCCGGTCTGCCGCCGCCGACCAGCCCTGCGCCTCCTCCTCGGTGTCGAAGGCGCCCCGGGCCACGCGGAAGCCGACGTCCTCGTGGTGCATGCGCGGCGCTCCCCCACGACGGACCGAGGCGCGGACGCTCCAAGCGTCGTCGGCGAACCCGCCGCCGCGGAAGACCCGGTAGTCGTCGTACCGCGCGGGGTCGAGGAGGTCCCAGCACCATTCCCACACGTTCCCGAGCGTGTCGAACAGCCCATGCAGGATCGGGAGCTTCCCGCCCACGTCCTGCGGCGTGCCGACTCCGTCGGCAGCGGTCCACGCGGCCTCGGCCAGCGGGGCGTAGTGCGGCCCGGTGGAACCGGCGCGGCAGGCGTACTCCCACTCGGCCTCGGTCGGCAGGCGGTAGCCGTCCGCCGTGGTGTCCCAGGCCACATCCTCACCCTCGAAGTGGTAGACGGAATCGAGCCCCTCCCACTCCGAGGCCGCGTTGCAGAAGTGGACGGCCCGCAGCCAGCTCACGTCGGCGACCGGGCGACGAGGATGCCGTGACGGGGTGCCCAGGACCTCGGTGACCTGTTCTTCGGTCACCGGGAAAACACCGAGGGCGAAGGGTTCGAGTTCCACGGTGCGGCGCGTGCGTCGCCGGGCGTCGTGCAGCGTCACCGTGCCGGCGGGAAGACGGACGAGCTCGATATCACTCATGCGCGGGGTACGGCGACGCTCACGTCGGAGTCCGTTCGACCCACGTGGGGTACTTCGCTGCACGGCCGTCTCCGGACGAGGTCCTCGTCACGCGTCGACGCACCCAGGGCCCGACGAACTCCCGGTAGTAGGCCAGACCCGCGGGGCCGGCGGTCCAGCGATCGAGCGGCGCCCACCAGGCTGCCGGCGGCTCGAACCCGAGTCCATGCAGCACGCGGGCCGCGACACGATGGTGTCCGGCCGCATTCATATGAAGGCGGTCCTCCGACCAGTACGCGGGCTTCGAGAGCTCCGTATCCGGCCAGTTCAGGGCGCGGATCACGTCGGGGCGGTCCTCGATGCGCCGCAGGACCGCCTCGGAGAGCAGGTCGCCCCGACGCTGCACGAGGGAGCCCATCGGAAGCTGCCCGCTGGGGTTGGCGCCGGAGAGCAGGATCATCGTCACGCCCTCCTCGTCGCACCGTCGCAGCACCCGGCTGAACGCATCGGCGATGTGCTCCACGTCGGTCCGCGGCCGCAGCATGTCGTTGCCGCCCCCGTTGAACGACAGGTGCGTGGGACGCAGGGCCAGCGCGGGTTCGAGCTGCTCCTCGACGATCGGCCAGGCCAGCTTCCCCCGGATCGCCAGGTTCGCGTACTGGATGGGGTGCCCCGCGGCATCCGCCCATCCCTGCGCGGCGATGTCGGCCCAGCCGCGCTCGCGCCCATCGGGGAGCACATCGCCTACGCCTTCGGTGAAGGAGTCGCCTATCGCGACGAAACGTACATCAGCCACGCGCCCAGCCTATTCCCGGTCCCGGACGTCACCGGTCGTCCAGCGCCGCTCCGCTCCGGTCGACGAGTCCCCACGCGGCGGCCGCCGCGACGAGGAAGCAGGCCGCGAACACCACGAACAGCAGAGGAGCGCCGCCGGCGACGAGGAGGACAGGAACGGCGAGGGGCGCCACGATGGAGGCGATGCGTCCGACCCCTGCGGACCAGCCCGCCCCGGTGCCGCGCAGCGAGGTCGGGTAGATCTCAGGCGTCACCGCGTACAGCGCGCCCCACGCGCCGAGGGTGAAGAACGACAGCGCCATGCCGGCGCCGATGATCATCGGCACGGTCGTGGCGGTGCCGAAGACGACGGCCGACGCGGTCGCCCCCAGCAGGAAGACCGACAGGGTGATGCGGCGTCCCCACACCTCGATGAGCCAGGCCGCCACGGCGTAGCCCGGGAGCTGCGCGAGCGTGATGATGAGGGTGAAGCCGAACGAACGGACGAGGTCGAATCCGGCGTCCACGAGAATGCTGGGGATCCAGATGAAGGCCCCGTAGTAGGCGAAGTTCACGGCCAGCCACACGAGCCAGAGGCACGCTGTCCGCACGCGGAACTCCGCGTTCCAGAGGGTCGCGAGCCGTGCCCGTGCCGTCTTCGCGATGGCCCGCGACGCCGGTTCCTTCCGGAGGGGCGGGGTGTACTCGACTCCCGCATCGGCCTCGAAGGCCGCCACGATGCGATCCGCTTCCGCGATGCGTCCGCGGGACGCCAGCCAGCGCGGCGACTCGGGCAGACCCCACCGCACGACGAGGGCGTAGACCGCGGGGATCGCGCCGAGCGCGAAGGCCCATCGCCAGCCCGCCTCGGAGGCGGGGATGACGAAGAACCCGATGAGCGCGGAGGCCGTCCAGCCGACGGCCCAGAATGCTTCCAGGATGACGATCAGCCGTCCGCGGATGCGCGCGGGAGCGAACTCGCTCACGTAGGTCGAGGCGACCGGGAGTTCCGCGCCGAGACCGAGGCCGACGAAGAACCGCAGCACGAGCAGGGCCGCCACTCCCCCGACCAGAGCACTCGCTCCGGTGGCCACACCGTAGACGAGCAGAGTGAGGGCGAACACCTGCCGGCGGCCGAAGCGGTCAGCGAGAAGACCGCCGAGGGTCGCGCCGACCGCCATGCCGACGAAGCCGAGCGAGGCGATCCAGCCGGCCTCCCCCTTCGTGAGATCCCACTGCTGTGAGAGCGCCGCGATGATGAAGGAGATGAGTCCGACGTCCATCGCGTCGAGCGCCCAGCCGACGCCGGAGCCCGTGAGCAGGCGCAGGTGCCGGCGGGTGAACGGGAGGACGTCGAGGCGCTCGGCGAGCGAGGTGCGGCTCGGCAGGGCGGTATCGGCCATGATTCTCATCGTAGGGCCGGCCGTCCCGCCGAGCCGCGAGATGACGCCCGCTCAGTCGCGGTCGGCGAGGAGCTTCCGCACCCGAGGGATCACCTCGGTGCCGTACAGCTCGATGCTGCGCATCATCGACTCGTGCGAGAGGGTTCCCGTCGCGTACTTGAGGTCGAAGCGGCCGAGCCCGAGGGTCGTGATCGTGTCGGCGATCTTCGCGGCGACGCGCTCCGGCGAGCCGGCATAGAGGGAGCCCTCGGGACCGATGTCGTTCTGGAAACGCGCGCGGCTGTAGGGCGGCCAGCCGCGCTCGCGACCGATGGTGTTGTTCATCGCCTCGAAGCCCGGGTAGGCCTCGTCCCATGCCTCCGCGTCGGTGGGAGCGATGTGTCCCGGCGAGTGCACGGCCACCGGGTGCGCCGTCGTCCCGAAGGAGGCGACCGAGCGGTGGTACAGGTCGACGAACGGCTTGAACCGCCCGGCCGGGCCGCCGATGATCGCCAGCATGAGGCCGAGGCCGTGACGCGCGACACGCACGACGGACTCGGGACTGCCGCCCACGCCGACCCACGTGCGCAGACCCTTCTCCGTCTTCGGGAAGACGTCCGCGTTGTCGAGCGACGGCCGCAGCGACCCGGACCACGTCACGGGCTCCTCCTTGAGGAGCTCGACGAACAGCTCCAGCTTCTCCTCGAAGAGCCGGTCGTAATCGCGCAGGTCGTAGCCGAACAGCGGGAAGGACTCGATGAACGAACCGCGCCCGAGCACGACCTCCGCCCGCCCTCCGGACAGGGCGTCGAGGGTCGAGAAGCGCTCGAACACGCGCACCGGGTCGTCCGAGGACAGGACGGTCACGGCGGTTCCCAGCCGGATCCGTTCGGTGCGGGCGGCGATCGCCGCGAGCACCATCTCCGGAGATGAGACCGCGAACTCGCGACGATGGTGCTCCCCCACGCCGAAGAAGTCCACGCCGACCGTATCGGCCAGCTCCGCCTGGGCGACGACGTTCCGGATGGTCTGCGCGCCGCTGAGCAGCTCGCCGTCCTGATCCCGGGTGATGTCGCCGAACGTGTCCAGCCCGAACTCGATGTCCATGTCACACCTTCCTATTCAGGTGAATGGAACACATGGTGGGAGGCGGGCATTCCCGTCACCGAGGCAGCAGCGCGCTCCGCAGCGTGTCCAGCCCGACGCCGCCCAGATCCAGGGCGCGCTTGTGGAAGCCCTTGAAGCTGAACGCGTCGCCCTCCGCCTGCTGGACGGCGTCGCGCACCTGCTCCCAGATGCGCTGACCGACCTTGTACGACGGCGCCTGACCCGGCCAGCCGAGGTACCGGTTGACCTCGAACTGCACGAACTGGTCCGACATGTTGACGTTGCGACGGAGGAAGTCGAGCGCGTAGTCGGCATCCCAGACGCCGTCACCGTCGAGACGGGGCTTGCCGAGGTGCACGCCGATGTCGAGGACCACGCGCGCCGCCCGCATCCGCTGCCCGTCCAGCATGCCGAGGCGATCCGCCGGGTCGTCCAGGTAACCGAGCTGCTCCATCAGTCGCTCCGCATACAGCGCCCAACCCTCCGCGTGACCGGAGGTGCCGGCGAGCAGGCGTCGCCACGAGTTGAGCTCGGCGCGGTTGTACACGGCCTGGGCGATCTGCAGGTGATGCCCCGGCACACCCTCGTGGTACACGGTGGTGAGCTCGCGCCACGTGTCGAACTCGGTGACGCCCTCGGGGACCGACCACCACATGCGGCCGGGGCGCGAGAAGTCGTCAGTGGGGCCGGTGTAGTAGATCCCGCCCTCCTGCGTCGGCGCGATCATGCACTCCAGAGTGCGGATGGCCTCCGGGATGTCGAAGTGCGAGGCGCCGAGCTCGGCGACCGCGCGGTCGCTGGTCTCCTGCATCCACCGCTGGAGCGCCTCGGTGCCGACGAGCTTGCGGGCGGGGTCCGACTCCAGATGCGCGACGGCCTCTTCGACGGAGGCGCCGGGGAGGATCTCGTTCGCGATCGCCGTCTGCTCGGCCACCATGCGGGCGAGCTCTTCGCGACCCCACTCGTAGGTCTCGTCGAGGTCGATGGTGGCGCCGAGGAATCGACGGGAGTTGAGGGCGTAGAGGTCGCGCCCCACGGCGTCCGTCTCACCGGCCTCGGGCGCGAGCTCCTCCGCGAGGAAGCGCCGCAGCTCCCCGTACGCGACCCGCGCAGCCGCGGAGTTGTCCGCCAGGGTGCGGGCGAGCGAGGCGGGAAGCTGGCCTTCCTCGGGATCGGCGTGCGCGACGAACGCCGCGAAGAAGCCGTCGTCGGCGATGTAGCGGTCGATCTGCGTCGCGACCTCTGCGACCTGGCGTCGTGCAGGCGTCACGCCCTCGGCGATGCCCAGGCGCAGCGTCTCGACGTATCCGCGCAGCGCCGCGGGAACCGCGGAGAGCCGGGTGGAGATGACCTCCCAGTCCTCGACCGTCGCGGTGGGCATCAGGTCGAAGGCGGAGCGGACGTCCTGCGCGGCGGAGGCGATGACGTTCAGATCGCGCAGGTGCCACTTCGCCTCGTGCAGCTCGAGGTCGAGGCGCAGCTCCGCACTGAGGTCGGTCTTGGTCACCTCGTCGATCGCGTCGACGGGCTCCAGCGCGGACAGCGTGTCGAGCGTGGCCCGCGTCGCCGCGGCGATCTCCTCATGGCCTTCCGGGCTCAGATCGCCGAACCGGTCGTTGACCTCGGACCGGCCGATGTAGGTGCCGAGAGTCGGCGCCAGGACGGCGATCGTGTCGACCCATTCATCGGCGACCCTGTCGATGGCGGAGGGGGTGCGGGGTGCTGAAGTCATACCTTCCAGCCTAATCCCCGCCCCCGTCGGCCACCGGGATCAGTGCGCGGCTTCGTTCCAGTCCCGACCGCGGCCCACCTGCACGTCGAGCGGCACGGAGAGCTGAGCGGCATCCCCCATCCGCGTGCGGACGATCTGCTCCACCGCATCCCACTCCCCTGCCGCGACCTCGACGACGAGTTCGTCGTGGATCTGCAGCAGCACCCGCGACTCCAGCTTCGCGGCATGGAGGTCGTCGTGGATGTGGAACAGCGCGATCTTCATGATGTCGGCCGCGCTGCCCTGGATCGGGGCGTTGAGCGCCGCCCGCTCGGCGTTCTCCCGCAGCACGCGGTTGGGGCTCGCGAGATCGGGGAACGGCCGCCGACGCCCGAAGATCGTCTCGGTGTAGCCGACCTCCTTGGCCTTCATCACCGAGGCCCGCAGGTAGTCGCGGACCGCGCCGAACCGTGCGAAGTACTCGACCATGAGCTGCTTGGCCTCGGACTGCTCGATGCGCAGCTGCTTCGAGAGCCCGAAGGCGGAGAGGCCGTAGACGAGGCCGTACGACATCGCCTTCACCTTGGTGCGCATCGCCGGCGTGACCTCGGACGGATCGACGCCGAACACGCGGGCGCCGACGAAGCGGTGCAGGTCTTCACCGCTGTTGAACGCCTCGATCAGCCCCTCGTCGCCCGAGAGGTGCGCCATGATCCGCATCTCGATCTGCGAGTAGTCGGCGGTGAGCAGGGTCTCGTAGCCCTCGCCGACCTCGAAGGCGCTGCGGATGCGCCGCGACTCCTCGGTGCGGACCGGGATGTTCTGCAGGTTCGGATCGGTGCTGGACAGGCGCCCGGTCTGGCTGCCCGTCTGCACATAGGTCGTGTGCACCCGGTGGTCCTCGCGGATGGCAGTGTCGAGGGACTCGATGATCTGCCGCAGCTTGGTCGCCTCACGGTGCTGCAGCAGCAGGCTGAGGAACGGGTGCGGGTGGGATTCCTGCAGGTCGGCGAGCACCGCGGCATCGGTCGAGTACCCGGTCTTCGTCTTGCGCGTCTTCGGGAGCTGCAGGTCTTCGAACAGCACCTCCTGGAGCTGCTTCGGCGACCCGAGATTGAACTCGCGACCGACGACCGAGAAGGCCTCCTGGGCCAGGGCGTCCGCCCGCGTCGCGAGTTCGGCCGAGAACGTCGACAGCACCTCGTGCGACACGGCGACACCGGCGAGCTCCATGTCGGCGAGCGTGCGGAGCGTCGGCAGCTCGATGTCGCGGAGCACGGCGTCGACCGGCTCCGGCAGATCGTTCCGCAGCGCCTCGGCCACCCGGAGGATGAACCATGCCTCCTGCGAGGGGGTGGCACCCTCGGTCTCCGGCACGAGCTGCGACGGATCGGCCTCGGGGAGCTTCTCCCCCAGGTAGCGCTGCACGAGGTCGGACAGCGTCTTGTCGGGGAAGCTGGGGCGCAGCAGCCAGCCCGCCAGGCTCGTGTCGTAGGCGAGCCCGCCCAGACGGATGCCCTGACGGAGCAACGCCTTCACCTGCGGCTTGGCGTCGTGCAGCACCTTCGGCGCCTCGGACTCCAGCCACGGGCGCAGCGCCGCGGCCGCCTCCTCCGACCAGTCGAGCTCGCGCAGCTCGCTCCCGGTGGCGACACCGACGCGCACAGGTGCGCCCGACTGCACCACGACCCGGAGAGCGACGTCTCCGTCCTGCGCCGCGGCCCAGGTGGCCAGATCCGGGGCGGACACCTGTGCCGGCGTGGGCATCTCGACGACGGAGGCCGGGTCGTCGGCGACCTCGCCCGCTCCGACGGCCTCGAAGACCCGGGGCAGCAGCGTGCGGAACTCCAGCCGGGCGAAGATGTCGCGGACGGCCTCGGCGTCGATCGGGGCGACGGCGAGGTCGGCCGGTGCGACAGGCAGCTCCACGTCGGTCAGCAGGCGGTTGAGCTTGCGGTTGCGGCGGACGTCTTCGATGTGGTCGCGGAGGTTGCCGCCGACCACGCCCTTGATCTCACCGGCACGCTCGAGCAGCTCGTCGAGGGAGCCGAACTGCGTGAGCCACTTGACGGCCGTCTTCTCCCCCACCTTCGGCACGCCGGGGAGGTTGTCGCTGGTCTCACCGACGAGGGCGGCGATGTCGGGATACTGCTCGGGGCGGACGCCGTAGCGCTCCTGCACGGTCGCCGGGTCGTAGCGCTTCAGCTGCGAGACCCCCTGGACGGACGGATACAGCAGCGTGACGTCGTCGGTGACGAGCTGGATGGTGTCGCGGTCTCCCGAGACCACGAGCACGTCGTAGCCCTGGGCCGCCCCCTGCGTGGAGAGGGTGGCGAGGATGTCGTCGGCCTCAATGCCCTCCTGTGTCAGCACCGGGATCGACATCGCCGCGAGGCAGTCCTGCAGCAGCGGGATCTGGCCCTTGAACTCCTGCGGCGTCTCGGACCGGGTGGCCTTGTACTCCGGATACTCGTCGGTGCGGAACGAGTGGCGGGAGGTGTCGAACGCGATCGCGAGATGCGTGGGCTGCTCGGCCTTGATGAGGTTGACCAGCATGGACAGGAAGCCGTAGATGGCGTTCGTGTGCTGGTTGTCCTTGGTGGTGAAGTTGTCGACCGGGAGGGCGAAGAAGGCCCGGTAGGCGAGCGAGTGGCCGTCGACGACCATGAGGGTAGGCTTTGCGGAGTCCGTCACCCTGTCAGCCTAACGAGGAGCACGGACACCCGCAGAGGAGGATGCATGAGCGAGGTCGCCACCAGCGAAGGACTCGAGTGGGCGGCCGCCCGCGGCATGGGTGCGCTGGCCGAGAAGATGGGCATGGAGTTCGTCGAGTTCGGCATCGACCGCTGTGTGGCGACGATGCCGGTGGAGGGCAACACCCAGCCGGTCGGTCTCATGCACGGCGGCGCCTACGTCGTGCTCGGCGAATCGCTCGGCTCCATGGCGGCCAACCTGCACGCGGGCGCCGGCCGCCTCGCTGTCGGCGTCGACATCAACGCCACGCACACCCGGTCGGCCACCTCGGGCGTGGTCACCGGAGTCTGCACGCCCGTGCACCTGGGGCGCAGCATCACGGTGCACGAGATCGTCGTGACCGACGATCAGGGCCGGCGCTGCTCGACGATCCGCATCACCAACATGATCAAGGACGCTCCCGCCGCGGGCTGAGCGGCTCCTCCAGCAGCAGCTGGAACAGGATGTGGTCCTGCCACTCCCCCGCGATCCGCAGGTACTTCGGGGCGATGCCGATACGCTCGAAGCCGGTGGCGGCGAGGACCCGCTGCGAGGCGACGTTGTGCAGCAGCGTCGACGCCTGGAGGCGGTGCAGCCGCAACTCGTCCCGCGCGTGCTCAGCCACGAGGGCAACGGCGCGCCCTGCGAGCCCGCGGCGCAGTCGGGTGGAATCGATCCAGTACCCGAGATCGGCGCTCCAGAACGCACCGCGCACGATGGTGTTCAGGTTGACCCGGCCGCGAATCTCGCCGTCGTCCGAGAGGATCACGAACCGGGAACTCCGGCCGAGGGCGGCCTCGGCGACGCACTGCTGCGCGTTCTGCTCCTGCCAGTCCTCCGTGAAGAACGCCTCGGAACGCGCCGGCTCCCACGGGGCGAGGTGCTCCCTGTTCGCGAGATACGCGCGCGCGAGCGCCGCACCGTCGCCGGCGCGGACCGGCCGCAGAACGTGCTCTGCGTCCAGCCGGAGCACCGGAGTGCCTTACTTCTTGGGAGCGAGCTGCTCGATGATCGCCTTGGCGACGTCCTGCATCGTCAGGCGGCGGTCCATCGACGCCTTCTGGATCCAGCGGAACGCCTCGGGCTCGCTCAGGCCCATCTTCTCGTTGAGGAGGCCCTTGGCGCGGTCGACGAGCTTGCGGGTCTCGAAGCGCTCGACCATGTCGGCGACCTCGGCTTCGAGGGTGATGATCTGCTCGTGGCGGGCCAGGGCGATCTCGATCGCGGGGAGGAGATCGTTCGGGGTGAAGGGCTTCACGACGTAGGCCAGGGCTCCGGCCTCGCTCGCGCGCTCCACGAGCTCCTTCTGGCTGAACGCGGTCAGCAGCACGACCGGGGCGATGTTGCCCTTGTGGAGCTTCTCGGCGGCGCTGATGCCGTCGAGCTGGGGCATCTTCACGTCCATGATGACGAGGTCGGGACGCAGCTCGGTGGCGAGGGCCACCGCCGTCTCGCCGTCGCCGGCCTCGCCGACGACATCGAAGCCGTTGTCGCGGAGGATCTCGACGATGTCGAGACGGATCAGCGACTCGTCTTCGGCGACGACGACGCGTCGGGGTGCGGATGCCGTGGGCTGCTCAGCCTGTTCTTGCTCGGTCACCCCTCCATCCTAACGGAGAGGTCCCCACCGCCGGCTGAAGACGGCGGGCGTGCGGGGAACCGTCCGTCGTCTGCGCTACAGTCGAAGTCGCGAGACACGGGCCGGCGTGGCGGAATGGCAGACGCGGAGCACTCAAAATGCTTTGTCCGAGAGGGCGTGTGGGTTCGAGTCCCACCGCCGGCACCAGCATCGCGGACCGCTCGCCCCGTCACTCGGCGAGGGCGGCGAGTTCGGCCATCACGCGGGGGTGGGCGAGGATGCGGAAGTGCCCGCCCGTCTCCAGGACGACGTTCTTGGCCCCGGCGAGCTCGCTCCCCTCGGGGATGTGCGGATCGAACGCGGCATAGATCGAGACGATGCGGGCGTTCACGTCGAGCTCCCGTCCCAGGGCCACGATCGAGGGGTCATCGGGCGAGAACGCCCGCAGCACCCGTCCGGGGAGCAGCCGCGCGTAGCGGGAGCCTCCGAACGGCGTCGCGATGGCGAGCATGCCGCGGATCCGCGCACCCTCCGGGCCGGTCATCACCAGCTTCCCGGCGAGACCGCCCTTGCTGTGGGCGACGAGGAACACGCCGGAGAGGTCGTGCGCGCGCAGGTAGTCGGCCACCTGATCGGCCTCATCCCGGACCGGGAACTGGTTGCGGCGCAGCGCATCCACGACATGGACCGGGTGCCCCCGCTCGTGCAGCGCGACGATGAGCGGCTCCAGGAAGCGCCAGGTCTCGTAGACACCGGCGAGCACCACGATCGGGGCGCGGTCTCCGGTGGTGAAGTCGTCCGCCTGGTCACGGCCGAAGAACGAGCGGACCTGCCAGAACCCCGCGTAGGCGTAGTCTGCGGCCCACCAGCCCAGGATCCTCAGGACGCTGATCGTGCCCTCCCCCGTCGGAGGGGCGCGGCCGGCACCGCCGTCGGCCATGCTCCCGTCGTGTGGGTCAGGATCGCGGACGCCACCGCCCGGGGCGCGGACTGCTGCGCGACATGATGGTGACCGGGGATCTCCACCAGTCGCGAGACGGCCGCCGCGTCGCGCAGGCGCCGACACCACGCGCGTCCTGCGATCGGATCGTCGCTCCCCCGGACGACGAGCACCGGCATGGTGAGAGCCGCGACCCCCTCCTCCAGGGGATATGCGAGCATGTGCCTAACCTGGCGGAGATACCACCGCACGCCGCAGCGCAGATAGTCGGTGAAGACGACCGTGTTGATCGCCGGGGTCTCGCCGACGGTGTCGACGGCCAGGGCCCGGGCCTGCGCGCCGAGAGTCCGGTGGGCGTCGTCGGTGACGGGACCGATCGTCACGACGGTCCGGACGTACTCGGGATGCCGCAGCGCCGTCTCCACGGCCCACTGCACGCCCATCGAGTGCCCGACGAGCACGACGCGATCGTCGTCGAGGCTCGCCACCACCTGAGCCAGGCCCGCCGCCATCTGCGGGATGGAGACGTCGAACCGCGGCTTGGGCAGGCCGCCGAAGCCCGGGAGGTCGACGGAGACCACCCTGGTGGTGTCGGCGAGCACAGCGTGCAGCCGCGACAGGTACCGATGCGACATCCCGATCCCGTGCACGAGGACCACGGTCGGGGCGGCGCTGCCGGCGGGCCGCGGACTCTCCAGGATGCGGAACGTCAGCCCGGAGGTGACGAGGAGACGACGGAGGACCATGGCAGCACGCTAACGGAGGCCGCCGTCACGGCCGAGAGGCTTGACGCACCGGCCCGGAGATGACAGGGAGGGGCGAGGCCGAAGCCCCGCCCCTCCCGGAACGCCCTGCGTCAGACGCCGGCCTTGTAGATCGGCGCGGCGCCGCGGAGCGCATCGCCGACCTTGTGCACGCGCAGGTCGTTCGTGGAACCGATGATCCCGGGAGGGGACCCCGAGATGACGACGACCTTGTCCCCCTCGACGGCGAGGCCGTTCCCGAGGAGGTACTCGTCGACCTGGTGGTACATGAGGTCGGTGTGCTGCACCATGTCGACGAGGGTGGAGCGGAGACCCCAGGTCAGCGCCATACGACGACGGATGCCGGGCTCCGGCGTGAAGGCCAGCATCGGGATGCGGGAGCGCAGACGGGACAGGCGGCGCGCCGAGTCGCCCGACTGCGTGAACACGCACAGGAACTTGGCGTCCACGAACTCCGCGACCTCGAGGGCCGCGAGCGTGATGGCGCCACCCTGCGTGCGGGGCTTCGTGGTGAGCGGCAGGATGCGCTCCAGACCGTGCTCCTCCGTCGACTCGATGATCCGGGCCATCGTCTCGACGACGACGACCGGGTAGTCGCCCACGCTGGTCTCGCCGGAGAGCATGACCGCGTCGGCACCGTCGAGGACGGCGTTGGCGACATCGGAGGTCTCGGCGCGGGTCGGCACCGGGCTGTTGATCATCGACTCGAGCATCTGCGTCGCCACGATCACGGGCTTGGCGTTGCGACGGGCCAGCTCGACGGCGCGCTTCTGCACGATCGGGACGGCTTCGAGGGGCAGCTCCACGCCGAGGTCGCCACGGGCGACCATGATGCCGTCGAACGCGTCGACGATCTCTTCGAGCGCGTCGACGGCCTGCGGCTTCTCGATCTTGGCGATGACCGGGACGCGGACGCCCTCCTCCGCCATGATCTCGTGCACGCGGGTCACGTCCGAGGCGTTGCGCACGAACGACAGCGCGATGAGGTCGGCACCGGTCCGGAGGCCCCAGCGGAGGTCCTCCTCGTCCTTCTCGCTGAGCGCGGGAACGTTGACGGCGACGCCGGGCAGGTTGATGCCCTTGTTGTTCGAGACGGCGCCAGCGACGACGACACGCGTGGTGACGGTCACGCCGTCGGTCTCGACGACCTCGACGCGCACCTTGCCGTCGTCGATCAGCAGGAAGTCGCCGGGCTTGACGTCCTGAGGAAGGCCCTTGAACGTCGTGCCGCTGATCTCCTTGTTGCCGATGATGTCCTCGGTGGTGATCTTGAAGATGTCGCCCTTGGCGAGCTCGTACGGTCCGTCCTCGAAGCGGCCCAGACGGATCTTCGGACCCTGGAGGTCCACGAGGATGGCGACGGCACGACCGGAGTCCTCCGCCGCACGGCGCACGTTCGCGTAGTTGTTCTCGTGGACGGAGTAGTCACCGTGGCTGAGGTTCAGTCGGGCGACGTCCACACCGGCATCGATCAGTGCGCGCACCGTCTCATACGTGGAAGTGGCGGGGCCCAGGGTGGCGACGATTTTCGCGCGTCTCAACATGTCTCCAGGGTAGAAGTGGGGGATTACAAACAGGCGACACTGCCGGCCTCAGCCTACGCGGGCTGGAGGCCGATCGCGACATCGCTCGGGCGCACCGGCTCCGGCAGCACGGTGGTGCCCATGAGGAAGCGGTCGACGTTCGCCGCCGCCGCCCGGCCCTCAGCGATCGCCCAAACGATGAGCGACTGCCCGCGTCCCGCGTCCCCGGCGACGAACACGCCGGGGATCGACGACTCGTAGCTCGCGGCGCGACGGAAGGCGCCGCGCTCGGTCACCTCCGGCCGGGTGTCCTCGGTGTAGCCGTCCTGCTCCGGCCCGGTGAAGCCCATCGCGATGAGCACCAGGTCGGCCGGGATCTCCCGCTCCGTGCCGCTCTTGGGCACGCGGCGGCCGTCGATGTACTCGGTCTCGGCCACGCGCAGCGCGCGGACCTCGCCGACGTCGTTCGACAGGAACTCCACGGTCGAGGCGAGGAAGACCCGCTCCCCGCCCTCCTCGTGAGCCGAGGCCACCTCGAAGATCGTCGGCATCATCGGCCACGGCTGGTGATCCGGCCGCGTCTCGCTCGGCTGCTTGCCGATGGCGAGGTTGGTGACGCTGAGGGCGCCCTGGCGGTGCGCGGTGCCGATGCAGTCGGCGCCCGTGTCGCCGCCGCCGATGACGATGACGTGCTTGCCCTCGGCGGTGATCTGGTCCGGGACGGTGTCGCCGGCGACCGCGTGGTTCGACTCGACGAGGTACTCCATCGCGAAGTGGACGCCGTCGAGGTCGCGACCGGGGATCGGCAGGTCGCGCGGGACCGTGGCGCCGGTGGCGATCACGACCGCGTCGTACCGGGCGCGCAGGTCGGCCCAGGAGATGTCCTTGCCGATCTCGACGCCGGCGCGGAACCGCGTGCCCTCCTCCTGCATCTGGCGCAGGCGGGCCTCGAGCTGGCTCTTCTCCATCTTGAAGTCCGGGATGCCGTAGCGCAGCAGGCCGCCGATGCGGTCGTCCCGCTCGAAGACGGCGACGGTGTGCCCGGCGCGGGTGAGCTGCTGGGCGGCGGCGAGACCGGCGGGGCCCGAGCCCACGACGGCCACGGTCTTGCCCGTCAGACGCTCCGGCGGCTCCGGCTCGACCCAGCCCTTGGCGAAGGCCTCGTCGATGATGGAGACCTCGATCTGCTTGATCGTCACGGCCGGCTGGTTGATGCCGAGGACGCACGAGCTCTCGCACGGGGCCGGGCAGAGCCGTCCGGTGAACTCCGGGAAGTTGTTCGTCGCGTGCAGCCGCTCGATCGCCGCGCGGCCCTCCCCGCGCCAGGTGAGGTCGTTCCACTCCGGGATGAGGTTGCCCAGGGGGCAGCCGGAGTGGCAGAAGGGCACGCCGCAGTCCATGCACCGACTGGCCTGGCGACGGAGCACCGCCTTGTCGCCGGGCTCGTACACCTCTTTCCAGTCCATGATGCGCACGGGCACCGGACGGCGAGCGGGAAGTTCCCGCTCGGTCACCTTCAGAAAGCCTTTGGGGTCAGCCACCGGTCACCTCCAGGATGCGGTTCCAGACGATGTCGCCGTCGGGGTCGATCCCCTCGGCCAGTGCCTCCTCGCGCATGCTGCGCACGGCGGCGAAGTCGCGCGGGAGCACCTTCACGAACTCCGCCGCGCTGGCGTCGAAGTCCTCCAGGAGAGCCGCGGCGCGCGGGGACGCCGTGCGCTCCACATGCTCCACGAGCAGCCCGCGCAGCACTTCGAGGTCGGCGCGGTCCAGCGGCTCGAGCCGCAGCTCGCCGCTGCCGAGCGACTGCGCGTTGACCTTCGCGGTGTCCAGAGCGTGCACGTAGGCCACTCCCCCGGACATGCCGGCGCCGAAGTTGCGGCCGGTCGATCCGAGGATCACCGCGAGGCCGCCGGTCATGTACTCGAGCGCGTGGTCACCCACGCCCTCGACCACCGCGGTCGCACCGGAGTTGCGGACGAGGAAGCGCTCGCCCACCACACCGGAGATGAACATGGTGCCGGAGGTGGCGCCGTACCCGATCACGTTGCCCGCGATGACGTTCTCGTGCGGGGCGATCGCGGAGCCGCGGGGCGGCCGGATCGTGATGTCCCCACCGGAGAGTCCCTTGCCGACGTAGTCGTTCGCGTCACCCTCCAGCCGGAGGATGATGCCCGGCGGGAGGAACGCACCGAGAGACTGTCCCGCCGTGCCGGTGAGGGTGACGTCGATGGTCTCCTTCGGCAGTCCGGTGGCGCCGTGGCGCGAGGTCACCTGATGCCCGAGCATCGTGCCGACCGCGCGCTCGGTGTTGGCGATCGGGAGCTCCACCACGACGGGGTCGCCGTTCAGCAGCGCTCCCTTCGCGATGTCGATGAGCTGCACGTCGAAGTGCTTGTCGAGCTCGTGGTCCTGGGCGCGGCCGCTGCGACGCGGCTCGCCGGCCGGGAACGCCGGACCCTCCAGCACGGGGCTGAGGTCGAGTCCCTCGGCCTTCCAGTGCGCGATCGCCGCGTTGGTCTCCAGGAGCTCGGTGCGACCGACGATCTCGTCGATCGAGCGGTAGCCGAGCTCGGCGAGCAGCTCGCGCACCTCCTCGGCGATGAACTCCATGAAGTTCACGACGAACTCGGGCTTGCCGGTGAACCGGTCGCGCAGGACGGGGTTCTGCGTCGCGACGCCCACCGGGCAGGTATCGAGGTGGCAGACGCGCATCATGATGCAGCCGCTGACCACGAGGGGCGCGGTGGCGAAGCCGAACTCCTCGGCACCGAGCAGGGCGCCGATGATGACGTCCCGTCCGGTCTTGAGCTGCCCGTCGACCTGCACGACGACGCGGTCGCGCATGCCGTTGAGCATGAGCGTCTGCTGCGTCTCCGCGAGGCCGAGCTCCCACGGCGTTCCCGCGTGCTTCAGCGAATTCAGCGGGCTCGCGCCCGTACCGCCGTCGTGACCGGACACGAGGATGACATCGCTGAGCGCCTTGGCGACACCGGCCGAGACCGCGCCGATGCCGGACTGGCTGACGAGCTTCGTGTGGATGCGCGCCTCGGGATTCGCCCGCTTCAGGTCGAAGATGAGCTGCTTGAGGTCTTCGATCGAGTAGATGTCGTGGTGCGGCGGCGGCGAGATGAGGCCGACCCCCGCGGTGGCGTGGCGCGTGCGCGCGACCCAGGGGTACACCTTGGTCGGCGGGAGCTGACCGCCCTCACCGGGCTTGGCGCCCTGGGCGAGCTTGATCTGGATGTCGTCGGCCTCGGTGAGGTAGAGGCTCGTGACACCGAATCGACCCGAGGCCACCTGCTTGATCGCACTGCGCCGCTCGGGGTCGACGAGACGGTCGGGGTCTTCCCCGCCCTCCCCCGTGTTCGACTTGCCGCCGATCCGGTTCATCGCGATCGCGAGCGTCTCGTGCGCCTCCTTGGAGATGGAGCCGTAGCTCATCGCCCCCGTGGAGAAGCGCTTGACGATCGCCGAGACGGGCTCGACCTCGTCGAGCGGCACGGGCTTGCGCGTGCCGGTCCGCAGCGAGAACAGGCCGCGCAGCGTCTTCAGCTCGGCCGCCTGGTCGTCGACGAGCTTCGTGTACTCGCGGAAGATGTCGTAGCGGCGGGTCCGCGTGGAGTGCTGCAGCTTGAACACCGTCTCCGGATTGAAGAGGTGCGGAGAGCCGTCGCGACGCCACTGGTACTCGCCTCCGGTCCACAGGCGCTCGTGAGCACGGGCCGCGGCGTCCTCCGGGTAGGCGTAGTCGTGGCGGGCCTGGTTCTCGGCGAAGATCTCCTCGATCCCGATGCCGCCCAGCTTCGACTCGGTGCGCGTGAAGTAGGCGTCGATGAACTCCTGGCTGAGGCCGACCGCCTCGAACACCTGCGCGCCCGCATAGGACGACACCGTGGAGATGCCCATCTTCGACATGATCTTCAGCACGCCCTTGCCGAGCGCGTAGATGAGGTTCTTCACGGCCTTCTCCGGGGAGATGCCCGTGATGTAGCCGGTGCGCACGAGGTGCTCGACCGTCTCCATGGCGAGGTAGGGGTTGATAGCCGAGGCGCCGTAGCCGATGAGGGTCGCGACGTGGTGCACCTCGCGCACGTCGCCGGCCTCGACGATCAGACCGACCTTCATCCGGTTCTCACGCCGGATGAGGTGGTGATGGATGGCCGACACCATGAGCAGCGACGGGATCGGGACGAGATCCTTGTTCGAGTCGCGGTCGGACAGGATGATGAACTCCGCGCCGTCCTCGATGGCCTGATCGACCTCGGCGCACATCTCGGTGAGGCGCTCCGCGAGGGTGTGGGGTCCTGCGTCGAAATGGTAGAGACCGCGGATCGTGGCGCTCGAACGCCCGGGGAGGGCCTTGTCGATGTGCCGGATCTTCGCGAGCTCGTCGTTGTCGATGACCGGGAAGTCGAGCGACACCGTGCGGGTGTGCTCCGGACCCCAGCTCAGCAGGTTGACCTCAGGGCCGAGACCGAGCTTGAGGCTCGTGACGACCTCTTCGCGGATCGAGTCGAGCGGCGGGTTGGTCACCTGCGCGAACTGCTGCGTGAAGTAGTCGAAGAGCAGCCGCGGGCGCTTGCTGAGCACGGCGATCGGGGTGTCCGATCCCATGGCGCCCAGCGGCTCGACACCCGTCTGACCCATCGGGGTGAGGAGGATGCGGACCTCCTCCTCCGTGTACCCGAAGGTGCGCTGCCGCCGAGTGATCGACGCCGGCGGGTGCACGATGTGCTCGCGCTCGGGGAGGTCGGCCAGGCGGACGGAACCCGCGTCCAGCCACTCCTGCCACGGGTGCATCGACGCGAGATCGTGCTTGATCTCCTCATCCTCGACGATCCGGCGCTGAGCCGTGTCGACGAGGAACATCTTGCCGGGCTGCAGCCGGCCGCGGCGCTTGATGCGCTCCGGCTCGAAGTGCAGCACGCCGGTCTCGGAGCCGATGACGACGAGGCCGTCGGTGGTCTCCGTCCAGCGTCCGGGGCGCAGACCGTTGCGGTCCAGGGTAGCGCCGACGAGCGTGCCGTCGGTGAAGATGAGGGCGGCCGGGCCGTCCCACGGCTCCATCTGGTTGGAGTGGTACTCGTAGAACGCTCGCAGCTCCGGCGAGATGTCGGCCTGCTTCTCGTAGGCCTCCGGCACCATCATCATGATCGCGTGCGGCAGGCTGCGGCCGGTGAGGGTGAGCAGCTCCAGCACCTCGTCGAACGAGGCGGAGTCGCTGGCGCCGTCGGTGCAGATGGGCAGCAGGGGCGAGATGTCGCCGAGGAGCTCGGACTCGAGCTGCGACTGGCGGGCGCGCATCCAGTTGCGGTTGCCGCCGACGGTGTTGATCTCGCCGTTGTGGGCCAGCATCCGCAGCGGCTGCGCGAGCGGCCACGAGGGGAAGGTGTTCGTCGAGTACCGCGAGTGCACGACGGCGAGCTCGGAGGCGAAGCGCTCGTCCTGCAGATCCGGGTAGAACGGCTCGAGCTGGAGCGTGGTGACCATGCCCTTGTAGCCGAGCGTGCGGCTGGACAGGGAGACGAAGTAGGCGCCGAGCTCGTGACCGGCGCGCTTGCGGAGGCGATAGGCGACGCGGTCGAGCGTGATGCCGGTCAGCGGCGCATCGGCGAGGGTGGCGCCGCCGGCGCTCACGAAGAGCTGCTCGAAGGCGGGACGGGCCTCGTCGGCGAGCTTGCCGAGGTTCTCGTTGGCTGTGGGGACCTCGCGCCAGCCGAGGACGCGGAGCCCCTCCGCGCGGGCGATCTTCTCGATCCCGGCCTTCTGCTGGCGGCGCTCGCTCGAATCGCGAGGCAGGAAGGCCAGCCCGGCCGCGTACTCCCCCACGGGCGGCAGTTCGAAGCCGGTGACCGCGCGGAGGAACTCGTCCGGCATCTGGGTGAGGATGCCGGCTCCGTCCCCGGTGCCCGCGTCGGACCCGATGGCCCCGCGGTGCTCCAGGTTGCGCAGGGCCTCGAGGGCCAGCGCGATGATGTCGTGCCCGGCTTCGCCGCGCAGCGTTGCGACCATGGCCAGGCCGCAGGCGTCCTTCTCGAACGCCGGGTTGTACATGCCCTGCTTCGGGGGGTATGCGCCGGAGGCGCCGTAAGGGGGCTGGAAGTACACCAGTTACCGTCCTCAGATCTTCAGTGAAACCCGGGGACGTCGTCGGCCCGCTCGTTCAGTGCAATGGTTCTCCCGCCGCGAGTCGGCGTTATCGGGAGCCGTCCCCGCTCGAGGGAGCAGCGCTTGTGGCAGTGGCTCCGGCGGCGACTTCTTCGGCCGGAGGCTCGCTCACGTCCACGAAATCAGAGGGATTGTCCTGCGATTGTACATCAGCGTCCACGTCCTTCCGTCCGCGGCCCGGCTGGTACGGCGAGGGCTCGAGACCGGGGTGACGGCGCGTCTGCACCACGAGGATGACGAGGCCGAGGACGACGCCGATGATGGCGGCCCAGACGTTGCTGCGCAGGCCCAGGATGATCTCGCTCGGGTCGATGCGGATCGACTCCCACAGGATGCGTCCGGCGCTGTACCAGATGAGGTAGATCGCGAAGAGGCGCCCCCACTGGAAGAACAGCTTGCGGCCGAGCCACAGCAGCACGAGGACGCCGAGCCCGTTCCAGATGACCTCGTACAGGAAGGTCGGGTGGAAGAGGGTGCCCTCGGGGAGACCGGGAGGGAAGGCCGAATTGGTCGACTCGATCTCCAGGCCCCACGGCAGCGAGGTCGGCAGGCCGAAGAGCTCGTGGTTGAACCAGTTGCCGAAGCGGCCCATCGCCTGCGCGAGGAGCAGCCCGGGAGCCAGCGCGTCCGCGAAGGTCCAGAAGCGGATGCCGGTCCACCGGCATCCGAGGTAGGCGCCGACGGCACCGCCGATGAGCGCCCCGAAGATGGCGATGCCACCCTCCCAGATCGCCCAGACGGAGCCCGGCTCGAAGGGATTCCAGGTGTTCTTGCCCTCGCCGAAGTAGAAGTTCGGGTGCGTGAGCACGTGGAAGATGCGCGCGCCGATGATCGCGAGCGGCACGGCGAGGATGGCGATGTCGATGACCACCCACGGCTCCGCGCCGCGCTTGGTGAGGCGGTGGTTCGTCATCAGGACGGCGACGATGATGCCGGCGATGATGCACAGCGCGTAGAAGTGGATCCGGAGCGGACCGAGATCGAAGTACGACACGGGCGGGCTCGGGATGCTGGCGAGCACGCCGGCGGCGGTGCTGTGGAGCGCGGAGGACATGAGTGCGATCCTACTTCTCTGAGGCGAAGCGCGCCGACGCAGTGCCGGCGGCCAGGGTTCGGGTGACTTCGGCGAGGGCGGGCACACCGCCGTCGCGGAGGGCGCGGACGAGAGCGGTGCCCACGATGGCGCCGTCGGCGTACTCGGAGACGCCGGCGATCTGCTCCGGGGTCGAGATGCCGATGCCCACGCAGGCGCGACGGGCACCGTGGTCGCGGAGCCGCGACACGAGGGTTCGCGCCGCACGGTCGAGCTCGGCCCGCTCCCCCGTGATGCCCATGGTCGAGACGGTGTAGACGAAGCCCGTCGAGGACCGCACGACGAGGTCGAGGCGCTCGTCCGACGAGGTCGGAGCCGCGAGGAAGACCCGGTCGAGACCGAGCCGCTCGCTGGCCGCGATCCACTCACCGGCGGCCTCCGGCGTGATGTCCGGGGTGATGAGACCCGCGCCACCCGCGGCGAGCAGGTCCTCGGCATACCGCTCCACCCCGTACTGCAGCACCGGGTTCCAGTACGTCATCACGAGGACGGGGACATCGGTCGCGGCCGTGATCGCGCGGATGGCGGTGAAGAGGTCCTTCATCCGGAAGCCCGCGGCGAGGGCCTTGGTCGTCGCCTCCTGGATGATGGCGCCGTCCATGACGGGATCGCTGTAGGGCGGCCCGAGCTCGATGATGTCCACGCCGTTCTCGGCGAGGGCGATCGCGGCCTGGATGCTCGTCTCCAGGTCGGGGAAGCCGACGGGCAGGTAGCCGACGAAGGCGCTGCGGCCGGCGTCGTGCGCGCGCTGAATGGCCTGTTCGACGCGGCTCACAGCTGCGGCTCTCCCTTCGAGGCCGCGTCCTCGGCGGCGCTCTCCTCGGACACGTCGTGCGCGAGGGCGTCCTCGTCGTAGAGCTCGAAGTAGCGGGCGGCGGTGTCCATGTCCTTGTCGCCGCGACCCGAGAGGCAGATCGCGATGAGGCCGTCGGGGCCGAGCTCGCGGCCGATCCGCAGCGCGCCGGCGAGGGCATGAGCCGACTCGATGGCGGGGATGATGCCCTCGGTCCGGCTCAGCAGCCGTAGAGCCTGCATCGCCTCGTCGTCGGTCGCCGGGATGTACTCGGCGCGGCCGATGTCAGCCAGCCACGAGTGCTCCGGGCCCACGCCCGGGTAGTCGAGACCGGCGGAGATGGAGTGCGATTCGACGGTCTGGCCGTCTTCGTCCTGCAGCACGTAGGTCTTCGCGCCGTGCAGCACGCCGGGGCGGCCGCGCTCGATCGAGGCGGCGTGCTTGTCGGTGTCGACGCCGTCGCCCGCCGCCTCCACGCCGTACAGCCGCACGCCCTCGTCGTCCAGGAACGCGTCAAACATGCCGATCGCGTTCGATCCGCCGCCGACGCAGGCGACGACCGCGTCGGGAAGCCGGCCGACCTCGTCGAGGATCTGCGCGCGGGCCTCCTCGCCGATGATCTTCTGGAAGTCGCGGACCATCGCCGGGAACGGGTGCGGTCCCGCGGCGGTGCCGAAGATGTAGTTGGTGGTCTCGACCGAAGCCACCCAGTCGCGGTAGGCGTCATTGATCGCGTCCTTCAACGTGCGCGAGCCCGAGGTGACCGCGACGACCTCGGCGCCCAGCAGACGCATCCGGGCGACGTTCAGCGCCTGGCGCTCGGTGTCGACCTCACCCATGTAGATGGTGCAGTCCAGCCCGAACAGCGCGGCAGCGGTCGCCGTGGCGACGCCGTGCTGGCCTGCTCCGGTCTCGGCGATGACACGGGTCTTGCCGAGGCGCTTGGTGAGCAGAGCCTGGCCCAGCACGTTGTTGATCTTGTGCGAACCGGTGTGGTTGAGGTCCTCGCGCTTGAGGAAGACCCGCGCGCCGCCCGCGTGCTCCGCGAACCGGGGCACCTCGGTGAGCGCGGACGGACGCCCGGCGTAGGAGGACAGCAGGTGGGCGAGCTCGGCACGGAACTCCGGGTCGGCGATGGCCTCCTCGTACGCGACGGTGAGCTCGTCGATCGCGGCGACCAGGGACTCCGGCATGTACCGCCCTCCGAAGTCACCGAAGAACGGACCGTGCTGGTCGCGCAGACTCACTTCGCCTCCAGGAAGCTCTCGAGAGTGGCGACCGGGTCTCCGGTCACCAGGGCCTCGCCGATCAGCACGACGTCGGCACCGGCCGAACGGTAGTGCGCGACGTCAGCGGGGGTGAGCACCGCGGACTCCGCGATCTTGATCGCCGAGTCCGGGATGCGGTCCACGAGCCGGCCGAAAAGATCGCGGTCGAGCTCGAGGGTCTTGAGATTGCGGGCGTTCACGCCGATCAGGGCGGCGCCGAGATCGATCGCGGCGTCCAGCTCCTCCGCCGAGTGTGTCTCCACGAGCGGCGTCATGCCGAGTTCGAGGATGAACCCGTACAGGTCGCGCAGGACGTCGGGCTCCAGGCCCGCCACGATCAGGAGGACAAGGTCGGCACCGGCGGCACGCGCCTCCAGCACCTGGTACCGGGTGGCGATGAAGTCCTTCCTGAGCACCGGCAGCGAGACCCGGGCGGTGACCGCCTCCAGATCGGCGAGACTGCCGCCGAAGCGGCGCTCCTCGGTGAGGACGCTGATCGCGGAGGCGCCACCGGTCTCGTAGAGCGTGGCCTGATGCGCGGGATCCGGGATCTCCGCGAGGGCACCGCGGGACGGACTCGCCCGCTTCACCTCGGCGATGATCTTCACCCGGTCGGCGGGAGCGAGGAAGGACAGCGCGTCCTTCGCCGCGGGGCGCGCGAGGGCGTCACGCTCGACGACCGCGAGCGGACGGGACTGGGAGCGACGCTCGGCGTCTGCGACAGCGCCGGCCGTCAGGTCGGCGAGGACCACTAGTGCGCCTTCGGAGCGTACTTGGGACCCTTCACGCCGTATCCCACCTTCGCGAGCACCCAGCCGACGATCGCCCCGATCGGGATCAGTGCGGCGGCGATCCACACCAGGGTCGGCTGCTCGAAGCAGAACGCGACGGTCGCGGCGGCGAAGCCGACGAGCATGATCACGACGGCGGTCCAGGCCGCAGGCGAGTGTCCGTGGCCGGGGTCAGCGATCGGGTTGGTCATGTTCTCCTCCGGGGACGACGTGGGGATCTGGGTTCAGTCTATCGGGGTCAGCGCGTCGGGTCGGACCCGCGGGACAGCTCGTCCCAGGAATCGACCGCGTCGACGGGACCGTCGTGCGGCGCGTCGCTCGGGGCGTCGGTGCGATAGCGACGGCCGCCGGCCTTCCAGCGCCGCCAGGTGGTCAGCGCGACGACGGCGGCGGCGAGCAGGATCACCCAGCCGACGAGGGCGAGGAACGGCCAGGCCGACGGCACGATGCTCGCCGCGACCTCGTGGACGGCTCCGCTGCCGGCGAGTCCCGTCGTCTCGGTGACGGTCGCGGCGACGGCACCGTAGGCGTCGCCGAGGAGGAGCTGCAGCGTGGACCAGCCCAGGAACAGTGCGGCCGCGGCTGCCAGCACCCCGAAGACGACGCGCACGACCCGGCCGGCGATCGCGAGGGCGGCACCGAGCGCCAGGACCGCGAGGCTCAACGGGGCGAGGAGCACGAGGGCGGAGGCACCGGGGACGAGGATGTCCTCCCCCGCGTCCGCGCGCTGCACCGTGAACCAGGTCTGCGTGGAGGAGATGATCCCGATGGCGCCGGCCATCAGGAACCCCGTCACGGAGAGGGAGCGGCCGCGCTCCGCGATGCTCACGAGGCGCTCACCCCGTCGACGGCGTCCAGGTCGGTGGTGTCGAAGCACGTCCGCGTGCCGGTGTGGCATGCGGGGCCGGTCTGATCGACGAGGAGCAGGAGCGCATCTCCGTCGCAGTCGAGCCGGGCCTCCCGCACGACCTGGATGTGGCCGGACGTGTCCCCCTTGCGCCAGTACTCCTGCCGCGAGCGGGACCAGTAGGTCGCACGACCGGAGGTGAGCGTGCGGCGCAGGGCCTCGGCATCCACCCACGCCAGCATGAGCACCTCGCGCGAGTCCCACTGCTGCACGATGATCGGGGCGAGCCCGTCGGCGTTGAAGGCGACCTGCGCGATGCGGTCGTCGACGGAGACCTCGTCCTGCTTCGGCGTGTCGGTCATCGGACGAGCACTCCTTCCGCGCGCAGCGCTTCCTTCACGTCGCCGACGGTCAGGGCTCCGGTATGGAACACGCTGGCCGCGAGCACGGCGTCGGCGCCGGCCTTGATGGCCGGAGCGAAGTCGGTCGCCCGTCCCGCACCGCCGGAGGCGATGACAGGGATCGGCGCGACTTCGCGCATGAGGCGGACGAGCTCGAGGTCGAAGCCGTCGCGGGTGCCGTCGGCGTCGATCGAGTTCACCAGCAGTTCCCCCGCCCCACGCTCCGCGGCCTCGCGCGCCCAGTCGAGCGCGTCCAGCGTGGTCTGCGTGCGACCGCCGTGCGTGGTGACGACGAAGCCGGAGCGCGTCGTGTCGGCGCGCTTGACGTCGAGCGAGAGCACGAGTACCTGGGCACCGAAGCGATCCGCGATCTCGCCGATGAGCTCGGGACGGGCGATCGCCGCGGAGTTCACGCCGACCTTGTCCGCACCGACGGCGAGGAGCCGCGCGACGTCGTCGACGCTGCGCACCCCGCCGCCCACCGTCAGCGGCACGAAGACCTGCTCCGCGGTGCGCTGCACGACGTCGTAGGTCGTGGCCCGCGCGTCCACCGTCGCGGTGACGTCCAGGAACGTGATCTCGTCGGCACCCTGGGCGGCGTAGTGGCGGGCGAGCTCCACCGGATCGCCCATGTCGCGAAGGTTCTCGAAGTTGACGCCCTTGACGACGCGACCGTCGGCGACGTCGAGGCACGGGATGACGCGACTCGCGAGGGCCATCAGAGCCTCGCCGCGTGGATCGCCGTGACGAGGATGGCCCGGGCGCCCAGGGCGTACAGGTCGTCCATCACCTGGTTGACCCGGCGACGCGGGATCATGACGCGCACGGCCACCCAGGCCGGGTCGCGGAGCGGCGAGATGGTCGCGGACTCGCGACCCGGGGCGATGGCCACGGCCTGATCGACGAGCTCGGTGGGGAGGTCGTAGTCGAGGAGCACGTAGCGGCGCGCGACCATGACGCCGCGGAGTCGGCGCAGCAGCGTCTCCACGCCGTCGGCCTCACCGGGACGGCTGATCAGCACGGCCTCGGACTCCAGGATCACGGGGCCGAAGATCTCCAACCCCGCCTGGCGCAGGGTGGTGCCGGTGGACACCACGTCGGCGACCGCGTCGGCGACGCCGAGGCGTACGGCGGACTCCACGGCACCGTCGAGCTGCACGAGCTCGGCGTTCACCCCCTGGTCGCGGAGGAAGGATCCCACCAGACCCGGATAGGCGGAGGCCACGCGGACGCCGTCCAGGTCCTGGACGGAGGTGAAGCGTCCGGGAGGACCGGCGAAGCGGAACGTGGACGCCCCGAAGCCGAGCTGCTCGATCTCGCGCGCCGGCTGCTGCACGTCGAGGAGGAGATCACGACCGGTGATCCCCACGTCGAGGGCGCCGGAGGCCACGTAGGTGGCGATGTCACGCGGGCGGAGGAAGAAGAACTCGACGTCGTTCTCGGCGTCGATGACATGCAGGGTCTTGGGGTCGCGGCGGCCGGCGTAGCCCGCCTCCGCGAGCATCTCGGCGGCGGTCTCGGAGAGCGAGCCCTTGTTGGGAACGGCGATGCGCAGCATGAACGGCTTTCAGTTCGAAGGAGTGGGACCGGAGCGCATCACAGATGTCGGTAGACGTCCTGCAGGGTGAGGCCCTTCGCGAGCATCATCACCTGCAGGTGGTAGAGGAGCTGGGAGATCTCCTCGGCGGCAGCGGCATCCGACTCGTACTCCGCCGCCATCCAGACCTCGGCGGCCTCTTCGACGATCTTCTTGCCGATCGCATGCACGCCGCCGTCGAGCTCCGCCACGGTGCCCGATCCCTCGGGTCGGGTCTCGGCCTTGACGCTGAGCTCGGCGAACAGCTCGTCGAAAGTCTTCACCCCTCCAGGCTACCGGCTCGCGCGAGGTCCCTGAGCCGGGTGACGGCCGCCTCCACGTCGTCCGCCCCGTAGACAGCGGATCCGGCGACGAAGGTGTCGGCTCCCGCTTCGGCCGCCTGGGCGATCGTCGCGTCGGAGATGCCGCCGTCGACCTGGAGCCAGACGGACGAGCCGCGGCGCCGCGCCTCCGTGGACAGCGCCTGCAGTTTCGGCATGGTCTCGGGCAGGAAGCCCTGTCCGCCGAACCCCGGCTCGACGGTCATCACGAGGATCTGGTCGAACTCGTCCAGCAGGTCGAAGAGTCCCTCGACAGGAGTCGCGGGCTTGACCGCGACCCCCGCACGGGCGCCGATGTCGCGCAGCCGTCGTGCGAGAGCCACCGGCTCCCCCGCCGCTTCCAGGTGGAAGGTCACGCTCGCGGCGCCGAGCTCGGCATAGCCCGGGGCCCAGCGATCCGGATCCGTGATCATGAGATGCACGTCCAGCGGGACCGGGCTGGTCTCCTGGATGCGCTGGACCATCTGCGGGCCGAACGTGAGGTTCGGGACGAAGTGGTTGTCCATGACGTCGACGTGCGCGAAGTCGGCCGTCGCGATGCGGGCGAGCTCCGCCTGCATGTTGACGAAGTCGGCGGCGAGGATGCTGGGGTTGATGCGCGGGGCGCGGGGCAGATCCATGGTCTCAACCTTCCTTCGGGGCGTCTGTCGCCTCCAGCGGGCGCTGCAGGAGTGCGAGGAACATCGCGTCGGTGCCGTGCCGATGCGGCCAGAGCTGAGCGCTTCCCGTCTGCGCCCGCCCGTCGTCGGCGAGATCGATCGGCGACTGCGCCACGCCGTGCAGCACCGCGCGGGCATCGAGCTCGACGAGCTCTGGCCGGATGCGCCGCACCTCCTCGACCACCGCCGTGGTCTCCGCGAGATGGGGCGAACAGGTGACGTACGCGACGACGCCTCCCGGTGCGAGAGCGTCCGCAGCCGCCGTGAGCAGGCCGACCTGCAGGGGCACGAGCTCGGCGACGTCCGCCGGGGACTTCCGCCACCGGGCCTCCGGGCGCCGTCGGAGGGCGCCGAGGCCGGTGCAGGGGGCGTCCACGAGGATCCGGTCGAACGCCTCCGGCCGCTCGGCCGCCAGCTCCCGGCCGTCGCGCTCGTGCACGGTGACGTCGCCCGGGACAGCGCGCAGGGCGTTGCGCACGAGCCGGGCGCGGGTCGGCACCACCTCGTTGGCCTCCAGGACGGCGTCGTTCTGCCGGGCGACGGCGGCGAGCAGGGCGGTCTTCCCGCCGGGGCCTGCGCACAGGTCGAGCCATCGCTCCCCCGTGCGCAGCGGCGTCGCCGCGGTCAGCGCGAGCGCGACGAGCTGAGACCCCTCGTCCTGCACCCGGACCGCACCGTCGGAGGCGGCCAGCGCGAGACGCGGATCGCCTCCCGGAGACGCGAACGCCGTGGCGGCGTAGGGCCGGCGGGGCTCCTGCGGCTCCGCGAGCCCGGGGAGGGCGACCAGGGTGACCTCGGGCGAGACGTTGTCGGCCTCCAGCAGGGCGTCCAGCTCCTCGACGCGCCCCTCGGCGGCGAGGGCGCGCCGCAGCGCCCGGATGATCCACACCGGGTGCGCGGCTCGGAGGGCCAGGCGTTCGTCGTCCGATCGCGCCGCCGCCTCGATGCGCGCGAGCCATTCGCCCGGCGACTCGCGGGCGATCCGCCGGAGCACCGCGTTGGCGAAGCTCGACGCGCCACGCCCCGCCGTGAGGGCCACGAGGTTCACGGACTCGTTCACGGCGGCGTGCGAGGCCACCCGCGTCGCGAGGAGCTGATGCACCGCGAGCCGGAGGGCGTCGAGCACGGCGGGGTCGATCGCGTCGGCGGGGCGGTCGGCGGCGGCGGCGATGATCGCGTCGTAGGTGCCCCGGCGACGGAGCGTGCCGTAGGTCAGCTCGGTCGCGAGAGCCGCGTCCTGCGGGTCCAGCCCTGCCTCGGCGATCGCCGTCGGGAGGAGCAGGTTGGCGTAGGCGTCGGAGTCCGACACCGCCCTGATCACGTCGTAGGCCACGCGGCGCGCCGGCTGGACCGACCGGTTCGGGCCGCGGCCGTTCCGCGCCCGGCCTGCGTGCTGCCGACCCGAGCCGGGGCGCCGTCCGTCGTTCGCGTTCACGAGCCGGCCACCGGAGTCGTGCCCTGCAGACCCCGCCACCAGTCGGCGGCGTTCATGGGGCCCTTGCCCGCGGGCTGCAGCCGGGTGACGGCCAGCGGCGAGGTGGCCGTCCCGATCAGGACCTCCGCGCGCGTGCCCGCCATGGCGCCCGGTCGCAGGTCCTCCGCCTCGGCACCGGCGGGTCGCGCCTCGAGGATCTTCAGCCGCTGACCGTCGATCGTCGTGTGCGCTCCCGGCTCCGGCGTGACTCCGCGGAACCGGGCATACACGGCGTCGAACGGCTCGCGGAAGTCGAGGAGACCGTCCTCGAGCGTCAGCTTGCCGGCGAACGTCGGCTCGCCCTCCTGCGGGACGGCGCGGGCACTGCCGTCCGCGATCGCGGCGACCACGTCGGCGGTGAGACCGGCGCCGTCGAGGGCCAGAGCCTCCAGCGCCTCCCCCGCCGTGGCGGTCGCCGGGAGCTCGACGGTACGCATCGCGAACACGTCGCCGGCGTCGAGCTCGGGGACGAGCTGGAAGACGCTCGCGCCGAGGACGGCATCTCCCGCGATCAGAGCGCGCTGCACCGGCGCGGCTCCGCGCCAGGCCGGCAGGAGCGAGAAGTGCAGGTTGATCCACCCGGCATCCGGCACCGACAGGAGCGGCTCGCGCACGAGTCCGCCGTACGCGACGATCACGCCGAGCTCCGGGCGCAGGGCCGAGATCTCCGTCGTCACCGGCTCGTCCAGCCGGGCAGCGTGGATGACCGGCAGGCCGAGCTCGACCGCAGCCTGAGCGACCGGCGACGGGGTCAGCACCCGCTTGCGCCCGAGGGGGGCGTCGGGGCGCGTCACCACCGCGACGATGTCGTGCTCGGCGGCGAGGCGTCGCAGAGTGGGGACCGCGGCGGCGGGAGTGCCGGCGAAGACGAGGCGCATGAAGGTTCTCCGGAAGGGTCAGAGTTCTGGATCGAGGATATCGAGGCGGACCGACAGCGTGCTGCGGGCGGCCTTGGTCCGGCCTCGGCGGCCGCTCACCGCCTCCGCCACGACGGCAGCACGGAGGGTGGTCGCGACGCGGCTCCCCGCGCCGTAGTCGAAGCGCACGAGCGCCCGCACGCGGGACGGGACGTCATCCGATTCGACGGGGACGGGACCGAGCACCGCGTCGGAGGGCAGGGAGAGTTCGGACAGGGCCTCCAGAGCGCGCGCCACGGCGGCGGACGAGCCTTCCACGAGCGCGACGCGTGCGGTCGGCGGCATGTGCAGCGGCGCGCGCTGCTCCAGCTCGGTGCGTGCGTAGGCAGGGTGGTTCCACGTGGCGAGGGCTCTCGCGACGGCGCCGTCGACGCCGACGAGGTGGACGGGGGCGCCCGGCGCGGCGAGGGCGGCGGCGTTCGACCACCACCGCAGACACGCTTCGCCGATGCGCAGATCCGGCGCCTGCAGCATCCGCGGGCCGTCGAGCAGCACGACCGCCCGGTAGCCGCCCTCCGCGAGGGGCTCGGCGCCGCGCGTGGCGACCACGAGGGCCGGGCGCGCGTCGACGCGCTCCACCGGATGGCTGCCGTCGGCGACGATGACGCGGACGCCGGGGAAGGCACGTCCGAGCTCGTCGGCGGTCCGCTCGCTGCCGGATGAAGCGAGCCGGAGACGGGTCGAGGAGCACGCCGGGCAGGTCCACGCCCTGGCACCACGCCCGCACCACCCGCACACCGGGACCGCGCCACGATGGCGGGCGCCGAGAGGACCGCCGCAATGAGGGCATCGGGCGGGAGCCCGGCAGTCGGCGCAGACGAGGGACGGCGCGAAGCCGGGCCGCGAGACCTGGATGAGCACCGGCCCTTCCGCGGCCGCGTTCCGGGCGGCGAGGAAGGCCGACGACGGCATGCGCTGGGGCGTCGGCTGCTCCATCTCCTGCGGTGTGCTCAGCACCACACGCGGGAGGACCCGTCGGGTCGCGCGGACATCCCGCAGCCAGCCGTGCACGACGAGCCGCTCGACCTCGGTCGTCCGCGTATGACCGGCGAAGAGCAGGGCCGAGCCCTCCGCCTCCTGTCGCAGCAGCGCCGCGTCCCGGGCGTGGACGTAGGGTGCGAGCGGCTCGCCCAGCAGGCTGTCGCCGTCGTCCCACAGCGCCACGAGACCGGCGACGACAGGGGCGTACACGGCGGACCTGTTCCCGACGACGATGCAGGGCGCGTCCTCGAGCGTGCGCAGGAAAGAGCGATAGCGATCCGGGTTCGACTGTCGGGAGTCGTACCGCGCGATCGCCTCCGCGGGGACGAACGTGTCGAGGGCGGCCAGCAGCCGATCGAGGTCACGGTGGTCGGGCACGACGAGGATGGCCGACCTCCCCGCCGCGAGCGTGGTCGCGGCGGCGGCAGCGAGCATCCGCGCCCAGCCCGGTGTGTCGTCGCTGAGCTGCGGGATGGCCTCGACGGCCGCGCGTCCGTTCTCGTCGAGCACCGCCCGCAGTCCGTCGTACAGTCCGACGACGGACGCGGCCGCATCGCGGGCCTCGGGTTCCAGGAGCGGCGTCGGAGCGTCGGCGGTCCAGGCCTTCTCGACCCGCACCTGCCGCTTCGGGATCACCAGCCGCAACACGTCGGCTGCCGACCCTGCCGCGCGATCGGCGACGCGCCGCGCCAGTCGGTACAGGCGATCCGGCAGCACGGGAACGGCCGACACGATGCTCTCGACCTCGGAGAGCGGCCGATCGGCGTCGTCCTCCACGTCGAGCTCCACCACGAATCCGTCGACCACGCGCCCCGCAGTCCGCAGGGGCACGCGCACGCGGACCCCGGGCTCGACGTCACCGAGCTCCGGCGGGAGCGCGTAGTCGAACAGGCGGTCGAGCTGCGGCAGCGGCGACTCGAGGAGCACCCGCGCGATGCGCCGGCTCTCCGGAGAGATCAGCACCGCGGACCCGTCAGAGCCCGGCAGCGCGCCGCAGCTCCTCGGCCCGGTCCGTCCGCTCCCATGTGAAGTCCGGCAGCTCCCGGCCGAAGTGGCCGTACGCGGCCGTCTGCGCATAGATCGGCCGCAGCAGGTCGAGCTGCTCGATGATGGCCTGCGGCCGGAGGTCGAACACCTCGTCGATGGCGCGGGTGATGACCTCGTCGGACACCCGTCCGGTGCCGAAGGTCTCCACGTACAGGCCGACGGGGCGGGCGACGCCGATCGCGTAGGCGACCTGCACCTCGAGGCGGTCGGCGAGGCCCGCGGCGACCGCGTTCTTGGCAACCCAGCGCGTCGCATAGGCGCCGGAGCGGTCGACCTTCGACGGGTCCTTGCCGCTGAAGGCACCACCGCCGTGCCGTGCGGCGCCGCCGTAGGTGTCGATGATGATCTTGCGGCCGGTGAGCCCGGCGTCTCCCTTGGGGCCGCCCGTGACGAAGGGGCCCGCGGGGTTGATGTAGTAGGTGACGTCGTCGAGGTCGAGGCCGGTCGTGGCGAGGACCGGATCGATGACGTGCTCGCGGATCTGCGCCTTCAGGTCGTCCTGGGCGATGTCCGGGTTGTGCTGCGTGGACAGCACGACGGCGTCGACGGTCTTCGGGGTGAAGCCGTCGTAGCCGAGGGTGACCTGCGTCTTCCCGTCCGGGCGCAGGAAGGGCAGCAGCCCGCTGCGGCGCACCTCGGTCAGCCGCTCGGCGATGCGGTGCGCGGTCCATGCGGCCATCGGCATGAGCTGCGGGGTCTCGGTGGTGGCGAACCCGAACATGATGCCCTGGTCCCCGGCGCCGAGGCCGTCGAGCGGATCGACCGACGAGCCGTCGCGGTGCTCCTGGGCGTTGTCGACCCCGTGCGCGATGTCGGTGGACTGCTCCCCCACCGAGACGCTGACGCCGCACGAGTCGCCGTCGAAGCCGGTGTCGGAGGAGGTGTAGCCGATGCCGTTCACGACCTGGCGGACGATCGTCGGGATGTCGACGTAGGCGTCCGTGCGGATCTCCCCCGCCACGTGCACGAGCCCGGTCGTGACGAGCGTCTCGACCGCGACCCGGGAGCCCGGGTCCTTCGCGAGCAGTCCGTCGAGGATGCTGTCCGAGATCTGGTCGCAGATCTTGTCCGGATGCCCTTCGGTGACGGACTCGGACGTGAACAGACGCAGCGCGCTCATCGATGCTCCAGAACGGGGACGGACGGTGGGAGGGTGTGGCACCCATTCTGGACCGCGCCACCGACGTTGCGGCGGCGCGGTCGTCGAGTTACTCCGCGTGACGCAGGCGGAGCTTGTCCTCGTTGATCTCGTGCAGGGCGATGGTGAGCGGCTTGTCCTCGACCGAGGAGTCGACGAGCGGGCCCACGTTGTCGAAGAGGTTCCCCTCGTGCAGGTCGGAGTAGTAGTCGTTGATCTGACGGGCGCGCTTGGCCGCGTAGATCACGAGCTCGTACTTGGAGTCGACACGCTCCAGCAGGTTGTCGATGGGGGGATCGATGATGCCGTTGTTGCGTCCGGCCATGGGTGGACCTCCTGATCAGGCGACGGGATTCGCCGCGAAGACGGTGCTGCGGGCGCGCGACCCTTCGACGAGCTCAGGGACCGGCGTGGTGCTCGACCCTGGAATCAGGTCAGCGCGCAGAGCTTGCAGACAAGTCTACGACCTCGCGAGCGGCGGTGGCGACGTCCTCGTTCACGATGAGGTGGTCGAACTCGTTCTGCGCCGCCAGCTCGACCTTCGCGGTCCGTAGCCGGCGGGCTCGCTCCTCGGCGTCCTCGGTGCCCCGGCCGACCAGTCGGTGCACCAGCTCGTCCCAGCTCGGCGGCAGGAGGAAGATGAGGGTCGCCGACGGCTCGGCCTCGCGCACCTGGCGCGCGCCCTGCAGGTCGATCTCCAGCAGCACGGTCTTCCCCTCGGCCAGGGCGGCGTCGATGGGAGCGCGCGGGGTGCCGTAGCGCGAGCGGTTGTGCACGACCGCGTATTCCAGCAGCTCGCCGTCGGCGATCAGGCGGTCGAACTCGGCGTCGTCCACGAAGTAGTAGTGCACGCCGTCGATCTCGCCCGGGCGTGGCGGGCGGGTGGTCGCCGAGACGGACAGATGGATCTCGGGGTTGTTCTCGCGGATGTGCGCGGCGACGGTTCCCTTGCCCACCGCCGTGGGGCCGGCGAGGACGAGCAGTCGGCTGCGCGCTCCGCGGGGGGCGGGTACGGGGAACCGGTCGTCCAGCCACTCCTCCAGCACCCGGCGCTGTCGGGCGCCCAGCCCGCCGAGCCGCTTGACCGGAGAGATGTGGAGCTGCTCCAGCACGCGGTCGCGCTTTCCCGCGCCGATCGCCGGGAGGGCCAGGAGGAAGTCGGTGATGCGCATGGACCCCTCGACCGAGTCGGGGTCCTCCGTCGCGCGATGCAGCACGGCCTGCGGGGTGACGACGCGCATCGCCAGATCCCGCTTGAGCGAGGCCCTGGCGCGCCGTCTCTCGACCGCACGGCGGGCGGCGGCGGCCCTGTCGACCTCGGGGACGGTGCGGCGTTCCTCAGCCACGGCTGACCTCTCGATACTGGGCGGCACGGTCGGCGATCGTCTCGGCGAGGGCCGCCGGGCCCGCGGAGAGGAGGCTGCGGCTCTCGCTCGCGATCACCGAGGCGGCCTGGGGGCCGAAGCGGCGGGCGAGATCCGCGGGAGTGGCGCCCTGCGCGCCGAAGCCGGGGGCGAGGATCGGGGCGACGGGCGCGAACGGCGCGAGGCCGGCCTCCGCCGCGTCCACGGTGGCACCGATGACGAAGCCGAAACTCCCCCACTCCCCCGCGGGCGTCGCGGCGGCGTTCCGGCGCGACACCTCGGCGACCACGGCCGCGGACACGGTCTCGCCGTCCGCGGTCGTCGCGCGCTGCAGCACGGTGGCCTCGGGGTTGCTGGTCGCCGCGAGGACGAAGAGCCCCTTGCCGTGCTCCTCAGCCAGGGCGAACGCGCCCTCCAGCGCACCGACGCCGAGGTACGGGTTCACCGTCAGGGCGTCCGCCTCCAGCGGCGCACCGGCGGGCAGCCAGGCCTGCGCGTAATCGGCCATCGTCGATCCGATGTCCCCGCGCTTGGCATCGGCGATCACGAGCAGTCCGGCCGCCCGCGCGGCGGCGAGCACGTCCTCCAGCGCGGCGAACCCGGCGGCGCCGTACCGCTCGAAGAACGACACCTGCGGCTTCACGACACCGACGCGACCGGCAGCCGCCTCGACGGTACGGAGCCCGAACTCCCGGACTCCGGCGGCGTCGGCGGTCAGCCCCCACGCCGCCAGCAGAGCGGCGTGGGGGTCGATGCCGACACAGAGCGGACCGTGCGCCTCCAGAGCGGCGCGGGCTCGCTCGCCGAAGCGTTCCGTCATACCGTGGCCATCCGGTCCTGGGCGTACTCCTGCAGGCTCTTGACCTGGAAGCCCTCGTGCGCGGCGTCCATCCCGCTCACCGCCGCGCCGAGCACGGCGATGGTCGTGAAGAGCGCCTTGTCCGCGGCGACGGCGGCGGCGCGGATCTCGTAGCCGTCCGCGCGAGCGGCACCACCGGACGGGGTGTTCACGACGATGTCGATCTGCCCGTCGTTGATGAGGTCGACGATGTTCCGGGCTCCGGACTCCTGGGTCTCGCTGTACTTCTCGACCACGGTGACCGCGATGCCGTTGCGGGACAGGATCTCCGCCGTGCCCTCGGTCGCCACGATCGTGAAGCCGAGCTGCTGGAGGCGGTGCGCCGGAAGGATCACCGCGCGCTTGTCGGAGTCGGCGACCGAGATGAACACGGTGCCCGAGGTCGGCATGCCGCCGTAGGCCGCGGCCTGGGACTTCGCGAACGCGGTCGGGAAGTCGCGATCGATGCCCATGACCTCGCCGGTCGAGCGCATCTCCGGGCCGAGGACCGAGTCGACCGTCTTGCCGTCGGCGGTGCGGAACCGCTTGAAGGGCAGCACGGCCTCCTTGACCGAGACGGGGGCGTCCAGGGGGACGCGCGAGCCGTCCTGCACGGGCAGCATCCCCTCGGCGCGGAGCTCGGCGATGGTGGAGCCGGCCATGATGCGGCTGGCGGCCTTCGCCATCGGGATGCCCAGCGCCTTGGAGACGAAGGGCACCGTGCGGCTCGCGCGGGGGTTCGCCTCGATGACGTAGAGCACGCCGGCGCTGATCGCGAACTGCACGTTCAGCAGACCGCGCACGCCGACGCCCTGCGCGATGGCGAGGGTGGCCTCGCGGACGCGGTCCACGTCGCTGCGGCCGAGCGAGACCGGCGGCAGCGTGCAGCTCGAGTCGCCGGAATGGATGCCGGCTTCCTCCAGGTGCTCCATGACGCCGCCGATGAAGAGGTCGGTGCCGTCGTACAGGGCGTCCACATCGAGCTCGATCGCGTCGTCCAGGAAGCGGTCGACCAGGAGCGGCTTGCCCTCCTCGATCACGACCTCACCGGCGGTCCGCACGAAGTAATCGCGCAGCGCGTCGGTGCCGTAGACGATCTCCATGCCACGGCCGCCGAGCACGAAGCTCGGGCGCACGAGCACGGGGTAGCCGATCTCCTCGGCGATGCGCACCGCGCCCTCCACGTCGATCGCCGTGCCGTTGCGGGGCGCGAGGAGTCCGGCCTCGTCGAGCAGTCGCGAGAACAGCTCGCGTTCCTCGGCCAGGTCGATGGCCTCCGGGCTCGTCCCCAGGACCGTGTAGCCGGCCGCCTCGATGCCCTTCGCGAGCCCGAGCGGGGTCTGCCCGCCGAGCTGGCAGACGACGCCGAGGATGGTGCCGCTCGCGGCCTCCGCGTCCAGGACCTCCAGCACGTCCTCGAGCGTCAGCGGCTCGAAGTACAGCCGGTCGGACGTGTCGTAGTCAGTCGACACGGTCTCCGGGTTGCAGTTGATCATCACGGTCTCGAAGCCCGCGTCGGACAGCGCGAACGAGGCGTGCACGCAGGAGTAGTCGAACTCGACGCCCTGACCGATGCGGTTCGGGCCGGAGCCGATGATGACGACCTTGGTGCGGTCGGACGGCGCAACCTCGGTCTCGGCGTCGTAGCTCGAGTAGTGGTACGGCGTCAGCGCGGGGAACTCACCGGCACAGGTGTCGACCGTCTTGTAGACCGGGCGGATGCCGAGACCGTGGCGCACGCCGCGGATCTCGGCCTCGCTCTCGCCGCGGAGCTGGGCGATCTGCGCGTCGGAGAAGCCGTGCTCCTTGGCGTAGCGCAGCGTCGCGTCGTCCAGCTCGCCGGCGGTGCGGACGACCTCGGCGACCTCGTTGATGAGGACGATCTGGTCGAGGAACCAGGGGTCGATGGCCGTGGCCTCGAACGCCTGCTCGATGGTCGCGCCCTTGCGCAGCGCCTGCTGCAGGGTGACGATCCGGCCGTCGGTCGGGGTCTTCGCGATCTCGAGCAGTTCCTCGACGGTGCGCGGCTCCTCGCCCCAGTGGAAGCTGGATCCCCGCTTCTCGAGCGACCGCAGCGCCTTCTGCAGCGCGGTGGCGTAGTTGCGGCCGATGGCCATCGCCTCGCCGACCGACTTCATGGTCGTGGTGAGAGTGGCGTCGGCGGCCGGGAACTTCTCGAACGCGAAGCGCGGGACCTTGACGACGACGTAGTCGAGCGTCGGCTCGAAGCTGGCCGGGGTCACGCCGGTGATGTCGTTCGGGATCTCGTCGAGGCGGTAGCCGAGGGCGAGCTTGGCCGCGAGCTTGGCGATCGGGAAGCCGGTGGCCTTCGACGCCAGGGCGCTCGACCGGGACACGCGCGGGTTCATCTCGATGACGATGATGCGCCCGTTCTCGGGGTTGACCGCGAACTGGATGTTGCAGCCACCGGTGTCCACGCCCACGGCGCGGATGATGTCGATGCCGATGTCGCGGAGCTTCTGGTACTCGCGGTCGGTCAGGGTCAGCGCCGGCGCCACCGTGATCGAGTCGCCGGTGTGCACGCCGACCGGGTCGACGTTCTCGATGGAGCAGACGACCACCGTGTTGTCGGCGGTGTCGCGCATGAGCTCGAGCTCGTACTCCTTCCAGCCGAGGATCGACTCCTCCAGGAGCACCTCGGTCGTCGGCGAGTCGCGCAGGCCGGCGCCGCCGATGCGGCGCAGGTCCTCCTCGTCGTAGGCGAAGCCGGACCCCAGCCCGCCCATCGTGAAGGACGGGCGCACCACGAGCGGGTAGCCGAGCTGCTCGGCGCCGGCGAGGAGGTCATCCATGGTGTGGGCGATGACGCTCTTGGCGACGTCCGCGCCCGCCTCGAGGACGAGCTCCTTGAAGACCTGACGGTCCTCGCCCTTCTTGATGGCGTCCACCTTCGCGCCGATGAGCTCGACGTCGTACTTCTCGAGGATCCCCTGCTCATGCAGCGCCATCGCGGCGTTGAGCGCCGTCTGGCCGCCGAGCGTCGGCAGGATCGCATCGGGCTTCTCCTTCGCGATGATCGTCTCGATCACCGCGGGGGTGATCGGCTCGATGTAGGTCGCGTCGGCGAAGTCGGGATCGGTCATGATCGTCGCCGGGTTGGAGTTGACGAGGATGACCCGGACGCCCTCCTCACGGAGGACGCGGCACGCCTGGGTGCCGGAGTAGTCGAACTCGCAGGCCTGGCCGATGACGATCGGGCCGGAGCCGATGACGAGGACGGAGCGGATGTCGTCGCGCTTGGGCATTACTTTGCATCTCCCTGGGTGGGTCCCTGTGCCTCGACGGGCTCGGCAACCGAAGTCTTGTTCGCGATGACCATGTCGCGGAAGCGGTCGAAGAGGTAGTTGGCGTCGTGCGGTCCGGCCGCCGCCTCGGGGTGGTACTGCACCGAGAAGGCGGGGATGTCGAGGGCGCGCAGGCCCTCCACGACGTTGTCGTTGAGGCCGACGTGGCTGACCTCGACCTTGCCGTAGCCGTGCGGGCTGTCGAAGGAGCCCTCCAGGGGCGCCTCGACGGCGAAGCCGTGGTTGTGCGCGGTGATCTCCACCTTGCCCGTCTGCTTGTCCAGCACGGGCTGGTTGATGCCGCGGTGGCCGAACGGCAGCTTGTACGTGCCGAGACCCAGGGCCCGGCCGAGGAGCTGGTTTCCGAAGCAGATCCCGAAGAAGGGCAGCCCGTCGTCGAGGACCGCGCGCAGCAGTTCGACGTGGTCGCCCGAGGCCGCGGGGTCGCCGGGACCGTTCGAGTAGAAGACGGCGACCGGCTGGATCGCCCGGATCTCGTCGATGCCCACGTCCTGCGGGAGGACGTGCACGTCGAAGCCGCGGGCCGCGAGGTTGTCGATCGTCGCCTGCTTCACGCCGAGGTCGAGCACGGCGAGGTTGCCGATGCGCTCCCCCACCGCCGGGGTGACGGTCGCGCTCTGGACGGACACCTGCGCGGAGAGGTTGAGGCCGGTCATCTCCGGGGCCTCGCGGACGATGCGCAGCTGCTCCTCCGGGTCGAGCTCCGCCTCCGCACCCGAGAAGATACCGCCCCGCATGGAGCCGGCGGAGCGGATGTGGCGAGTGACCGCACGGGTGTCGATGCCGCTGATGCCGACGATGCCGTCCTCGACGAGGACCTCGTCGAGAGAGGCGTTCGCCCGCCAGTTCGAGACAACGCGCGAGGGGTCGCGCACGATGTAGCCGGCGACCCAGATGCGGCGGGACTCGGTGTCCTCGTCGTTCATGCCGGTGTTGCCGATGTGCGGGGCCGTCTGGAGGACGATCTGTCCGGCGTAGGACGGGTCGGTGATGGTCTCCTGGTATCCCGACATGCCGGTGGCGAACACGACCTCGCCGAGGGTGCGTCCGCGCGCGCCGTACGCGCGTCCGCGGTGTCGGGTGCCGTCCTCCAGGACGAGGACGGCGGGGTCGGGAAGGCGGGCCGCAGAGGCCTGCGGGGAGGAAGTCGAGAGGGTCATGACGAGGCTCCTGTGTCAGGGGCGGCGGGGATGAGCCGCTGCAGGTCGGAGATGAGGGTCGGGAGGTCGCCGCCGGTGAGGCGCACATAGCTGTCGACGACGGTCGTGTCGTCGACGTGCCACGAGATGCGCACGAGCCCGCCGGGCTCCACGACGCGATCGATGGTGACGGTCGCGCGGTCGACGGAGACGAGGCGGTCGGCGGCGAGGAAGACGGTGGGGGCACCGTCCAGTGCCAGCGCGATGCCGCGATCGGTCACAGCCAGCTCGCCGCGTGCGCGGAACGCCAGCGGGGTGATCGCGAGCCGTTCGAGGGGCTGCTCGTGCCGAGTCGTGGACACGTAGAGCACCTCATCGCGGCGCGTCACCTCCGCGTGCTCCGGCACCCCGAGCGGGGCCGTGTACGCGGCATCGCGCCGCACTCGTCGTCGCCAGGCGAACAGCATCGAGAGCAGGATCAGCAGCGCGACGGCGATGATGATCGCGACCGCGAGGTCCCGTGCGCTCATGCGCCGAGCTCCTCGACGACCGCGCCGCCGTCGACCGTGAGGACGCCGCCGTGCACCGTATATTCCACGCGGCCGGGCAGGGCGCGGCCCAGGTAGGGCGAGTTCACGCTGCGCCCGTGCAGGTCCGCGGCGGTGAACACACCGTCGACCGCGGGGTCGTACAGCGTGACGTGCGCGGGCTGCCCGGCTTCGAGCGGCGTGCCGTGGCCGGAGAGCCGGCCGATGCGGGCGGGCGTCGCGCTCATGACGCGGGCCACGTCGGCCCAGCCGATCAGGCCGGTCTGCACCATCGACTGGTGCACGACCCGCAGGGCGCTCTCCAGACCGACCATGCCGTTCGCGGCGGCCTGCCACTCACACGCCTTGTGCTCGCTGGGGTGCGGTGCGTGGTCGGTCGCGACGATGTCGATCGTGCCGTCGGCCAGACCCTCCCGGACCGCGAGGACGTCCTCCTCGCGGCGCAGCGGCGGGTTGACCTTGAACCGCGCGTCGTAGCCGCGAACGAGTTCGTCGGTGAGCAGCAGGTGGTGCGGCGTGACCTCTGCCGTCACGTTGACACCGCGCTTCTTGGCCCAGCGGATGATGTCCACGGAGCCTGCCGTCGAGAGGTGGCACACGTGCAGTCGCGAGCCGACGTGCTCGGCGAGGAGCACGTCGCGGGCGATGATCGACTCCTCGGCGACCGCCGGCCACCCGGCCAGCCCGAGCTCGGCCGAGACGGTGCCCTCGTTCATCTGGGCGCCCTCGGTGAGTCGCGGGTCCTGCGCATGCTGGGCGATGACGCCGTCGAAGGACTTCACGTACTCCAGAGCCCGGCGCATGATCAGCGGGTCCCACACGCAGAAGCCGTCGTCGCTGAAGACCCGAACCTGGGCACGGGAGGTGGCCATGGCGCCCAGCTCGGCGAGGCGCTCGCCCTTCTGCCCCACGGTGACGGCGCCGATCGGCTGCACGGTCGCGTAGCCGGCCGCCTCGCCGAGGGCGAGCTCCTGCTCGACCACGCCCGCCGTGTCGGCGACCGGGGAGGTGTTCGGCATCGCGAACACGGCGGTGAACCCGCCCGCGGCGGCCGCTCTGGTGCCGGTGAGGATCGTCTCGGAGGCCTCGAACCCCGGCTCGCGCAGGTGGGTGTGCAGGTCGACGAGGCCCGGCAGCGCGACCAGGCCCGCGGCGTCGATCACGCGCGCGCCGGTGCGGGTGAGCCCCGTCCCGACCTCGGCGATGACTCCGTCCTCGATGATGATGTCGGCGCCGTCCGCGCCGAGCAGCTGTGCACCGGTGATGACGAGGGTCTCGCTCACAGGTCTCCCCCTCGTTCGTCGTCTCGTTCTCCTGCCAGCAGCAGGTACAGCACCGCCATGCGCACGGAGACCCCGTTCGACACCTGTTCCAGCACCGTCGAACGGGGGGAATCGGCAGCTTCGGAGGAGATCTCCAGTCCCCGGTTCATGGGTCCGGGGTGCAGGACAATGCTACCGCCCGGCAGAGCCGCCACGCGCCGTGCGTCGAGGCCCCACCGGCGCGAATACTCCCGCTCAGTCGGGAAATACGCCGCGTTCATCCGCTCGAGCTGGATGCGCAACATCATCACGGCGTCCGGCCCCTCCGCGAGGGCTTCGTCCAGGTCGTAGACCACGCGGACCGGCCATAGGGACACGTTCTGCGGAACCAGGGTCGGCGGCGAGACGAGCGTGACCTCGGCGCCGAGCGTGGTGAGCAGCCAGACGTTGGAGCGCGCCACCCGGGAGTGCAGCACGTCGCCGACGATAGTCACCCGGAGACCGGAGAGGTCGCGTCCGCGGCTGTCCGCACCGAAGCGACGCTTGCGGATGGTGAAGGCGTCGAGGAGCGCCTGGGTGGGGTGCTCGTGCGTGCCGTCGCCCGCGTTCACGACGCCGGCGGAGATCCAGCCGCTCGTGGCGAGCGTCTGCGGGGCGCCGGAGCCGGGGTGCCGCACGACGACCGCGTCGGCGCCGATCGCCTCGAGCGTCTGCGCGGTGTCCTTCAGGCTCTCGCCCTTGGAGACGCTGGAGCCCTTGGCGGCGAAGTTGATGACGTCGGCGGACAGGCGCTTCGCGGCGGCCTCGAAGGAGATGCGGGTGCGCGTGGAGTCCTCGAAGAAGAGGTTGACGACGGTCTTCCCGCGGAGCGTGGGGAGCTTCTTGACCTCGCGGGACTGGGTGTCGGCCATGTCCTCCGCGACATCGAGGATGCGCAGGGCGGTCGCTCTGTCGAGCGTGCGGGTGTCGAGGAGATGCCTCATTCGCCGATCGTCACCTCCTCGGCGCCGTCGTTCTCGAACAGACGCACGTTGACGCGCTCGGTGCGCGCGGTCGGGATGTTCTTGCCCACGAAGTCGGGGCGGATGGGAAGCTCCCGGTGTCCGCGGTCGATGAGGATCGCGAGCCGCACGACGGCGGGACGGCCGATCGACTGCAGGGCGTCGAGCGCGGCGCGGATGCTCCGGCCGGAGAACAGGACGTCGTCGACGAGGACAACCGTCTTCCCGTCGATGCCGCCCGCGGGGATCTCCGTCGGCTGCGGCGATCGCGTCGGGTGCTTGGCGAGGTCATCGCGGAAGAGCGTCACGTCGAGGGATCCGACGGGGACGGAGACCTGCGCGATCTCGCTGATCAGCGCGGCGAGCCGGTGTCCCAGCGTCACGCCGCGGGTCGGGATGCCCAGCAGGACGAGGTCGTCGGCCCCGCGATTGGACTCGAGGATCTCGTGCGCGATCCGGGTCAGCGCTCGTGAGATGTCGGCTTGGTGCAGCACAGTGCGCACACTCATCAGCCGCTCCCTTCTCCGCCTCACAGGACGGTGTTAAAGGTTGCTTGTGATCTCAGTCTATCGGAGGGATCAGACGCCGACGACCTCGACACCGCGCTCTCTGGCGACCGTCGCGAGACGACGGTCGAAGGTCGCCAGCGTCGCGCCGAACGCCTCCGCTGTGACGAGTACCGCGCAGTCCGGGAGCCTCAGGGAGGTCGCGGCGCGGAGCCGCGCGATATGGACCGGTTCATCGACCGTCTCCTCCCGACGCAGCAGCCCGAGGGAGTCGATCTTGGCGAGATCGGCGAGCTCTGTGCCCATCCGCGCCGGATGCACGAGCGTCTCCGCGAGGGTGATCGGGTGGATCAGAAGGTCTTCCTCGGTATCGAGGATGTCGAACGCCGCCTCCTGGTGGACATCGTCGGTGGACAGGTGCGCGATGAGGACACCGGCGTCCACGACGATCACTCCGGCCAGTCCTTCCGGAGAGCGTCGAGATACCCCGGTGGATAGGCGATCGATCCCCGTGTCGCCTCGAGCGCCGCCCGCCGGGTCGCGCGCCGGTGGGATCCTCGCTCTGCGAGCCGCTCCGCCCCCAGCACCGCGAGCCTCGCCACCTGCTCCGACTTCGGTAGTCCCGGCCACTCGCTTTCCGCGAGTTCCAGCGCCTCGCGCAGCGCGGCGGTCTGCGTCACCTGGATACGGGTCAGAGCGGTCGGCATCGCCACACTGTACCACCGGCTGCGCTCGGTGGTACAGGCGCGCTTAGCTCGCCTCGCGGAGCACCGGATCCGTCACGTCGTCGATCTTCGAGGAACGGATCGGGTGGCCGCTCGTGGAGAGGCAGCGCCCGGTCTTCAGGTCCCACTTCCAGTCGTGCATGCTGCACGTGAGGATGCCGTCCTCGTCGACCTTCCCCGTCTTGGTGAGGTCGGCGCGCAGGTGCGGGCAGCGGCGCTGGACGACCCAGTCGCCGATCTCCGCGTCCTCGGTCTGGTCGGTCTGCTCCTGGTACCAGTTCTCGACGTACTCGATCCGGTCGACGGAGAGGCACTTGAGGAAGGTGGTGAGGAACTCGTTGAACTTGCCGCTGCGCCCGACGGAGAACTGCATCGACAGGAAGATCGAGTTCGACCAGTCGATCTCGTGGTCGCGGATGTTCGTCGAGACGAGGTCGGCCGGGATCGTGTACCAGTACACGCATTCCTCGCCCGCGTACTCGCGGACCTTGGCGCGCGGGAAGTCGACCACCATGTCCAATTCCCCGATGCGGAAGCGGACGTGCCCGCCGACGCCGAGGCGGATGGTGCGCGACTTCTTCAGCAGCGGCTCCCACCACTCCTTGATCGCGGCCAGCATCTCATCCGGCGGGATGATCTCGGCACGGGAGGCCTCCTCGTCGCGGATCTCCTGCTGGCGGGTCGCGCGCTGCTCCTCCAGGTACTCCCACTTCTCGTCGAAGATGTGGGCGAGCTCGGCCTCGGTGTAGAGCGTCTGCTCGGTGGTCACCGCACCGCCGTCGATCGTGACGAGCGTGCCGGGGACGAAGAGCTGCCCGTCGTACTTCGGGGCCAGCTCCTTCATGTGCGCGATGAACTGCTTCTGGTCCGTGAAGATGGACTCGCCGTTGCGGCCCATCCCGTTGAAGTCGAAGAGGTCGTCGCGGAGGAACATGGGCGGGCCCGCCATCGGGAAGACGTGCGGAGCGTCGACCTTCTCGATGTAGTACATCGCGCGCTTGTTCTGCGCCTCGCGCTTGAGGCGGGCGAAGTTCTGCTTCGCGTCCAGCGGCAGGTCGTAGACCATGGGCCACCAGATCGCTCCGGAGACCTGCGTGAAGTAGGCGTCGGGCTTCCCGAAGTGCAGCAGCTTGTCGAGATCGAGCGGGTGCGAGTCGTTCTGGTTCAGCATCGAACCGGTGCCGTCGTCCACGCTGAGCGACGAATCGCCGATCGGGCCGTCGCTCGGCGCGCGCAGCGGGGTGATCATCATCTTGAGCGCCCCGCGCTCGATGATCTCGCCGGCGGGCGCGTAGGTGATGTTCGTGTAGCCGAGCGCCCGGATGTCCTGCTCCAGGTCGTCGATCGGATACTCCGGCAGGAGCACCTCGATGTCCTTGCGGATGTACCGCTCCAGCAGCGCCGGGTCGAAGTGGTCGCGGTGCCGGTGCGAGATGTAGAGGAAGTCGGCTTCACGACCGTAGCGCTCCCAGTCGAGGGCACGGTTGTCCGGGAACGGGAACCAGGACCCGAAGAAGGACGGGCCGAGCACCGGGTCGCAGATGATGTTGCCGCCCACCGTCTCGATGAACATGCCGGCGTGGCCGAGTCCCGTGATCCGCATTGCATTCCTCTCGAAGATGAACCGTTCGATTGTACCGACGGCTCCCTGAGCGCCCGGCGGGACGGGCCGGGGAAAACGGTCTAGTCGTCGAAGAGACCGCGGATGTCGTCGGCCGTGAGCGCCTGGGCGAAGAGCGCGTCGTCGTCGAGCACGGCGGTGAACAGGCGGGCCTTGCGGCGTTGCAGCGCGAGGACCTTCTCCTCGATCGTGCCGCTGGCGATCATGCGGTAGACGAACACCTGGCTGCGCTGGCCGATGCGGTGCGTGCGGTCGACGGCCTGGGCCTCGGCGGCGGGGTTCCACCACGGGTCGAGGAGGAAGACGTAGTCGGCCTCGGTCAGCGTGAGCCCGAACCCGCCGGCCTTCAGGCTGATGAGGAAGACGGGCTGCTCCCCCTCCGCGAAGTCCGCGACCACCTGCTCGCGATGACGCGTCGAGCCGTCGAGGTGCGCGTACGGGATCCCGGCGGCGTCCAGACGCGCGGCCGCCATGTCGAGGAAGGACGTGAACTGGCTGAACACGAGCGCGCGGTGCCCCTCCGCCTGCAGCTCGACGATCCGCTCCAGGAGCTCGTCGAGCTTACGGGAGCCGAGGCGCGCGTCGGCCGGGTCGATCAGCCCCGGAGCGAGGCTCAGCATCCGCAGCAGCGTCAGGGAGCGGAACACGATGAAGCGGTTCCGGTCGAGGTCCTCCAGCAGGCCGAGCACCTTCTGCCGCTCCCGCTGCAACACCGTCTCGTAGAGCTCGCGATGCCCCGCGCTCAGCTCGATCTCCAGCACCTGCTCCTGCTTCGGCGGGAGGTCCGGGGCGACGACTTCCTTGGTGCGGCGGAGCACGAGCGGGCGGATCCGTCGTCGGAGCTGCGCGAGGCGGCGCTGCCGGTACGGTCCGCCCTCCGCGTTCTCCGGGACCTTCCCCTGCTCGATCGGCTGGATGTAGTGCTCGCGGAACTTCCGCGCCGAGGCGAACAGGCCGGGTGCCGTGAGCTTCAGCAGCGCCCAGAGCTCCTCGAGGCTGTTCTCCAGCGGTGTGCCCGTGACCGCGATGGTGACGCCGGCCGGGAAGCGTGCGACGGCACGATGCAGCTTCGTCGCCGGGTTCTTCACGAACTGGGCCTCGTCGAGGATCAGCCCGGCCCAGGTGACGCCCGCGAACCCCTCTTCGTCGAGCCGCGCGACGGCGTAGGTGGTGAGCACCACGTCGGCCTCGCGAGCCACGGCGGCCACGGCAGGCCCGGCGGTCGAGTCCCGGGTGATCACGCGGAGACCCGGAGCGAACCGCGCCGCCTCGGTGCGCCAGGTCGCCAGCACGGATGTCGGCACCACCACGAGGAACGGACGTCCCTCCCCCGCCGCACGGGCGTGCAGGATGAGCGCGAGCAGCTGGACCGTCTTCCCGAGACCCATGTCGTCGGCGAGGATGCCGCCGAGCCGATGCGACCAGAGGAACGCGAGCCAGTCCAGCCCCTCCTTCTGGTACGGCCGCAACTGCGCGGTGAGCCCCGGAGGGAGGGGCACCGCCGGCACCGCAGTGGCACTGCGCAGTCCCTCGGCGGTGGCCCGCCAGCTCACCGCGGGAAGGGCCTCGTCCGCCAGATCCTCGAACTCCTCCCACAGATCCGTCTGATGCCGACTGATCCGCGGACCCGTCTCCCACTCGTCCAGATCCCCGGCCTCGTCGAGGAGGTCGCGCAGACGGTCGAGCGCCGGGTGGTTCAGGGAGAAGTAGCTGCCGTCGACGAGCAGGAGCTTCCGCCGGCCCGCGCTCAGGGCCGTGAACAGCGGCTCGAAGGGGATGTTCCGCCCGTCGATGCGGACGATCACGCCGAGGTCGAACCAGTCCGGGTCGGTGCTCTCCACGGTCGAGATGGTGATCTCCGGCTCCCCGGCGAGCTCGCGATACGTCTTGCGGCGGCCGGACACCTCTACCTCGACACCCTCCGCCTCCAGCGCCGGGACGAACCGCGTCATCAACTCCGCGGCCTCCACATCGTGGAAGGCCCCTGCGGGGGCGAACGCGACGCCGTGCTCCTGCCAGACGTTCCGGATCCGATGCGTCACAGAGGCTTCGGCCTCCGGATCGCGCACGGCCTCCGGACCCGGCGTGAACGGCACCCGCCCGAAGCCGCGATAGTCCCACTCGACGGTGTACTCCACGGTGTCCCCGCGGCGGAACGCCACCCGGAGCACGGCACGGGGCGGTGGGAGGTCGGGGAGCGCGACGCGGCCGACCGCGCGGACGGGGAGACGGCGCGCGAGGAGTGGATAGGCGTCCTGGAGGAAGGCCACCTCCTCCGCTGCGGGGACGACGAGCATCCCGGCCCGGAGCAGCGACGGCGCGGGCCCCGCGAGCGGAAGCTCCGCGAGCGTCACCTGCAAGCGCGACCCGCTCTGCGCGACCTCGTACACGCCGGAGCGCCCGAGGGCGCGGATGCTGCCCGGCAGCGACTCGCGCCCGTCCAGGGTCACGACCGGACGGACGACGAGGCCGCCGTCGTCGTCACGGGACACGGTCGCCGTCAGCTCCGCGGTGTCGGCGAGGACGAGCGTCGTCGACCGCTGCGCCGCCACGAGCGGGATGCCGAGGTCGGTCGCCGACCGCAGATGCCCCCAGAGGAGCCGCGACTCGATCAGGTCGGCGACGAGCCAGTCCCCCGCCGTGCCGGAGAGCAGCGTGTCGCGCGCGATGCTCAGCAGATCGGCGAACCACCGCGACCGTTCCCGACCGTACTGGTCCGGCGCGCGGCGGACCGCGTCCCAGGTGGCGGAGCCGAGCACCCAGGACCCCGTCGCCGCGCTCCGTTCCAGCGGACGGATGCCGAGGAGGATCTCCCCCACACCCTTGGCGACGTCGCGGGGGGTCGCGGTGCGCTGCGGGCGTGAGGCCCACGGGTTGGCTCCTCGGGCGTCGCGGACGCGCACCTCGAACCCGAGCGCGAGGGGGGTCGCCGCCGCCGGAGCAGCGCCGGCCTCGAACAGCGCACGCCAATCCCGCGCCCCGTCTCCCGGGGTGGCGGAGGCGGGCGGGCGGGTCATGAGACGATCCTGCCCGGCACCCCCGACACCGCCGCTGCGGCGCTCAGGCCGAGCGGGCGACGCGGGCGAGCACGCCGTGCACGAACGCGCCCGACTCGTCGGTGGAGAACTCCTTCGCGAGCTCCACCGCCTCGTCGATCGCGACCGCGGTCGGCACCTCGTCGTTGTAGAGGATCTCCCACGCTCCGATGCGCAGCAGGGCGCGGTCGACGGCGGGCATCCGCTCGAGCTTCCAGTCGCGACTGTGCGTCGTGATCTGCTCGTCGATCTCGTCGCGCTGGTCGATGATGCCGTCGACGATCTCGCGGGCGTACAGCCACGACGCCTCACGTGCGGGCTCGTTCGCCGCGCGCTTCGCCTCGGCGGCGAGGGCCACCGCGACCTCGTCGCCGCGGACGTCGGCCGAGAACAGGATGTCGAGCGCGCGCTTGCGCGCCTTCGTGCGGGCGCTCACGCCTTACTTCTCGCGGCCGAGGTACTCGCCCGTGCGGGTGTCGACCTTGACCTTCGTGCCGGTCTCCAGGAACAGCGGGACCTGGATCTCGTAGCCGGTCTCGAGCGTCGCGGGCTTGGTACCGGCGGACGAGCGGTCGCCCTGCAGGCCGGGCTCGGTGTAGGTGACCTCGAGGATGACCGAGGCCGGGAGGTCGATGTAGAGGGGGTTGCCGTTGTTGAGGGCGATGGTGACCTGCTGGTTCTCGAGCAGGAAGTTCTTCGCGTCGCCGACCGTGGCGGCCGGGAGCGTGATCTGGTCGAAGTCGGTCTGGTCCATGAACACGAACCCGTCACCGTCGGTGTAGAGGTAGGTGTAGTCGCGGCGGTCGACGTTCTCGATGTCGATCTTCGCCCCGGCGTTGTACGTGCGGTCCACGGTCTTGCCCGAGACGACGTTCTTCAGCTTCGTGCGGACGAAGGCGCCGCCCTTACCCGGCTTGACGTGCTGGAACTCGATGACGCTCCAGAGCTGCCCGTCGATGCTGAGGACGACGCCGTTCTTGATGTCTGCGGTGGATGCCATGTGCGAGGAGTTCCGTTCCTGAGTCCGTGGGGGCCGGGGTCGGCCGACAGTCGATTCTACGGGATGCCCGGCGCGGGCCGCCGCGGAGGCACGATAGACGCTTGTCCGTGGAAGGGGAACCCCCGTGACGCCGGCGGCTGCCACCGGCAGCCTGGCTGTGGACAGGAGGAATCGAGATGAGCGAGAACGACCGCGACCGCGACCCGACCAGGATGGCGAATCAGCCGGCGCTGCGGACGTCGTCCGGGGCGGTCTGGCTCATCGTCGCCACGATCTTCACGGCGGTCAGCCTCGTGCCCCTGATCGGCATCGTCCGCAGCGGCGGCGCGGCGGGAACCGTCGGCCTGGTGACCGCGATCATCCTGGTCCTGGGCCTGGCCGCGATGGTCGTCATCCGCCTCGCGGTGTCGAGCATGCGGCCGCGGCTCCGTGCGCTGGCCGCCTGTTTCCTCGCCATGGCCCTGTTGACGCTCGTGGGCATCACGGTGTGCGTGCTGCTCGTCGGCCTGCCCTGATCCCCGCGCGCTCAGAGCTGCGCGACGAGGTCCCGCACCGCGTCGGCGTAGCCCTCCACGCCGCGTCCGATGACACGGACCGCGGCGACGTCGTGCAGGTACGAGTGGTGACGGAACTCCTCGCGGGCGTAGACGTCGGAGATGTGGACCTCGGCGAAGGGCAACGCGACGCCGGTGAGCGCGTCGCGCAGGGCGACGGAGGTGTGGGTGAGGCCGCCCGGGTTGATGACGATGCCCGCGCAGTCCGCCCGCGCATCGTGGATCGCGTCGATGAGCACGCCCTCGTGGTTGCTCTGCAGCGCCCGCACCTCGAACCCCAGGGCGGCAGCGGTCTCGGCGGTGATCCGCTCGACGTCGGCGAGGGTCGCGGTGCCGTACACCTCGGGTTCGCGGGTGCCGAGGAGGTTGAGGTTGGGGCCGTTGACGAGCAGCAGCCGACGCGGGGCGCTCATGCGGGCACGCTCCCGGTGTCGACCAGCTCGCGGCGCATGACCCATTCCCGCCCGAAGTTGGCCGTCTCGATCTCCCCGGTCCGGACGAAGCCGCCTCGGCGGTACACGGCCTGCGCCCGGGAGTTGTCCACGTGCACCTCGAGCACGAGCGCGCGGAGGCCGCGATCGCGGGCCCAGGCCGCCGCGGCGTCGAGGAGCGCATCGATGACGCCCGCACCGCGATGCGTGTCCGCCACGTAGACCCCGACGACCAGCCCCGCGTCGTGCTGCTCGCGATGCGGGAGCACGGTCACGGTCCCCGTCCAGGTGCCGTCGTCGGCGATAGCGACGAACTGCGCGGCGGCGGCGTCACCCGCGGCATTCGCGGCGCGCTCCTGCCAGAAGCGGTCGGGCTGTGCGGCGGCGTGCTCGACGGAGTCGAGGAAGGCCATCGGTGCGGCCGGGTCGGCGAGGGCCTGCAGCCGCAGCGCCTTGACCTCCCGCCAGTCCTCCGGTGTGATGCGCCGAACGGCGATGCTCATGCGCCGAGCTCCTGGTAGGCGGCGAAGAGCAGCGACTCATCCGGCGCCTGGAGCACGGTGGGCTTGGCGATGTCGTCCAACAGGATGAAGCGGAGCATGCCGCCGCGGCTCTTCTTGTCGCGCTGCATCGTGGCGAGCAGCTGCGGCCAGGCACCGGCCCGGTACGACGTCGGCAGGCCGAGCGACTCGAGGATCGTGCGGTGGCGCTCCGCCGCGGCGTCCGGCAACCGCCCCGCGAGCCGGGACAGCTCCGCGGCGTACAGCATGCCGATCGAGATGGCCGCCCCGTGCCGCCAGCGGTACCGCTCGGCGTGCTCGATCGCGTGGCCGAGCGTGTGGCCGTAGTTCAGGATCTCCCGCTGCCCGGCCTCGCGGAAGTCGTCCGAGACGACCTGCGCCTTCATGTCGATCGCGAGCTCCACGGCTCGGCGGAACTCGTCCGTCGAGGTGTCGACCGCGCGCGCGGGATCGGCCTCGACGATGTCGAGGATCTCCGGGGCCCAGATGAAACCGGCCTTGACGACCTCCGCGAAGCCGGCGGTGGCCTCGTTGGGGCTCAGGCTGCCCAGTTCGTCGAGGTCGCCGACGACGGCGCGCGGGGCCCAGAAGGCGCCGACGAGGTTCTTGCCCTCCGCGGTGTTGACGCCCGTCTTGCCGCCCACGGCGGCGTCCACGAGGCCGAGGACGGTGGTGGGCACCTGGACGATCTGGACGCCGCGCAGCCAGGTCGCCGCGACGAAGCCGGCGAGGTCGGTCACCGCTCCCCCGCCGTAGCCGACGACGGCGTCCGTCCGGGTGAAGTCCGCCTGGCCCATGACCTGCCAGCAGAAGGCGGCGACCTCGATGCGCTTGCCCTGCTCGGCATCCGGGATCTCGGCGAGCAGCACCTCGCGCGGGCCGTCCGCGGTGTCGGCGAGGAGCCGATCGCGGAGCTCGGCGGCGCGGGCCGCGAGGGTCGGCGGGTGCACGACGAGGATCTTGCGGACGCCCGGCGCGAGAGCCGCGGACACCTGGTCGAGGATCCCCCGTCCGATCGTGATGTCGTAGGCGTCGTTCCCTGTAACGCTGATGGTCGTCGTGCTCATCGCTGTTCTCTCCTCCATGCCACGATCTCGTCCGCGATGCGCTGCATCGGACGCCGCGAGGTGTCGAACGTGGTCGACGCCACCTCGTCGTACCATCCTCGCCGTTCGGCGAAGATGCGCTTCCACTTCTCGACCGGCTCCTCGCCCGCCAGCAGCGGGCGCGTCCCGCCGCGCAGGCGGTCGGCGACGGCCGCCTCGCTCACGGTGAGGAAGACCACCGGGTGGGCGCGCAGCAGCGCGCGCGTCTCCGGATCCGTGACGGCGCCACCGCCGAGGGAGACCACGCCGCCCTCGGCGAGGGCCTCGCGGACCGCCGCGCGCTCCAGGTCCCGGAAGTGCGCCTCGCCGTGCGTGGCGAAGATCTCGGGGATCGGGCCGTGCGCGGCGACGATGCGCTTGTCGGTGTCGATGAAGGCGACGCCCAGCCGCCGTGCGACCCGTCGTCCGACGCTGGTCTTGCCGGCCGCCATCGGTCCCACGAGGACCAGCGTCAGCGGTTCAGCCTCGTTCGTCATGCGCGATGAGCGCCGCCTCGGACGCGGGGGCCGTGCGCAGCTCCGCGGGGATGCCGTCGAGGTATCCCTCCAGGTTGCGGCGCGTCTCGCGGATGCTGTCGCCGCCGAACTTCTCCAGCACGGCGCGCGCCAGCTCGATCGCGACCATGGCCTCCGCGACGACCCCCGCCGCGGGCACGGCACAGACGTCGGAACGCTGGTGGTGCGCGGTGGCCTCGTCGCCCGTCGCGACGTCGATCGTGCGCAGCGCGTGGGGCACGGTCGCGATCGGCTTCATGCCGGCCCGCACGCGCAGCACGGTCCCGGTGGACATGCCGCCCTCGGTGCCGCCGGCGCGGTCCGTGCCGCGGGCGATGCCGTCGGCGGTGGCGAAGAGCTCGTCATGGGCGGCGGAGCCACGGCGACGGGTGGTCTCGAAGCCGTCGCCGACCTCCACGCCCTTGATCGCCTGGATGCTCATGAGCGCCTGGGCCAGTCGGGCGTCCAGACGGCGATCCCAGTGCACGTGGGAGCCGAGCCCCGGCGGCAGGCCGTACGCGAGGACCTCGACGATGCCGCCGAGCGTGTCGCCGTCCTTCTTGGCGTCGTCCACCTCCGCGACCATGAGCGCCGAGGTCGCGGGGTCGAAGCACCGCAGCGGGTCGGCATCCAGCGCGTCCACGTCGTCCGGGGTCGGCAGCGGCGCGCCCTCCGGCACGCGCACCGGCCCGATCGAGAGCGTGTGGCTGACGAGTCGGATGCCGAGCTCGCCGAGGAAGGAGCGGGCGACGGCACCGAGCGCCACGCGGGCGGCGGTCTCCCGGGCGCTCGCGCGCTCGAGGATCGGACGGGCCTCGTCGAAGTCGTACTTCTGCATGCCCACGAGGTCGGCGTGGCCCGGACGTGGCCGGGTCAGCGGTGCGCCACGACCGCGCGAGCGGTCGGTGAGCTCCACCGGCTCCGGGTTCATGACCTCGATCCACTTCGGCCACTCGGTGTTGCCGATGCGCAGGGCGATCGGGCTGCCCAGCGTCTTCCCGTGCCGGACGCCGCCGGAGATCGTGAGCTCGTCCTGTTCGAACTTCATCCGGGAGCCGCGTCCATAGCCGAGCTTGCGGCGGGCGAGGTCGGCCTGGATGGCCTCGGACGACACCGGGACGCCGGAGGGCAGACCCTCCATGACGGCGATGAGTTCTGGGCCGTGCGATTCGCCGGCCGTGAGCACGCGGAGCATGTGCTCTAGTCTCCCATGCGTTTCCCCCCGCGCCGTGCCGCGTTTCGTCGGGCGGCGCTCAGAGGGTGGCGCGCATCGCGGCGAGGACCGCGTCCTCGCCCGGCAGCGGCGAGACCGGGTCGCCGTGCAGGAAGATCCGGATCTGCCGGACCGCCTGATGCAGCAGCATCCCGAGCCCGGAGACCACCGGCGCCGCACCCCATGCCGCCGCCAGGGCGGACGGCCAGGGCGCGTAGGCGGCGTCGAACAGCGTGCCGCCGCTCCGGGCGAGTCGGGCGGCACTCTCCGTCGGAAGCACGGTGCCGGAGGGCAGGGTCGCCACCGTGAGGTCGACGGCGCCCTCCACCTCGTCGAGCGGTCGCGGGGTGACCACGACGCCGCGTCGCTCCCCGATCCCGAGGAGCCCCGCGGCGCGCTCCGGCCGACGGGCGGCGACCTCGACCCGTGTCGCCCCCAGGTCGGCGAGAGCGACGAGGGCCGAGGCCGCCGTGGCTCCGGCGCCCAGGATCCGCGCCGTCCCGATCTCGCGGATGCCGGCGTCCCCGAGCGCATCGACGATCCCGCCGACGTCGGTGTTGAATCCTGCCGGGGTCTCCGAGAGCAGGAGCGTGTTGACCGCGCCGGTCAACTCCGCGTGGGCGTCTCGGGTGGCGGCGTATCGGTACGCCTCCTCCTTGAGCGGCATCGTCAGGGACAGGCCGCGCCAGGTGTCGTCGAGGGCCTCGATCGCGTCGTTGAAGCCCTCCGCGCCGACCTGACGGCGCCCGTATTCCCAGTCCAGCCCGAGCACCGCGTAGGCCGCAGCGTGCAGCTCCGGCGACCGTGAGTGCCCGATCGGGTCGCCCCAGACCGCCAGCCGTCTCCGGTTCACCGCGTCAGCAACCGGCGTCGGGGTTCGCGCGGCACCAGTCCCGCCACTTCTCCACGCCCTGCTCGTGCTCCGCGAGGGTCTCCGAGAACTGCGTCTCGCCGGTCTCGAGGTTGACGGTGACGAAGTAGATCCACGGCCCGTCCGCGGGGTGCATCGCGGCATCGATCGCGGCATCGTTCGGGCTCGCGATCGGCGTGGCCGGAAGCCCCTTGTTCACGTAGGTGTTCCACTGGTTGGGGTCTTCCAGAGCCTCGGCCGAGCTCGAGACCACGCCCTCGTGCAGGGAGCCGTACCCGTACTGCGCCGTCGAGTCCATCTGGAGCAGCATGTCGTCGTCGAGGCGGTTCTGGATCACACGCGACACCTTGGCGAAGTCGTCCGTGCGGCCTTCGCGCTGGATGATCGAGGCGATCGTGAGGATCCGCTGCGCGTCCTGGTCCGGGACGCCGGCGGCGGCGAGCGATTCGCGCGTCCGGTCGACCATGCGCTGGATGACCTGCGTCGCGGTGACCTCGGGGTCGAACGTGTACACCGCGGGGAACAGCCACCCCTCCAGACTCTGCGCCTCCACCCCGTACGCGGACGGATCGGCGACGGCTGCCTCGAGGTCGGCCAGCGGCATCCCGAGAGTCTCCGCCATGGACGGCAGGGCCGATTCGATCGTCCCGCCCTCCGGCATGGAGACGGTGTTCTCGAGCTTGTTGTCCTCGTTGCGGAGTGCGGCGAGGGCGTCCTCGGCGGTCATCTTCTTCTGCAGGCGGTAGACGCCGGGATAGAAGGTCACCGCGATGTTCTCGTCGATGAGGTAGTCGTAGAAGACGTCTTCGGTCTTGGTGACGCCCGCCTCATAGAGCGCGGTCGACACGGGTCCGCCGGTATCGCCCTCCTTGATCGTGACGAGTACCTCGCCGGTCGCCTGACCGGGCTCCCAGTCCTTCGGCTCCCCCCACCCCATGGCGTCGGCGATGCGGTCGCCGAAGGTGTTCGCGACCCAGACGCCGCCGGTGGCGATGCCGCCGAGGATCACCAGGACGATGATCAGGGCGATGAGGCAACCCTTGCGGCGCTTCTTCTTGGTCGGCGCGCCGTGATCGCGGCCGTCGTCCTGAGCGGCGAAGATCTCGTCGAGTCCTCCGCCCAGCGCGGGTGCGGGGTCTTCGGTGCCGGTCGACCGGCGCGGCCCCGGAGCGGGGCTCTCATCCGCGCTCGTCGCGGCGACGGGCATCGCGCGTGTCACGACCGGTTCGGCATCCGCGCCGGGCACCGCCGGCCGCTGGTCGTTCGCCGGTGTCTCCGCGGTGGTCGCCGCCGACGCCGAGACCGGGCGGGCGGGCACTTGGGCATCGGGCACGATTCCCGCGTCGGGAGCAGGCGGCGCCTGCTGCTCGCGCGCGGCGGCCTCCCTGGCCGCACGGCGGGATCCGGGTGCCGGCGTGTCATCTCCGGCGGTCGGGACCTGCGGGGACGGAGCGGGGAGGTTCTCGAACAGATCCCCCAACCGGGTGCTCTGCTCGTGCTCGGGCGCACGGCTCTCGCGTTCGGACATGTTCAGGCGGGCTCCTCGTCAACGGGGACCGGGGCACCGGCCGGGTTTCCGGTGCTCTTCTCCGTGTCGATCGCCTGCTGCAGCAGCACCACGGCGGCGACCTGATCCACAATGCTACGAGAGTTCTTCTGTGATCGCCCAGAACTCCGCAGCGCCGCATGCGCGGAGACGGTGCTCAGACGCTCGTCGACGAGGCGGACCGGCACACCGCTCCGCGCCTGGAGAGCCGCCGCGAACTCGCGCGCATCCACCGTCGACGGCGTGTCCGCACCCTGCATGTTCACGGGCAGACCGACGACGATTTCCAGCGGCTCGTACTCCGCAGCCAGCTCCGCGATGCGCGTGAGCGAGCGCTCATCGCGGGGTACGGTCTCGACGGGGACGGCCAGCATGCCGTCCGGATCGGACCGCGCCACGCCCACGCGGGCCCGGCCGACGTCGATGCCGAGCCGGACCCCGCGGCGATAACCGGTCACGCGCCGCGCAGCCCCTGGGAGACGGCCTCAAGCGCGGCGGGCAGTGCCGCTGCGTCGGTGCCGCCACCCTGGGCGACGTCGTCCCGACCGCCGCCGCCTCCGCCGAGCACACCGGCGGCGCGCTTCGCGAGCGCACCCGCCTTCGCACCGGCACCGCGCGCGGCCTCGTTCGTGGCGACGACGACGACAGGGCGACCGTTGACGACCGCACCGAGCGCGACCACCGCGGGGTCGGAGCCGAGCCGGTCGCGCACGCCGTTGACGAGCTCGCGGACATCGTCCGCCGAGGCCACGTCACCCAGCGTCTGTGCCGCCACGCGGAAGTCTCCGACGCGCGTCGCGGCCTCGGCGATGGCGGGAATGCGCCCCGCCCGCTCCTTCGCCTCGAACTGCGCGATGCGCTTCTCCGCGGCCTTGAGGCTCGCGGCGAGATCGGCGATCCGCTCGGGGAGCTGCTCGCGCGGGGTCTTCAGGGAGGCGGTGAGCTGCGAGACGAGAGCCCGCTCCGCCGCGAGCTCACGGAATGCATCCGCTCCGACGAGAGCCTCGATCCGGCGGTTGGAGGCGCCGACCGACGACTCCCCCACCACGCTGACCAGGCCGATCTCCGCACTGGTCGACACGTGCGTGCCGGCGCAGAGCTCACGCGACCACGGGCCGCCGATGTCGACCATCCGCACGACGTCGCCGTACTTCTCGCCGAAGAGCGCCATGGCGCCCGCTTCCTTGGCCTCGTCGAGCGTCACGATCCGGGTGGTCACCTCGAGGGCGTCCTGCACGGCGCGGTTCGTGATCTCCTCGATCTCCGTGCGGGTGTCCGTCGACAGCGCCTGCGACCAGGCGAAGTCGAACCGCATGTAGCCGGCACGGTTCAGCGACCCGGACTGCGTGGCCGTCGGGCCGAGCGTGTCGCGGAGGGCGGCGTGCACGAGGTGGGTGGCGGAATGCGCCTGGCGGGCGGCGCGGCGGTTCGCGGCGTCAACGATCGTCGTCGCGATGTCATCGACCGCGACCGTGCCGCGGGAGACCTCGACCGTATGGCTGATCAGCCCGGGGACCGGACGCTGCACGTCAAGAACCTCGAGCTCGTAGCCCGGGCCCACGATGGTGCCCTTGTCGGCGACCTGACCGCCGGACTCGGCGTACAGCGTCGTCTCGGCGAGCACCACCTCGGCGATCTGGCCCTCGGCGGCGCTGCGCACCGGCGCACCGTCGACGAGCAGGCCGAGCACACGGGACTCCACCTCGAGGGCCGTGTAGCCGTCGAAGCCCGTCTCGCCCAGCGCGCGCAGGTCGCGGTACACCGAGACATCCGCGAGCTGGCGCTTGCGGTTGCGGGCGTCGTCCTTCGCGCGCTGACGCTGCTCCTGCATGAGGGAGTCGAACGCGGCGCGGTCCACGTCCAGTCCGGCCTCTTCGGCGACCTCCAGGGTGAGGTCGATCGGGAAGCCGTAGGTGTCGTGCAGCAGGAACGCCTCGGAACCGCTGAGGGTCTTCCCGCCGCCCTTCTTCGTCTCGTCGAGCGCGAGGTCGAGGATGGTCGATCCCTGCGCCAGGGTGCGCCGGAAGGTCTCCTCCTCGGCGAAGGCCGCCGAGGAGAGCACGGACCAGTCCCGCTCCAGCTCCGGGTACGCCGACTTCATCGCGTCGCGGGAGGCGGCGAACAGCTCGGGGAACGCGGGGTCGTCGACACCGAGGAGCCGCATGGCGCGCACGGTCCGGCGCATGAGGCGCCGCAGGATGTAGCCGCGGCCCTCGTTCGACGGACGCACGCCGTCGGAGAGGAGCATGAGCGAGGAGCGCACGTGATCCGCGATCACCCGGAAGCGGACGTCGTCCTCGTGGACCGCCCCATAGCGGCGGCCGGAGAGCTCGACGGCGCGGTCGAGCACCGGACGCACCTGGTCGGTCTCGTACATGTTCTCGACGCCCTGCTTGAGGAACGCGACGCGCTCCAGTCCCATGCCGGTGTCGATGTTCTTCATCGGCAGCTCGCCGACGATGTCGAACTCGGTCTTGCCGCGGATGTTCTCGATGAAGTCCTGCATGAACACGAGGTTCCAGATCTCCAGGAACCGCGAGTCGTCGACAGCGGGGCCGCCGTCCTTGCCGTAGGCCGGGCCGCGGTCGAAGAAGATCTCGGAGTCAGGGCCACCGGGACCGGGCTGCCCGGTGTTCCAGTAGTTGTCCGCGCGGCCGAGGCGCTGGATGCGCTCCGGCTTGAGTCCGATGATGTCGCGCCAGATCGCCTCGGCCTCGTCGTCGGTCTCGTAGACGGTGACCCAGAGATCCTTCTCGTCGAAGCCGAGGCCGCCGTCGGCCTCCGAGCTCGTGAGCAGCTCCCAGGCGTAGCGGATCGCGCCTTCCTTGAAGTAGTCGCCGAACGACCAGTTGCCGAGCATCTGGAAGAAAGTGCCGTGACGCGCGGTGCGCCCGACCTCCTCGATGTCGTTGGTCCGGATGCACTTCTGCAGGTCGGCGATGCGCGGGTGCGGCGCCGGGACCACGCCCGTGAGGTACGGGATCATCGGGACCATGCCGGCGACCGTGAACAGCAGCGAGGGGTCGTCGCTGACCAGGGATGCCGAGGGGACGATGAGGTGGTCGTTCTTCTCGAAGTAGGAGAGGTAGCGCTGCGCGATTTCCGCAGTTTTCATAGGAGTGCCGGATGTCCTTGCGTGAGGGGGCGCGCCGAGGCGCAGATGCGGGGGGTCAGTTCTCGCCCGGCTCGGTCAACCGAGCCTCCTGCGCGCGATACGCGTCGCTGAGGATCGCGGCGAGGCCGTTGAGGCGGGCGTCGACGTCGGCCAGGATGTCGTGGCCCCGCGGGTCCTTGTTCATGAAGTGAGCCGCGACGAAGCCGCCGATCACGCCGATCAGGAACCACAGCACATTCTTCATGTCGTCATCCTTGCCCTAGAGCCGCGAAGGCGCGGTCTCTCCATCGTAGGCGGAAACGACAGGAGGCGTCGGGAACCCCGACGCCTCCTGTCTGATGCTCTTCCGCTGGATCAGCGGGCCGCGTAGTACTCGACGACGAGCTGCACTTCACAGGTCACGGGGACCTCGGCGCGCTTCGGACGACGGACCAGACGGGCCTGGAGCTTGTCGAGCTCGACCTCGAGGTAACCCGGAACGGCCGGCAGGACCTCGGCGTGACCGCCGGCGGCCGCCACCTGGAAGGGCTCGAGGCCCTCGCTCTTGGGCTTGACGTGGATGAGCTGACCCGGCTTCACGCGGAACGACGGGCGGTCGACGAGCTGGCCGTCGACGAGGATGTGACGGTGCACGACGAGCTGGCGCGCCTGTGCCGTGGTGCGGGCGAAGCCCGAACGCAGGACGAGGGCGTCGAGACGCATCTCGAGGAGCTCGACGAGGTTCTCACCGGTCAGGCCGTCCTGACGACGGGCCTCGTTGAACGCGATGCGCAGCTGCTTCTCGCGGATGCCGTACTGCTCGCGCAGACGCTGCTTCTCACGCAGACGGACGGCGTAGTCGCTGTCGGCCTTGCGCTTGGTGCGGCCGTGCTCACCCGGAGCGTAGGGACGCTTCTCGAGGTAGCGGGCGGCCTTGGGGGTGAGGGCCACGCCGAGGGCGCGGCTGAGACGCACCTTGCGGCGGTCCTGGGACTTCGTGACCACGAAGTTATCCTTCCGATGACGTGGACGTGGATTTCACGTCCGACGGACGTATCACCGCGTTCTGCCTCGGGGCGCACGCCGGGGTGCCGTCGAGGTGGGGTGTGAACGAGGAGATGCCCGAAAACTCGGTTTCGAGCCGCTCAAGTCTAACAGACGGCGGCAGACACCCGAGGTCGTCGGCTCACCGGTCGCCGAGGATGCGCCGGATGCGCTCCAGCCGTGCGCTGATGTCGCGCTCCGCGCCGAGGTTCTTCGGCTCGTAGTAGTGCCGCCCGTCGAGCTCGTCCGGCAGGTACTGCTGCGGCACGATCCCGAACTCGCTGTCGTGCGCGTAGCGGTAGCCGCGGCCGTGCCCGAGGCGCTTCGCCCCGGGGTAGTGCGCGTCGCGGAGGTGAAGGGGCACGCGCCCGAATCCCCCCGCGCGGATGTCGGCGATGGCGGCGTCGATGCCGACGTAGGCCGCGTTCGACTTCGCGGTCGTCGCCAGATACACGGTGGCCTCGGCGAGCGGGATGCGCCCCTCCGGCATCCCGATGAAGGCCACCGCGTCGGCCGCGGCCACGGCGATGCCGAGGGCCTGGGGGTCGGCGAGCCCCACGTCTTCGGAGGCGGAGATGACGAGCCGACGGGCGATGAACCGCGGGTCCTCCCCCGCCTCGATCATGCGGGCGAGGTAGTGCAGCGCGGCGTCCGGGTCGGAACCGCGGATCGACTTGATAAAGGCGCTGATGACGTCGTAGTGCTCGTCGCCCTGGCGGTCGTAACGGAGCAGGGCCTTGTCGACGGCCTGTGCCACGTCGTCGGCGGTGACCTCCGGGATGACCGTCTCCGGGTCTTCGCCGTCGTCGTCGGCCTCGGAGGCGGCGGCGTGCGAGAGCGCCACGGCAGCGGCGGCCTCCAGTCCGGTGAGGGCACGACGGGCGTCCCCCGACGCGAGGCGGATGAGCGCCGACCGCGCCTCATCGCTGAGCGCGACCGTACCGGAGAGTCCGCGGGCATCCGACACCGCGCGGTCCACGAGCACCCCGATGTCGTCATCGGTGAGCGGCTGCAGCGTGAGCAGCAACGACCGGGACAGCAGCGGCGAGATCACCGAGAACGAGGGGTTCTCCGTGGTCGCGGCGATGAGGATGACCCACCCGTTCTCCACGCCGGGCAGCAGCGCGTCCTGCTGAGCCTTGGTGAAGCGGTGGATCTCATCGAGGAAGAGGATCGTCGTCTGCCCGTACAGGTCGCGCTGGGTGATGGCCTCCTGCATGACCTCCCGGACGTCCTTGACGCCGGCGGTGATGGCCGAGAGCTCGACGAACCGGCGGCCGGACGAGCGGGCGATGGCCTGCGCGAGCGTGGTCTTGCCGGTGCCCGGCGGACCCCAGAGGATGATCGACACCGCTCCGGGCGAGCTGGCCTCCGGATCGGCGAGGGCCACGATGGGCGACCCGGCCCGCAGCAGGTGGCGCTGCCCCGCGACCTCGTCCAGCGACACCGGGCGCATGCGCACGGCGAGCGGTGTCGCCCCGGAGAGCAGGGCGGAGGGAGAGGACATTCCTCCAGGCTAACGGCGGCCGGGGACACGAGGCGAGGCCGTGCCCCCGGTAGGCTCTCAGGCGACGTCGTGGACCGGCGTCGGATGGGAGAGACAGGGCATGGCCGCACGCGGTTCCAAGAAGGCGCAGGCACGCACCGAGGCGGAGCGCGCTCGGCTGCACACCGCCCGCACCCACTGGCACCAGGATCAGATCCGCCGACGCACCCGCGACAACGCCATCGCGATCACGGTCGGCGCCCTCATCGTCGTGGGCGCGATCGTCAGCCAGGTCGTGCATGCGCAGGTGACCGCTCCGGAACCGACGCCCACGCCGTCGCCGACCTCGTCGATCGCTCCCTCCCCGACCCCGAGCGATGCGCCCAGCCCGGTGCCGACGGCTTCCGAGACACCGACGGAGTGAGGCTCTCCGGCGTCGTCAGTCCTCGTCGAGGACGGCGAGCCGGTACCCGCGCTTGACCACGGTCTGCACGAGGTCCCCGTCGCCGAGGGCCTCCCTCAGCCGCGCCACCGCGACCTCGACAGCACGCGCACTGCGTCGACCGCCGGGGAGGACCTGGCCGATCTCCGCCCTGGTGAGCACGCGCCCGTCGGCGATGAACAGGGCCTCGAGGATGCTGACCGCGCCGCGGGAGAGCGGGACGAAGCCTCCGTCGATCAGCGCGCCTCCGCTGCGCACCGCCAGGCGCCCCACCGCCGTCCGTCGCTCGAGGACCCCGTACGTGAGCGGGGCGAGAGCGCTCCGGGCGAGGTCGTCCGCGGTGGGCCCGCACGACGTCGATGCGGGCAGGCCGCTCTCCGCCAATCGCGCGGTCGCGGCGGCGTCGGTCGTGGCGAGCAGCAGGCGGGACGTGCGCGACCGTTCGCGGATGGCGTCGAGCATGCCCAGTCGTTCCACGGTGGCGAGCCACCCGGGCAGGGCCTCCGCCACGGGGAACAGCACCGCGTCCACCTGACCGGACGCGATCCGGTACAACGTCCGCTTGGTGCCGGCCGGGATCGCGTGGTCCGCCCGGGGCGGGGTGATCCGGACGACATCCGAGCCGGTCGCAGCGAGGATCCGCAGAAGCGTGTCGACGTCGACCGGCTCCGGGCGCACCGGCCGCGGCACCTCGACCACCACGACGCGGCAGCCGACGAGCGCCGGAGCAGGACGCGGGGGCGCACTCATGCGGAGCCCTCCGCCGACCTCGCAGTACCGGCGCGTCGCCGTGTCCGTGGCGGGTGCCGGACGACGCCGATCGGGCCTCCGGGCCGCGCGAGGTCCGCCCCGCCGATCAGGGTCTCCGGAACGACGGCGCCGGCGCTCCGCAGGTCCGCGAGTGCGTCCGGTATGTCCTCCGCCCGGAGCCCGCTGACGGCGAGGAGCCCTCGATCGATCCGTACTGTCGCCTCGCGTCGTGCCGCGAGATGACCCACGACGAGGAGCAGCGTCCCGTCGGACTCGTCGCCGACGCGCACCTCCAGGACGGGAGCGGCCGTCGTCCCGCGGAGACGCACCTCGGAGCGAAGGCTTCCGCGGTCGCCGGGCCGTACGCCGACGTTCACCTCGGCGCGCCCCTGCAGCGCGAGCGCGAGACGGCGGAGGCAGGGGCCGCAGCCGCGGCTCTCGACCGCACCGTCCAGAGCCTCCGCGACGGTCCGGATCCCGCGGTCCGCGAGCTCCGCTGTCAGCACCTCCAGCGGCGAGCACCGCAGCCCATGTGCGCAGGCCTCCGCTCCGTCCGCGGCCACGGCGGCGGCCAGGAGCGCCCGCGCCGCCCTCTGACCGTCGAGCGACCCGGGCGCGAGACCGGCGAGCGAGGCATCCGCCGACGCGCCGATGACCGTCACGCGATGCACCACGCGGGCATCCTCGGAGAGCACGACCTCCCCGAACATGCGGTCTCCCCCGCTCGGAAGAGGGATGTCGACCGTCGGCCCGTCACCGTCCGCGACACGCAGGGCCACGACCTCGATACCGCCGGGACTCCCGCGCCACCCGTGTCCCGCCGGGCTCGCAATCCGATCGCCGAGCAGGGCGGCCGCCGCTCGATCCGCGGACGCCAGGGCCGCCTCCGTGCCGCCGGATGCCGGGTCCGCGGCGACGTCGCCGATCGCGAGGACGCGCGGGTCGGACGTCCGCCCGTCCGCGTCCACGAGGACACCGCCGCCCGGCCGCGTGGGGAGCCCGGCGTTCCGTGCCAGCTCATCCCGTGCCCGCGCACCCGTCGTCAGGATGAGGTCGGTCCGTGCGAACGTGCCGTCCTGGAACTCCACGGCCGTCACCGCGCCCGTCGCGTCGGGGTCGACGCGGGTCACCCGCGTCCGCGTCCGGACCGCGATACCGCGCGCCTCGACGATCCCGCGGAGTGCGCTCGCCCCGGGAACCGTGAGGTGTGCGGGCAGCAGGCGATCCGCGGTGTCCACGATCGTCGTCTGCACCCCGGCGTCGTGCAGCGCGCATGCGGCGTCCACTCCGCCCTCGTCGCCGACGACGACCGCGCGCAACGCCCGCGGCATCTCCGTCGCACGGACGGCGAGGAACGCACGCAGCATGTGCGCGTCCTCCATCGTGCGCAGGACGAACGACCCCCGGGCACGGATCCCCGGCACGTCGAGCCGCTGGGCGTGGGTGCCGGTCGCGAGGACGAGCGCGTCGTAGTCGTACCACCGGTGCGACCGCGTCCGCACGCGGTGCCCTCCCCTGTCGATCCGCAGGACCCGGTCGTCGTCGATGAGGCGGACGCGGTCGTCGCGGAACGGCGCGCGATCGAGCTCGCCCGCCGACGCCGGAGTGCCGCCGACGATGCGCGCCACGACGGAGCGGTCGTAGGGCAGGCGTCCCTCGTCTCCGAACACCGTGATCCGCACGGCACGGTCCGGGTCCTCCAGCATCCGTGCGACGAAGCGGTGCGCCGCCGCCCCCGCCCCCACGACGACGATCTCCGCTGTGCGCGCTGCGTTGTCGTCCATGGAACTCCTGTCGACCTGGGGACTGTCGTGGTCGCGACGATAGGAGCGCCGTGTTACCCGCAGATGACGCGCAGTGTGTCCTGCATCGAACGTTCTGCTCACGAAACGGTAACGTCCCGCCCCGCGAGACCCCGCCTCGTCGCCGACACCCCGCCTCGTTCGCGCACGAATCACGGGGTCTCGGCGGGAAGACGGGGTCTCGCGGATCAGAGAGGGCGTACTAGGCTGAGCCTCGTCCTTTCCGCCTCCCGCGGCGTGACCGCGCAAGGAGAATCACCGTGTCTGCCAACGAGCCCGCGAAGCCGACCCCGCCCGTTCCCACCCCGCCCGCCGTGCCGATGCCGCGGAAGACGCCGACTCCGGCCGCCGTCGCCCCGGCCGCCGCGAAGCCGACTCCGGTCTCGTCCGCCGGCGAATGGGGCCGTGTCTCCGAAGACGGCACCGTCGAGGTGCGCGAGGGTGAGTCCTGGCGCGTCGTCGGTCAGTACCCGGACGGTACCCCCGACGAGGCCCTGGCCTACTTCGTCCGCAAGTACGACGACATCGCCTTCAAGGTCGTCGCCCTGGAGCAGCGCCACCAGGCCGGCGGCGCCTCCGCGAGCGACCTGTCGAAGCAGGCCGCGCACCTCATCGACGAAGCCACGGACGCCGCGGCCGTCGGCGACCTCGCCGGTCTCCGCGATCGTCTCACCGCGCTGACCGCGTCGCTGTCCGAGGCCACGGCCCAGGAGGCACAGCAGGCGAAGGAGCTCGTCGAGCAGGCCGTCGCCGAGCGCACCGCCCTCGTCGAGCGTGCCGAGGCCATCGCCGCCCGCGACCTGAGCAAGGTGCAGTGGAAGCAGGTCACCGCCGAGCTCAACGAGCTGTTCGAGGCCTGGCAGGCCCAGCAGCAGAACGGTCCGCGCCTGTCGAAGGGCGTCTCGCAGCAGCTCTGGAAGCGGTTCCGCGACGCCAGGGCCGTCGTCGACAAGCACCGCCGGGCGTTCTACTCCGAGCTCGACGATGCGCACAAGGCCGCGCGCGACGCGAAGTCCCGACTGGTCGAACGGGCCGAGGCCCTGGCGCCGCGCGGCGTCGACGGCATCCCCGCCTACCGCTCCCTCCTCGACGAGTGGAAGACGGCCGGACGCGCCGGACGCAAGGCCGACGACGCCCTCTGGGCACGGTTCAAGGCCGCCGGCGACGCCCTCTACGCCGCCCGCGCCGAGCAGGCCGCCGCCGAGGAGGTCGACTCCGCTCCGAAGATCGAGGCCCGGCAGGCGCTGCTCGAGCAGGCCAAGGCGGTCGCCGACGAGCCGAACATCAAGCGCGCCCGCGCCCTGCTCACGCGCATCCAGCGGGAGTGGGACGAGGTCGGCCGCATCTTCCCGCGCGACAAGGAGCGTGCGCTCGACGACAAGCTCCGCGTCATCGAGCAGGCGCTCAAGGCCCGCGAGGACGTCGACTGGAAGAAGAACAACCCGGAGACCAAGGCGCGAGCGAACGACATGAGCTCGCAGCTGCACGAAGCCATCGAGAAGCTGGAGGCCGAACTGGCCGCCGCCGAGAAGGCCGGTGACAGCAAGGCCGCCAAGGAGGCCGCGGACGCCCTCGAGGCCCGTCGCGCCTGGCTCAACGCTCTCGGCGGCTGAGCTCTCCACAGGTCCGGCCATCTCCGTCTGAGCGGGGTGCGCGACGCCACACTGGCGTCATGCACCCCGCTCTGCTCTATCTCCCCGGTTCGCGCCTCAGCCGGCCGGAACTCTGCGCCGCCCGCCTGGACGGTCATGTCGTCGAGATCGGCGACGCCTACATCCCCGCGGACCTGCCGGAGTCCGCCGATGTGCGGGCGAGCAGCATCGCCACGCTCATCCAGGACGGCGCCGCCGCCTGCGGGCCCAGTGCCGCCTGGATCCACGGCGCCCGCGACGAGCCGCCGACCGTCCATCACGCGCGACGCTGCGTCGAGCGGCGGGTGCGTCCGCGCGTGCACGCCAGAGTCATCTTCCACGACACCCGGCTTCCTCGGACGGACGTGGAGCTGCTCGGGGGGATCGCCGTCTCCACGCCCGTCCGGACGATGTGCGACCTGGCCACGAGTCTCCATCGAGACCCGCGCGTCCTCCCCTGGATGCAGGCGCTCGCTCAGGCCCACCCGGAAGCGCTCGACGACGCCATCGCCAGCCTGCGGACCCGCTCCCGCGTTCCGGGCAGCGTCAGCGGCCTCGCCGCACTCGAGCGGCTGGTCAGGAGGAGGTGACGCGGTACACGTCGTAGACCGCATCGATACGGCGTACCGCGTTCAGGACGCGGTCCAGGTGCACGGCGTCGCCCATCTCGAACACGAAGCGGCTCAGCGCCAGGCGCTCATCGGTCGTCGACACGGTCGCCGAGAGGATGTTCACGTGATGCTCGCTGAGCACCCGCGTGACGTCGGAGAGGAGGCCCGAGCGGTCCAGCGCCTCCACCTGGATCTGCACCCGGAAGACGCTCTTCTTGGTCGGTGCCCAGGAGACCTCGACGAAGCGGTCCTGCTCGCCGCTGAGGGCCTTCACGTTCACGCAGTCCGCCCGATGCACGGAGACGCCGCTCCCCCGCGTGACGAACCCGACGATGGGGTCGCCGGGCACGGGCGTGCAGCACTTCGCCAGCTTCACCAGGATGTCGTTCGCGCCGCGCACGAGCACGCCCGAGTCGCCACCGCGGGTCTCGCGCGTCTGGACGCTTCCCGGCAGGTCGATCGCCCCGGTGGTGGGCTCGTCGGTGGCGACGAGCGCGGTGACCTTCTCGAGCACCGACTGCGTCGAGACGTGCCCCTCGCCGACGGCGGCGTAGAGACCCGAGACGTCCTCGTAGTGCATCTGGTGGGCGACCTCGGTGAACGAGTCCTGGCTCATCAGACGCTGCAGCGGCAGGTTCTGCCGGCGCATAGCGCGCGCGATGGACTCCTTGCCCTGCTCGATGGCCTCCTCGCGGCGCTCCTTCGTGAACCAGCCGCGGATCTTGTTCCTGGCTCGCGTGCTCTTGACGAAGCCGAGCCAGTCCTGGCTGGGCCCCGCGTCCGGGTTCTTCGAGGTGAAGACCTCGACGACGTCGCCGCTCTTCAGCTCCGACTCCAGCGGCACCAGGCGTCCGTTGACCTTGGCGCCCATGGTGCGGTGCCCGATCTCGGTGTGGACGGCATAGGCGAAGTCGACCGGGGTGGCACCGGCCGGGAGGCCGATCACCCGCCCCTTCGGCGTGAAGACGTAGACCTCCTTGGCGCCGATCTCGAACCGCAGCGAGTCGAGGAACTCCCCGGGGTCCGCGGTCTCGGCCTGCCAGTCGGAGATGTGGGCCAGCCACGCCATGTCGGTGTCGGAGGCGCGGACCTCGACCTTGCCGCCGCCGTTCATGCGCTCCTTGTACATCCAGTGCGCGGCGACGCCGTACTCCGCCTGGTGATGCATCTCGTGCGTGCGGATCTGGATCTCGACCGTCCGTCCGGCCGGGCCGATCACGGTCGTGTGCAGCGACTGGTAGAGGTTGAACTTCGGGGTGGCGATGTAGTCCTTGAACCGGCCGGGCAGCGGCGTCCAGCGGGCGTGGATGGCCCCGAGCACGGCGTAGCAGTCGCGCACGGAGGACACGAGGACACGGATCCCGATCAGGTCGTAGATGTCGTCGAACTCGCGGCCGCGGATGACCATCTTCTGGTACACCGAGTACAGCTGCTTGGGCCGGCCGACGACCTTGCCGCGGATGCGCAGGTCGCGGAGGTCCTCGTCGATCTCCTCGATGACCTGGCTCAGATACTTCTCCCGCTGCGGGGTGCGCTGGGCGATGAGGCTGTGGATCTCGTTGTAGATCTTCGGGTGGAGGACGGCGAAGGAGAGGTCTTCGAGCTCCGACTTGATCGCCTGGATACCGAGGCGATTGGCCAGCGGCGCGTAGATCTCGAGCGTCTCCTTGGCCTTCTTCGCCGCCTTCTCCGGCGGGACGAAGCCCCAGGTGCGGGCGTTGTGCAGCCGGTCGGCGAGCTTGATGAGCAGCACGCGGATGTCCTTCGACATCGCGACGATCATCTTGCGCACGGTCTCGGCCTGTGCGCTCTCGCCGTACTTGACCTTGTCGAGCTTGGTCACGCCGTCCACGAGCATCGCGACCTCGTCGCCGAACTCGGCGGTGAGATCGGTGAGCGCGTAGCCCGTGTCCTCGACGGTGTCGTGCAGCAGGGCGGCCGCGATCGCCCGCGGGCCGAGCCCGAGCTCCGCGAGGATCTGGGCGACGGCGAGCGGATGCGTGATGTACGGCTCGCCGCTCTGCCGCTTCTGTCCCTCGTGCTTCTCCTTGGCCACGGCATAGGCGCGGGAGATGACGGCGAAGTCGCCCTTGGGGTGGTTCGCCCTGACGGTGCGGATCAGGTTGTCGAGATCGTTGATCCGGGACGCACGCGAGAAGATGCGGGGCACCAGCCGTCGCAGACTCGAACCCTGCGATGCCGTCTGCGGCTCCGCCATCCACTCACCTCCGAATCAGACAATCCTACGCGCGCTGAGCGGGGGTCGGCCCCGCGGCGGGGGCGTCAGGCGTCGACAGCCGCTTTGCTCCGAGCCGCGCGGATACGGGCGTCGCGCTCCTTGATCTGCGGCTCGTTCTCGCGGAAGAGCGAGTACAGCGGCGCGGCCACGAAGAGCGTCGAGTACGTCGCCACGAGGATGCCCACGAAGATCGACAGCGAGATGTCGGTCAGCGTCTCCGCACCGAGCCAGAAGGCGCCGATGAAGAGGATCGCACCGACCGGCAGCGCGGCCACCACGGACGTGTTGATCGAGCGGATGAGGGTCTGGTTCACCGCGAGGTTGACCGATTCCCCGAACAGCCGCGACGTCTTCTCCCCGTCCTCCGTCGTGTTCTCCCTGATCTTGTCGAACACCACGGTGGTGTCGTACAGGGAGTACGCGAGGATCGTCAGAAAGCCGATGACGGCCGCCGGCGAGATCTCGAATCCGGCGAGGGCGTACACGCCGACGGTGATCACGAGCACGTCGAGCAGACCGATGATCGCGGCCGCCGACATCTTCCACGTGCGGAAGTAGATCGCGAGGATCAGGAAGGTCAGGGCGAGGAAGATCGCCAGACCCCACAGGGACTGCCGGGTGACGCTCTCGCCCCAGGCCGGGCCGATGAACGAGGAGGCGACGGCGTCCGGCTCGACACCGTAGGCGTCGGCGAGGGCGCGCGCCACCTGCTGCGTCTCGCCCTCGGTCATCTGGTCGGTCTGCACGCGGACGTCCTGGTCGTTGACGATGACGACCTTGGTCGCCGCGCCGGGGACGACCGACTGCACCGCTTCGGTCGCCGTGTCCTGATCCGTGGTGTCCGGCGCGGTCACCGTGAACTGCGAGCCGCCGGTGAACTCGATCGAGAACTGGATCGGGCGGAACAGCGGCACGAGCGCGGAGCCGACGACCAGGGCGATCGCGATGATGAACCAGAGGCGGCGGCGCCCCACGAACGGGAAGGAGGTCTTGCCCGTGTAGAGGTTGTTGCCGAACTCATTCATGGAAGGCATCAGTTGTCTCCCTCCCTTCCGGCCGTGGTCTGTCTCTCGGCGGCGAGGGCCTCCGCCCGCTTGCGCTCGGCGATGGTCTGCCGGCGATCCGCCTCTCCACGCGAACGCGCGTTCTTCGCCCCGCGCCCCGCGGACGCCGTGGCGACCTCGCGGTACTGCGAGCGGCTCCGGTACACGGCGCCCAGGGCCTCCGGATCCAGACCGGAGAGCTTGTGCCCGCCGCCGAAGAACCGCGTACGCGCGAGCAACTGCATCACCGGGTGGGTGAAGATCACGAAGATCAGCACGTCGATCACGGTGGTGAGGCCGAGCGTGAACGCGAAGCCCTTCACCGTCGAGTCGGCGAGGATGTACAGCACCACGGCGGCCAGGACGTTGATGGACTTGGAGATGTAGATCGTGCGCTTCGCCCGACCCCAGCCGTCTTCGACGGCACCCGTGATCGACTTGCCGTCGCGCAGCTCGTCGCGGATGCGCTCGAAGTAGACGATGAAGGAGTCGGCGGTGAAGCCGATCGACACGATCAGGCCCGCGACGCCGGCGAGCGAGAGTCGGAAGCCGATCCGCCACGCCAGGATGCAGATGACGATGTAGGTCAGCACCGCCATCACCGCGATGGACGCGATGATCACCGTCCCGAGCGCGCGGTACGACAGCAGCGAGTACACCGCCACCAGTGCGAGACCGATGAGTCCCGCGATGAGGCCGATCTGGAGCTGCTGGGTGCCGAGGGTCGCGGAGATCGTGTCCGAGCTCTGCACCTCGAAGCTGAGCGGGAGGGCTCCGAACTTGAGCTGATCGGCCAGGGTCGTCGCGCTCTCCTGCGTGAAGCTGCCGGAGATGCTGGGGCGGCCGTCGAGGATGACGCCGTTCATGCGCGGCGCGCTGATGACCTCGCCGTCGAGCACGAAGGCGAACTGGTCGCGCGGCGACAGCCCGTCGATGCGGTTCTGGTTGAGCCGGGTGCTCACCTGGCCGAAGGCGTCCGCGCCGTCGCCGTTCATGGTGAGCTGCACGATCCAGGCGCCGGAGCGCGGGTCGCGTCCCGCCGTCGCGTCGGTGATCGCACGGCCGTCGAGCTCCGCCGGGCCGAGGATGAACTTCGCGGTGTCGTCGGGCGAGCAGGCGATCACCGGCTCGTCCTTCGGCGCCTTCGACGGGTCGTTGGACGGGTTGGCGCAGTCGTACGCCTGGAACTCCGCCGCGAGCTTGTCCGTGACCCACGACAGGTCGCTGGCGTCGGTGGGCTCGGCCGTGGGCTCGGCGTTCAGCGAGGGGTCAGGGCTCGGGTACGGGGTGGAGTTGCCGTCCTCTCCGACGAACTCCGTGCTCGCGGCCGTGGTGTACAGCACCGGACGGAACTCGAGCTGGGCGCTGGACTGGATCCGCTGCCGCGTCTGCTCGTCCGCCTCACCGGGGATCTGGACGACGATGTTGCGTCCGCCCTCGGTGGTGATGTCGGCCTCGGCCACACCGGAGGCGTCGACGCGCTGGCGGATGATCGCCGCGGCCTGGTCGAGCTGCTCCTGCGTCGGCGCTGCTCCGTCCTCCGTCTCGGCACTCAGGATGATCTGGGTGCCGCCCTGCAGGTCGAGCGCGAGCTCGGGTGTCCACGAGCTCTGCTTGAAGACGTACACACCCAGCGCGTTGATGCCGAAGAGCACGCCCGTCACGAGGAGCAGGCCGAGGAGGACCCGCCAGGCGTGACGGACAGGAGAGGATGAAGCCACGTGTGTTCAGCTTTCTGGAGGGACGGTGATCCGGGAGGCCGCGGCGGCCTTCGTCTTACTTGTCGTCGGCGTCCCGCTCGAGGCGGGCGCGGGTCTCCTCGGGCGTCTCGACCGCGGGGGCGGCGGTCGCGTCGACGCTGTGGTCGTCCACGCCGTCGACGGGCGCGTCGACGATGGCGTCCTTGGGCTCCACGATGCGGAGGATCGCCTGGCTGTGCACCTCGATGACGGTGCCGGGCGCGATCTCCACCAGGGCCGGGGAGTCGAGGTCTTCGGCGTCGTACGCGACGATGGTGCCGTAGATGCCGCCCTGCAGCAGGACCTTGGCGCCGGGAACCGTCTTAGTCGCCTTCTCCTCCTGCTCGGCCTTCATCTGCCGGGTGCGCTTGCGCGTGTTGAAGATCATGAAGATCAGCAGGACGGCGAGGAGTCCGAAGAGGACAAATTCCATGGGCATGGGGATGGCGCCTTTCTCAGGTGCACGCACCAGCCTTTGGGCGCACAGCGGTATCGGGGAAGTCTTCAGCGATTATAGGTCATCCAACTTCAGCATCCCGTCCGGGTGCGCCACGCCGAGGTGGGCATACGCCTCCGGCGTCGCGACCCTCCCGCGGGGGGTGCGACCGAGGAAGCCGATCCGCACGAGATAGGGCTCGACCACGCTCTCCACCGTCTCCGGCTCCTCTCCTACCGCCACCGCGAGTGTGCTGAGGCCGACCGGTCCGCCGCGGAAGCGTCGCACCAGGGCGTCCAGCACCGCGCGGTCCAGTCGGTCCAGGCCGATCGCGTCGACGTCGTAGAGATCCAGCGCGGCCTGGACGCCGCGCAGGGTCGCCGCACCCCCGCCGTGGACGAGCGCGTAGTCGCGGACGCGACGCAGCAGGCGGTTGGCGATGCGCGGGGTCCCGCGGGACCGTCGCGCGATCTCGGAGAGCGAGTCCGTCGGGAGGTCGACGCCGAGCACGGAGGCGGAGCGTCCGATGACCTGCTCGAGCTCGCCCTCGTCGTAGAACTCGAGGTGACCGGTGAAGCCGAAGCGGTCGCGGAGCGGATTGGGCAGCAGGCCGGAACGCGTGGTGGCGCCGACGAGCGTGAACGGGGAGAGCTCCAGCGGGATGCTGGTCGCCCCCGCGCCCTTGCCGACCATGATGTCGATCCGGTAGTCCTCCATCGCGAGGTACAGCATCTCCTCCGCCGACCGGGCCATGCGGTGGATCTCGTCGATGAAGAGCACCTCGCCGGGCACGAGGCTCGACAGCAGCGCCGCGAGGTCGCCGGCGTGCTGGATGGCGGGACCGCTGGACATGCGCAGCGGGCGGTCGCTCTCGTGCGCGACGATCATCGCCAGTGTGGTCTTGCCGAGTCCCGGGGGCCCCGCGAGCAGGATGTGGTCCGCAGGACGGGACTGGATGCGGGCCGCCTCCAGGAGCAGCTGCAGCTGTCCGCGCACCTTCTGCTGTCCCACGAACTCGCCGAGGCTCGACGGCCGGAGAGCGCCCTCGATGGCGAGCTCGGACTCGTCGGTCGGCTCGGTCGGATCGAGGGCGTCAGCCACGGCTCTGGCCTGCCTGCGCCGGGCCGAGCAGCGCGAGCGTGCGCCGCAGCAGCAGTGCCACGGAGGCTCGTTCGGCATCCGTGGCGTCCGTCGCCGTCTGGGTCGCCGCCTCGGCCGCGACCTTCTCGGACCAGCCGAGGCCGACCAGAGCCACCGTCACCTGGGCGACGACATCGTCCCCTCCCGAGGCGGCGGGCGCCGACGGGGCGGCCACCGCCTGGACCTTGCCGGCGAGCTGCACGACGATGAGCTTCGCGGTCTTCGGTCCGATGCCGGAGACCCGGCGGAACGGTGCATCGTCCTCTGCGGTCACGGCCTCCGCGATCTGGTCGGCGGTGAGGTGCGACAGCACACCGAGCGCCGACTTCGGGCCGACGCCGGTGACGCTGAGCAGCAGGGTGAAGATCTCCAGCTCGCCGCGGTCGGCGAAGCCGAACAGCGAGAGCGAGTCCTCCCGCACGATGAGGCTCGTGTGCAGGAGGAGCTTCTCCCCCACCGTCGCGGTGTGGGCGACATCGGCGGGGACGGCGACCGCGAAGCCCACGCCCCCGACGTCGATGATGACCTGGTCCGGCGTCGTGTGCAGCACGGTGCCGTGCAGAGAGGAGATCATTCCGCCAGTCTAGGAGCCGGCTCGTAGATATGTTCGAGCGACACGCTCCGCGTCGGCCCAGGCACGCTGCGCGGGAGTGAGGCCGCCGCCCGTCCGGCTCGTCGAGGGAGCGCCGCGGCGCCAGGCGTGACAGAGGGCGATCGCCAGGGCGTCCGCCGCGTCCGCGGGCTGCGGAGGCGCGTCCAGCCGCAGGATCCGGGCGATCATCGCCTGGACCTGGCGCTTGTCGGCGGACCCGTACCCGGTCACCGCGGCCTTCACCTCGCTGGGCGTATGGGTCGCCGCCGGCAGGCCGGCCTCGGCCGCGATCAGGAGGGCGACCCCGCTCGCCTGCGCCGTGCCCATCACCGTGTGCGTGTTCTGCTGGGCGAACACCCGCTCGACCGCGACGGCATCGGGCCGGTGCTCGGCGATCGCTGCGCGGATGCCCGCCGCGACGATCGCGAGCCGGTCGCCGATCTCCGCATCCGGGGCGGAGCGGATGACCCCGACGTGGACGAGCGTGCCCCGACGAGCGCGGTCGACGTCGACGATGCCGACACCGCACCGGGTGAGTCCGGGGTCGATGCCGAGCACGCGCAACGAAGTGGTCACCTGACCAGGCTAGGCCGCGCGCCGCGTCGCCGGCTCGCGCCGCGCCTACGCGTCGTCGTTCTCGAGCTCTGCCTGGACCTCGGGCGACAGGTCGAAGTTGCTGAAGACGTTCTGCACGTCCTCGCTGTCCTCGAGCGCATCGATGAGGCGGAACACCTTGCGGGCGGTCTCGGCGTCGATCTCGACCTTGAGGTTCGGCACGAACTCGACGTCGGCCGACTCGTACTCGATCCCCGCGTCCTGCAGCGCGGAGCGGACGGCCACGAGGTCGCTGGCCTCGGTGATGACCTCGAAGCCCTCGGCGTGCGGCTCGATCTCCTCGGCCCCGGCCTCCAGCGCCGCCATCATGACGTCGTCCTCGGTCGTGCCCTCGGAACCGACGACGATGACGCCCTTGCGGCTGAAGTTGTACGCCACGCTGCCCGGGTCGGCGAGGGTGCCGCCGTTGCGGCTGAGCGCGGTGCGCACCTCGGCCGCGGCACGGTTCTTGTTGTCGGTCAGACACTCGATCATGAGGGCGACGCCGTTGGGCCCGTAGCCCTCGTACATGATCGAGGTGTACTCGACGGCCTCACCGCCGATGCCGGCGCCGCGCTTGATGGCGCGGTCGATGTTGTCCTTCGGGACCGAGGTCTTCTTCGCCTTGAGCACCGCGTCGAAGAGCGTCGGGTTGCCCTGCAGGTCGGCGCCGCCCAGCTTGGCCGCGACCTCGATGTTCTTGATGAGCTTGGCCCAGGACTTCGCACGGCGCGCGTCGATGACGGCCTTCTTGTGCTTGGTCGTGGCCCACTTGGAATGCCCGGACATAAGTCTCCGCTCGTCGTCTGCGCCCCGGAACGCCGCCCAGGGCGTCGTCCAGTCTATCGAACCGTGCCGCGGCACCGCTGTTGTCCCGCTCGCGCAGGCGTTCGCGCGAGTTCAGGCACCTCCGCGCGCACGCGCCTGATCTCGCGCGCGGGCCTGATCCCACGACCCCGTCAGCGGCGGGAGACCCGGTCGAGGAAGCGTCGGTGGAACCGCGTCTCGTTCGTGATCTCCGGGTGGAAGCTGAGTCCGAGCAGTCCGTCCTGCTCCACTCCGACCACGCGACCGTCGGGCAGGGTCGCGAGCACCGAGGCCCGCGGCCCGACCGCCTCCACGACAGGTCCGCGGATGAAGGCGGCCGTCACCGGCTCGTCGAACGCGGGCACGGTCAGCTCGGCCTCGAACGACTCGGCCTGACGCCCGAACGCGTTGCGCCGCACGACCGCATCGAGTCCGCCGAAACTCTGCTGTCCGTCGATCGCGTCGACGACCTCATCGGCCAGCAGGATCAGCCCCGCGCAGGTGCCGAGCACCGGCATCCCGTCCGCGATCGCGTCGCGGATCGGCTGCTGCAACCCGAACAGCCGGGCGAGCTTGTCGATCACGGTCGATTCGCCGCCCGGGATCACGAGTCCGTCGACCAGGGCGAGCTCCGCGGGTCGACGGACCAGCGCCACGTCGGCGCCGAGCGCCTCGAGGAGCGCGGCATGCTCTCGCACGTCCCCCTGAAGCGCGAGGACGCCGACGCGCGGGTTACCAGCCACGCTCGGCGAGGCGGTGCGGCGCAGGCAGGTCGCTGACGTTGATGCCGACCATCGCCTCGCCCAGGCCGCGGGAGACCTCGGCGATCACCTTCGGATCGTCGAAGAACGTGGTGGCCTTGACGATGGCCTTCGCCCGCTCCGCGGGGTTGCCGGACTTGAAGATGCCGGAGCCGACGAAGACGCCGTCGGCGCCGAGCTGCATCATCATCGCCGCGTCGGCCGGGGTCGCGACGCCACCGGCGACGAAGAGCACCACGGGGAGCTTCCCGGTCTCGGCGATCTCCGCGACGAGCTCGTACGGCGCCTGCAGCTCCTTCGCGGCGACGAACAGCTCATCCTTCGGCAGCGCGGTCAGCGCGGCGATCTCTCCCCGGATCTTCCGGATGTGCTTCATCGCCTCGGAGACGTCACCCGTGCCGGCCTCACCCTTGGAGCGGATCATCGCGGCGCCCTCGTTGATACGACGCAGCGCCTCCCCCAGGTTCGTGGCTCCGCAGACGAACGGCACGGTGAAGCCGAACTTGTCGATGTGGTTCACGTAGTCAGCGGGCGAGAGCACCTCGGACTCGTCGATGTAGTCGACGCCGAGCTCCTGCAGTACCTGCGCCTCGACGAAGTGCCCGATCCGCGCCTTCGCCATGACGGGGATGGACACCGCGTCGATGATGCTGTCGATCATGTCCGGGTCGCTCATCCGCGAGACCCCGCCCTGCGCACGGATGTCCGCGGGGACACGCTCCAGCGCCATCACGGCGACGGCACCGGCGTCCTCGGCGATCTTCGCCTGCTCGGCGGTGACGACGTCCATGATGACGCCGCCCTTGAGCATCTCGGCGAGACCGCGCTTCACGCGTGCGGATCCGGTGGTGGGCTGCTCGGTCATGGGGTCTCCTGTCGGATGATCCGAAATCGGTTTTGATCTAGATCAAAGGTAGCACTGTCCGATCCACCTAGAATCTCGGAGGAGGATCATGAGCGAGCAGATCAGGGGAACCACCGCGGCGGAGATCGCGGACAGCGTGCGCGCCCTCCGGGATCGCGGCACGCTCCGGCCCGGCGAGGTCCTCCCTCCCGTGCGCGAGCTCGCGGCGACGCTCGGCGTCAACCGCAACACCGCCGTCGCCGCCTATCGCCAGCTCGCCCAAGCGGGACTCGTGCACTCGCGCGGGCGCGCGGGCACGGTCGTCGCCGGAGTCGACGTCGTGCCGCAGGAGGGCTACGCGCCGGACACCGTGCTCCGCGACATCGGCACCGGCAACCCTGACCCGGCCCGCATCCCCGACCCGTCGCCGGCGCTCGGCACGATCGGTCGTCGTCCCGTGCTCTACGGAGAGCCGGTGATCGACCGCGGTCTCGAAGCGTGGGCGCGGGAGTGGATGGGCGCCGACCTCCCCGGTCACGACTTCCGGGTCACCGTGACCAGCGGTGCGGTGGATGCCGTCGAACGTCTGCTCGCGCAGGCGCTCATGCGTGACGACGCCGTGGCCCTCGAGGACCCCTGCTTCCTCGCGAGCATCCACACCGTGCGGCTGGGCGGATACCGGGCCATCACGGTGCCGGTGGACGAGGAGGGGATGACGGTCGACGGTCTCCGCGCCGCTCTGGACGCGGGCGTCCGCGCCGTCATCTGCACCCCGCGCGCGCAGAATCCGACGGGGGTGAGCCTCTCCCCCGCCCGCGCGGAGGCGCTGCGGGGCGTGCTCGCCGACCACCCCTACGTGCTCGTCATCGAGGACGACCACTTCTCTCTGCTCTCCCAGCGTCCCTACGAATCGCTGATCGGACCCGGGCACCGGCGATTCGCCCTGGTCCGCTCGGTGTCGAAGTTCCTCGGCCCTGACATGTGCCTCGCGCTCGCGGCGACCGACCCGGAGACGGCGGAGCGCCTCGCGATGCGGCTCAGCCCCGGCACCACGTGGGTCAGTCACCTGCTGCAGCGCCTCACGCTCGCCCAGCTCACCGACCCCGACGTCCGCGAGGAGATCGCGGAGGCGGGCCGGCACTACGCCGCGCGGAACGCCGCGTTCGCGGGACGCCTGCGCGCGGAGGGGATCGACGCGCCCGACCCGGACGGCCTGAGCCTGTGGGTCGGATTCGAGAAGCCCGCGCGCACCGTCGCCGACCACCTCATGCGGCGCGGCTGGCTTGCGCGCACCGGTGACGACTTCGCGCTCGACGAGCGCGCCGAGCCCTCGCATCACCTCCGCCTCACCGTGCACGACCTCTCCGAGGACGACACGGAGACCCTCATCGCCGACCTCGTCGCCGCCGGACGATGACCACCCGACGCGGGCACCGCCCCGCCCAGAATGAAAGGGACCGGGTATGAAGATCCTGTCCATCCAGTCCGCCGTCGCGTACGGTCACGTCGGCAACTCCGCCGCCGTCTTCCCGCTGCAGCGCATCGGCGTCGAGGTGCTGCCGGTCTACACCGTGACGTTCTCGAACCACACCGGCTACGGCGCCTGGCGCGGCCCGCTGATCGACCCGACCGACGTCGGCGAGGTCATCACCGGCATCGAGGAACGCGGCGTGTTCGGGTCGATCGACGCGGTGCTCAGCGGCTACCAGGGCAGCGAGGGCATCGGCGACGTCATCATCGACGCGGTCTCCCGGGTGAAGGCGGCCAACCCGAATGCGCTGTACGCGTGCGACCCGGTCATGGGCAACGCCAAGTCCGGCTGCTTCGTGGCTCCGGCCATCCCGATCCTGCTCCGCGAACGCGTCGTTCCCGTGGCCGACATCATCACGCCGAACCAGTTCGAGCTCGGCTTCCTCACCGAGACCGAGCCGGACACGCTCGAGTCGACCCTGGCCTCGGTCGACCTCGCGCGGGCGATGGGGCCGCGTACGGTGCTCGTCACGAGCGTCGAGCGGCCCGACCGCGAAGAGGGCACGATCGAGATGCTCGCCGTCGACGACGCGGGCGCCTGGCTCGTGCAGACCCCGCACCTGCCGATGAAGGCCAACGGCTCCGGAGACGTGACGGCCGCGCTCTTCACCGCGCACTACGTCGCCACCGGCAGCGCGCAGACCGCTCTGGAGCGCACCGCCTCGAGCGTCTACGACCTTCTGCAGGCCACGCTCGACTCGGGCGAGCGCGAGCTGCAGCTCGTCGAGGCGCAGGAGTTCTACGCGAACCCCCGGATGCAGTTCACCGCCCGCCAGGTGCGCTGACTCCTCCCCGACGCTGGGCCCCTGAGCGGGCCCGTCCTGGGTCCCTGAGCCTGTCGAAGGGCCTGGGCCACTCGAGGGTGGGTCCCTGAGCCTGTCGAAGGGCCTGAGCCTGTCGAAGGTGGGTCCCTGAGCCTGTCGAAGGGCCTGAGCCTGTCACGCTTCGACAGGCTCAGCGACCCACTCCTGGGCTCAGCGACCCACTCCTGGGCTCAGCGACCCAGAGGCGGATCAGCGATCGGCGGCGGGCCAGGCCGCCGCGACGGCCTCCCGCACCTCACCGAGGAGCTGCGGGAGCGCCTTCGTCTTGGCGATGATCGGGAAGAAGTTCGCGTCCGAGCGCCACCGCGGCACCACGTGCTGATGCAGATGCGCGTCCACGCCCGCTCCGGCCACCGCTCCCTGGTTCATCCCGAGGTTGAACCCGTCGCAGCCGGAGACCTCGCGGAGCACGCGCATCGCCGTCTGCGTGAGCGCACCGATCTCCGCGACCTCCTCAGGCGTCGCCTGGTCGTAGGTGGCGATGTGCCGGTACGGGCACACGAGCAGGTGCCCCGAGTTGTATGGGAACAGGTTCAGCAGCACGTACGCGGTCTCCCCGCGCGCCACGATGAGCCGCTCCGCATCCGGGTACTTCGGCGCCTCGCAGAACGGGCATTCCTCGCGCAGTGGTTCCGGCCCGGCCTGGATGTACGCCATGCGATGCGGGGTCCACAGCCGCTGGAACTCGTCGGGCACCCCGACGAGACGGGAGGCGTCCTCGAGGTCCGCCTCACCGCCCGTCATGCGAGGTCTCCCGCCTTCAACACCAGCGCGTGCGCGGCGATGGCGGCGCTGATCCGGCGCACCGCGTCGGCCACCGGCACGCCGTTCTCCTGCGTGCCGTCGCGGAAGCGGAACGACACCGTGCCGGCGGCGCGGTCCTGCTCCCCCACGATGAGGATGACCGGGACCTTCGCCGTGGTGTGGGTGCGGATCTTCTTCTGCATACGGTCGTCGGAGTGATCGACGTCGGCCCGCACGCCCGCCGCCCTGAGCTGCGCGATGACGTCGTCCAGGTAGTCGCCGTACTGCTCGGCCACCGGCACACCCACCACCTGGCTCGGCGCGAGCCAGAGCGGGAAGTCGCCGGCGTAGTGCTCGAGGAGGATCGCGAAGAAGCGCTCGACGGAGCCGAGGAGCGCCCGGTGGATCATCACAGGCCGGTGCTTCTGCCCGTCGGGACCGGTGTACTCCAGCTCGAAGCGGTCGGGCTGGTTGAAGTCGAGCTGGATCGTCGACATCTGCCACGTGCGGCCGATGGCGTCGCGGGCCTGCACCGAGATCTTCGGCCCGTAGAAGGCGGCGCCGCCCGGGTCGGCCACGAGCTCGAGACCGGATTCGATCGCGACCTCGCGCAGCGTGTCGATCGCCGTCGACCACTGCTCGGGCTCGCCGAGGAACTTGGGGTTGCCCTCCTCGTTCGTCGAGAGCTCGAGGTAGAAGTCGTTGAGGCCGTAGTCGCGGAGCAGGTCGAGCACGAGGTTCAGGTTGGTGGTGAGCTCCTCCTTCACCTGGTCCTGCGCGACGTAGATGTGCGCGTCGTCCTGGGTCAGGCCGCGCACCCGGGTCAGCCCCGACAGCGTTCCGCTTTTCTCGTAGCGGTAGACCGTGCCGAACTCGGCCAGACGCAGCGGCAGCTCCCGGTAGGAGCGCCCGCGCGAACGGAAGATGAGGTTGTGGAACGGGCAGTTCATCGGCTTCAGGTAGTAGTCCTGGCCCTGGCGCGTCACGTTGCCCTCGTCGTCGACGACCTCGTCGAGGTGCATCGGGGGGAACATGCCGTCCGCGTAGGTCTGCAGGTGCCCCGACGTCATGAAGAGATCCTTCTTCGTGATGTGCGGGCTGTTGACGAGGTCGTAGCCGTTGCGCAGCAGGTGCTTGCGCAGGTTCTCCTCGATCTCGTAGCGGATGATGCCGCCCTTGGGGTGGAAGACCGCCAGCCCCGAGCCGATCTCGTCCGGGAAGGAGAAGAGGTCCATCTCGGCGCCGAGCTTGCGGTGGTCGCGACGCTCGGCCTCGGCGATGCGCTCCTGGTAGGCGCGCAGCTCGTCCTTCGTCGGCCATGCGGTGCCGTAGATGCGCTGGAGCTGCGGGTTCTTCTCGCTCCCCCGCCAGTACGCGGCGGCGATGCGGGTGAGGTCCCAGCCGTTGCCGATCATGCGCGTGTTGGGCAGGTGCGGACCGCGGCAGAGGTCCTTCCAGACGACCTCGCCGTCACGGGTGGTGTTGTCGTAGATCGTGAGCTCGCCCTCGCCCACCTCGACGGAGGCCCCCTCGGCGATCTCACCTTCGGAGCCTGTCGAAGGGCCCTTGAGTCCGATGAGCTCGAGCTTGAACGGCTCGTCCGCGAGCTCCGCACGAGCCTCCTCGTCCGTCACGACACGACGGACGAAGCGCTGGCCCTCGCGGACGATGCGCTGCATCTCCTTGGAGATCGCCTTGATGTCCTCCGGCGTGAACGGGGTGTCGACGCCGAAGTCGTAGTAGAAACCGTCCGTGATGGGCGGACCGATGCCGAGGTTCGCCTGCGGGTTGATCCGCTGCACCGCCTGGGCGAGGACGTGCGCGGTCGAGTGACGCAGGATGTTCAGGCCGTCGGGGCTGTCGATCGTGACGGGCTCGACGTCGTCGGTCTCGGTGACCGTCGCGGCGAGGTCCTTGAGGACGCCGCCGACGCGCATGGCGACGACGTTTCGGTCAGAGAACAGGGCGAAGCCGTCGGTCGGCTGGGCGTTTTCAGGCACTGATCACTCCATCTGGGTCTGGATCTAGGCTACTCGTCCGCTCGCGGGTCGCCGACCGTCACGCAGCGGTCTCCGACGGCGAATCCGTCGCCGTCGGCGCGAAGATGATGATCGCCGCCCCGGCCAGCGCCACCACGGAGCCGATGACGTCCCACGAGGTGGGGCGGAATCCGTCGACGATGACGCCCCAGGCGAGGGAGCCGGCGATGAAGATCCCGCCGTACGCGGCCAGGACGCGACCGAAGTTCGCATCCGGCTGGAGAGCCGCGATGAATCCGTAGGCACCGAGCGCCATGACCCCGAGGACCGCGAACAACCAGCCTCTCTCCTCCTTCACCGCCTGCCAGATGAGCCAGGCGCCGCCGATCTCGGCGATGGCGGCGAGGAGGAAGAGGACGGTGATGCGCAGCACGGTCATCGCCTCAGTGTGACAGCCACGGCGTCCGACGGGGACGGTAGCGTGGGCGCATGACACGGACGATCGCCCGCTGGCTCCTCGCTCTCGCCCTCGGCGCGATGGGCGTGCTGCACTTCACGCAGACACGCGGGTTCCGGGTCGTCGTGCCCGACTGGGCGACCCGCCTCACCCGGATGGACAAGGACGCGATCGTCCTGGCGTCCGGTGCGGCCGAGGTCGCGCTCGCCGCGGGTCTGGTGGCTGTGCCCCGCGAGCGCCGACGGATGGGAGTGGCGACGGCCGGTTTCTTCGCCGCGGTCTTCCCCGGCAACTGGCATCAGTGGCGCACCGGGCGATCGACGCCGGGGCTCGACACGGACCGGCGGCGGTTCGGCCGCCTGTTCCTGCAGCCTCTGCTGATCGCCTGGGCGCTGTGGGCGACCCGATGACCTCGCCCTCGATCGTCTGGTTCCGCGACGATCTCCGCCTGGCGGACAACCCCGCGCTGCGCGCCGCCGTCGAGCGCGACGAACCGATCATCGCGCTCTTCGTCCTCGACGAGGAGTCCCCCGGCGTCCGTCCGCTGGGCGGCGCGGCGCGCTGGTGGCTGCACCATTCGCTGGCCTCGCTCGCCGAGCGACTGCGTGAGAAGGGGGCGACGCTGGTGCTGCGGCGCGGGCCCGCCGACCGGGTCGTGCGAGAACTGATCACCGAGTCGGGTGCGGGAGCGGTCTTCTGGAACCGTCGCTACGGCGCCGCCGGGCGCGAGATCGACGCCGGGCTGAAGACGACGCTGCGCGACGAGGGGCTCCAGGTCGCGTCTTTCGCGGGGTCGCTCCTGCACGAGCCGTGGACGGTCACCACCGGGAGCGGCACGCACTATTCCGTCTTCACGCCGTTCTGGCGGGCCTGTCTGGCCCTTCCGGCCCCGCGCGCCCCGATCCCCGAGCCCCGCGAGCTCCGCGGCGCCGCGAGGCGGCTCCCCTCTGACGCGTTGGACGACTGGGGGCTCCTGCCCACCGCCCCGGACTGGGCGGGCGGTCTGCGCGACACCTGGGAGCCCGGCGAGCCCGCCGCGCGGCGCCGGTTGCGGCACTTCCTCGCCGAAGACCTCCGTTCGTACGATCGCGCTCGCGACGCCCCGGCCGCCGGTGCCACCTCCCGGCTGTCTCCGCGTCTGCGCTGGGGCGAGCTCAGTCCGTTCACCGTGTGGCACGAGGCGATCGACGTCGACGGGGCCGGCGGATTCCTCTCCGAGCTCGGCTGGCGCGAGTTCGCCTGGCACACGCTGTTCCACTTCCCGGATCTCGCGACGAAGAACCTGCGGCGCGAGTTCGACGCGTTCCCGTGGCCTCCCCTGGACCCCGCGCGGCTGGAACTCTGGCAGCACGGCGAGACCGGAGTCCCCCTCGTCGACGCGGGCATGCGCGAGCTCTGGCACACCGGGTACATGCACAACCGGGTGCGGATGGTCACGGCATCGTTCCTCGTCAAGAACCTCCTCATCGACTGGCGGCTCGGCGAGGAGTGGTTCTGGGACACGTTGGTGGACGCCGACGACGCGAGCAACCCCTTCAACTGGCAGTGGGTCGCGGGTTCCGGCGCGGACGCCGCCCCGTACTTCCGCGTGTTCAACCCGGAGCTGCAGGCCAAGAAGTTCGACGGCGAAGGACAGTACATCGGGCGCTGGGCCGCAGACGCCCCCGCCGAGCCGATCGTCGACCTCGGCGAGACCCGCAAGGCAGCGCTCGCGGCCTACGACGTCGTGAAGCGCTCCGGCGCACCGCGGAGCTGACGCCCGGCTCACGCCCGCGGCGACCGCCGCCGCATGGCAGACTGGTGCCCGTGAGCCCGTCCCGCAAGCCCGCCGTCGTGCGGGGCTTCGCGACCTCGTCGCTCGCGATCTTCGTGGCTCTCGCCGGTCACGTGAGCGGCGGCGGAGAGATGCCGGGTCCTCTGGGCATCCTGGTGCCCTGGCTGTTCGCCTTCATGGTCAGCGTGCTCCTCGCCGGGCGGACGCTCTCCCTCACCCGGCTCACCCTCTCGGTGGCCGTGAGCCAGTTCCTCTTCCACGTGCTCTTCGTGCTCGGCACGGTCAGCGCGTCCGGCGTGGCTCTCCGTCACGTGCACGGCGCTCCGCTCGTGCTCCCCGCGGCCGAGGGCACGGCCGTCGTCGCGACCGCCGACGCCTCGATGTGGCTCGGGCACGCCCTCGCCGCCCTCCTCACCGTGACGGCGCTCCACCGCGGGGAGCGGCTGCTCCTCACCCTGCGCGCTCTCGCCGTCCGACTGGTCCGCTGGGTACGTCGGCGTGCGGACGCGACGCTCGCCCCGCGCGCCGCTGCTTCTCCGTTCCGCCTCGCCGGGCTCTTCCTCGTGCCGGCGGGCCGCGGTCTGCGCCTCCTCACTCCGCTTCTCGGGCGCGCCCCGCCCTCTCTCCCCGCGCTCTGATCCGCGCCCGCGGCCTCCCGCCGTGCGGTGCGTCCTCGCGCCGTCCCCGGTGACGCGCGCGTCCGAACGCAGGTACCCGCGTCGCTCGGCGACGTCTGAAGAGAGGCTCTTCCATGTCCCCTGTCCGCAGATTCGCGGCCGGGGCGGTGCTGGCGGCTGTCGCGATCCTCGCGACGGCAGCGCCGGCGACCGCCCACGACCAACTCATCGAGAGCAGCCCCGCCGACGGGGAACGGCTCGACACCGCGCCCGTCAGCGTCACGATGACGTTCTCGGGCGAGCTCCTCGTCCTCGACGAGTCGACCGCCGGGGCCGTCGTCCTCGTCGTCGACGCGGAGGGCAAGGACTGGGCGACGGGCGAGGTGGAGGTGCGCGGACGGAACGTCACCGCTGCCCTCCTGCCCGACATGCCGGACGGCGGGTACCAGGTGCGCTGGCAGGTCGTCTCCGAGGACGGGCACCCGATCGCGGGGGTCATTCCCTTCGCCGTCGGAGACGCCGTTCCACTGGAGTCGACAGGGAACCCGGAGCCGACCGCGTCCGCCTCGGGCGGGTCGTCGACCGCATCGGATCAGAACGCAGAAGAGACGGGCGGCCCGGTCCGGGTCCTGCTCGTCGGCGGGGCGGGCGCGGCACTCGCCGTCGCCGCCTTCGCCCTCCTCCTCATCCTCCGCCGCCGTCGCGCGGCCGCCGTGTCGCCGTCATCCGGCGACGACACGGCAGAGAACTCCTGAAAGGCATCATCGTGAACATTCGCACTTCCCTCCCCCGCCTCGGCGCGGCGATCGTCCTCTCGCTCGTCGCGCTCACCGGGTGCACCGCGCCCACAGCCGAGACCCCGACCAGCGCCCCCGCCGGTGACGATCTCCGGATCGACGACGCCTGGGTCAAGGCCGCCGACGACGGCATGTCCGCGGCTTTCGGCGTGCTCGTCAACGAGGGCGAGGAGGACGTGACGGTGACATCGGTCGCCTCCGCCGCCTCGCCGATGATCGAGCTGCACGAGACCGTGGAGAACGAGGCCGGGGAGATGATCATGCGGGAGATCGCCGGGGGTTTCGTCGTCCCCGCCGGCGGCAGCCTCGCCCTCGAGCCCGGGGGGAATCACATCATGATGATGGACCTCTCCGAGCCTCTGGAAGCCGGTGACGAGGTCGCTTTCACCGTCACCCTGTCGGACGACTCCACGTTCGAGTTCGCCGCGCCGGTGAAGGACTACTCCGGCGCGAACGAGAACTACGACGGTGCCGACGACCACGAGGGCATGGACCACTGATGTCCGCGCGCGTCTCGGGCGCGCGCACCGGCCGCACCGGCTCGACCCGGCGGCAGTTCCTCCTCGGAGGGGCTGTCGCCGGTGTCGGCGCCGCCGTCGCGGTCGGGGCCGACCTCGCCCTCACGCGAGCGGACACGGAGGCTCCCGCGGCCCCCTCACCGCTCAACGGCTCCCTCACGGTCCCGTTCCACGGTGTCCATCAGGCCGGGATCGACACCCCTGCCCAGGCGCACGGCTCGTTCGTGGCGCTCGACCTCCGGCCGGAGGTCGACCGCGACGGACTCCGCCGGCTCCTGCGTATCCTCACGGACGACGCGGCGCGGCTCACCCAGGGACGATCGGCGCTCGCGGACTCGGAGCCGGAGCTCGCACTCGCCCCGGCCCGGTTGACCGTCACGTTCGGCTTCGGCCCGGCTCTCGTGGCACGGGCCGGCGGCAGCAGTCCGTCCTGGCTCGCTCCGCTGCCCGCCTTCCGCGTGGACCGCCTGCAGCCGGAGTTCTCGAATGGGGACCTGCTCCTCCAGCTCGCCGCCGACGACCCTCTGACCGTCGCGCACGCTCAGCGCATGCTCCTGAAGGACGCGCGCGGCTTCGCGACCGTGCGATGGATCCAGCAGGGCTTCCGCCGGGCACACGGCACCGAGCGACCGGGTACGACCATGCGCAACCTCTTCGGCCAGGTCGACGGCACGAGCAACCCGCAGCCGGGGACCGACGACTTCGACCGGGTGGTCTGGAGTGAGGACGGCTGGCTGGCCGGCGGCACGGGCATGGTCCTCCGCCGCATCCGCATGGACCTCGACGCCTGGGACCGCCTGGATCGCGGAGGCCGCGAGGCCTCGGTGGGGCGGACGCTCCGCGACGGTGCGCCGCTCACGGGGACGTCGGAGTTCGACGAGCCGGACTTCGACGCGACGACGGCCATCGGGTTCCCCGTCATCCCGGCGTTCGCGCACATCCGGCGCGCACGCGGGGACGGGACGGAGCGCATCTTCCGACGGGCGTACAACTACGACGAGCGCCCGGCCGGAGGCGGCGTCTCCGAATCCGGGCTGCTCTTCGCCGCGTTCCAGGCCGACGTCGCGCGGCAGTTCGTCCCGATGCAGCAACGGCTCGACGAGCTCGACCTGCTCAACGAGTGGACGGTCCCGATCGGATCCGCCGTGTTCGCGGTGCCCCCGGGGTGCGCGGAGGGCGGCTACATCGGGGAGACGCTGCTCGACTGAGGTGCGGGGTCAGTGGGGTCCGCGTCGCCGGGCGGCGGCGACCGCGGGCCCCACACCGTCCAGGAGGGGCTCTCCGTGGCCCGTCAGGACGACCCGCGCGCTCGTGCGCGCCAGGGTGTCCAGCGACTCCATCGCCTCCGTGGTGTCGGCCGTGGCCGCCCTGGCGACGATCTGAGGCCCCGTTTCGCCGGTGTACGGGTCGAGCGTCACGAGGGCGTCGCCGGCGATGAGCACCCCGGACTCCTCGAACAGGTATGCGCAGTGCCCTTCCGTGTGCCCGGGAGTCCACAGCGCGATCGGGGTCCCAGGGGCGTCGATCGGATGCTCGTGCCTCACGCGCGGCTGCGCCTCGACGCCGCGGACGTTCAGGGCTCCGGCGAGTGCCATCCGGGTGATCGTCGGGATCCCCCGCGGATGGGTGAGCACGTAGGGGACGCGCGGTGAGGCCGGACGGTAGCTGTACGGGTGACGGGCCAGCTGTGCGTCGCGAGGGTGGACGAACACGGAGACCCCCTCCTCGTGCAGCCGGCACGCGACACCGACGTGGTCGAAGTGCCCGTGCGTCAGGACGACCGCATCGATGTCGGACTCCGTCGCCCCGAGGTGGCTGAGCAGGTCGCGCAGCACGCCCCGGCTGCGCGGCAGTCCCGCATCGAACAGCGTCAGCCCGTCCGCGGTCTGCACGAGGTAGCAGTTGACGTCCGCCACGCTGATGCCGAAGAAGCCGGGAACGACCTCCGTCCACCGCCGCCCTCTGCTCATCCCCGGTCCTCCTCGTCGTCGGCGGGCCCGCGCCCCGCATCGAAGTTGCGCTCGTACCGCTCCCTGGCCTCGAGCAGCACGTGTGCGCCGATCACGGCGATCGGCTCCACGTCCGTCAGCAGCGGCTCGCAGTCCGGGCCGCGGCCGCAGTGCTCGCCCCGGAGGACCCAGGCGATGCGCTGCGGATCCTGCTCGGCGAGGTGCCGGTACTGGCAGAGTTGGCGCGCCAGCCAGTCCTCCAGGGGACGCGTCCACCACCGCTCGGCGTCGAGAGGATTGACGGAGAGCCCGGGGAGCTCCAGTCCGCTCTCGGTGTCGACGCTGGAGCGGCGGGCATCCGCGTCCGGTCCCTCGGAGTAGCGGACATGCAGACCGGGGCATGCGCGGACGACCGCGGCCAGCTGCGCCAGGTGGTCGATGCGTCGCAGCCCGGTCGCAGCGTCGCGATCGGTCGAGGTGCCGCAGGTGCGGTCGAGAGCGGCGTCGGTCATGGGCTGAGCGTAAGAAGCGGCCGTGACGACGCCGAGGGGGATTGACAATCCGGGCTTCGAGCGCATCATCGCCGGAGCGCTCGCGGACGCGCGAGAAATTAGCGCGCCGCTTCCGCCGCGTCAATGCCCTCTCAGCCCGCACCCAGGGGTTCTACCTTCGGGCAACCGCACCCACCTTGGAGGGGATCATGAGCGACACCACCCGCACCACCCGCTACGCCGAGACACCGATCCAGAAGACGGCGCTGATCGTCGGCATCGTCTTCCTCGTCGTCGGCATCGCCGGCTTCATCCCCGGCCTGACCCACTCGGCCGAACACCTGCACGGAGCCGGAGCAGCGTCGGAGGCCCTGCTCCTCGGCCTCTTTCAGGTCTCGGTCCTGCACAACGTCGTGCACCTGCTGTTCGCCGTCGCGGGCATCGCGCTCGCCGCCTCGCCGCGCGCCTCCCGCCTCTACCTCATCATCGGCGGGCTCGCGTACCTCGTCGTCTGGCTGTACGGCCTCATCGCGGTCGGCAACGAGCAGCTGAACTTCCTGCCGGTGAACAACGCCGACAACTGGCTCCACCTCGGTCTTGCGATCGGCATGGTGCTGCTGGGCATCTTCGTCAGTCGAGAGCCGCGCGTCCCGCGGAACGGCGTAGGCACCGCGCGCGTCTGACGCTCGGTGCACCACGTCGGGACGCCTCCTCCTCGCCTCGCGGAGGGGGCGTCCCTGCTGTCGCCGTCCCGTGCCCTACGACAGGTCCAGGTTGCCGGTGACGGCGCTCCCGGCGGGCTCCGGCACCAGATACAGACCACCGGGCGAGTTCGCCGTGTACGCCAGCGCGTCGACCCAGGCGCGGTTGATCTCCGGCTGGCGGCTGCCGACGTACTTGAACACCATAGAACTCCCGGCGTGGAGCCAGACGGTGATCCGTCCGCCCCCGACGCTGGCGTCCTCCTTCCAGGTGTACGGGAAGGGCTCGCCCCGCCGCAGCTTCGCGGTCATCACCAGCTGCAGATGCCGCAGCGCGCGGTCCTCGACCTCGACCTTGGTGCTTCCGTCGTAGATGAATCTGCCCATGTCCGCCCTTCCTGAGATGATCGCCACGAGGTCTCGTCCCACGGAGGTGCGATCGTCGATCGCCGGTGGTGATGTCCGTCCACCCTGTCACCGGCACCGCACCCGGGAAGACGAAGACACCGTTGTGCGGACAGGAAACGAACAGTTCGTGCGAGCGGTGTCCATTCCCCGGTCACCCCTCCGCCGGCTGCACGGCATTCCCCCAGACCCAGCAGCGGTAGGTGCGCTCGCCGGCACGGAACTCTATGCCCGCCGCGAGCGGAGTGGAGCGGACGACCTTGGCCTCCACGCGGATCGCCTCCGGGCCGAACCGCACCCACGCCCGCACCCGCCGCTGGAGCGCGTGCGGATAGACGGTGACGGCGGACTCGCGCAAGGCGAGCTCGCGATCGGACAGGGACTGCAGGGGGCCGCGGCGTGCGGCGGCCTCGATGGCCTGATGCTGCGACCGCATGTCGTTGTACGCGGAGAGCGCGCGACCCGAGTTCCCCACACCGGCTCCTTCCTCCGGCCTCTTCCAGGATACCGATATTCGAACACATCTTCGAACTCGATCCCGAGGGCGCAGACACGCAGATTCGCACCGAGGTCGCAGGGCTCCGCCGTGAGGCTGCGACCTCGCGCGGATCTGCGACGCCGCGAGAGGGGAGGATGCCCCGCGGGCAAGAAAAAACCCCCGGCAGAACCGGGGGTTTCAGGTGGTGCGCGATACTGGGATCGAACCAGTGACCTCTTCCGTGTCAGGGAAGCGCGCTACCGCTGCGCCAATCGCGCCCGTTGGGGCTATTCAGTTTTCCCGTGAGGTGGCGACGGGATTCGAACCCGTGTAAACGGCTTTGCAGGCCGGTGCCTAGCCGCTCGGCCACGCCACCGTGTGGATTGACCCCACGTGCCGCCGATCTTCGAGAAGATCTACTGCACTCGAGCGGATGACGAGACTCGAACTCGCGACCCCAACCTTGGCAAGGTTGTGCGCTACCAACTGCGCTACATCCGCATTTCGTTCCCGGTTGTCCCGGGCACTTATGAAACATTAGCCGATGATCCGCGCTCCGCCAAACCCGTGGCGAATCTCGCGCGTGTCTCCCCGACTGGTCATCGAGGCGCCCGCGGGTCGGGTAGTATCGGTTGACGTACCCCGCGGGTATGGGCGATTGGCGCAGTTGGTAGCGCGCTTCCTTCACACGGAAGAGGTCATCGGTTCGAGTCCGGTATCGCCCACAGAATCCCTCCGAAGGCCCCGATCATCCGGGGCCTTCGGCGTTTCCACCGGTCAGAGGATCCCGCCGTCCCGAGGCGGGATCCTCACGTGCGCTCCCTCAGGGCGGGCAGGATCTCGGAGGCGGCCGCCTTCAGGAACCCGGTCTGCTCGCGGCCCACGTGGTGCAGGTAGATCCGGTCGAAGCCGACACCGACGAGCTCCGCCAGTCGTCCCGCGAGGGAACGGGCATCATGATCGACGAGGACCGCCTTGCGCAGCCCCGTCTCGTCGACCTCGCCCACCGCCGCGTCGAAGTCCTCCGGCTGCTCGATGTTCCATGCGAGCGGCGGGGTGACGACCCCCTGCCGCCACTGCTCCTTCGCGGTCGCGTACGCCTCGGCGTCGTCGGCGCCCCAGCTCACGTGGGTCTGCAGGATGCACTGCCCCTGTCCCCCGGCCGAGCGGTAGGCCTCGACCACCCTCCGGAGCGCGGACGGCTCCTGGGCGACGGTCGCGAGCCCGTCCGCCCACCCGGCCGCCCACTCCGCGGTCTCCGGGCTGACGGCGGTGGCGAAGAGGGGTGGCGGCTGCGCCGGTCGGGTCCAGATCCGCGCGCGGTGCACGCGCACGAGACCGTCATGGTCGACCTCCTCTCCGGCCAGCAGCCGGCGGATCACGTCCACGCTCTCGCGCAACCGCGCGTTCCGGACGTCCTTGGCGGGCCAGACGTCGCCGGTCACGTGCTCGTTCATGGCTTCCCCGCTGCCGAGCGCGGCCCAGAACCGTCCGGGGAACATCTCCTCCAGCGTCCCGAAGGCCTGAGCGACGATCGCCGGGTGGTATCGCTGTCCCGGCGCGTTGACCATGCCGATCGGGAAGCGGGTGCGGACCAGCGCCGCGGCGATCCAGCTGAACGCGAATCCCGACTCCCCCTGCTCGGGCAGCCACGGGGCCAGGTGATCGGAGCACATCGCCCCGTCGAAGCCGGCCCACTCCGCGCTGACGACCGCGTCGAGCAAGGCGCCGGGCGGGATCTGCTCATGGGAGGCGTGGAATCCGATGAAGACCATAGGCCGAGTCTGGCAAGCGACGACGCCCCACGGCAGTGGTTGACAGAAGCGCCGGGTACTGGCAGGTACGGCCGATGTCCGAGGGCGGACGTAGGCTGCACCGGTGCCGAAACCCCGCCTTCTCCCCGGACCCTGCCCGCTCTGCGGCGGTCTCACCGGGCTGCGGACGGACGATGCCTGGCACTGCGCGCTCTGCGGCTGGCGCTACGGGGACTCCCCCGACCCCGACCTGCCGTTCCCGCGGATCGACGTCGTGTACTACCTCCGGTACGACCGCAGGGTGAAGATCGGCACGAGCAGGCAGCCACGGCGCAGACTCGCGAGCATCCGTCATGACGAGCTCCTCGCCTTCGAACGGGGCGACCGGGTGCGCGAACAGCAGCGTCACCGCGAGTTCGCCTCCGCGCGCGAAGGCGGCGAATGGTTCACCCTGACGCCCGAGATCGGCGCTCACATCGCCCGCTTGCAGCAGGACGGCGACCCCTGGCACCAGTACGCCCGCTGGCTCAGCGCCGCTCTCCGGGGCTGAGCCGCCTATCACCACGCGCCGGATCGCACCAGGGGATCCCGTCCTTCGCGGACGGCAGGCAGACTCGCCGATGAACGGGCGCACCCGGCGCCCCGCGTGAGAGGACCGGACATGAACGGACGAGAGAACATCCCCGCCGACGACGTCAGCGCGCAGGATCCGCTCGCCGGCGACGGGAGCGGCGACCCGAACAGCGACCGCCAGTTCCTGCAGGATCTGCCTCCCGCCCAGGTCGACACCGAGCAGCAACAGGAGCATCAGGCCGAGGCCGACGACGAGGAGTAGTCCTCGCGACGACGAGGGGCGACCGGATCGGCATCCGGTCGCCCCTCGTCGTGTCCGGCGTCAGGCAGTCGCGGCGCGTCCGCGGGTGCTCTGCGGCTGCGGCTGGGAGAACAGCACGACGACGATGACGGCGGCACCGACGACGACGTGCGGGAGCCAGACGTTCAGCGCCTCGCCCGCGAAGCCGAACAGCCACGGCGACAGGGCGAGGAAGAGGCTCGCGACGATGTCGAAGACGAGGTGCACGGGCATGGGGATCAGACCGAACGGACCCCACTCGTACTTCGTGAAGAGGCTGTAGACGATGAGGCCGACGCCGAGGACGATCGGGATGACGACGGGGGCTCCGCCCATGCCGGCGAAGCCGAAGAGCCAGGGCGCGGCGATCAGAGCGATTCCGACGACGTAATCGAGAACTCCATGGACCTTGGTCGGGATGAAACGCATGATTCCTCCTTGGGTGCCGCCGGCGGCGACTCACAGGAAGGTTCGGAGCCCTGCCCCCATCGGATGGGAACGCGGCATCCGCCTCAGCTCTGCGCCCACCCGTATCGCCGCTGGAGCGCCGCAGCGACCCGGGCGTACCGGGTACGGTCCAGGGCCGCTGCCTCCCGGCGGAGACCACGCTCGTGGACGCTGTAGAGCTGTTCGATGTCGACCCAGGACTCGCGGCCCTGCCCGTCCCACTCCCCGCTCCCGATCGAGAGGTAGTCGCGGTCGCCGTCGTGCGGCCGGCTGGTCATCCGCACCGCGTACACCCGTTCGGAGGACTGCCGCCCGATCACCAGCACCGGTCGGTCCTTTCCTCGGCCGTCGTTCTCCTCGTACGGCACCCAGGTCCAGACGACCTCGCCCGCATCCGGGGCCCCGTCCCGCTGCGGCGCGTAGGACACGCGGACGGCCGGCATGCGCCCGGCATCGAGCCGCACGGTCTCGGTCCCGCGGGCGCGTCCCGGCTCGACGCCGGCATCCGATGCCGACCGCCGCTCGCGCTCCTCGGCCGTCCGCAGACGCGCGTCCGGGCGCCGCGGACCGGGAGAGGTCCGCGACGCCCGGGGGGAGCCCACTGCTCGGCGCAGGAGATCCGCGAGTGTCTTCAGGATGCCGTTGCTGGTCGTGCCCACACGGTCACCCTAACCGTCGTCACGCGTTCGCGAGAGCGTAGCCCTCCTCGCCGTGGACGACCTGGTCGACACCGGCGATCTCGTCCTCGTTCGTGATGCGGAACCCGATCGTCTTCTGGATCACGAAGCCGATCACCCAGGCGACCACGAAGGAGTAGATCAGCACGCCGGCGGCGGCGATCACCTGGACGGCGAGCTGACGGGCGTCGCCGCCGACGAAGAGGCCGGTGCCGGTGGCGAAGAAGCCGAGGTACACGGTGCCGATGAGACCGCCGACGAGGTGGATGCCGACCACGTCGAGCGAGTCGTCGAACCCGAGGCGGAACTTCAGCTCCACCGCGAGGGCGCAGACGATGCCGGCGACCGCGCCGAGCAGGAGGGACCACCCGGGGGTGAGGTTGGCGCACGCCGGGGTGATCGCCACGAGGCCCGCCACCGCACCGGAGGCGGCTCCGACGGACGTGGGCTTGCCGTCCTTGATGCGCTCGATGAGGATCCAGCCGAGGATCGCGGCCGCCGTCGCGCCCAGGGTGTTCAGGCCGATGAGGCCGACGCCGCCCATGTCCTCGGCCAGCCACTCCGCACCCGCGTTGAAGCCGAACCAGCCGAACCACAGCAGGGCGGCGCCCAGCAGCGTCAGCGGCACGTTGTGCGGCTTGAGGATGCCCTTCTGGAAGCCGATGCGCTTGCCCAGCACCAGGGCGAGGGCCAGCGCCGCGGCGCCCGCGTTGATGTGCACCGCGGTGCCGCCGGCGTAGTCGATCACGCCGATGCCGCTGTCCTCGCCGAACAGGGTGGTGCCGAGGTTCATGATCCAGCCACCGCCCCAGACCCAGGCGGCGACCGGGAAGTAGCCGACCGTGGCGAAGACGCCCGCGAAGATCAGCCAGCTGCCGAACTTCGCCCGATCGGCGATCGCCCCGGAGATGAGGGCGACGGTGATGATCGCGAAGGTCGCGCCATACGCGACGCTGAGGAGGGCGACGTTCGACCCCTCACCCGAGGCGAGGCTGGACAGGCCGATGTCCGCGAAGGGGTTGCCCGCGAAGGCCGTCGGGCTGTCCACGGCGCTCATCGAGAAGCCGAAGAGAATCCACAGCACGGCGACGAGTCCGATCGAGCCGAAGCTCATCATCATCATGCTGACGACGCTCTTCGCCTTGACGAGACCGCCGTAGAAGAACGCGACGCCGGGCGTCATGAGCAGCACCAGTGCCGTCGCGGTGATCGCCCACGAGATGTTGCCGGGAGCATCCATAGGAAAACCTCACATCCGAAGTAGTTGAGAGCTTCAGTGTGACCACGGGCGATTTCGCCCATGCGTGAGGTTTGTTTCCCCGCGGTTACAGCCCGGCTCCGGGTGTGAACATCGCGTTACGCGGGACTGCGGGCTTACGCAGAATGCGTGAGCGCGTTGAGCCGGGAGATGGCGCGCAGGTACTTCTTGCGGTAGCCGCCGGCGAGCATCTCGTCGGAGAACACGGCGTCGAGCCCGAGGCCCGTCGCGAGGATCGGGATCTGGGCGTCGTAGACGCGGTCGACGAAGGCGACGAACCGCAGGGCCTCGGACTGGTCGGTGAGCTGGCGCACGCCCCGCAGCCCCACACGGTGCAGGCCATCGATGAGCCGGATGTAGCGCGAGGGGTGCACCTGCGCCAGGTGCCGGATGAGGTCGTCGAACGCGTCGTCCGAGACTGCGCCGTCCGCCGCGGCGGCGTCCACGGCGGCGCCGTAGGCGGCATCGTCCAGCGCCACGGCGTGACCGTCGATCGCGCGCTGCCGGAAGTCGACGCCGTCGATGCGCAGGGTCTGGAAGCTGTCCGACATCGCGTGGATCTCGCGCAGGAAGTCCTGCGCGGCGAAGCGCCCCTCGCCGAGCGCGTTCGGCGGCGTGTTGGACGTGGCCGCGAGCCGGGTGCCGGTGGGCACGAGCTCGCCCAGCAGGCGCGTCATGACCATGGTGTCTCCCGGGTCGTCGAGCTCGAACTCGTCGATGCAGAGCAGGTCGGCGCCCTTGAGGAGGTCGACGGTGTTCTTGTATCCGAGGGCACCCACCAGGGCGGTGTACTCGATGAACGAGCCGAAGTACTTCCGTCGGGCCGGCATCGCGTGGTAGATCGAGGCGAGCAGATGGGTCTTGCCCACGCCGAAGCCGCCGTCGAGGTAGACGCCGGGCTTGAGCTCCGGCTCCTTCTTGGCCCGGCTGAACAGACCGCCGCGCTTGACGGGAGCGCCACGTCCGGCGAAGCGGAGCAGCGTCTGCTTCGCCTCCTCCTGGGACGGGTAGGCGGGGTCCGCCCGATAGCTGTCGAACGTGGCGTCGTCGAACTGCGGCGGCGGCACGAGGCTCGCGAGCATCTCGGGTCCGCTGACCGTCGGCGTGCGCTCGGTGAGGTGGACGGTTCCGGTGCGGGTGGTCGGGTCGGTCATCACGGTCCTGAATCAGGCAACGGCCTGTGTCGAAGTCTTACGGATCGGGTCCCGGGGGCGCGCGGAGGATCTATCGTCGAAGGGACGGATCCACACTACGCCGTCCGCACCGCCCGCTCGCCCGCTCACCGCTACGGAGACCCCATGGCCATCGAGTTCGACTCCTCCTCCCCCAAGTTCGCCGAGTACGCCGAGCCCGGCCGCCTGGTGACGACCGAGTGGCTCGCCGCCCACCTGGGAGAGCCCGGCCTCGTGGTCGTCGAGTCGGACGAGGACGTCCTCCTCTACGAGACAGGCCACATCCCCGGAGCGGTGAAGGTGGACTGGCACACCGAGCTGAACGACCCGGTGGTGCGGGACTACGTCGACGGCGAGGGCTTCGCCGAGCTGCTGAGCCGCAAGGGCATCGCCCGGGACGACACGGTCGTGATCTACGGCGACAAGAACAACTGGTGGGCGGCGTACGCGCTGTGGGTGTTCTCCCTCTTCGGCCACGAGGACGTGCGCCTCCTCGACGGCGGTCGTGACCGGTGGATCGCGGAGGGCCGCGAGCTCACCCGCGAGGCGACGAACCGCCCCGCCACGGAGTACCCGGTGGTGGAGCGGGACGACACGGCCATCCGCGCATACAAGGAGGACGTGCTCGCCCATCTCGGCAACCCGCTCATCGACGTGCGCTCGCCGGAGGAGTACAGCGGAGAGCGGACCACGGCTCCCGCCTACCCGGAGGAGGGGACGCTGCGGGCCGGCCACATCCCCACCGCGCAGAGCGTGCCGTGGGCGAAGGCGGTCGCCGAGGACGGCGGCTTCAAGAGCCGTGCGGAACTCGACGCCATCTACCGCGACGGCGCCGGGCTGCAGGACGGCGACGACGTCGTGGCCTACTGCCGCATCGGGGAGCGCTCGAGCCACACGTGGTTCGTGCTGAAGCACCTCCTCGGCTTCGAGAACGTCCGCAACTACGACGGCTCGTGGACCGAGTGGGGCAGCGCGGTGCGCGTCCCGATCGTCACGGGCACGGAGCCCGGCACCGTCTGAGGTGGGAGAATGGCGGGGATGAACGCCTCCGCCCTGCCCGAGACCCTCGCCGAGATCCGCGACGGATTCCTGGAGACCCCGGAATCGGACCGCCTGCTGCTGCTCCTGGAGTACGCGGACGAGCTGCCCGCCGTCTCCGACGAGGTGGCGGCGCATCCGGAGATGTGCGAGCGCGTCGCGGAGTGCCAGTCGCCGGTCTACATCTACGTCGAAGTCCACGACGACGTCGTGACCATGCACGCCACGGCTCCGGAAGAGGCGCCGACGACCCGGGGCTTCGCGAGCATCCTCGTGCAGGGGCTCACCGGGCTGACGGCGGACGAGGTGCTGGCGATCCCCGAGGACTACCCGCAGTCGATCGGGCTCACCAAGGCCGTGTCACCGCTGCGGATCGGCGGCATGACCGGCATGCTGATGCGCGCCAAGAACCAGGTCAGGCAGAAGCGCTGAGCCCCTGCGCCGCGAGCCACTCCGTGATCGCGGTGGTCCAGCCCTTCTCGTCGTAGTTCCAGAGCTTGGTGTGCCTCGCGACCGTGAAGCGCGGCATGGTGACGAGGGCCGGCCGCGCCTCCTGCAGGGCGTGCGAGGCGTCCGCGGGAACGAAGCCGTCGTCGTCGCTGTGCAGGATGAGGATCGGCGCGTGCAGTTCGTCGGCACGGGCGACCATGTCCAGGCGGTCGAACAGGATGGGTTCGTCCGCACCGCTGAGCTTCGCCGTGAGCGGCAGCTGCAGCGCCCCCATGGCGAGGGCGGGCAGGGGCTCGCGCACTCGGGCGACCCGCGCCTGGAAGCGCAGCACGGTGCGCCAGTCCACGACCGGCGACTCGAGGATGATGCCCGCGATGCGATCGCGATGGCCGGAGTTGACCGCAGCCTGCAGGGACACCGCCCCGCCCATGGACCAGCCCATCAGCACGACCCGCTCGGCGCCGTGACGCAGCGCGTAGGCGATCCCGGCGTCCACGTCGCGCCACTCCGACGCCCCGAGGGCATAGGCGCCCGCTCTGGTGCGCGGGGCCTCGCCGTCGTTGCGGTAGGACACGACGAGAGTGGGCAGCCCCGCCGCGTGCATCACCGGCACGGCACGGAGGCATTCGGCCCTGGTCGTGCCCCGACCGTGCACCTGGATGACCCAGGTCGAGGAGTCCCCGGGGAAGAACCATGCGGGGCACGGTCCGGCCGGAGAGCCGATGAGCACGTTCTCCCAGCGCAGGTGCAGCTCGCTCGGCGACGTGTAGTAGCTGCCGCTGAAGGACGCACCTCGGTCCACCCTGGCGCCGGGTTCGATCTTCGTGAGGAGCTTGCGCCGCACCGTCGTGCCGTCGGCGCTGAGGACGGCACCGAGCTTGACGTAGCCGTAGGTGCCCGTCGTGAACAGGCCGTATCGTCCCGGGAGCTCGGTGTCGAGCGTGCGGCGGAGCTCGATCGTCTGAGCGCCGGTGTCGATCGCGAGGATCTCGGTGTCCTGGATGCGGCTTCGCAACGGGGTGACGACCCGGCGCGCCACCACGATCACGAGGACCCCGACGGCGGCGCCCAGGGCGAGGAGCGCGGGGACAACGATCGCAACGGCGTGCCTGAGACTCTTCATCGCCTTCCGACTCTAGCCTGTTGCCGTGACCGCACACCCCGAGGCCGGGACGCCCTTCGACGCCGCCGTCGCCGAACTGCGCGCGACCGCGTTCCGCGACGACATCGCGGTCCGTGAGATCCCCACGCCTCAGAATCTGGCCCCCTTCGCGATCGCCCTGTCCGCCGACGTCCGCCCGGGCGAGGACGGCGACTCCGTGTACGGGACCGGACGGTTCATCCTGCTGCACGATCCGGACGAGCCGGATGCCTGGGGCGGCGCCTGGCGCATCGTGATCTTCGCCCAGGCGCCACTCGAGACCGAGATCGGCACCGATCCCCTGCTCGCCGACGTCACCTGGTCGTGGCTCGTGGACGCGCTGGATTCCCGGGACGCGATCTACCATTCCCCCTCCGGCACGTCGACGAAGACGCTGTCGAAGGGATTCGGGGGCCTCGCCGACGAGGGCGACGGCGCACAGATAGAATTGCGGGCGTCCTGGACTCCGGAGGGCCCGTTCCGACCGCACGTCGAAGCATGGGCCGAGCTGGTCGGAATGCTGGCGGGGCTTCCGCCGGGTTCCGAGGGCATCGCCGTGATCGGCGCGCGAAAGGCTGTACGTGACTGAATACTCCGTGATCTCCGAAACCGAGGAGTTCCGTGCCGCCTGCGCTGCGCTCGCCGCAGGCACCGGCCCGGTCGCCGTCGATGTCGAGCGGGCGTCCGGCTTCCGCTACTCGCAGCGGGCCTATCTGGTCCAGGTGTTCCGGCGCGGGGCCGGGGTGTTCCTGTTCGACCCGCCCGCGATCGGCGACTTCGCTCCCCTGCAGGAGGCCATCGGCGACGTCGAGTGGGTGCTCCACGCGGCCAGCCAGGACCTCCCGTCCCTGCGCGAGCTGCACCTGGAGCCGAAGGAGATCTTCGACACCGAGCTCGCGTCCCGTCTGCTCGGTCACGACCGGGTGGGTCTGGCCGCCGTCGTCGAGGACACGCTCGGCATCACCCTGAAGAAGGAGCACTCGGCGGCCGACTGGTCGACCCGTCCGCTGCCGGACTCCTGGCTGGACTATGCCGCGCTCGACGTGCTGCACCTCGTCGACGTCCGCGACGCCCTCGTCGCCGAGCTGGAGGAACAAGGCAAGACCGCGTTCGCCGCGCAGGAGTTCGCCGCCACCCTGGCGCGCGCCCCGAAGGCACCGCGCGAAGACCCCTGGCGGCGGCTGAGCGGGCTCCACCAGGTGCGCGGCGCCCGCAACCTCGCCGTCGCCCGCGCCCTGTGGGAGGCGCGCGAGATGTACGCGCAGCAGCAGGACATCTCACCCGGACGCCTCGTTCCCGACCGCTCCCTCGTCGCCGCGGTCCTCGCCAACCCCGCCTCCAAGCAGGCTCTCGCGGGAGTCAAGGAGTTCCAGGGGCGCGCGAGCCGCACCCAGCTCGACCGCTGGTGGCAGGCGATCGTCGACGGCCGTGCCGCCGAGACGCTGCCGCGCGAGCGTGTGCCCAGCGACGCGCTCCCGCCGCCCCGTGCCTGGAGCGACCGCAACCCGGAGGCGGACGCCCGCCTGAAGGCCGCCCGTCCCGCCGTCGAGGCCGTCGCGGAGGAGCTGGGCATGCCCACCGAGAACCTCCTCACGCCCGAGTACCTGCGCCGCATCGCGTGGGACGGCCCTGGGACGACGGCGGAAGAGATCGGCGCCGCGCTCTCCGCGCTCGGAGCCCGCCCCTGGCAGGTTGAACAGACTGCACAGAAGATCGCCGACGCCTTTGTAGAGGCGGCGCAATCGCCGGACACCACGTCCGCGACCGCTTCGTAGGTTCGATCCAACCGATTCCTCCCGGTTTCCGGCCGTTCATAGACTGAGGCCACCGCACTAACTTGGAGGCAGAGTGGCCGAGATCTCGGACGTCTTCTTCGTCGATGGAGTGCGCACCCCCTTCGGGCGCGCCGGCGAAAAGGGCATGTACTGGAACACCCGCGCGGATGACCTCGCCGTGAAGGCGACCATCGGCCTGATGGAGCGCAACGCGGCCGTACCGGCGGACCGCATCGACGATGTCGCCATCGCCGCGACGAGCCAGACCGGCGACCAGGGGCTCACCCTCGGGCGGTCGGTGGCGATCCTCGCCGGACTCCCCCAGACCGTCCCCGGACTCGCGGTGGAGCGCATGTGCGCCGGCGCGATGACGAGCGTGACGACCATGGGCGCCTCGATCGGCGTGGGCATGTACGACCTCGCCCTGGCGGGCGGTGTCGAGCACATGGGGCACCACCCGATCGGCGCGAACGCCGACCCCAACCCGCGTTTCGTGGCGGAGAAGATGGTCGACCCCGGAGCCCTCAACATGGGCGTCACCGCGGAGCGCATCTTCGACCGCTTCCCGCACCTCACCAAGGAGCGCTCCGACCGCTTCGGCATGCGCAGCCAGCAGAAGGTGCAGGCCGCCTATGACGCCGGCAAGATCCAGCCGGATCTCGTGCCGGTCGCGATCAAGGGCGCCGACGGCGCCTGGGGCCTGGCCACCGAGGACGAGGGCCGCCGTCCGCAGACCACGATGGAGGACCTCGCCGGCCTCAAGACGCCGTTCCGTCCGCACGGCCGCGTGACCGCCGGAACGTCTTCGCCGCTCACCGACGGCGCGACGATGTCGCTGCTCGCCGGCGGCAGCGCCGTCAAGGAGCTCGGCCTCGCGCCGAAGATGCGGATGGTCTCGTTCGCCTTCGCCGGCGTGCAGCCGGAGATCATGGGCATCGGCCCGATCCCGTCGACCGAGAAGGCGCTCAAGAAGGCCGGCCTCGACATCTCCGACATCGGTCTGTTCGAGCTCAACGAGGCGTTCGCCATCCAGGTCATCTCCCTCCTCGATCACTTCGGCATCGACGACGACGACCCCCGGGTGAATCCGTGGGGCGGCGCGATCGCGGTCGGCCACCCGCTGGCCGCTTCCGGCGTCCGGCTCATGATCCAGCTCGCGGCGCAGTTCGCGGAGCGCCCCGACGTGCGCTACGGCCTGACGGCGATGTGCGTCGGTCTCGGCCAGGGCGGCTCGGTCATCTGGGAGAACCCGCACTACGACGGAAAGAAGAAGAAGTGAGCTACGACGACGTCGACTTCTCGCCCATCCAGGCGCTCACCGAGGGAGAGGTCGTCACGCACTCCCCCGTGCGCGACATCCGCCTCGCATCGGGCAAGGTCCTCGCCCTGATCACGCTGGACAACGGTCGTGACCACACCCGTCCGAACACCCTGGGTCCGGCCACCCTCACCGAACTCGGCGCGACGCTGGACGGCCTCACGGCCCGCGCGGCGGCCGGCGAGATCCAGGCGGTCGGCATCACCGGCAAGCAGTACATCATGGCCGCCGGCGCCGACCTCTCGGACATCAGCAAGGTCGGTTCGCGTGACAACGCGCGGCTGATCGCCCAGCTCGGCCACAAGGTACTCGGGAAGCTGAGCGAGCTCGGCGTGCCGTCGTTCGCGTTCGTGAACGGCCTGGCGCTCGGCGGCGGGCTGGAGATCGCCCTGAACTCCACGTACCGCACGGTCGACGCCTCTGCCGCGGCCGTGGCACTGCCCGAGGTCTTCCTCGGCATCATCCCCGGGTGGGGCGGCGCCTACCTCCTGCCGAACCTCATCGGCATCGAGAACGCCCTCGAGGTGGTCATCTCCAACCCGCTCAAGCAGAACCGCATGCTGAAGCCGCAGCAGGCCTTCGACCTGGGCATCTTCGACGCCATCTTCCCCGCGGCGAACTACCTCGAGAACTCGCTCGCCTGGGCCGACGCGGTCCTCGGCGGCACGAAGGTCGTGCGCAAGAACGAGCCGGGCAAGATCGAGCGCCTCACCAAGTGGCCGATCGCCATCAAGATGGCGCGCGGCATGCTGGAGTCCAAGATCGGCACCGTGCCGAAGTCGCCGTACGCGGCTCTCGAGCTGCTCGACAAGGCGAAGAGCGGCACCAAGGCGGAAGGCTTCGCCCGGGAGGACGAGGCCCTGGCGGAACTGGTGACCGGCGATCAGTTCGCCGCGTCGATGTACGCCTTCGACCTCGTGCAGAAGCGCGCGAAGCGTCCGGTCGGCGCCCCTGACAAGGAGCTCGCGAAGAAGGTCACCAAGGTCGGCATCATCGGTGCGGGTCTCATGGCCAGCCAGTTCGCGCTGCTGTTCGTGCGCAAGCTCCAGGTACCCGTGCTGATCACCGACCTCGACCAGGCGCGCGTCGACAAGGGCGTCGCCTACATCCACGAGGAGATCGGCAAGCTGGAGGCGAAGGGCCGCGTGGACGCGGACACCGCGAACAAGCTGCGCGGTCTCGTCACCGGCACGACCGACAAGAGCCTCTACGCGGACTGCGACTTCGTCATCGAGGCGGTCTTCGAAGAGGTCGGCGTCAAGCAGCAGGTCTTCGGCGAGATCGAGAAGATCGTCGCGGAGGACGCGGTGCTCGCCACGAACACCTCGTCGCTCTCGGTCGAGGAGATCGGCGCGAAACTCGCCCACCCGGAGCGGCTCGTCGGCTTCCACTTCTTCAATCCGGTCGCGGTCATGCCGCTGATCGAGATCGTGAAGACGCCGGCGACCGCCGACACCGCCCTGTCGACGGCGTTCGTCGTCGCCAAGAATCTCGGCAAGAACGCGGTCCTCACCGCCGACGCCCCGGGCTTCGTGGTGAACCGTCTGCTCGCGAAGGTCATGGGCGAGGCAGCGCGCGCCGTCTACGAGGGCACCCCCATCGCCGACGTCGAGAAGGCGTTCGCACCGCTCGGCCTGCCGATGGGCCCCTTCCAGCTCATCGACCTCGTCGGCTGGAAGGTTGCCGCGCACGTGCAGGACACGATGGTGCGCGCGTTCCCCGACCGGTTCTACGCGAACGAGAACTTCCACGCCCTGGCCGAGCTCGACCAGGTCGTCGAGAAGGACAAGGGCGGCCGTGTGGTCGGCTGGACGAAGCAGGCCGAGAAGGTCCTGGCGCCCGCTGTCGGCAAGAGCCCGGCGTCGGCGGCCACGATCCTGCAGCGCGTGCAGGACGGACTCGCGACCGAGATCAAGCTGATGCTCGACGAGGGCGTGGTTCCGGAGGTCGAGGACATCGACCTGTGCCTCATCCTCGGCGCCGGCTGGCCGTTCATCGATGGTGGGGCGTCGCCGTACCTCGACCGCGAGGGGGCCTCCGAGCGCGCGTTCGGCGGCTCGTTCCACACCCCGCAGATCCGCGGTATCGAGAACCGCTGATCAGCTCTCCGCAGGGGGTCGCGCCGTGGGCGTGGCCCCCTGTGTCGTCCGCGGCGCCGGACGGGTATCCGGCTCGCCCTGGCGCGGCCAGTGCGACAGCGCGTGCTCCGCGAGGGCGGTGATGGTCAGGGACGGATTCACTCCCGGATTCGCCGGCACAGCGGCGCCGTCGACGACGTGCAGCCCGGGGTGTCCCCAGACGCGCTGATACTCGTCCACGACACCCTCCTCCGGCGCACCGGAGATCACCGCTCCCCCGAGGAAGTGCGCGGTGAGCGGGATCCCGAAGACCTCGGGCCAGGAGCCGCGCGCCGCCGCGGGCACCCCGCCCTCGCGCTGCAGACGCGCGGCGATGGCTCGGGCAGCGCGATGCGCCTCGGGCAGGTGACTGGGGTTCGGCGCGCCATGCCCCTGGGCACTCGTGAGCCGCGTCCGCCCGAGGCGACGCCGCAGGGACAGGGTGAGCGAGTTGTCGGCGGTCTGCATGACGAGCGCGATGATCCCCCGTTCGCTCCAGCGTCGGAGGGAGGCGAGGCGGAGGGCCTGCACGGGTCGGCGCAGCACCTGCCCCGCGAGTGCGGCGAGGCGGCCCGGCAGGGCGCGATCGCCGGGGACCAGCACGGTGGCGAGAGCGCCCATGAGGTTGGATCCCGGACCGTAGCGGACGTTCTCGACGTGGGTGCGGTCGTCCACGTGGAAAGAGGTGGTGATCGCCACGCCCCGCGCCAGCTCCACCCGTTCCGGCACCCGGACGGCGACGGCGCCGTCCAAGGCCTCCGAGTTCGTCCGCGTGAGCCGGCCCACGGCGTCGGAGATCCGCGGGAGCGCGCCCGACGCCTTCATCCGATGGAGGAGCTGCTGGGTGCCCCAGGTCCCCGCCGCCAGCACGACCTCTCGCGCGGTGACGGTCTGCTCACGCCGCCGGAACCAGGCACCGCTCCGCCGTGTCGTGACGGAGAAGCCGCCGTCCGGCAGCTCGCGCACCTCGGTGACGGTGCGCAGCGGCTCGATGACCGCCCCGCGGCGCTCGGCCAGGGCGAGGTAGTTCTTCACGAGGGTGTTCTTCGCGCCGACGCGGCAGCCGACCATGCAGTTCCCACAGAGCGTGCAGCCCGTGCGCTCGGGGCCCTCCCCGCCGAAGAACGGATCGGCGACCCGCTTCCCTGGTTCCCCGAACCACACGCCGACGGGTGCGCGGCGGAACGTCGCGCCCACCCCGAGGTCCTCCGCGGCTCCGGCCATGATCCGCTCGACCGGTCCGTCGTGCGGATAGCGGTCCACCACGCCGAGCATGCGCCGGGCTGTGGCATAGTGCGGGGCGAGCGCGGTGCGCCAGTCCCGGATCGATGCCCACTGCGGGTCGGCGAAGAACGCCGCGCCCGGTTCGTACAGCGTGTTGGCGTAGTTGAGCGACCCGCCGCCCACGCCCGCACCGGCGAGGATCATGACGTGCGGAAGCCGATGGATGCGCTGCACCCCGAAGCACCCGAGCGCCGGGGCCCAGAGGTAACGACGCACGTCCCAGCTGGTCTTCGCGAAGTCCTCGTCGGCGAATCGCCGCCCGGCCTCGAACACGCGGACGCGGTAGTCCTTCTCCGTGAGCCGGAGGGCCGCGACGGAGCCGCCGAAGCCCGAACCGACGATGACGACGTCCTCATCGAACATGCGCGTCCCTCCGCTCCGCCCGGGTCATGACGATCAGTGCGCCCGCGCGGATCGAGATCGTGCAGGTCTCCGCACCGACACGCTCGCCGTCCGCGTAGGCCACGAGACCCGGGGCGGCGACGGTGACCGTGCGGGCCCGGACGTGCCGCACCTCCCGGCGCGCCAGGTGCGTCCCGCGCAGGAGGAGCGGGAACAGTCGCACCAGGCGGAGGCGGCCGAGGGGACCCACGGCGACGATGTCGAGGGCGCCGTCGTCCGGGGCGGCGCCGATGCACACCGGCATCCCCCCGCCGTAGCTCGCGGTGTTCCCGACCGCGACGAGCGTGCCGGGTGCCGCCGTCTCCGGGCCGTCATCGACGCGGATCGTGAAGTCGAACGGGCGCAGCCGGACGAGCTCGACCAGCAGTGCGAGGTAGTACCGCAGCGCACCGGAGGGCCAGCGGAGGCGGTTGGTGCGGTCGCTCACGCGCGCATCGAAACCCAGCGCCGCCACGGTGAGGAAGAGGGAGGTGCCCGTCGACGTCCGCACCTCGCCGATGTCGATGGCACGGGGCACGCCGGTCAGCGCGAGCTCGACCGCCTCCGCCACGTCCGCGCGAGGCAGCCCGAGCGCGCGCGCGAGATCGTTCCCCGTGCCGGCGGGAACCACCGTCACCGGGACACCCGCCGCACACACGACCTCGAGGATGCCCGAGAGGGTGCCGTCGCCGCCCACGACGACGAGTCCGTCCGGCCCCGCGTCCAGGGCCGCAGCGGCCAGCCGCCTCGTGTCGGCAGCCGAACGCCCGGCGTACACGCGCACGTCCGCCCCGCGCCGTCGGAGGTGAGCGAGCGCGTCGTCCGCGACCCGCTGCCCGCGGCCCTTGCCGGACAGCGGGTTCGACAGCACCGCGATGTGCCCCATCTCAGACGGTCGTCCCGATCGGGACATCGGCGAGGACGGCGCCCGGGTTCATGATGCCGCGGGGATCGAGCTCCCGCTTCACGGCGGTGAGGATCCGCATGCCGGTGTCCCCGATCTCCTCCGCGAGCCACGGGGCGTGATCGCGACCCACGGCGTGATGGTGGCTGATGGTCCCGCCGTTCGCGAGGATCGCGTCGTTCACCCTCCCCTTCACGGCCGCCCACGCGCCGAGGGGGTCCCGTCGCAGCCCGGCGAGGACCGTGAAGTAGAGGGAGGCGCCCGTCGGATACACGTGGGAGACATGACACATGATGTACGAGCGGGCATCCGCCGCGTCGAAGCCGTCCCGCAGCGCCGCCTCGACGGCCTCCTTCAGAGTGCGCAGGTTCGACCAGGTGGTCGCGGTCTCCAGCGTCTCGCAGAACACTCCGGCATCGAGCAGAGCATCGCGCAGATACGGACCGTCGAAGCGTCCTGCGGCCCATTCCTCCGCGTCGTTGGTGCCGGCACTGCGGCCGCCTGCCGCAGCGAGGATCGCGGCGGTCCGGTCCCTGCGGCCGGCGGCGTCGTCGCCCTCGAACACCGTCACGACGCTCGCCCCCTTCGCGAGGGCCTTCCCGATCCGGCCGACCTGGGCGAGGCTCACCGCGGTCTCGGCTTCGTCGGAGAGCCGGATCACCGTGGGACCCGCACCCTGCTGCACCACCCGCCGCAGCGCATCGGCGCCACGGTCGAAGTCCGGGAAGGTCCACGACTCGAAGATCCGGTTCGTCGGCACCGGATGCACCCGGACCCGGACCTCGGTGATCACGCCGAAGATCCCCTCGGAGCCCAGGAAGAGGCGGACGAGGTCGGGGCCGGCAGCCGATCCCGGTGCGCGGCCGAGGTCGAGGTCCCCCGTAGGCGTCGCGACCCGGATCCCCGTCACCATCGCGTCGAAACGCCCGTTGCCCGCGGAGTTCTGTCCGGAGGATCGGGCGGCGGCGAAACCGCCGATCGTGGCGTACCGGAAGCTCTGCGGGAAGTGCCCGAGCTCGAACCCCTGGGCGCCGAGCAGCGCTTCGGCCTCCGGTCCGGTCGTGCCCGCCGCGAGAGTCGCCTGACCACTGAGCGGGTCGAGGTGGAGCAGCCCGGAGAGTCGACGCAGGTCCAGGCTGACGACGGCACGATGCCGGCCGGTCTCCGGATCCAGCGCACCGACCACGCTCGTTCCTCCGCCGAACGGGATGACGGCGATCCCGCGCTCCCCCGCCAGAGCGAGGCAGGCGCGCACGGCGTCATGGTCCGCAGGGAACACCACGGCGTCGGGCGCATCCTGCTCGGGATGCCGCCGTCGCAGAAGGTCGGGGGTGGAGCGTCCTCCGGCGTGCCGGAGGCGCACCGACGTCGTGACGTCCACCCCATCGGGGCCGACCACCGCCGCCAGCGCGTCGCGATCATCCGCGGTCAGTCGCGAGGGCCGCACCCGCACGTCATCCAGCCCCGGCGGACGGGGCGGACGGGGAACGCGGCCCAGCAGCAGGGGCAGCAGGCCGCGGACAGCGAGCGGGAGGTCTTTCGCCCGGTCCGGATCGCCCCAGCCGTTCCAGCGCATCTCGGGCCTGTCGGCCCCTCTGCCATTCGCCTGCTCCATGGGTTACAGTGTGACACATCATGGAACAACGTCAACCGCTCGCCGTGCGCTCGGAGATCCTCGCGCCGACCTGGGACGCCACGCAACGCCGGGTGCTCGACGCCGCCGACGACCTGCTCGTCCGCGCCGGCGTCCACGGGGTGACGATCGCTGCCCTCGCGCGTCGTTCCGGCCTCAGCCGGCCCACCATCTACCGGACGTGGCGGGATGCCGACGACGTCGTCCGGTCCGCGCTCCTCCGGCGGGTCGCCGACCTCCTCAGCCGGTTCCCCGCGACGACCGGCTCCCGGGACACGCTCGTCGCGGACGTGCTGCGGTTCACCTCCCTGTTCCGGGCCGACCCTGTGTACGGCCACCTCCTCGACGAGGAACCCGAGGCGTTCACGCGCTACACCCTGCACCGGGTGGGGTCCAGCCAGCGACTCATCCTCCAGTGGCTCGCCGACGCGATCGCGGCGGCGCAGGCCCAGGGCTCGGTGCGCGCGGGTGATCCCGGCGAGATCGCCGTCATGCTGCTCCTGATCGCCCAGTCCGCCGTGCTGTCGCACGGCACGGTGGCCGACCTCATCGACGAGAAGTCCTGGGAGCGCGAGCTCCGCGCCGCGCTGGACGGCCACCTCCGGCCATGACCTCCGCCCCGACCGCCCTCCACGCGGCCCGCCGCCGAAGCGATCTCGCCGCGGCGGCGGACGGCACCTGTGACGTCCTCGTGGTCGGCGGCGGGATCACCGGGACGGGCGTGGCCCTGGACGCCGCGTCGCGCGGTCTCCGGGTGACCCTGATCGAGGCGGAGGACCTCGCCTTCGGGACGAGCCGGTTCAGCTCGAAGCTCGTCCACGGCGGCCTGCGGTACCTCGCGACGGGCGACGTGGCGACGGCGCGCGAGAGTGCGCGGGAGCGGCATCTGCTGATGTCGGTGATCGCGCCCCACCTCATCCGTCCGCTCGGACAGCTGCTCCCGTTCGCCCCCGGTGTCAGCGGCCGCCAGCGGGGGGCCGGGGCGGCGGGGATGGCCATGGGCGACCTCCTCCGGCTGCAGGCGCGCACGAGCGCGAAGACCCTCCCCGGGCCGCACCCCGTCGGGACGGCGAAGGCGCTGCGCCTGTTCCCCGCCCTGAACCCCCGCGGACTGCGCGGCGGCATGGTCACGTACGACGGCCAGCTGTCCGATGACGCCGCCCTCGTCGTCGCGGTCGCGCGTACGGCGGCCGGTCTCGGCGCGCGGATCCTCACCAGGGTCCGCGCCGAGCGGCTGCACGCGGACGGCGCTGCAGCGACGGACACGCTCACCGGGGAACGCATCGATATCCGGGCGCGGACGGTCATCAACGCCACCGGTGTGTGGGCGGCGACCCTCGACGACGGCCTCACCCTGCGCCCGAGCCGCGGCACCCACATCGTCCTGGACGCTGCGGATCTCGGCGATCCGGCCGCGGCGCTGACCATCCCGCTGGAAGGTTCCATCAGCCGCTACGTGTTCGCCCTGCCACAGCGCGCCGGGCGTGTCATCGTCGGTCTCACCGATGTCGACGCGCCGGGTCCCATCCCCTCCGTCGCCGAGCCCACCGAGGCCGAGATCGGCTTCCTCCTGGCGACCCTGAACCGCCTGCTCGCGGCGCCCGTGGCGCGGGACCGCGTCCGCGGAGCCTTCGCCGGCCTCCGCCCGCTCGTCGACACCGGAGCGGCAGAGACCGCGGACGTCTCCCGTCGGCATCTCGTGCGCGCCTCCGCGTCGGGGGTGATCTCCGTTCTCGGCGGCAAGCTGACGACCTACCGGCGGATGGCCGAGGACGCCGTGGACCTGGCGGTGCGGCAGTACGGCCTCCGCGCCGGCCCCAGTGGCACCGCGACCCTGCGCCTGATCGACGATCCCGCACCGGGCGATGTCGTCGAGGGCGGCGCACTCTCCCGCGCCGCCGTCGAGCACGCTGTGCGCTCGCAGGGCGCGATGACCGCAGCCGATGTGCTCGACCGCCGCACGCGGATAGGGCTGGTCTCCGACGAACGCGCCCGAGCCCTTCCGGCGGTGGAGCGGATCGTCGCCGAGACACTCGCCGACCTGCCCTGACCGGCAGCGGACGCCGTGGGGTCCTCCGTCAGTGACGCTCGTGGAGCGGGAGCTCGATCGCGCCGGTCTCACCGGCGTGGCGGGCCTTCGGGATGCGGGTGCCCAGCACCTGCGCCACGACGTCCTGGGCGATCTTCGAGGCGGTGAGACCGGCGTCGGCGAGGATCTGATCACGTGACGCGTGGTCAATGAACTCGTCGGGAAGGCCCAGCTCGTCCACCGCCGTGTCGATCCCCGCCTCGCGGAGCACCTGCCGCACGCGGGTGCCGATGCCACCCACGCGGATGCCGTCCTCGAGCGTGATCACCAGGCGATGCCGCGCCGCCAGCTCGACCACCGAGGGTTGCACGGGGATCGCCCACCGCGGGTCGATCACGGTGGCGCCGATGCCCTGGGCGCGCAGCCGTTCCGCCACGTCGACGGCCAGCGCGGCGAACGGGCCGATGGCGACGATGAGGACGTCTTCGCCCTCGCCGCGCGCCAGCACGTCCACGCCGTCCGAGAGGCGCTCGAGCGCCGGCAGATCGGCCGAGACGTCGCCCTTCGGGAAGCGGATGACGGTCGGAGCGTCCTCGACGGCGACCGCTTCGTCCAACGCCTCGGTCAGACGCGCACCGTCACGGGGCGCCGCGATCCGGATGTGCGGGACGATCTGCAGCATGGCCAGATCCCACATGCCGTGGTGGCTCGGGCCGTCGGGACCTGTGACGCCGGCACGATCGAGCACGAAGGTCACGCCGGCGCGATGCAGCGCGACGTCCATGAGCACCTGGTCGAACGCCCGTCCCATGAACGTGGCGTACACGGCGACGACGGGGTGCAGGCCGCCGTACGCGAGTCCAGCGGCCGAGGCCACCGCGTGCTGCTCGGCGATGCCGACGTCGTAGACACGGTCGGGGAAGCGCTCTGCGAAGGGGGCGAGCCCGGTGGGCCGGAGCATCGCCGCGGTGATGGCGATCACGTCCGAGCGGCGCTCCCCGACCTTCACGAGGGCGTCGGAGAAGACGTCGGTCCACCCGCGGCCGCCCGAGGACAGCGTCTCCCCCGTCGTCGGGTCGATCTTGCCGACCGCGTGGAACTGGTCGGCCTCATCGTCGCGGGCCGGCTGATACCCGCGGCCCTTCTCGGTGATCGCGTGCACGATGACGGGTGCGCCGTAGGACTTCGCCAGCTCCAGGGTCTCCCGCAGCGCCGGAAGATCGTGGCCGTCCACGGGACCGAGGTACTTGATGTCGAGGTTGGAGTACAGGGCCTCGTTGTTGGTGAACCGCGAGAGGAATCCGTGGGTGCCGCCGCGCACGCCGCGGAACACCGCTCGACCCACCGGCCCGAACGCGCGGAAGAGGCGATCGGACTTGTGGTGGAGATCCTTGTACGCCGCCGCGGTGCGGACCCGGTTCAGGAAGCGGGACATGCCGCCGATGGTCGGCGCGTAGGAGCGGCCGTTGTCGTTGACGACGATCACGAGGTTGCGGTCGTTGTCGTCGGAGATGTTGTTCAGCGCCTCCCACGTCATGCCGCCGGTCAGCGCGCCGTCGCCGACGACCGCGACCACGTGTCGGTCCGCGCGGCCGGTGGCGGTGAGCGCTCGGGACACGCCGTCGGCCCAGCTCAGCGAGCTGGAGGCGTGAGAGGACTCGACGACGTCGTGCGGGCTCTCCGCACGCTGCGGGTAGCCCGCGAGCCCCTCCCGGACGCGCAGCTTCGAGAAGTCCTGCCGGCCGGTGAGGATCTTGTGGACATAGGACTGGTGGCCGGTGTCGAAGATGAAGGGGTCGTCCGGCGAGGAGAACACACGGTGCAGGGCGATCGTGAGCTCCACGACACCGAGGTTCGGACCGAGGTGCCCACCCGTCTGCGAGACGTTCTCGACGAGGAAAGCCCGGATCTCCGCGGCGAGTTCTTCCAGTTGCTCCGGCGAGAGCCGATCAAGATCGCGCGGTCCAGAGATGCTCGGAAGAATGGGCATCTGCGCCTCCTCACAGGCCTCGACAGAGCGTCCGAACGGGTGCGGACGCCTTCCCGATCCTACCGCTCGGAGCCGGGAATCCCCCGAGGGCGGAAGACCCTTGACACGCCGAAGGGGCCCGTGTCCGTGGACACGAGCCCCTTCGCGATCGCGGCTCAGACGAGCGAGCGCAGCACGTACTGCAGGATGCCGCCGTTGCGGTAGTAGTCCGCCTCACCGGGGGTGTCGATGCGGACGACCGCGTCGAACTCGACGGTCTGCTTGCCCTCGGGCGAGTGCTCGCTCGGGGTGGCGGTGACCTTGACCGTCTTCGGGGTGACGCCGTTGTTGAGCTCCTCGAGTCCTGTGATCGAGACGATCTCGGTGCCGTCGAGACCCAGCGACTCCCAGCTCTCGCCGGCGGGGAACTGCAGTGGGACGACGCCCATGCCGATGAGGTTGGAGCGGTGGATGCGCTCGAAGCTCTCCGTGATCACGGCCTTGACGCCCAGGAGGCTCGTGCCCTTGGCCGCCCAGTCGCGGGACGAGCCGGAGCCGTACTCCTTGCCGCCGAAGACGACGAGCGGGGTGCCCTGCTCGGCGTAGTTCATGCACGCGTCGTAGATGTACGACTGCGGGCCGCCCGGCTGCGTGAAGTCGCGGGTGTAGCCGCCCTCGACGACCTGTCCGTCGTTCACGGCCGAGACCATGAGGTTCTTCAGGCGGATGTTCGCGAACGTGCCGCGGATCATGACCTCGTGGTTGCCGCGACGCGAGCCGAAGGAGTTGAAGTCCTTGCGGTCGACGCCGTGCTCCGTGAGGTACTGGGCCGCGGGGGTACCCGGCTTGATGTTGCCGGCCGGCGAGATGTGGTCGGTGGTGACCGAGTCGCCGAGCGTCGCCATGACGCGTGCACCCTCGATGTCCTTCACCGGGGTGAGCTCCATCGTCATGCCGTCGAAGTACGGGGCCTTGCGCACGTACGTCGAGTTCTCGTCCCACTGGAACGTGTCGTCGTCCGGCGTGGGCAGGTTGCGCCAGCGCTCGTCACCGTCGAACACGGTGGCGTACTGCTTGATGAACTGGTCGCGCGAGATCGACGAGTCGACGATCTCCTGGACCTCTTCCGGCGACGGCCAGATGTCCTTGAGGAACACGTCGTTGCCGTCCGCGTCCTTGCCGAGCGCGTCGGTGTCGAAGTCGAAGTGCATCGAGCCGGCGAGGGCGTACGCGATGACCAGCGGCGGGCTGGCCAGGTAGTTCATCTTCACGTCCGGGCTGATGCGGCCCTCGAAGTTGCGGTTGCCCGAGAGGACGGCCGTGACCGCGAGGTCGTGCGAGTTGATCGCCTCGGAGACCTCTTCGATCAGCGGACCGGAGTTTCCGATGCAGATGGTGCAGCCATAGCCGACGGTGTAGAAGCCGAGGCCCTCGAGGTCCTTGTCCAGACCCGACTTCTCGTAGTAGTCGGTGACGACCTTCGAGCCGGGGCCGAGCGTGGTCTTCACCCAGGGCTTCTGCTTGAGGCCCTTCTCCCGCGCCTTGCGGGCGAGGAGGCCGGCGGCGATCATCACCGACGGGTTGGACGTGTTGGTGCACGACGTGATGGCCGCCAGGGTCACGGCGCCGTTGTCGAGGATGTACTTCTCACCCTCGGGGGTCGTGACCGGTACGGGGTTCGACACGTTGGCCGGCGCACCGCTGCTGATGTGCACGGGACGCGTGGTCGGCTCCTCCTCGCCGGGGACCTGACCGGGGTCGGACGCCGGGAAGGAGTGCTTGGACTCGAGGTCGACGATGTCGTCGCTGGTCGAGGCCGTGGCGTAGTTCAGGATGTCCTGCTCGAACTGCGTCTTCGCCTCGGAGAGGAGGATGCGGTCCTGCGGGCGCTTCGGGCCGGCGATGGACGGGACGACCGTGCCGAGGTCGAGCTCCATGTACTCGCTGAAGACCGGCTCGTGGGAGGCGTCGTGCCAGAGCTTCTGCTCCTTGGCGTAGGCCTCGACGAGCGCGACGGCCTCCTCGCTGCGGCCGGTGAGGCGCAGGTAGTCGAGGGTGACGTCGTCGATCGGGAAGATCGCGGCGGTCGAGCCGAACTCGGGCGACATGTTGCCGATCGTCGCGCGGTTGGCCAGCGGCACCGAGGCGACGCCCTCACCGTAGAACTCGACGAACTTGCCGACGACGCCGTGCTTGCGCAGCATGTCGGTGATGGTCAGCACCACGTCGGTCGCGGTCACGCCGGCGGGGATCTCACCCGAGAGCTTGAAGCCGACGACGCGCGGGATGAGCATCGACACGGGCTGGCCGAGCATCGCGGCCTCGGCCTCGATGCCGCCGACGCCCCAGCCGAGCACGCCCAGTCCGTTGACCATCGTGGTGTGCGAGTCGGTGCCGACACAGGTGTCGGGGTAGGCCTGGAGGACGCCGCCGTTGGTGCGGTCGTAGATGACCTTCGCCAGGTGCTCGATGTTCACCTGGTGGACGATGCCGGTGCCGGGGGGCACGACCTTGAAGTCCTGGAACGCGGTCTGGCCCCAGCGGAGGAACTGGTACCGCTCGCCGTTGCGCTCGTACTCGATCTCGACGTTGCGCTCGAGGGCGTTCTCGGTGCCGAAGAGGTCGGCGATGACGGAGTGGTCGATGACCATCTCGGCCGGCGAGAGCGGGTTGATCTTGTTCGGGTCGCCGCCGAGCGCCGTGACGGCCTCACGCATCGTGGCGAGGTCGACGATGCAGGGCACGCCGGTGAAGTCCTGCATGACCACGCGCGCCGGCGTGAACTGGATCTCCGTGTTGGGCTCCGCGTTGGCGTCCCACGACCCGAGCGCCTCGATCTGCGCCTTCGTGACGTTCGCGCCGTCCTCGGTGCGAAGCAGGTTCTCCAGGAGGACCTTGAGGCTGAAGGGGAGCTTGTCGAAACCGGGCACCGTGTCGATGCGGAAGATCTCGTAGTCGGTGCTGCCGACCGTCAGGGTGCTCTTGGCACCGAAGCTGTTCACCGTGGACACGAATCCGTCTCCTTCTATTCGGATGGGAGCGACAGGCGCCTCCATCTTGCTCGCCGGTGCGGCCGCGCGGCTAGCAAGGGGGACCTAACCAGTCTGCTCCGCGCTGGTCACCGGCGAAAGCCCGTGATTTATCTTGATGTCGAGATAAATCTATCACGCCGCCGCGGGGTCGTCGTGCGACGACGCGCGGGGATAGAGCGCACGGACGACCAGCCAGGTCACCGCGATCAGGGGCGCGAACAACGGCAGTCCCATCACGAGCTTGAGGGTTCCGAGAGCGGTGACGTCGCCGGCCAGGTACAGCGGGAACTGCACGATCAGTCGGGCGAAGAACAGCGTGGCCCAGGCGATGCCCAACCAGAAGAAGGCCCGCCGCTTGCGACGGTCCGCACGCCAGGCGGTTCCCTCCCCCATGAGGAAGCCGACCGCGAGACCGATGACGGACCAGCCGATGAGCGCCGAGACGAGGATCGCCGAGCCGTAGACCGCGTTCGTGATGAGGCCGGGGACGAAGTTGTCCTCGCCGCGCCCCGTCCACAGCGCCAGTCCCGCAGCGGCCACGGCCGCGATCAGCCCGCCGAGGGCGGCCGACGGCGGCGACTTCTGCATCAGCCGGACGACGGTGAACACGGCGGCCAGACCGACGGACACTCCGAGGGGCAGCAGCAGGGGCTCCGGCCGAAGGGTGAACAGGATCACGAACGCGAGGCTCGGGAGCACCGACTCGAGGATCCCGCGCCAGCCGCCCATGGCCGACCAGACGACCTTGTGCGTGCTCGCGCTCTCGGACGGGTCGAGCCCGGCCTTGCGCGCGGCGCCGCCGAGTGCTGCTCCGAGGATCTCCGACGCGCTCTGCGTGCGCGGCTCCTCGGCGTCCGGCGTGGTCACGCGGAGCCCGGCGTCGCCGGCATCTTCAGCGGGATGAGGTCGCGCGGCGGCATGGGCGCTCCCCCGCGGACGACGACGATCGAGCGGAAGAGGTCCTCGACCTTCGCCGCCGCCTCCGGGTCGGACGCGGCCGCGCCGCCGATCACACCGCGCAGGAACCAGCGGGGCCCGTCGATGCCGATGAAGCGCGCGAGGCGCAGGCCGGAGCCTTCACTGGCGGTCGCGGGCACCTCCGCGAGCAGCTCCTTGCCGAGCGGCCCCTCCCGCTCCTCGACGCGACCGCCCTGCGCCTTGACCTGGTCGCGCAGCTGGACGCGCGTCTCGTCCCACAGACCGCCGCTGCGCGGAGCCGCGAACGGCTGCACCTGGAGCGACGACTCGGCGTAGTCGAGCCCGACCGCCACGATGCGCTTGCTCTGCTCCTCCACCTCGAGCCGCAGGTTCAGTCCCTCGCGCGGCAGGATCTTGATCCCGCCGAGGTCGATGTACGGGCGGACGGGGTTCGCCTCGGAGTCGTCGAACGGGCCCTCGGTGGCGCGGTTCTCCGGCGCCGACTTGGAAGGAGTCTCGTTGCTGTCGGTCATTTCGCCTGTCCTGCTTCGTTCTCGGGGGTCTGTGCCTGGTAGCCGGTCGAGCCGAATCCGCCGGCGCCGCGAACGCTGTCCGGCAGCTCGTCGACCGGGAGGAACCGGGCACGGGTGACGGGCATCACGATGAGCTGTGCGATGCGATCGCCGACGGCGACATCGTACGCGCTGTGGATGTCCGTGTTGATCAGACTGACCTTGATCTCGCCCCGGTAGCCGGCATCGACGGTGCCGGGAGAGTTCACGATCGAGATGCCGTGCTTCGCCGCGAGACCGCTGCGGGGCACCACGAAGGCCGCATAGCCGTCCGGCAGCGCGATGCGTACGCCGGTGGGGACGAGAGCGCGCTCCCCCGGCTCCAGCCGCACGGCCTCGGCGGCGACGAGATCGGCTCCGGCGTCACCCGGATGCGCATAGCCGGGGACCGCTGCGGCGATAATGGGGACATCAACGGAATCGGTCACCCCATGAGGCTAATGCAGAACCCCGCAACGGACGCACGTCCCCGCTACCACGAACGCCTGGCCCCCAGCCTGTGGCTGCTGGTCACGATCGCCCTGGCGGGACCGATGGTGTCCCTGATCTTCGTGCCGGTCGGCTCGACCTTCGCGCTGCTGCTCGGCGGAGCGGTGTCCGCACTGCTCGTGGTGGCGGCCATCGCCCTGGCTCCGGTCGTCTCGGTGCAGGACGGCGTGCTCCGCGCCGGACCCGCCCACATCGACGTGCGCCACCTCGGCGAGCCGGTGGCGCTGACCGGCGACGAGGCACGGGCCGCACGAGGACCGGAGCTCCCGGCTCGCGGGTGGCACCTCATCCGCGGCGGCATCGACGGTGTCGTCGTGGTGCCGAACATCGACGAGGCAGACCCCGTCATCACGTGGACGATCTCGACCAGGACGCCCGATCGGCTCGCCGCGGCCATCCGCGCGGCGCGGGGCTGACCACCCTCCGGAGAAACGACAGCGCGCCCCTGACCGGAGGTCGGGGGCGCGTGAGGCGTCGCGCAGAGGGCTGCTCAGGCAGCGCACTCCTTGCAGATGGGGCCATCGGGTCCCTCGTGGTCGAGCTGCGAGCGGTGCTTCACGAGGAAGCAGCTCATGCAGGTGAACTCGTCCTGCTGCGCGGGCAGCACGACGACATCCAGCTCGAGGTCGGAGAGGTCCGCGCCCGGGAGATCGAAGTTCGACGGGTTGTCGGAGTCCTCGTCTCCGGTCGTGCCGGACAGCTTGTCCGGCACACGCTCCTTGAGGGCTTCGATCGACTCGGAGTCGTCTTCACTCTTTCGGGGAGCGTCGTAATCGGTTGCCATGCGGTGAATCTCCACTTTCATGGTGCGAGTGGGCGGGTGCGCCGTCGGGTAATCGGCGGCCATAGTTTGCATGACCGGCGGGCGTTTCGCAAATGCCCTCCCATGCGACAGGGCAAACTCACGGCACGCCCGCCGTATTCCCTCTCCCGACGCGTCTCCCGTGACACCATGAACGCACACCCATCAGAGGGGCATTCGCATGGAAAACGTCACCATCGTCGGCACAGAAGCAGGAGTGCTCGTCCTCGCGACCGAGGCGGGCGAGCGGTTCGCGCTGCCCATCGACGCCGTGCTGCAGCGGGAGATCCGCCGCGCGACCCGCCAGGCCGAGCCGGCGGCGCAGAAGCTCGCCGCGAGTCCGCGGGACATCCAGGCCCAGATCCGCGCCGGTCTCACCGCCGCCGAGGTCGCGGAGCTCCTCGGGATCAGCGTCGACGACGTCGCACGCTTCGAGGGTCCCGTCCTCGCCGAGCGGGAGCACATCATCGGGCAGGCGCTCGCCGTCCCCGTCCTCATCGGGAGCGAGGTCGAGCCCGACGCGCAGCCGACGTTCGGCGCCGCGGTGCGCGCCAAGCTGGCCGAGGTGGGCGCGTCGTCCGAGCGCTGGGCGAGCTGGAAGGAGGAGTCCGGCTGGATCATCAAGCTGGAGTTCTCCGCCAACGACGTCGAGCACGACGCGCGCTGGAGCTTCGACCCTCGACGGAGCGCCCTCTCGCCGCTGAACGCCGACGCCACGCAGCTCTCGCGACAGGGGTCCCTGCCGGAGGGCCTGATCCCGCGACTGCGAGCTGTGGAGGCCGACCGCGCCGCCTCCCCCTACAAGGACGACAGCCGCTTCGACTCCGGCGCCTTCGGACCGCGCCTGGTCCCGGCCCCCGCGGCCGAGGCAGAGGAGCCGGCGCAGCTCGAGCGCTCGGCGCCGGCGGTCCAGGACGCCGCGATCAACCGCGCCCCCGACGCCGCCTCGACGAGCCCCGAGACCGCCGACCTCCTCGAGGCCCTGCGCCGCCGCCGCGGACAGCGCGAGGCGGCGCCGATCGAGCACGCGATCGAGGACGTTCAGGACGACACGGACCCGATCGCCCTCTTCGCCGCATTGGAGGAGCCGGACGACGAGCCTGCGGCCCCGGAGCCCACGCCTCGTCAGCCGTCCCCGAACGACGCCGGCGACAGCGGCGGCCGTCGGCGGCGCCGCAACGCCATGCCGTCGTGGGACGAGATCGTCTTCGGAGCACGCACCGACGAGTGACCGCGGTCGCTCGCGTCAGGAGGCGAAGGCGCCGAGCCGCAGGAACGGCACCCTGGTCTCCTCCGGGGTGAGTGCGCCATGCTGCCCGATCATGCCGCGGTTGCGCTGGTCCTCGGCGGTGCCGTCGTAGAGCGCGCGCACACCCGTGGCGGCGATCAGCACGTCACCGATCCGGGGCCGGGCGTCGTCGCTGACGACGGGGCCGAAGAGACCGGCCCGCAGCGCCTCCTCCCGGGTGGCTACCTCGGCCACCCCCTCCAGATCGCGGCGCAGACGCATGGCGAGCACCGCGGTGTCGGTGTCCGGCTCCCGGTACAGGTGCAGCATGCGGGGCTCGCCCCCGACGTGCCGGATGCCGACGAGATGCTCCTCCTCGAGCACGACCTGCCGATGGGACGGTACGTCGACCATGCCGTGATCCGATGTCACCACCACGCCCACGCGCGGCGGGACGCGGACCGAGAGCGCGCCGTCGATCCGCTCCAGCGCGGTGACCCATTCCGCGGAGGCCACCCCGTGCTTGTGCCCCGCCTTGTCGACCTCGGGCAGGTAGCAGTAGACGAGGGAGCCCGGATTCTCCGCAGCCAGCGCGTAGGAGGCCTCGACCCGTTCCTCCGGCGTCGCCGCGGGGACGAATGTCGCGCCGCGGAGGGTCGCACGTGTGAAGCCGCTGTGCGCGTACGCCGCCAGCCCCACGGCGAAGGCCGGCCGGCCCGTCGCCGCCATGCGCTCGAACACCGTGGGGGCGGCCTGCCAGGTGAGCGGGTCCAGGCCGTCCGTCTCCCACCCGCTGAGCTGATTCACGAGGACATCCCGCTCCGGATCCCGGACGCGATAGCCGACGAGACCGTGCTGCCCCGGCCAGACCCCGGTGGTGAGACTCGTGAGGGCGGCCGCCGTCGTCGTCGGGAAGACCGTCTGCGCGATGTCCTTCTTCGTCATCGTCGCGGTGAGCGAGCGGGCGTGACCGGCGTGCCCGCGGAGGCTGATCGCCCCGAGGCCGTCGATCACCACGAGCACGGTCGAATCGACGCGCGGCAGCGTGGCGGATTCGCCGCGGAGAGCGGCGCACAGGTCGTCCGCCACCCCGACGACGCTCCGGGCGCCCGGCGGCGCGGACGGTAGCATGAAGGACATCCGAGCCAGTCTGACACAGGCTCCCGTACGCCCTCAGGAAGTCCATGCCGAAAACCCCGCCGCCCGAGCCTGTCGAGGAACGCATCCAGGACATCGATCTCTCTCACGAGATGCAGGGCTCCTTCCTGGAGTACGCGTACTCCGTCATCTACTCGCGGGCACTCCCGGACGCCAGAGACGGCCTCAAGCCGGTGCAGCGGCGCATCCTGTTCCAGATGGCCGAGATGGGCCTGCGCCCGGACCGCGGCCATGTGAAGAGCGCCCGCGTCGTCGGCGAGGTCATGGGAAAGCTGCACCCCCATGGCGACTCGGCGATCTATGACGCGCTCGTCCGCCTCGCGCAGGAGTGGGCCCTCCGGGTGCCGCTCGTCGACGGTCACGGCAACTTCGGATCCCTGGACGACGGCCCCGCCGCCGCGCGGTACACCGAGGCGCGTCTCGCCGCCCCCGCGCTCTCGCTCACCGAGAACCTCGACGAGGACGTCGTCGACTTCATCCCGAACTACGACGGCCAGTTCCAGCAGCCGGCTGTGCTGCCCGCGGCGTTCCCCAACCTGCTCGTCAACGGTGCCAGCGGCATCGCGGTGGGCATGGCGACCAACATGGCGCCGCACAACCTCATCGAGGTCGTCGCCGCGGCGACCCACCTGCTCGAGAACCCGGACGCCACCACCGAGGACCTCATGGAGTACGTCCCCGGTCCCGACTTCCCGTCGGGCGGGATCCTCATGGGGCTCGACGGCGTGAAGGACGCCTACACGACGGGTCGCGGCGCCCTCAAGGTCCGCGGACGCACGTCGATCGAGCCGCTGGGCCCCCGGCGCACGGGCATCATCGTGTCGGAGCTGCCCTACATGGTCGGGCCGGAGCGTCTCATCGAGAAGATCCGCGACGCGGTACAGGCGAAGAAGCTGCAGGGCATCAGCGACGTCACCGATCTCACCGACCGCAACCACGGCCTCCGCGTCGCCATCGGGATCAAGACCGGTTTCGATCCGAACGCCGTGCTGGAGCAGCTCTACCGGCTCACCCCGCTGGAGGACTCCTTCAGCATCAACAACGTCGCCCTCGTCGACGGCCAGCCCCGCACCCTCGGGCTCAAGGAGATGCTCAGTGTCTACGTCGGCCACCGCATCGAGGTCATCACCCGCCGCAGCCGGTACCGCCTCGCCCGCCGGGAGGAGCGCCTGCACCTGGTGGAGGGTCTGCTCATCGCGATCCTCGACATCGACGAGGTCATCCAGGTCATCCGGTCGTCGGACGACACCGAGCAGGCCCGCACCCGGCTCCGGTCCGTGTTCGACCTCAGCGAGCCGCAGGCCGAGTACATCCTCGAGCTGCGGCTGCGCCGTCTGACGAAGTTCTCGCGCATCGAGCTCGAGGCGGAGCGCGACGCCCTCCTCGCGGAGATCGCGTCGCTGCGCGAGCTGCTCGCCAGCCCGGCCCTGCTGCGCGCGGCCGTCGCCCGGGAGCTGGACGCCGTGGCCGAGGCGTACGGGACGCCGCGGCGCACCCTGCTGATGAACGCGGCCCCGCCGAAGCCCCGTGCGACGAAGGGCGCCGTCGACCTGCAGATCGCCGACGCGCCGACCACCGTCGTCCTCTCGACGACGGGCCGCGCCGTGCGCGTGGACCTCGGCGAAGGACAGGAGCTGACGGCTCCGGCCCGGCGGAGCAAGCACGATGCCATCCTCGCGACGGTCGAGACGACGGTCCGCGGCGAGGTCGGGGCGCTCACCAGCACGGGACGCGTCGTCCGCTTCTCCCCCGTGGACCTGCCCTCGGTGCCGGGCACCTCGGTGCAGCTCGCCGCGGGGACTCCGCTTCGCGACTACCTGGGGATCACGACCAAGAGTGAGCGCATCCTCGGGTTCGTCCGTTTCGACAGCGAGACCCCCGTCGCGCTCGGCACCGCCCAGGGCATCGTGAAGCGCATCGTGCCGTCGACCCTGCCCGTGCGGCCCGACCTGGAGGTCATCGGCCTCAAGACCGGAGACTCCGTGGTCGGGGTGGCCGACGCGGAGGATGACGCCGACCTCGTGTTCCTGACGACGGATGCGCAGCTGCTGCGGTTCTCGGCCTCGACGGTCCGCCCCCAGGGCGCGCCGGCCGGTGGCATGGCGGGCATCAAGCTCGGCTCGGGCGCCTCTGTCCTCTTCTTCGGCGCCGTCCGCCCGGACACCGACGCCGTGGTCGCCACGGTGTCCGGCGCGGAGAGCATCCTGCCCGGCACCGATCCCGGCCGCGCGAAGGTCTCGGCCTTCACGGAGTACCCGTCGAAGGGCCGCGCGACCGGTGGCGTCCGCGCCCACGCCTTCCTGAAGGGCGAGGACCGCCTCACCGTCGCCTGGGTCGGCCCGAACCCGGCTCTGGCCGTCGACCCCACCGGCGCGGTACGCAAGCTGCCGGACGTGGGGGCACGACGCGACGCCTCCGGTCAGCCGATCGACGGCGTCATCGGCAGCATCGGCCGCACGCTCGTCTGATCCGTTCCACGAAGAAGGGGACCCGGCCGCGCCGGGTCCCCTTCTTCGTGACCTCTGCTCTCAGGCGTCGATGGACTCGCGGGAGAGCTGGTCGGCGGAGTCGATGATGAACTCCCGCCGCGGGGCGACCTCGTTGCCCATGAGCAGTTCGAAGACGCGGCCCGCCGCCTCGGCGTCCTCCATCCGGACGCGGCGGAGCAGGCGACCGGAGCGGTCCATCGTCGTGTTCGCGAGCTGCTCGGCGTCCATCTCGCCGAGACCCTTGTAGCGCTGGATCGGCTCGTGCCAGCGCTTGCCGGCCTTGCGGAGCTTCGCGAGCAGCGCGTGCAGCTCCTGCTCGCTGTAGGTGTAGATCGTCTCGTTCGGCTTGGATCCCGGGTTGATGACGATGATCCGATGCAGCGGCGGCACGGCGGCGAACACCCGTCCGTGCTCGATGAGCGGCCGCATGTAGCGGAAGAAGAGCGTGAGCAGGAGGGTGCGGATGTGCGCGCCGTCGACGTCGGCGTCGCTCATGAGGATGATCTTCCCGTAGCGTGCGGCGTCGATGTCGAAGGTCCGCCCGGAGCCGGCCCCGATCACCTGGATGATGGACGCGCATTCGGCGTTGGACAGCATGTCGCCGACCGACGCCTTCTGCACGTTGAGGATCTTCCCGCGGATCGGCAGCAGCGCCTGGAACTCGCTGTTGCGCGCGTTCTTCGCCGTGCCGAGGGCCGAGTCTCCCTCGACGATGAAGAGCTCGCTGCGCTCCACGTCGTTCGTCCGACAGTCGACGAGCTTGGTCGGCAGGGTGGACGACTCGAGCGCGTTCTTCCGGCGCTGCGTCTCCTTGTGGGCGCGTGCCGACACGCGCGCCTTCATCTCGGAGACGATCTTGTCGAGCAGCTGCGTGGCCTGGCTCTTGTCGTCGCGCTTGGTGGAGGTGAAGCGCTGCTGGAGGTCCTTGCGCATCACCTGGGCCACGATCTGGCGCACGGCGGGCGTGCCGAGCACCTCCTTCGTCTGACCCTCGAACTGCGGCTCCGGCACGTTGACCGTGAGGACCGCGGTGAGGCCGGCGAGGACGTCGTCCTTCTCCAGCTTGTCGTTGCCGACCTTGAGCCGGCGGGCGTTCTGCTCGACCTGGCTGCGGAGCACCTTCAACAGCTCCTGCTCGAAGCCCTGCTGATGCGTGCCGCCCTTCGGGGTGGAGATGATGTTCACGAAGGAGCGGATGCGGGTGTCGTAGCCGGTGCCCCAGCGCAGGGCGATGTCGACGGCGCAGACGCGCTCGACCTCGGTCGCCACCATGTGCCCGTCCGGCTGCAGGACCGGGACGGTCTCGGTGAACGTGCCCTCCCCCTGGATGCGCCAGGTGTCGGTCACCGGCGGGTCGACCGCGAGGTAGTCCACGAACTCGGAGATGCCGCCCTCGTAGAGGTACGAGGTCTCCACGGGGCCGGTCGGCGCACCGTCCTCCCCCACCGCGGCGCTCGCGGCGCGCTCGTCGCGCACCACGATCTCGAGCCCGGGGACCAGGAAGGCCGTCTGACGCGCCCGCGTCTCGAGCTCGGCGAGCTGGAACGCGGCGTCCTTGGTGAAGATCTGGCGGTCGGCCCAGTACCGCACCCGGGTACCGGTGACGCCGCGCGGCGCCTTGCCGACGACGCGCAGCTCGCTGTTCTCCTCGAACGGGGTGAACGGCGCATCGGGCCGCTTCTCCCCCGAGTCCTGGAAGATGCCGGGCTCACCGCGGTGGAAGGACATCGCGTAGGTCTTGCCGCCGCGGTCGACCTCGACGTCGAGGCGCTCGGAGAGGGCGTTCACGACCGAGGCGCCGACGCCGTGCAGACCGCCCGATGCCGCATAGGAGCCGCCGCCGAACTTCCCTCCGGCGTGCAGCTTCGTGTAGACGACCTCGACGCCGGTCAGACCGGTTCGCGGCTCGACGTCGACGGGGATGCCGCGACCGCGGTCATGCACCTCGACGCTGCCGTCGTCGTGGAGGATGACGTCGATGCGCGAGCCGTTGCCGGCCACCGCCTCGTCGACGGAGTTGTCGATGATCTCCCAGAGGCAGTGCATGAGCCCGGGCGAACCGTTCGAGCCGATGTACATGCCGGGGCGCTTGCGGACCGCTTCGAGTCCTTCGAGCACCTGGAGATGATGGGCGGAGTACTCGGCATTCACAATCTCCGAGTCTATTCGCGGGAGGGAGCCGCCCTTCGCAGACACTCCCCGGGTCGCCGCGTTCGCGGGTGCGCGCGTACGCGCTGAGCGAAACACGCCGTCGACCGGGCATGCCCCCAGGTGCAGCGTGGTTGTATTGAGCACGACCAACAAGGACGCCGACACCCGAGGAGGCCCCGAGATGAATGCAACGACCGAACGTGAGACCTCCGCTGTCGAGTACCGCCTGACCGCGATGGACCGCTGCGACTCGTGTGGAGCGCAGGCCTACATCGCCGCCGAGGTCAACGGTTCCGAGCTGCTCTTCTGCGCCCACCACGGCCGCAAGTACGAAGAGAAGCTGCGCAGCGTGGCCACGAGCTGGCACGACGAGACCGCTCGTCTCATCGAGACGGTCTGATCAGCGCCTGAGCCGGCCGAACCGGTTCAGTCCACGACCCTCCGCCGAATCCGCGGACCGAGGCGGGTGAGGATCTCCTCGCCCACTGTATCGATCCGCTCGGCGAGGGTCGTTGCTGTCTCCTCCCCCTGTGCGCCGGGACCGAAGATCGTCACCTCGTCGCCGACCGCCATCCCCGGCCAGCCTTCGACGGTCATCGTGGCGACATCGATGGTCGAGACCGCACGCGAGCCGGCGGGGGTGCCCACCGTCATCCCGGTCAGCGTGGAGGGGACGCCGTCCAGACTCCCGACGGCGACGATCGCGCTCTCGCCCTCCACCCGCACGACCGGCGCGACGAGACACGCCGCGGGACGGACCCCGTCGAGGTCCGGACCGTCCGCCGAGCGGATGCCGTAGCAGAACGCGCCGATCCGCGACACGGTCCCGCGCAACTCGGGTCGCCACCAGGACGCGGCCGAGGCCGTGAGGTGCACAGACGCCGGCTGCGGCCCGGTCAGGCCGACCTGCCGGACGGCGTCGAGGAACACGGCCTGCGCCTCGTCGTCCTCGGCATCGCTCGCCTCGGCGATGTGGCTCCAGACCCCGACGAGGGCGAGTGCGCCGGAGCGCTCGGCCTCTCGGGCTTCGGCGACCGCAGCCGCCCAGTCCTCCGGGCGCACGCCGTTGCGGTGCAGCCCGGTGTCGATCTTGAGGTGGATCCGTCCGCGCACGCCGAGGATCTCCGCCCGGGCGATGATCCGTCGGAGGTACTCGACTGTGCCGACGCCGAGCTCGATGTCCTGCAGGAGCGCCTCGTCGATCTCCTCATCGGTCGAGGTCGCCCAGGCGAACACCGTCACCTCTCCGCCCGCGATGCGCCGGACCTCGACGCCTCCGCGCACGTCATAGCTGCCGAACGAGGTCACCCCGGCCTCGAGGGCCGTCTCGACGGCCCAGCGGAGCCCGTGGCCATAGGCGTCGTCCTTGAGGACCAGCATCAGCGTCGACTCGCCGAGGCGGTCACGGACCGCCGCGATGTTCGTGCGGAAGACGGCGCTGTCCAGACGCAGTTCGGGGCGCATCGGGCCTCCCATCATGCCTCCCATCCGCGCACGGCGTGCGCTCCCGGGACCGCGACGAGCTCGGCCGGGGTCATCCGAGTGAGCTCCGCCCAGCGCGCGATGGCACCGGAGGCGGGTCCGGTCCCTCCGAAGTAGGTCACCGCGTCGCCCACCTCCGCGGGAGCGCCCTGGAGGTCGATGACGCAGACATCCATCGCGACACGCCCGACGATGGGGTGCAGTGCGCCGTCGATCTCCACGTCGGCGTGGTTGCCCAGGGCCCGGACGACGCCCTGAGCGTAGCCGCCCGTCACGAGCGCAACCGTGGTGTCCGCCGCCGCCCGGAAGGTGTAGCCGTACGAGACGGCCTCTCCCGCCCGCAGGCGCTTGGTGGACATGACGCGGCCGACCAGGCGCATGACCGGGGGCGTCGTCGGGAGGCCCTCCGCGGACGGCAGCCCGTAGAGGAGACCGGGATCGAGGTCCGGCTCTCCGGTGGTCGTGGCGGTGATGCCTTCGAGACGGAGCGCCTCGACCTCTCCGGGAGAGTCCACGAGGACCTCCTCCGCTCCCGCCGCGGTCACCGCCTGGGCGACGGCGAGCAGACCGTGACCCCATGCATCGCGCCGGAGGTCGGCCCGGCGACCCCCCGCCCGGATCGCCGCGGACGCGCCGGCAGCGAGGGCCGAACGCGAGATCATCGCCTGCGGAAGCGCACTCGAACTCGTGTCACACACGTGCTCCAGCCTAGCTTCCGCGCTCCCAGGAGCCTGGGGGCTCCCCGCGTAGACTGGGACGTCGATCCCTAGACCCGGAGCTTCATGTCTCGTCTTACTCTCGCGCCCCGCATCCGCTACCTCCTCGGCCGTGCCCGCCGCATCGACGTCGGTTCGGTGTTCGAACGCGCCAAGGAGGCCTCGGCCCAGCATCACCGGCCCGTGCCCACGATCGTCGCGGACATGCTCTGGTCGGCGGCCCGTCACAACGTCGGCTTTCAGGACTACATCGACTACGACTTCGCGATGCTGAACCGCGCCGAGCGCGAGACGTACATGACGCATCCCGTGTCCAACCAGCTCTCGCAGAAGTACGACCACCCGGACTTCCGCTGGATCTTCCAGGACAAGATCGAGTTCAACCGCAAGTGCTCCCCGCACCTTCACCGCGAGTGGATGGTCGTCGAGGAGGGGAACGCCGACGAGGTCCGCGCCCTCACGGAGCGCCTCGGCACGATCGTCACGAAGGAGCCGGTCGGTCAGGCCGGCACCGGTGTGCACCGGTATCACGCGGCCGACATCACGGACTGGACCGAGTTCCACCGCGGCCTCCTCGATCGCGGCGAGCTGCTGATCGAAGAGGTCATCCGCCAGCACGACGACCTGGCGGCGGTGTGCCCCGGGACCGTGAACACCACGCGCATCACCGCGTTCTTCGACGGCGAGAAGGCGCACATCCTCGCGATGGCGCAGAAGTTCGGCCGCGGCGCGGTGAGCGACCAGATGACCTTCGGCGGCTTCTACACGATGCTCGACGAGAACGGGCACGCGGTGGGCGCCGGCTACGACTCGCACGGTCACGTTCACGAGACGCACCCCGACTCCGGGTTCCGCATCGCCGACTTCCAGCTGCCGTACATGGACGAGGTGCGCGCGTTCATCGATCAGGTCGCCCGCGTCGTGCCGCAGGTGCAGTACGTCGGCTGGGACGTCGTCGTGACCCCGGACGGCCCCGTGCTCGTCGAGGGCAACTGGGGCGCGGGCGTCTACGAGAACAAGCCCAGCGTCACCGGGATCCGGACCGGGCACAAGCCGCGCTACCGCGAGGTCATCGGCTTCTGAGCTTCGACAGGCTCACCCTTCGACAGGCTCAGGGACCCAGCCTGGGTCGCTGAGCCTGTCGAAGCGTCGACCCGGCCCTCTACGCGCAAACCGGCCCCTTGCGTTCGCACGCAAGGGGCCGGTTCGTTCGTAAGGGGGTGGGTCGACCTGCTCAGACCGCGCGGACGATGCCGAGCGGGGTGGACTCGAGGCCCTGGCCGAGCGGGTTGTCACCCAGGATCTTCACCAGCCGCAGCTCCCCCGCCTTGTCCAGCGTGGAGCCGAGGATGTTGCCGCCGAGATCGTTGATGTCGACCACGGCCACCTCGGCCTGACCGCCGATCAGCGTCTTCAGGTGCGCGGCGACGCCATCCGGATCCTTGGGGCCGAGCACGACCGCCTCGTTGTACGGCGGGATGGTGTGCTTCGTCGGGCCGTCGATCGCGCGCGCCTTGTCCCCCGCGATGCGGTAGAAGTCGCCCTTGCGCCCGAAGGCCTTGGTGACCGCCGAGACGGCCGCCGCGAAGAGGATGCGCGGCGTACCGCACTCGCGCAGCGCCATCTCCATCGTCTCCGGCATGCCGAGACCGATGCCGTACGGCGTGCGGGTGACGTACTTCGACAGGAACAGCGCGAGCTTGCGCGGCTTGATCTCGTCCAGGCGGTAGGACCGCCCCTGCGTGATCGCGACGATCTTCTCGGTCACGAAGAGGACGTCGCCCGGCTGGACGGCATCCTTGGCGTACTCCGTGATGATGGCGTCGAGATCGTCGTCCGGCATCACGACACGGGTGCGCAGCGGAATCCGCGCGTAGCTCTTTCCGTCGACGCTCGTCTCGAGCGCCTTGCCCTCGTTCGCCTGCATCACTCGAGGTAGTCCCGCAGCGACTGCGAGCGGCTCGGGTGGCGCAGCTTGGCCATCGTCTTGGACTCGATCTGGCGGATGCGCTCACGCGTCACCCCGAACGTGTCACCGATCTGGTCGAGCGTCTTCGGCTGACCGTCGCCGAGGCCGAAGCGCATCCGGATCACGCCGGCCTCGCGCTCCGAGAGCGAGTCGAGGAGCTGCTCGAGCTGACGCTGCAGCATCGTGAAGCCCACGGCATCGGCGGGGACCACGGCCTCGGTGTCCTCGATGAGGTCACCGAACTCGCTGTCGCCGTCTTCGCCGAGCGGCGTGTGCAGGGAGATCGGCTCGCGACCGTACTTCTGCACCTCCACGACCTTCTCCGGCGTCATGTCGAGCTCGCGGCTCAGCTCTTCCGGAGTGGGTTCGCGACCGAGGTCCTGCAGCATCTGGCGCTGCACGCGGGCGAGCTTGTTGATGACCTCGACCATGTGCACCGGGATGCGGATCGTGCGGGCCTGGTCGGCCATGGCGCGGGTGATGGCCTGACGGATCCACCAGGTCGCGTAGGTCGAGAACTTGAAGCCCTTGGTGTAGTCGAACTTCTCGACCGCGCGGATGAGACCGAGGTTGCCCTCCTGGATCAGATCCAGGAACTGCATGCCGCGACCGGTGTAGCGCTTGGCGAGGGAGACGACGAGACGGAGGTTCGCGCCGAGGAGATGGCTCTTCGCGCGCTGACCGTCACGGGCGACCCACTGCAGGTCGAGTCCGAGCTGGCTCGTCTTCTCGGCGGGAGACATCGCGGAGAGCTTCTCCTCCGCGAACAGGCCCGCCTCGATGCGCATCGCGAGCTCGACCTCTTCGGCCGCGTTCAGCAGTGCGACCTTTCCGATCTGCTTCAGATAGTCCTTGACCGGGTCGGCCGTCGCGCCGGTGATCTGGGTCGAGTAGACCGGGACCTCTTCGTCGTCCTTGGAGGAGATGACGATCGCACCGGTCGGCAGCGGCTCGGTGAAGGCCGGCTTCGCGTCGTCCTCCTCCTCGTCGCCCGCGGCGTCTTCGGAGCCCTCGGCCGCAGCGGCGTCGTCTTCCTCGACGACGTCGTCCGACTTCTTCTTCTTCGCGGGGGCGCGCTTGGCCGCGGCGCGCTTGGGCGCGGGAGCCGCTTCGGTCGCTTCGACGTCCTCGACCTCGGGATCCGCGGTGATCTGATCGGCCTTCTTCGTCCGCGTGTTCTTCGTCGTGGCAGGAGTCACGTTTCGCCTTTCACGGGGCCGCTGGGAGACCCCGGGACATTTCGGACACTAGTAAGACCCTTGTCAAGTCCAGCGCTCGAAAACACTGATTGACAACGGGTCGGACTCCTAGTATCGCACACGTATGGCGATGAGGACGCATTCGCGCCCGATCCGCACGGACGGATTCAGCCGCGGCCCGGCTTGTCGTCGTCGCCCGACGGACGGGTGGCGAGGTAGCGCTCGAGCTCGGCCGCGAGCTCATCGGCGCTGGGCAGGTCGCGTTCGCTGAATCCGCCTTCGTCGTACGAGTCGTCTTCGGGGTCACGGCCGGCCATGTAGGCGTCGTAGCGACGTTCCAGGTTGTGAACCATCTGCTGCAGCTCGTCATTCGCCGCGACCTGCTCGTCGACCCGGGCGATGTAGTCCGCGCGCCGCTCCTGCACCGCGTCCAGCATGAGCACGAGACCGGTCGACGCCATGAGCTTCTCCGCCGCCGCGCTGACCGCCTCGGGATTCTCGGTCTCGGCGAGGTAGTGCGGCACGAGGAGGACGAAGCCGACGACGCGTTCCCCGCGCTCCGCGAAGCGGTACTCGAGCAGGTGGCCGGCGGTGGCGGGGACCTGCGTGCGCGGACGCCACACGGAGTGCGACACGACGAGGTCGCGCCGGTTCCCGCTCACCGTCGTCCCGATGGGACGCGTGTGCGGCACGGGCATGGCGATGGAGTGCACCCAGTGCAGTCCCGACGCCTCGAACTCCGCTGCGAGGTCCAGCACCGTCTCCGCGAAGGCGTTCCAGGCGAAGTCGGGCTCGTAGCCCGTGAGGAGCAGGAACGGGCGTCCGAGCGCGTCCGTGGCGAGGGAGAGCTCGAGTCGGGGCGGGCGGAACTCGGCGAGGTGGTCCTGGTCGAACGAGATCACGGGGCGACGCGCCCGGTAGTCGAGGAGCACATCGTTGTCGAAGATCGCCAGCGGCTGCGGCGACGTCGTCTCCCTCAGGTGATCGATGAGCCCCGACACCGCACTGCCCGCGTCGGTGAATCCGGTGAGCAGCATCACGAGAGGCAGGCCGTGGGGCACCGTGGGGGCGTTCGCGACGCGTTCGTGGATTTCTCCGGAGAAGGGCATGTCTCCATGCTACGAGCCGCACCCGGACCCGGGCTCTGACCTGTCTCGCTGAGAGCGAACACACCCCGCCGGGCGGGCCGACGACCCCGGGGCGGAGATCCTAGGATGGAGACCATGACGCTTCCCGTGCTCTCGCACACCACCGATCAGTTCCCCGGAAGCGCTGCCGATGCCGCAGTGCTCGTCGTCCCCGATCTCTCCGAGTCGGCCGAGCCTCTGGCGGCTCACCCCGGTCTCGCCGACGTCCTCGCGGGCATCGGCTTCACCGGCGCCGCCGGAGCGTTCGCGCGGGTCTACGCCCCCGAGGTGACGACGCTCCCCTTCGCGGTCGTCGGCGTCGGCTCCACCATCGACGACGCGTCCGTGCGCAGCGCCGCCGGCACGGCTCTCCGCTCCCTCACCGGCTTCGACACCGTCTCGCTCGGCCTCGCCTCCGGGCTCGAGGCGCACGCGGCCGCGGCGGCGGAGGGCGCCGTCCTCGGCGGCTACCGCTTCGACGACTATCGCGCCGAGAACGGCAGGAAGAAGCGGGCGACGGCGGTCGTCGTCCACGCCCCGCTCGACGACGCCACGATCGCCCGTGCCCACGCGACGGGCGAGGCCGTCGCCCTCATCAAGGACCTCGTGAACGTGCCCGCCGAGTGGCAGAGCCCTGCGCAGCTCGCGCAGAGCGCCGCCGACAGTGTCGCCGACCTCGACGTCACCGTGCAGATCCTCGACGAGACCGCTCTCGCGGAACAGGGCTTCGGCGGCATCCTCGGCGTCGGCCAGGGCTCCGACCGGCCGCCGCGTCTCGTCCGCCTCGACTACGCGCCGGCGGACGCGCAGCGCCACATCGCCCTCGTCGGCAAGGGCATCACCTTCGACACCGGCGGCCTGTCGCTGAAGCCCGCGGCCTCGATGGTCGGCATGAAGTTCGACATGGCCGGTGCCGCGACCTCCCTCGCCGCCCTCCGCGCCATCGCCGCCCTCCGGCTCCCCGTGCACGTGACCGCCTGGCTCTGCATCACCGACAACATGCCGTCCGGCCGCGCCCTCCGCCCCGGCGACGTCATCCGCATCCTCGACGGCACCACCGTCGAGGTGCTGAACACCGACGCGGAAGGGCGCCTCGTCCTCGCCGACGGTCTGGTCGCTGCGAGCCGCGAGAACCCCGATGTCATCATCGACGTCGCGACCCTGACCGGCGCGATCGTCGCGGCCCTCGGCCACCGTCACACCGGCGTCTTCGGTGACGACGAGACGGTCGCGGAATTCCTCGCCGCCGCCGCGCGCACGGGAGAGCCGGCGTGGCACATGCCGCTGCCCGCCTACATGGAGGAGACGCTCGACTCCCCCATCGCCGACATGATCAACGCCAACATGGGAGATCGGATGGGCGGCGCGTCCTTCGCCGGCCTCTTCCTGCGGCGCTTCGTCGGCCGCACCTCGGACGCGGACGACGCGCCGCGCATCCCCTGGGTGCACCTCGACATCGCGGGCTCCGGTGAACACGCTGGCGCCCCCTACGGCTTCACCGAGAAGGGCCCCACGGGGGCGATGGTCCGATCGATCATCGCCTTCGCCGAAGCAGCATCCCACCCGGAGGCATGACACCCATGACAACCCACACCTTCGACATCGTCGTCCTGGGCGGCGGCAGCGGCGGGTACGCCGCGGCACTGCGAGCGAGCGAGCTCGGCAAGTCCGTCGCACTGATCGAGAAGGACAAGGTGGGAGGTACATGCCTCCACCGCGGGTGCATCCCTACGAAGGCGCTGCTGCACGCCGCCGAGGTGGCGGACCACGTGCGTGGCGCCTCCTCCGTGGGAGTCACGGCCTCGTTCGGCGGGATCGACGTCGCCGGGGTGCGCACCTACCGCGAGGGCATCGTCGCCAAGAAGTACAAGGGTCTCGAGGGGCTCGTCAAGGCGCGCGGGATCACGACGGTCACCGGGCTCGGTCGCCTGAACGCGGACCGGAGCGTGAGCGTCGGCGACGACGTCTACGTCGGCACGGACGTGATCCTCGCCACGGGCTCCTACAGCCGCTCGCTGCCGGGGCTCGAGATCGGCGGCCGGATCCTGACCAGCGAGCAGGCCCTCGCCCTGGACGTCATCCCCGAGCGCGTGCTCATCCTGGGCGGCGGCGTGATCGGCGTCGAGTTCGCGAGCGTGTGGCGCTCCTTCGGTGCCGAGGTGACGATCGTGGAGGCCCTGCCCCACCTCGTCCCGAACGAAGACATCGCGATGAGCAAGGGCCTCGAGCGCGCGTTCCGCCGCCGCGGCATCCGGTACTCCCTCGGCGTGCGCTTCCAGAGCGCCACGCAGGACGACGCGTCCGTGACCGTCACGCTGGAGGACGGCACGGAGTTCACCGCCGACTACCTCCTCGTCGCCGTCGGCCGCGGCCCCGCCACCGCCGACCTGGGCTTCGAGGACGCCGGCGTGCGTCTGGACCGCGGGTTCGTGACGGTGGACGGCGACCTCCGCACCGATGTCCCCGGTGTGTGGGCGGTCGGCGACATCGTCCCGGGTCTCCAGCTCGCCCACCGCGGGTTCCAGCAGGGGATCGCGGTCGCCGAGCGCATCGCGGGTCTCTCCCCCGTGAACGTGCCCGACGTGCAGATCCCGAAGGTCACCTACTCCAGCCCCGAGGTCGCCTCGGTCGGTCTGACGGAGGAGGCGGCGGTCGCCGCGCACGGTGCCGACGCCGTCCATTCCTACGAGTACAACCTCGCGGGGAACGGGAAGAGCGAGATCATCGGCACGGGCGGCCTCGTCAAGGTCGTCCGTCTCAAGGACGGACCCGTCCTCGGTGTGCACCTCCTCGGCGACCGCGTCGGAGAGCTCATCACCGAAGGGCAGCTCGCGGTCGCGTGGGAAGCCCACCCGGAGGACATCGCGCCGCTCATCCACGCCCACCCGACCCAGAGCGAGGCCCTCGGCGAAGCCTTCCTCGCACTGGCCGGAAAGCCCCTGCACGCCCTCTGAGCACCAACCGGTGCCCGAGTCACTAAGCTAGACAAGCGTCATACAACTTCTGAAGGAGACTCAGTCATGAGCACATCCGTGGTCCTCCCCGCTCTCGGTGAGAGCGTCACAGAGGGTACGGTCACCCGCTGGCTCAAGCAGGTGGGAGACACCGTCCAGGCGGACGAGGGCCTGCTCGAGATCTCGACCGACAAGGTCGACACCGAGATCCCCTCCCCCGTCACCGGCGTGATCGAGGAGATCCTCGTGGCCGAGGACGAGACCGTCGAGGTCGGTGCTCTGCTGGCCCGCATCGGTGACGGCAGCGGCGCGGCCCCTGCCGGCGATGCCCCTGCCGCCGCCGAAGCCGCTCCGGCCGAAGCCGCCGCCCCCGCCGCTCCGGAGCCCGCCGCGGCTCCCGCAGCGGAGCCGCAGGCTCCCGCCGAGTCCGCGCCCGCCGAGTCCGCCCCTGCGGCTCCGTCCGGCGACGCGACCGACATCGTGCTCCCCGAGCTCGGCGAGAGCGTCACCGAGGGCACCGTCACCCGGTGGCTCAAGCAGGTCGGCGACTCGGTCGAGGTCGACGAGGCGCTCCTCGAGATCTCCACCGACAAGGTCGACACCGAGATCCCGTCGCCGGTCGCCGGCGTGCTGCAGGAGATCGTCGCCGGCGAGGACGAGACCGTCGAGGTCGGCGCCGTGCTGGCACGTGTCGGTTCGGGTGCTGCTCCCGCCGCTCAGCCCGAGGCTCCTGCCGCTCCGCAGGCCGAGGCTCCCGCCGCGCCGGCCCCGCAGGCCGAGGCTCCGGCTGCACAGCCCGAGGCTCCGGCTGCTCCCGCTCCGCAGGCGGAGGCCCCCGCCGCGCCGGCCCAGCCCGCCGCTCCCGCACAGCCCGCTGCTCCCGCACAGTCCGCGCAGACCGAGGCTCCCAAGCTGTCGCTGCCGACCGAGAGCGACAACCTGTACGTGACCCCGCTCGTCCGCCGTCTGGCTGCGCAGCAGGGCGTGGATCTGGCCACGGTCAAGGGCACCGGCGTCGGAGGCCGTATCCGCAAGGAGGACGTCCTCAAGGCGGCCGAGACGGCGACCGCCGCACCGGCCGCCGCCGCGGCACCGGCTCCGGCACCGCTCGAGGTGTCGCCGCTGCGCGGGACCACTCAGCCGATGTCGCGCCTGCGCAAGGTCCTCGCCAAGCGCGCGGTCGAGTCGATGCAGCAGACCGCTCAGCTCACCACCGTTGTCGAGGTCGACGTCACCGCTCTCGCCGAGTACCGCGACAGCGTCAAGGCGTCCTTCCTCGAGAAGACGGGCGACAAGCTCTCCTTCCTGCCGTTCTTCGCGCTGGCGGCGGCGGAGGCCCTGCAGGCCTTCCCGATCATCAACGCGACGGTCGACGGCGAGCAGATCGTCTACCCGGCCTCCGAGAACGTCTCGATCGCGGTCGACACCGAGCGCGGTCTGCTCACGCCGGTGCTCCGCGACGCGGCCTCGAAGAACATCGCCGAGATCGCCCACGAGATCGCCGACCTCGCGGCGCGCACGCGCGACAATAAGCTGAAGCCGGACGAGCTCGCCGGCGGCACGTTCACGCTGACCAACACCGGTTCGCGCGGCGCGCTGTTCGACACCCCCGTGGTGTTCCTGCCGCAGTCGGCGATCCTCGGCACCGGCACGGTCGTCAAGCGCCCGGGTCTGGTCAAGGTCGGCGGCACCGATGCGATCGCGGTCCGCTCCTACGTGTACCTGGCTCTGTCGTACGACCACCGCATCATCGACGGTGCCGACGCGGCCCGCTTCCTCGGTGCGGTGAAGGCCCGCCTCGAGGCTGCGCAGTTCAGCGGTCAGCTCGGAGCCTGATCCGGCGGCTTCGCCTCACCTCGGCTGGTCCGCGACGCGATACGCGTCGCGGACCAGCCATTTCTCGTCCACCCACACCAGTACGACGATCATCGCCCCCGCGCCTGAGCCGTCTCGACCCGCGGACGACGACGACAGCTCCAGCACGGCGATGTCTCCGTAGCGATCCACCAGCATAGGGTCCTCCCCGCCGATGAGCTCTGCCGCGACCGCCCTGATCGCCGGCGCTCCCCCCGCGATCGCCGTCGCGCACACCGGATCCTCTCGCGACTCGCACTCCGCGATCCGCGTCATCACGTCCGGCAGGGCGGCCAGCGGATCATCGACCGCCGGTGGCGTGGCGCCCGCGGTGGGCGACGGCATCGGCGACCGCGCGGGTTCCCGCGAGGTCTCGTCCGCGGGATCCGATATCGACGGACGCGCGGTCGTCGCCGTACCCGCATCGGGGCTTCCGGCCGCAGACCCCTCTCCTCCGCTGGGCCACAACGACCCGGCGACGAGCACAGCCGCCGCGCAGACTCCGGCGACGACGAAGATCCGCGCCCGGCGGGGCCGTGTGCTGCGCCGCTCCGTCCCTCGGGGCGCTGCGACCTCGCGCGGGCGGACGAGGGCGCGCGCTCGGCCGGCGAGGTGGTCGAGGAAGGCGCGAAGGGCGGCGGCGACCGTCGCTCGCTCGCGCACGCGGGGACGGTCCCGCCGCACACCGGTCTCGCGCACCCGAGTGCGCGTGGCGGAGTCGGCTCGGAGGCGCCGGAGCGCCGTGGCGGCGCCGACCCCGGCACCCGCTTGATCCTCGGTCGCGGACTCCAGCGGCCGCGGCGCCGCGATCTCCAGCAGCTCCCGCTCCCCTTCTTCGAGCAGCCGTCGCGGTACACGGCGTTGCGCGGCAGCCGTGCGGAGATGCTTCCGGAGGCGATCGAGGACGCGGATCAGCGCCTTATCCGCGCAGTCCGCGTACAGGCGATCCAGGACCGCCAGGACCGCCGACGCCGCGTCCTGGCCCGCTCCCAGCACGAAGACAGGACGGCCGCGTTCGGTGAGCCACCAAGCCCCCGGCACCTCGGCGGCCGGCATCGGCCCCAGCTCGCTCAGCCCGCGCAGCATGCTCACGACGACCGTGCTGATCTCCCCCGAAGACAGCCCTCCCCGCGCTCGACCGGCCCGCTCCAGGAAGACGTGCAGTGTCTCCGTGCACCACGGAAGCAGCACGTCGTGTCCGCGCGCGCGACGGACGACGTCGAGAGGGGCGGCGACGTGCTGCGACCCCGCGTACCGCCACCCCGCCCATCCGGTGAGGCCCTCCGCATCGCGGCGCACGACGGGACCATCCGGCGAGGCGACGAGAGCGCCCTCCAGCGGTCCCTCCCCAGGATCCAGGAGCCGGATCGTGCGATGAGCCTGCGGCAGTACGGCCTGGTCGAAGGGCGGATTCTCGCTCTCATCTGTCATGCGACCCATCCCAAGCGATCGCCACGGTCCCGTCCGCGCATTCAGCCGCTCCGGGACGAGATCCGGCATCGGGCCGGACTGTGCAGGAGAGATGAGGCGCCCTCCTCTCCGCTGCACGCGAACGGCGGCATCGCACGGCTCTCGGACTCGGTAGGCTGGTCTCCATGGCAAAGCGTGCTCCCGAACCCGAGAAGCGTCCTGGGTTCTTCTCCCAGATCAAGTCCCTCTTCCGGTTCACGCGCGAGGCCTACCCCTGGCTCCCCTGGGCGCAGGCCGCGATCCTCATCGGCGGCGTGCTCCTCGGTCTCCTGGCCGGCTACCTGATCCCGCCGTTCCAGGTGTGGACGCTCGTCCTCTGGGCGATCACGGGCCTTATGCTCGGCGTCCTCGGCGCCCTCTTCCTCATGACCCGACTGTCGACCTCGGCCATGTACACGAAGATCGACGGCATGCCCGGTGCGACGGGTCACGTGCTCAGCACCAGCCTCGGCCGACAGTGGCAGGCCTCCGAGACCCCGGTGGGCATCAACCCGAAGACGCAGGAGGCCGTATACCGGACGGTCGGCCGCGGCGGCATCGTCGTCGTCGGCGAGGGCGCCCGCGGACGCCTCACGCGACTGGTGAACGAGGAGCGCAGCCGGGCGCAGCGCGTCGCCCACGGCGTGCCGATCACGGTGCTCTACGTCGGGCACGGCGAGGACGAGGTGCCGATCGCCGACCTCGCGAAGACTATCAAGAAGCTTCCGAAGGCCATCGACAAGGCCACCATGGCGGCCGTCATCCGCCGCATCGACTCGGTGTCGCAGTCGCTGTCGTCGCTTCCCATCCCGAAGGGGATCGACCCGACGAAGGTGCGGGCCCAGCGTCCGCGCTGACCCGCTCCCCGGAACCGCGAAGCGCGGCCGTCCTCTTCGAGGGCGGCCGCGCTTCTCTCATTCCGAGAGCGGCTGCTTGGGGAGGCGGCGCACCTTCGCACGCCGGCGCCGACGCTCGGGGATCATCGAGCGCATCTCATCGAGCTTGCCGAAGCAGAACAGGCGGTCGTCGGCCTCGAGGACCACGTGCTTGCGCGGGTTCGGGATGACGCTGACCCCGCGGTGCAGCGTGAGCACCGTGATGTCGCGTTCCCACAGACCGGCCTCTCCCAGCGTCTTCCCGACGAGGTCCGCGGCACCGTGGACCATGAGCTCGGCGACGCCGTAGCCCGTGGAGACCGTGAGGCGCTGCCGCACGTCGATCTCCGGGAAGGCGACCTGACCGGCGATGTAGTCGATGATCGCGCCCGCGACGTCGAGCTTGGTCGCGGTCTCGATGCCCTGCAGGCCCGGGGAGGAGTTGACCTCCATCACGAGGGGTCCCTCGTCCCCCTCCAGCATGTCCACGCCGGCGACACGGAGGCCCATGATCTGGGCCGACCGCACGGCGGCCCGCTCGTAGACCGGGTCGAGCTCGATCGCCTCGACCGAGCCGCCACGGTGCACGTTGGAGCGGAACTCGTCTCCGGCCGCCGAGCGGCGCATCGCCGCGACCACGCGGTCCCCGACGACGAGCGCGCGGATGTCCCGGCCCCTGCTCTCAGCGATGAACTTCTGGATGAGCACGTTCTGCTTGGTCGAGTGCAGCGTCTCGATGATGGCCTCGGCCACCTTCACCTGGGGTGCGAGGATGACGCCGATGCCCTGGGTGCCCTCGAGCAGCTTGATCACCACGGGAGCGCCGCCGACGCGCTCGATCGCCGGTCGCACGTCGGCGCGGTTGCGCACGAAGGCGGTCGGCGGCATCGCGATGTTGTGCCGGGAGAGGATCTGGTTCGCTCGCAGCTTGTCACGCGCGCTGGAGATGCCGTTCGCCGTGTTGGGGGTGTAGACGTCCATCTGCTCGAACTGCCGCACCACGGCGGTGCCGAAGTACGTGATCGAGTTGCCGATGCGGGGCAGGATCGCGTCGTAGTCGCTGAGCTGCCGGCCCCGGTAGTGCAGGTCGGGCTCATCGGAGGTCAGGTCGATCGCGAAGCGCAGCGTGTTGAGCACCTTCACGTTGTGGCCCCGCTGCAGTGCGGCCGCGCGGAGGCGTTGGGTGGAGTACGCCTGCGGCGCACGGGACAGCACTGCGATCTTCACGGGGGATTTCCTGCCAGGATGTATCAGGTGAGTAGGTCTACCCATTCAAACACCCTTACGGGGTGGCGCGAGTGGGTGAGCCTGCCCGATCTCGGCGTCGACTGGATCAAAGCCAAGATCGACACCGGCGCCCGCACCTCGTCCCTGCACGCGTTCGACATCCAGGAGTTCGAGCGCGACGGCGAGGCCTGGGTGCGTTTCCGCGTGAAGCCCTGGCAGGACAGCCAGGAGGACGCCGTCGTCGTGGAGTCCCCCATCCACGATCGCCGGGCCGTCCGGAGCTCGTCCGGGCACGCGCAGGAGCGTCTCGTCGTGCAGCTGATGATCCGGCTCGTCGACCGCGAGGTGATGGCCGAGGTCACGTTGAGCAACCGGGACGAGATGGGATTCCGCATGCTGATCGGCCGCGAAGCGCTGCGCCGCGGCTACGTCGTCGATCCAGCGCGTTCCTTCCTCGGCGGCCGCGCACCCCGCGAGGCACGCCGGCGCAACCGCGGCCGCGCCTGAGCGTCAGGCGCGGATGAGGACCGTTCCCACGGCCTTGTCGTGCAGACCGCGCTGATCCGGGTCCCACACCACGGCCGGGATCACGATCAGGAGCAGCAGCGTGCGCACGATCGGACGCCACAGACCGACCCATCCGCCGTCGAGACGGACGACACGCATGCCGAGGATGCGGTGCCCGGGGCTGCCGCCCGCGGTCGGGATGAAGAGGATCTGCACGACACCGAAGATGAGCAGCGTGGCGAACGGGTCGTACTGGAAGAACGCGACGGAGAGGATGACGGCTGCCGTCCAGTCGATCGCGAGGGCCCCGATCCGGCGTCCAGGGCGACCGATGCTCCCCGGTCCGGACTCCGGGAGTCCGAGTCGCTCACCGGGGTACGTGTTCACAGCATCCGTCACCCCTCCAGCCTACCGAGGCTGTGGATGCCCTCCGATCCTGCTCACGCTGTAACACGGACGAAACAAAGCGGATACCGTGGAGAAATCCCCCGTCCGTACTGTGCAGAGTGGCCCCGAAGCCATCGATCCGCATCACAGGAGTCGTACATGTTCAAAGATTCGTCCGAGGTACTGGCCTACATCAAGGAGAACGACGTCAAATTCCTTGACATCCGTTTCACCGACCTCCCTGGTGTGCAGCAGCACTTCAACATCCCTGCGGCGACGGTCGACGAGGCCTTCTTCACGGACGGACAGCTGTTCGACGGCTCCTCCATCCGCGGCTTCGCCAGCATCCACGAGTCGGACATGCAGCTCATCCCGGATGTGACGACGGCGTACATCGACCCCTTCCGCGAGGCCAGCACCCTCGTGATGATCTTCGACATCTACAACCCGCGCACCGGCGAGATCTACTCGAAGGACCCGCGTCAGGTCGCGAAGAAGGCGGAGAAGTACCTCACCTCCACCGGCATCGCCGACACCGCGTTCTTCGCTCCCGAGGCCGAGTTCTACATCTTCGACGACGTGCGCTACTCCGTCACGGCCGGCGAGAGCTTCTACAAGGTCGACTCCGAGGAGGCCGCGTGGAACACCGGCCGCGAGGAGGAGGGCGGGAACCTCGCCAACAAGACCCCCTACAAGGGCGGCTACTTCCCCGTCAGCCCGGTCGACAAGACGGCCGACCTGCGCGACGACATCACCCTTAAGCTCATCGATGCGGGCTTCATCCTCGAGCGCTCCCACCACGAGGTGGGCACGGCCGGCCAGCAGGAGATCAACTACCGCTTCGACACCATGGTGCACGCGGCCGACGACATCCTGAAGTTCAAGTACATCGTCAAGAACACCGCCGAGGAGTGGGGCAAGGTCGCCACCTTCATGCCGAAGCCGCTGTACGGCGACAACGGCTCGGGTATGCACACCCACCAGTCGCTGTGGAACGACGGCAAGCCGCTGTTCTACGACGAGGCCGGCTACGGTCAGCTCAGCGACATCGCGCGGTGGTACATCGGCGGCATCCTGGCGCACGCGCCGGCCCTGCTCGCCTTCACCAACCCGACGCTGAACAGTTACCACCGTCTGGTCAAGGGCTTCGAGGCTCCGGTCAACCTGGTCTACTCGGCCGGCAACCGCTCCGCCGCGATCCGCATCCCGATCACGGGCTCGAACCCGAAGGCCAAGCGCATCGAGTTCCGCGCCCCCGACGCCTCGGGCAACCCGTACCTCGCCTTCGCCGCGCAGCTCATGGCGGGCCTCGACGGCATCAAGAACCGCATCGAGCCGCACGAGCCCGTCGACAAGGACCTCTACGAGCTTCCGCCCGAGGAGGCCAAGAACATCCCGCAGGTGCCGAACTCCCTGCTGGACTCGCTCGAGGCGCTCCGCGCCGACCACCAGTTCCTCCTCGAGGGCGGCGTGTTCACCGAGGAGCTCATCGAGACCTGGATCTCCTACAAGTACGAGAACGAGATCCTGCCGATCGCTCAGCGCCCGCACCCGTTCGAGTACGAGCTGTACTTCGGAGTCTGAGCCGACCGCGGATCGCGACAGAGCCCGTCCCCATCTGGGGGCGGGCTCTTTCGCTGTCCGGTGGCCCGTGCGAATACGGCACCCAGACCTCTACGTACTTATTTGGGGGCGCTTCATACACATATACAGACTTTTAGCTGTCTTTTGACTCCGTAGTCGCTTATGCTCGATCCCGCAGCCGGGGGGCTCGCAGGAAGAGGGCAGCATGTCGCAGGACTATGAAGTCGACACGGACGTGTTGCGGGCGATGGCGGCGAAGACGCGACGCATCGTCGCAGACGTCGGATCGACCGACCTCGCCCCGCCGACGAGTGCCGGCCACGAGTGGGTGGTCGCAGCCTCTGAGCGGTTCGCCGAAGCCTGGTCTGCGGGCCTCGCGTCCCGGGTGACGGACTCCGACGACTTCACCGAGCGTTTGGCGACGACGGCCCGGGTCTTCGACGAGGGGACGGATGCCGCGAAGGCCGAGGTCGACGCGATGATCTGGGAAGAGTGATGGAGCTCGGGCAGACCCGCTCCGCCGCCGCCCTCATTCCCGGCTCCCCCGGCGAGGTCAGGCAGGCAGCCGAGGCGTGGAAGGCGCACAGCGTGGCTGCGGCACGAGTGCACGACCAGCTCGCGGCGCTCGACGACGAGGGCACCTGGACGGGCGCGGCCTACGATGCGTACCTGGCGCGCTTCGATCGTCAGCTGCTGCACTGGTCGAACGCCGGCGACGGGCTCCGCGAGGGTGCTCACGCCCTGTTCACCTGGGCGGATGCTCTCGAGTGGGCGCAGGAGGAAGCCGCGCGCGCCATCACCCTGTGGGACGAGGCCGAGCAGCAGGCCGCCACGGCACTGGCCGCGCACCGCGCCCACGTCCGCGAGCTTCGGGTCGGGCAAGGCCTCCGGCACCCGGAGGTGGAGGTGCCGTTCGTCGACCCGTCCGGTCTGGCGCATGAACAGGCCAGAGAGGTGCTGTTCAACGCTCGGGCGACACTGGAGGTGTTCGCCCGAGACTGCACCGTCCGGTTGAACCAGGCTGCGGAGACAGCGCGCATGCCGCTCACCGAGGCTGAGGCCGCGACCGCCGCCCAGCATGCCGTCACCGAGGCGGTGTTCACCCTTGCTGTCGTGCAGCCGTTCCACGCCACGATGGACATGCTCGCTGTCGCCGCGCAGACGCTGTGGGAGCACCCGGACATCATCCTCGAACTCCTGGGCGGCGCTGCGACCTTCATCGGAGGCGCCACACTCGCTGTCGGTGGCGGAGGCCTGACGGTGACCGGAGTCGGTGCCATCGCTGGCGCGCCCGCCATCGCCGCCGCCGGCGTCGGCGTCGCCGGCGCCGGCGCCGGACTCGTCGGCGACGCGGCAGGGCGATGGTTCCGCGAAACCGACCGAACCGCAGACTCCCGCAAGGGTGTCGATCGCGGGGATGGACGAGACTACGAGGGCAAATACGCAAACGGTCAGGAGAACAAGCCGTGGGTCGACAAAGAGAAGATCGGACTCGACAAGTTCGCCGCTGAAGAGCAAGTGGAAGTGATCCGCACCAAAGCCAAGGTGGGCTACGACGGCGCGCCGCAGGACGGCCGATACTATGACGGCCTCGTCCGAAACCCTGACGGGACGTTCACAGCTATCGAGGTCAAGTCCGGTGGTGCTTATGACGCGTATTTCCGGCCGGGGAGCACACAGCGCCAGTTCGACGCGCAAGTGAACGATGGGGCCGTCGCGAGAGGGCAGCTCAATGGTGAGAGTATCGAGATTTCTAGGGTGATTGTGAGAAGGGAACCATGAGCAGCTACGGACCGTTCGCAGAGAGAACCCCACGCGGCCAGGAAGGGTGGATTGAAGAGGTCTTTCGTCCGGTCCCGCACACTCTTCGACTGAGGCTCGAAGCACTGGACGGCCTGGAGACATTCACCTACATCATCTGGCGGGGCAGCGACCCGACGAGCATCGTGGGGTTCGAGTCCAAGCCTGGTGGATCCTTCATGCAGGCGGCGGGTTCAGCCGATCAGATGACCGTGGAGGTCCGGTTGGCAGGGCCTGACGGTCAGACCCACCTGTACACGGTAGGGCGTCCCGAGCCTGCCGACGAGACGACGCTGATCCCCATCAGTCAGACCCGTGCGGTGCGCGTGTTCTCGAACGAGGTGTTCACCGCTGACGAGGCCGCGGTCATTTTCTACACGTACTACCTCACCGACGCCGTCGCTCAGCCGTACGTCCTCCGCGAGCTCGACCTCAGCCAGGAGCTGTCGGAGGAACGATGAAAGTCGCGGTCCGCCACGACGCCGTCAGCGACACGGTCGCGCGTCTCGCCCTCACCGTCCGGCAGTTCCAGGAGCAGCTCGACACCCTCGACGCGGAGGCCGCTCGACTTCGATCCTCATGGTCCGGTGAGGCGCAGGCAGCATACGACCGCGCCCACCACGACTGGGGCACCGCCATCCGCCGTATGAAGGCCGCCCTCGCCGAAGCCAACCGACGGCTCATCACCGCCAACGCCATCTCCATAGAGACCGCGAGCACCGCCGCCCGCCTCTGGAAGTGACGCTCATACGGTCCGAGATGGAACCCCGCCCGCGGCAACCTGGACGGCCAAAACATCGTCGTCATCATCACGCGAGTAGAGAGCAGGGATGTCCCATGAGAGCGCCATTTACGCATGGCGAAGAAACACCCAGCGGGCAGCGCGGCTGGATCACGGACAGCTTCCGCCCCATTCCCGCGCATCTGAGGCTCATGCTGGGCCACCTGGACGGCGAGCGAAAGCTGACCTACATAATCTGGCCCGGATCCGATCCCTCCAGCACCGTGGGCTTCCGCGAGCCTGCCACGGATACCTTCATGCAGGCGGCAGGCACTGCCGACGCAATGACGGTGGAGGTGAAACTGCCTGGACCTGACGGTGAGAGCCACTTGTATACGGTCGGGCGTCCCAAGCCTGCCGACGGGACGACGCTGATCCCGATCAGTCAGACCCGTGCGGTGCGCGTGTTCTCGAACGAGGTGTTCACCGCAGACGAAGCCGCGGTCATCTTCTACACGTACTACCTCACCGACGCCGTCGCTCAGCCGTACGTCCTCCGCGAGCTCGGCCTCAGCCAGGAGCTGTCGGAGGAACGATGAGAGTCTTAGAGACCGCCAGCACCGCCGCCCGCCTCTGGCGGTGACGGCGCACCGGGCAGGGCCCGCGTCAGCGCTCGTCGGCGACGATCTCCGCCTTGAATCCCGCGGAGTTCTCCAGCCATCCGGCATAGTGATCCGGCCCACCGGCGTGCGGGTAGCGCTCCCCGTACAAAGGCCGCCAGCCGTGTTCGGGGGCCGCCGCCATGACCGCGTCCACACGGTCCCGCGGGCCCGCAGCGAAGGCGAGATGGTTCACGCCCGGGGCGCGACGATCGTGTTCGCTGCCGCTGAGGTTCGGGGATGTCGTGAGGGTGACATACGCGCCACCCGCCTCCCAGGACTCGCCCTCGGGCCACGCGCTGGCGCGGACGAACCCCACCGCACCGAGCAGCCACCCCCACTCAGCTCGCGACGACACGAGGTCGGCGACCCAGACCTCCACATGGTGAATCCCTGCCATCCGTCCAGTCTCCCAGCTGCCCGTGGATCCGCCGTTGCAGGTGTCGGCCTCCACGTCAACCCCAACGCAGTGTTTTCTCTGCGCGGATACGGTGAAGACACCGTCGGGATACCCGGTCCCGCCAATGGAGGACGCCGTGATCACCCAGGAAGCCCCGCCCACCGCCGCGCTTCTGGACGGCCGCTACCGCCTGGCGGAAGCCGTCGGCATGGGCGGGATGGCGACCGTGTATCGCGCGGAGGACATCGCCCTCGAGCGCACCGTCGCCGTGAAGATGTTCCGCGAAACCGACGATGCGGTCGTCCCCGTGGAGCGGGTGCATTCGGAGAAGGCCCTGCTCGCTGGCCTGAACCACCCGGGCCTGGTGACCCTTCTGGATGCGTGTCTCGAGCCCGGCCGACCGAAGTACCTCGTGATGGAGTACGTGCCGGGGCCGACTCTGAGCATGCGGATGGCCCGCGCGACGGTCACGCCTCAGGAGGCGGCCACGATCGGAGCGGACATCGCCTCCGCTCTGCACGCCGTGCACTCCGCGGGCATCGTGCACCGCGACATCAAGCCGTCGAACGTCCTCCTCACGCCGCCCGTCGACACGAACGGCCGATGGGCCGCGAAGCTTGCTGACTTCGGGATCGCGTGCACCATGGACACGTCCAGAGTCACCACCCCCGGGATCGTGCTCGGCACACTCACCTACATGGCCCCGGAGCAGCTGCGGAATGGCGACCTCCGGCCGTCCGTCGACATCTATGCGCTCGGGCTCGTCCTGCTGGAGGCCCTCACCGGCAAGCCGGGCTTCGCCCCCACCCTCAGCGTCGAATCCGCCCTCGCCCGTCTCCACATCGCGCCAGAGATCCCCGCGGAGCTGGGATCGGAATGGGCCGCACTGCTCCGTGCGATGACGGCGATCGACCCCGAGGCACGTCCGCACGCTCTGGAGGTCGAGAGCGAACTGCGCCGGTTGATCGATCTCCCCGTCACCGAAGAGGTGGCAACGGACCTCACCGTGCCGCTTCCGGCGCCGACGGCAGGCGCCCTCCCCCGCACCCGCGCCGAGGCTCGCGCCCGCCGTCGCGCCGCCTCGGCGCACCCCGCGGCGTCTCCGGCGCGGCGCACGCGCCGTCGTCGCGAGTCCCTGCTCATCGCCGCCGTGGTCGTCCTCGGCGCGGTGACCACGGCCTCCGCAGCACTGGTCGGACACGGCGAGCAGGCTCTCGCCAGCTCGGGCGCCGTCTTCGACGGTGCGTCGAGGATCGTCGACAGCGTCGAGGACTCCGTGCCGGTCGAGCCGGCTCCCGCGGACGCCGTCGTCGACTCCGAGCCGGCGGAGACCGTCGCTGTGGAGCCGGTGGCCTCGACCCCGGTGGCACCGACGGCACCGGTCACCGAGTCGGTCGACGAGGAGAACCTGCCCGAGAACGCCGCACCGCAGGCGCAGGAGAACCGAGGCAAGAGCCCGGGCCGCGACGGCAACAACGGCAAGGGCAACAACGGCAAGGGCAACAGCAGCCACTGACCCGACGCTCCCGACGCTCGCCGAGCCGGCGGGTGTCGCTGAGCAGCGCGCGGGACCGGGTGGAGGATGATCGAGTGTCGAGTATCGACAGAGGGAGGGGACCATGCGTCGCAGGAAGTTGATCGCACCGCCGGATCAGGCACCCAGCGTGTCCGCGCAGCGACGGTCGCCCTCGAGCGTGGTCGCCGGCGCCAGGGCGAACCCGTTCATGTTCGGTCTCCTCGGCGCCCTCGGGGTGCTCGTCGCGCTCATGATCGGCGGCATCGTCGGCCAGCTCGCCACCGTGCTGGTCTACATCGGCGTCGCGCTCTTCCTGGCGCTCGGCCTCGATCCCATCGTGCGGTTCATCGAGCGCAAGCTCCCCCGCCCCGCGGCCGTCGCCGTGGTGGTGATCGGCGTTCTCCTCGCCTTCGCCGGAATCATCCTCGCCATCGTTCCCACCCTCGTGGAGCAGATCGGGAACCTGATCGAAGACGGTCCGAAGATGGTCAAGGACTTCACGAACAGCGCCTGGTTCCAGGACGTCAGCGGACAGTTCGGCGGCACGATCAAGGACGCAGTGGACGGCGTGGTCGGCTTCGTGCAGAACCCGGACAACTTCCTCGACATCGGCGGCGGTGTCTTCGCCGTCGGCGCCGGGATCGCCGGAGGCCTGGCGGGCATCACGATCGTGGTCATCCTCACGCTCTACTTCATGGCGTCGCTGCGCAGCATGAAGCGGGTGGCTGCCCGATTCGTCCCGGCGTACCAGCGCGACACGTTCAGCGAGCTCCTGGAAGACGTCTCCAGTGCCGTCGGGCGCTACGTCATCGGTCAGGCGAGCCTCGCGCTCACCAACGGCATCCTGAGCCTCATCTTCCTGACCATCATCGGAGCGCCGGTGCCGGCGCTGCTCGCACTGATCGCCTTCATCGGCTCGATGATCCCGCTCGTCGGAACCCTCTCGGCGTCGATCATCATCTCGCTCATCTGCCTGTTCGTCTCGCCGACGACCGCGCTGATCGCGATCATCTACTACCTGATCTACATGCAGATCGAGGCGTACGTACTCTCTCCGCGGATCATGAACAAGGCCGTCGACGTCCCGGGCGCACTGGTCGTCATCGCCGCAGTAGCCGGTGGCGCGCTCGGCGGGATCCTGGGTGCGCTCGTCGCGATCCCGGTGGCCGCGAGCATCATCATCATCGTGCAGAAGGTCGTCTTCCCCAACCAGGACAGGAAGAAGACGCCGCCCGCGGTGACCGTCGCCTGATCAGCGGACGAGGACGGCGCCCGGCTGCACGCGGACGGTGAAGGCGTCGATCTCGCCGACCTCCTCGCCGTCGATCTCGAACATCTGCGGCGCGGCGAGCTGCACGCGGATCCGCTCCGCCGACACGTGGGTGGTGGAGTCCGTGCTGACCGCCTGATCGACGTTCCCGATCATGCGACGGATGCCGTTGTCCCAGACGACCGAGCGGACGGTGTCGAGCCACTGCAGCGCGCCGTCGGAGCTGATGAGCAGCATGTCGAGGAGGCCGTCGTCGAGGACGGCGTCCGGAAGCAGGCGGATGCCGCCCTGGAGCATGCCGCAGTTGCCGACGAGCAGCGTGTGCCCGCGCACCTCCTCCGGTTCGTGGTCGTCGAGCTGCAGCGTGATATCCGTCATCTCGGTGCCGGCCAGTGCGCGCCCCATCGCCTCGACGTAGGCGAGCCAGCCGGCGCGATCCTTCAGGTCGTCGTTGGTCTCCACGAGCATCTGCGCGTCGACCCCGAACCCGACCATGACGGAGAAGGCATGCTCCTCGCCGTCGAACTCCACCCAGCCGAGGTCGATGCGGTGCGGCTCGGAGTCGCGGATGTGCTCGAGCGCCGGCAGCACGCCCTCGAGCGGCACGCCGAGGTTGCGCGCGAGCAGATTGCCCGTGCCCTGCGGCACGATCCCGAGAGCGACATCGGTGCCGACCAGAGCTTCCGCGACGGCGCGGATCGTACCGTCGCCGCCGACCGCGATGACGAGAGCGCAGCCCTCCTCCACGGCCTTCGCCGCGACGCCGCGCCCGGGGTCGTCCGGGGTGGTCTCCCCCCAGCGCACATCGGCTTCCTCGCCGAACGCGAGGGTCACCGCTTCCCCGAGGACATCCCGGTCGGACTTCGTCGGGTTCCAGATCACGCCGATGCGAGGAGAGGTCATACGCTCACTCTGAGCGACGGAGGACGATCGTGCAACTCGACCGGCCGTCTAGCCGTAGAAGAGCTGCTCGAAGGTCCGCCGGGCGCGCCGCGTGACCGCCAGGTAGTCCTCCTCGAGCGGTGTCGCCGACCGGGGCGGATAGCCGAGCAGACGGGCCAGGGCATCCAGCTGACGGCGGTCGGCAGGCAGGACGTCGCTCGTCTGCCCCGTGAGCAGGGTGATGCCCGAACGGAGACGGCTCGACAGCAGCCAGGCGGCCCGCAAGCGCTCGGCGTCGTCCTCCTCGACGAGCCCGGCTGCGACCGCGGCGTCGAGCGCGTGCAGCGTGGACGTGGTGCGGAGACCCGGGACGTCGGTCGCATGCTGCAGCTGGAGGAGCTGCACGAGCCACTCCACGTCGCTGAGAGTTCCCGGCCCGAGCTTGAGGTGACGACGGGGGTCGGTGCCCTGCGGCAGCCGCTCCCCCTCGACGCGCGCCTTGATCCGCTTGATCTCCCGGAGCCCCTGGAGGTCGACCGTCTCCGGGTACCGGACGCTGTCCGCGAGCTCCATGAACCGCCCGATGAGCTTCGTGCTCCCGGCGACACCGCGCGCCCGCAGGAGTGCTTGCGCCTCCCAGGACAGCGACCAGCGGCGGTAGTAGGCCGCGTAGGCGTCGAGGGACCGCACGATCGGACCGTTGCGCCCCTCGGGCCGCAGACCCGCGTCGAGGTCGAGAGGGAGACGATGGTCGGTGAGGTGATCGCGGAGCCCCGCTACGATCCGGGTCGCGAGCTTCTCCGCTCTGCCCGGGTCGACGCCGTTCGCGTCGTACACGTACAGGACGTCGGCATCGGACCCGAAGCCGAGCTCGGCACCCCCGAACCTTCCCATGCCGATGACCGCGAAGTCGAGCGCCGCGTCCTCGGGCGGCACGACCTCGCGGAGGACGGCGCGGAGGCCCGCCTGGATCGTCGCGTCCGTGATGTCGGTGAGCGCGGTGGCCACCTCCTCGATGGTGACGACGTCGAGGACGGCTGCCATCGCCGTGCGCAGGAGCTCGCGACGCCGCAGGGCCCGGACGGCCCGCAACGCGTCGGCGACCGTCTCATGGCGCGTCTGGATCGCTCGGGCCTCGTCGTCGAGCGCCTGCGCGCTCCGCGGACGCAGCCGCTCGGCGCTGTCCAGCCACGCCACCGACTCCGGGATCCACTCCAGCAGCTCGCCGATGTACCGCGACGACGACAGCAGTCGGGTGAGGCTCTCGGCCGCGCCGGAGGAGTCCCGCAGCATGCGCAGGAACCACGAGGTGTCCCCCAGCCGCTCGCTGATGCGGCGGAACGCGAGGAGGCCGTAGTCGGGGTCGCTGCCGTCCGCGAACCAGCGCACCATGACGGGCATGAGGTGCCGCTGGATCGTCGCCTTGCGGCTGAGTCCGCGTGTCAGCGCGCCGATGTGGCGCAACGCTCCCGCCGGGTCGCGGAACCCGATCGCGGCGAGCCGGTCGTGAGCCTGCTCCGCGGAGAGGGTGCGCTCCTCCTCGGGCAGTCCGGCCACGGCGCTCAGCAGCGGGCGGTAGAAGAGGCGGGTGTGGATGTCGCGTACCTCGCGGCGGACGCTCTCCCAGCGTGCCCAGACGCCCTCCCCCGTCTCCGCCAGCTTCGTGCTGCGCGCCAGGATGCGCAGGCCGGCCGGCGTCTTGGGCATGAGGTGGGTGCGGCTGAGGTCGCGCAACTGCAGACGGTGCTCCATGAGCCGCAGCACCCGATAGTCGTCCGCGAAGGTCCCCGCGTCCGCCCGGCCGATGTAGCCGCCGACGACCAGGGCGTCCAGGCTCTCCAGCGTGCCACGCGTGCGCAGCGACTCGTCGGTGAGACCGTGCACGAGCTGCAGGAGCTGCACCGTGAACTCGATGTCACGCAGCCCGCCCGCCCCGAGCTTGAGCTGGTACGGGGCGTCCTCCGGGTCGATGTGCTCCATGACCCGCTCACGCATGCGCTGGACGCTCTCGACGAACTCCTCCCTGGCGGCACTCGACCACACGCGCGGCTGCACCGCCTCGATGTAGGCAGCGCCCAGGTCGGGGTCGCCCGCCAGCGGACGAGCCTTCAGCAGAGCCTGGAACTCCCAGCTCTTCGCCCACCGGTCGTAGTACGCGACGTGCGATGCGAGGGAGCGCACGAGGGCGCCCTGCTTGCCCTCCGGGCGCAGCGCCGCGTCGACCTCCCAGAGCGGCGGCTCGACCTCGATGGCGCTGAGGTTGCGCATGGTGTCCCTGGCCAGACGCGTGGCGATGTCGATCGCCTGCGGCTCGGAAAGCGCCTCTCCATCCGCCGTGCCGCCGACGAAGATGACGTCGACGTCGCTGACGTAGTTGAGCTCCCTCGCGCCGGCCTTCCCCATGCCGATCACGGCCAGCTGAGTGGCAGCGACGGCGTCCCGACCGGCGGACGGCGCCTGGCGGGTGCGGGCGATCGCGAGCGAGGCCTCGAGGGCGGCGCCGGCGAGATCCGCGAGGGAAGCGGCAACCGCGGCGACGACCTCTTCGGGACGCGAGTGACCGAGATCGAAGGCGGCGATCTCCGCGAGGTTCCGCCGATACGCGACGCGGAGCGCCACGACCGTCCCGTCGTCCGCCGCGTCGGCGAACCCGTCCTCCGCCCCGACGGCAGCGAGGAGACGATCGCGCCACACGTCCGCCGTGGGGAGCACGTCGATCGGTGCGGCCAGCACGTCCAGCTCGTCGGGATGCCGCAGGAAGAACTCCGCCAGTCCCACGGAGGCACCGAAGACGCGCCAGACACGCCGGCGCGTCTCCTCGTCGTCCGCGAGCGCCCGCAGCGGGTCAGGGTCTCGTCGAGCGACCCGCAGCATCCCGCGAACGGCCGCATCCGGGTCCGCAGCGACGGCCGCCTCGAGCAGCATCGCGCGCGGCACGCCGAGCAGGCTCTCGAGCTCCGCCAGCGACGCCGCAGCCTCGCTCAGCTCGGCGAATCCGAGCCGGGCGAGGGCCGAGAGCGAGACGGAGGCGTCGGGGCGAGCCATGCCGCGCTCAGAGGAGCTCGAGGTTGTTCTTCAGCTCCAGCGGCGTGACCTGGCCGCGGTACGCCTCCCACTCCTTGCGCTTGTTGAGCAGCACGTAGTTGAACACCTGCTCGCCCAGCGTCTCCGCGACGAGCTCGGAGGCCTCCATGTACTCCAGGGCGTGGTCGAGGCTGGCGGGCAGGGCGGAGTAGCCCAGCGCCCGGCGCTCGGCGTCGCTCAACGCCCAGACGTTGTCCTCCGCCTCCGGCGGAAGCTCGTACTCCTCCTCGATGCCCTTGAGACCGGCGGCGAGCATGAGCGCGTACGCGAGGTAGGGGTTCGCTGCGGAATCGAGCGCGCGGTACTCGACGCGCGAGGACTGCCCCTTGTTCGGCTTGTACATCGGGACGCGGACGAGCGCAGACCGGTTGTTGTGGCCCCACGTGATGAAGCTCGGCGCCTCGTCACCGCCCCAGAGCCTCTTGTACGAATTGACGAACTGATTCGTCACGGCGGAGATCTCGTTGGCGTGCTTGAGCAGGCCCGCGATGAAGTGACGGCCCGTCTTGGAGAGCTGGTACTTCGCACCCTCCTCGTAGAACGCGTTCTGATCGCCCTCGAACAGCGACATGTGCGTGTGCATGCCGCTGCCGGGCTGGCCGCTGAGCGGCTTCGGCATGAACGTGGCGTACACGCCCTGCTCGATCGCGACCTCCTTGATGACCGTGCGGAAGGTCATCACGTTGTCTGCGGTGGTGAGGGCGTCGGCGTAGCGGAGGTCGATCTCGTTCTGGCCGGGGCCGCCCTCGTGATGGCTGAACTCCACGGAGATGCCGAGGTCTTCCAGCATGCGGACCGAACGGCGACGGAAGTCGTGCGCCGTGCCCCCGGGCACGTTGTCGAAGTAGCCGGCGGAGTCGACGGGGACGGGCCCCTCAGGACCGAACGACGACGACTTGAGCAGGTAGAACTCGATCTCCGGGTGCGTGTAGAACGTGAAGCCCGCATCGGCAGCCTTCGCGAGCGTCCGCTTCAGCACGTGACGGGGATCGGCCACCGCGGGCTGTCCGTCGGGAGTGGTGAGGTCGCAGAACATGCGCGCGGTCGGGTCGATCTCCCCGCGCCACGGCAGCGTCTGGAAGGTCGTCGGGTCGGGCTGGGCGAGCAGATCGGACTCGTACGTGCGGGTCAGCCCCTCGATCGCGGAGCCGTCGAACCCGATGCCCTCGGCGAAGGCACCCTCGACCTCGGCCGGCGCGATGGCGACGGACTTGAGCGTGCCGATCACGTCGGTGAACCACAGGCGCACGAACTTGACGCCGCGCTCCTCGATCGTCCGGAGGACGAAGTCCCTCTGCTTGTCCATGGCTACTCTGCGCCCTGGCCCTTCTCTGCACCGAAACCGCTGGAGGGCTTCGCGTCCCAGCCCTGCTCCGCGGCCTCTTCCTCGGCCCAGGCACGCGACCGCTCCTTGAGGACCTCGGGGGCGCGGTGCGCCTCGGCCTCGGTGTCGAACGGACCGATGCGGTCGATGGACGGCGACAGCATGCCGAACTCGACCTCGCCCGTGACGGAGTTGTACCAGTACTTGTGATCGCCGTCGGTCATGGCTGCTCCTTCTTCCCGCGAGCGGTTGGGGTGATGTCATCGATCCTACTGGCGTGCACCGTGGTCGCTAAGCTATCGGCCATGGCAAAAGCGATCGGCGTCGACATCGGCGGCACGGGCATCAAAGCGGGAATCGTCGACCTCGAACACGGCACCATGGCCTCGGATCGGGTACGCGTGCCCACTCCGGCCGGCGCGGCACCGGAAGACGTCCTCGTCGCGGTGCAGACGGTCCTGAAGACGCTCGACGTGCACGAGTCGACCCTGCCGCTCGGCGTGGCGTTCCCCGCGATCGTCAAGCGCGGCAAGACCCTCTCCGCGGCGAACGTCTCGAAGGAATGGATCGACTTCGACGCCGAGCGCTTCTTCCGCGACGGCCTCGGCCGCAACATCGTCTTCGTGAACGACGCCGACGCCGCCGGTGTCGCGGAGGCCCGCCACGGAGCCGCACGCGACGTGCTCGGCTTCACGCTCCTGACCACGCTCGGCACCGGGATCGGCTCCGCGTTCCTGTACGACGGCGTGCTGCTCCCGAACACGGAGCTCGGCCACCTGAACTTCCGCGAGTACGAGTCCGTCGAGACCTATGCGGCCACCTCGGCGCGCGAGCGCGAGGGCCTGAGCTGGGAGGAGTGGGCCGAGCGGCTGCAGGCGTTCTACTCCCACATCGAGTTCCTGTTCAGCCCCGACCTGTTCGTGGTCGGTGGCGGCGTGTCGAAGAACGCGGGCGACTTCCTGCCCCTGCTCGACCTGAAGACGCCGATCGTCCCCGCGATCCACCGCAACAACTCGGGCATCATCGGCGCGGCCTCGCTCGCCGGCGACTGACCCTTCGACAGGCTCGGGGCCCTTCGACAGGCTCAGGGACCCAACGAGAGAAGGCCCCGATGACGGGAGTCATCGGGGCCTTCGGCGTTGGAGGCGAATGGGCCGACCTGTACGCCGGGTTCTGTTCCGGGGTTCTTCGCCCCTTCGACGGCCATCTCTCTCGGCGACACGTTGCCGTGCCGCTCCAGCGGTCTACCCGAGGACTCGGCGGGCCGCGTCATCATCCTCTGTCTGACCTTGCTCCGGGCGAGGTTTACCTGGCGGGCCGTGTCACCACGGCCCCCGGTGGTCTCTTACACCACCCTTTCACCCTTACCCCTTCGGGCCCTTCGACAAGCTCAGGGACCGAACGGGCGGTCTGCTCTCTGTGGCACTGTCTCGCGGATCACTCCGGGTGGGTGTTACCCACCGCCCTGCCCTGTGGAGCCCGGACGTTCCTCGGTGCGGTTGCCCGCCACGCGACCGTCCAGTCGACCCATTCGCCCCTCCAGTCTACGGGGCCTCACTTCTCGGCGGAGTCCGCGATGCGCAGATCGAGCGGCACGTCGATCGGGAAGGTGCCGAACAGGCGGGAGGTGGCGACGGCAGCGGCCTCGCGGACGGCGTCGGCCGCAGCCTCCGCCTGCTCCTGCGGCGTGTGCAGGATGACCTCGTCGTGCAGGAAGAACGCCAGGTGCGGCTCCCGGGCGAACGGCCCCGATGCCTCGGCCGCGCCGAAGACCTCGGGAAGCTGTGCCAGGCGGTGACGGATCTCGGCGAGCCAGATGAGCGACCACTCCGCCGCGGTGCCCTGGACGACGAAGTTCCGGGTGAAGCGCCCCCACTCCCGTGCGCGGCGGCGGGCGAGGGAGACCACGGCGGGATCGGCGTCGGCGCCCGTGGCATCGGCCTGCAGTCGCATCCACTCCGTGGACGGACGCGGCGAGGAGCGACCGAGCCAGGTCGAGACGATGCCGCCGTCCTCCCCGACCCGCGCCGCGTCGTCGACGAGCGCCATCGCGCGGGGATAGACCTTCCGCAGCCGGGGAACAAGTCGCCCGCTGTCGCCGCTGGTGGCGCCGTACATCGCTCCCAGCACCGCGTACTTCGCCTCCTCGCGGGTCGCGACGGCACCTGACGCGACGACCCCCGCGTAGAGATCGCCGCCGCGCGCCGCGGCCGCCATCGCCTCGTCGGCCGCCATGGCCGCGAGCATCCGCGGCTCGAGCTGGGCGACGTCCGCGACGACGAGGGCCCAGCCCGGATCCGCACGCACTGCGGGGCGGAGGTTGCGCGGCAGTTGCAGCGCGCCGCCGCCGGCCGATGCCCACCGTCCGGTCACGACGCCTCCGGGGATGTACACCGGACGGAAGCGGCCGTCCTGCACCCATTCCGACAGCCAGGTCCAGCCGTTCGCGCTGAGCAGTCGAGACAGCTTCTTGTAGGCGAGGAGCGGCTCGATCACGGGGTGATCGTGCGCGGACAGCTCCCACTTGCTCGTGGACTCCACCGACACGCCCACGCGGTGCAGCGCCCGCAGCAGCTTCGGCTGGCTGTCCAGGTGCAGCGTGGGGTCGTCGAGCAGGGCCCGCACCTCGTCGCCGCGCTCCACCATCCGTCGGGGCAGCCCGCCCGAGGCGGGACGAGCGCCCAGGGTCTCGGTGAGGATCGCGTCATGCACCCCGGCGTCCCACGGGAGCCCCGCGACGCGCATCTCCTCGGCGATCAGCCCGCCGGCCGACTCTGCGGCGCACAGCAGCGTCAGGCGTCCGTCGGCCGCCTCCGCCATCACGGTCCGCTGCGCGCGGTACTGCTCGAGTGCCGCGGTGACCGCGTCCTCACCGGACTCCTCGTCGAGGACGTCGAACAGGGAGGGGGTCGTGTCGACCGGGTCCCGGCGCTCCCACGCCGCGGCGGGTGCCAGCGGTGTGGACACCATGGCCGTGTCGCGCAGGATCGCGTGACAGAGGACGAGGTCGTGGCTGCGCGTGATCCTGACGCCTTGGCTCAGGAGCAGCGCGTAGATCTCGGCCGCGCTGCGGATGATCCACCGCGGGGCGTCTGCGGCTTCGACCGCGGCCACCCATCCCGCGAGTTCCGCCGCGGGCAGGAGCGTACGCTGCTGCTCCTCGTCGTGTTCGTCCAGCTCGATCGCGGCGTACTCCCCCGCACCGAGGCCGACCAGCGCGAGGCGTCGCTCCGGGCCCGACGCCGGCGCCGTCACAGGCGGTGCAGGCCGGATGCGCTCATGACGAGAGTCCCGACTCCTCGGTGCGCACGAGGATGCAGCCGCACTCGGGGCACGAGACGACCTCGTCCTCGGGCGCGCGACGGATCTCGTTGAGATCGGTGCCGGGCAGCATCATGCGGCAGCCTTCGCAGGTTCCGCGGGTGAGGAGCGCGGCTCCGGCGCTGTTCGCGGCGCGGCGATCGTACTCCGCGAGAAGCGGCGCGGGAACGGTGGCGGCGACCGCCTCCCGGTCGCGGGCGAGCTGGGCGCCGAGCTCGGTCGCCGCGGCGACGTCGGCCTTGCCCTGCGCGGTGAGGGCACTCCCCTCCGCGGTCGTCGCATCCAGCAGCGCCTGCTGGGCGGCCACGGCGGCGTCGGCTTCCTCGACTCGGCCCATGACGTCGAGCTCCGCGTCCTCCAGGTCACTCAGACGCTTGGCGAGGCTGGCAAGCTCGTGCTCCAGAGCCTGCGCCTCCTTCGGGTTGGTGGCCGCCGCGAGGCGCTGGGCGTCGCGGTCGCGCCGCTGCTCGGCCAGCGCGACGTCCGACTCCAGCCGCGAGAGCTCGGTGCGGGCGTCGTCCCTGGCGCCGGTCAGGACGGTGAGCTCGCGGAGCTGCTCCTGACGGATGGCGACGAGCTCGGTGATCCGGCCCGCCTGGCTCGGCTGCGTGCGGGCGCGCTCCGCCTGCGCGATGCGCCGGTCGAGGTCCGCGATGTCGAGCAGGGTGCGCTGGTTCTCCGGGGTGGCGTTCACGCTCTCAAATCTACTCGCTGCCGGGCCGAGGGCCGCATCACCGGATGTCGCCGTCCACGTAGAACCACGTCCGGTTCTCACGGACGAAGCGGCTGCGCTCGTGCAGCGATCCGCGCGTGCCGCCCTGCCGCCAGAACGCCTCGAACTCGACCACGCCCTCCGTGTCGAAAGGGCCGCCCGCCACGCGGTCCACGATCAGCAGGCGCCGCCACTCCAGGTCCGCCTCGAAGGTGATCGTCTCCGGTCGCGTCTCCGGGTGCCAGGTGCGGAGCAGGTACGCCCCGTCCTCCCGCACGAAAGCGGTGTACCGGGAGCGCATCAGCCGCTCGGCGGTCGGGGCAGGAGCGCCGTCGAGGAGGGGGCCGCAGCACGCGGCGACCGTGTCCCCCGAAGCGCAGGGGCAGCGGGAGGGCTCCGTCATGAGAGCGCGACGATCAGGGTCATGCCTGCTAGCATCGCGCGGAGGGCCGTGCGGCGCCAACTCGCCCTACGCTGGAGGCACGCCAACGCCAGGAGCACCGATGACCACTGTCCCCACCTTCCGCGCCCACAACGGCTTCGCCCTGCCGGCACTCGGCCTCGGCACGTATCGGCTGAACGGCGACGCCGGAGCCGACGCGGTCGCCCAGGCCCTCCGTGCGGGTTACCGGCTCGTGGACTCGGCGTTCAACTACGAGAACGAGGGCTCCGTCGGGCGCGGCGTCGCGGCCTCCGGCGTCCCCCGCTCCGAGGTCATCGTGACGACGAAGCTCCCCGGGCGGCACCATGCCCGCGCGACGGCGACCGCCAGCATCGAGGAGAGCCGCTCCCGCCTCGGCCTCGACGCGACCGATCTGCACCTCATCCACTGGCCGAACCCGAGCCAGGACGAGTACGTCGAGGCGTGGGAGGCGCTCGTGGACGCCCAGGCGCGGGGCGTCGTCCGCCAGATCGGCGTCTCGAACTTCCTCCCCGAGCATCTCGAGCGCATCGAACGGGAGACCGGGGTCCGGCCGGTCGTGAACCAGATCGAGGTGCACCCGTACTTCCCGCAGGAGGAGCAGCTGGCCTATCACCGGGAGCGCGGCATCCTCACCGAGGCCTGGAGCCCGCTGGGACGTGCACAGGCCCTCCTCGACGAGGACGTTGTCCGCGAGGTGGCCGCCGCCCACGACATCACGCCCGCACAGACCGTCCTCGCCTGGCACGTGGCCAGGGAGACGGTCGCGATCCCGAAGGCGTCGTCCGCGGAGCACCAGGCCGCGAACCTCGCCGCCGCCGCCGTCGTGCTCGACGACGCGGAGGTCGCTGCGATCACCGCACTCGGACGCGCGGACGGGCGCCTGTTCGACGGCGATCCCGCGGTGCACGAGGAGTCCTGAGCGCGAGGGCTCAGACGCTCTGCGTGCCGAGCACGCGTAGGAACTCCAGCTTCCCGGCCGCCTCGCTCCCGGGCTGCGCCGTCAGGACGATGAGCGCCTGCGACTCGTCCTCCGTGAACAGCGCCTGGCAGTCCACCTCGATCTCCCCCAGCTCCGGATGGACGATCACCTTGTGCTGCTCGAAGCGACGGGCGACCTCGTGGGCCGCCCAGAGCCGCACGAACTCGGGACTCCGTTCCGACAGATCCGCCACGATCTCCCCCGCCCGCGACCGCGCGCCCATGGTGCCGTACGCCGCGCGCAACGCCGCCACCAGCGCCCGTGACTGCCGGGGGTGATCGACCTCCCGGTACCGACGCCGTTCCTCCTCCGGTCGCGCGAACCAGCGATGGATGCCGCTCCTGTCGAGCCCGGTCAGACCGCTCGCGTCTCCGATCAGCGCCCGGGAGGCGTCGTTCTGCACCAGCACCTCATCGAGAGCCGAGACCACGAACGCCGGGGTGTCGTGCAGACGGTCGAGCACGCGGAGGATGCCGGGACGGACGTAGTCGGTGATAACCGCGCGATCGGGAGCGCTGAGTCCGCTGAGGCGATAGAGGTAGTCGCGCTCGTCCGAGGACAGCCGCAGCGCACGGGCGAGGGCGGCGAGGATCTGCGCGCTCGGCTGCGGGCCCCGACGCTGCTCGAGACGCGTGTAGTAGTCCGTCGACATGGTCGCCAGCTGTGCGACCTCCTCGCGGCGCAGTCCGGCCGTCCGTCGCCGAGTCCCCTCGGGCAGGCCCACGTCGGCAGGACGCAGCGCCTCCCGACGGCGCAGGAGGAAGTCGGCCAGGGCGTCACGATCCATCCGTGCAGTATCCCCCGGACGCGTGAGGGGATCCAGGGACCGCCGATCCCCCGATCGGCCGTCTCTGGAACGGCGCGGACGCAGCGTCGAGGCTGGGGCCATGGACATCACCGGAAACACCATCTTCATCCCCGGCGCGACGAGCGGGATCGGCCTGGCGCTGGCCCTCAGGCTGCAGGAGCGTGGCAACACCGTGATCGTCGGGGGACGCCGAGAGGACCGGCTGGCTGCGATCGCTGCCGCGCATCCCGAGCTCCACACGGTCCGCATCGACACGGCCGACCCGGCGAGCATCGACGAGACCGCGGCCGCGGTGCTCTCCGCACACCCGACGCTGAACGTGCTGGTCACGATGGCCGGCATCATGCGGGCGGAGGACTGGACCACGCCGGCCGGCTTCCTGTCCACCGCCGAGGAGACTGTCACGACGAACATCCTCGGCCCGATCCGTCTCGTCGCCGCCTTCATCGAGCACCTGCAGGCCCAGCCCTCGGCGACCATCATGACCGTCTCCTCCGGTCTCGCCTTCGCACCCCTGAAGGTCACGCCCACGTACAACGCGAGCAAGGCGGCGATCCACATGCTCAGCGAGTCGCTGCGGCTGCAACTCGCCGGCACGACCGTCGCGGTGCAGGAGCTCGAGCCGCCGGCGGTGCGCACGGACCTCATGCCCGGGCATGCGGAGAACGAGGCCGCACTGCCCCTCGACGCGTTCATCGACGAGGTCATGACGCTCATCGAGACCCAGCCGGACGCGACCGAGATCCAGGTCGAGCGGGTGAAGTTCCTCCGCTTCGGCGAGGCGCGGGGCGACTACGACGAGGTCGTCGCGCTGCTCAACCGCACGGATCCGCACGGCCGGTGAACCCCGGTGGGGCGGACCGTCGCCCCACCGCGGTCACTCCCGCAGGGACTCCGCGACCGCGGTGAGTGCGTCGGCGGACTGCCGCAGCAGCTCGAGCTCGCGATCCGAGAACGCGGTCGTGCGGATCGGGACGGCCCCGGCGGCGCTGACGATCGACGGCACGGACAGGGCGACGCCGTCGATCCCGTGGAAGTCGCGGAGAACCGTGCTCACGGGCATCACCGCGTGCTCGTCCCGGAGGATCGCCTCCACGATGCGCGCGCTGGAGAGCCCGATCGCGTAGTTCGTGGCGCCCTTGCCCTGGATCACCTTGTAGGCGGCGTCACGGACGTCGACGGCAATCTCATCCAGCTCCTCCAGAGTGAAGCGCGGGTGCCCCGGGGTCTCCCAGTCGAGGATCGGGACCGTGCCGATCGTCGCTCGCGACCAGAGCGGGAACTCGGTGTCGCCGTGCTCTCCGATGATGTGGGCGTGCACGCTGGCCGTGGACACGCCCGCCCGCTCCCCCAGCTTCCAGCGCAGCCGAGACGTGTCGAGCACGGTGCCCGACGCGAAGATGCGCTCCGGCGGCAGTCCTGTCTCTTGCTGCGCGATGACGGTGAGCACATCGCACGGGTTCGTGACGATGACGTAGACCGCATTGGGGGCGACCGACAGCAGCTCCGGCATCATTCGCCGGATGATGCCGGCGTTCACCCCGGCGAGCTCGGTGCGGGTCTGTCCCGGATTCTGCTTCGCTCCCGCCGTGATGACCACGACGTGGGAACCGGCCGCCACGGAGATGTCGCTGCCGCCGATGATGTCGCTGCTGCCGGTGAACTGCGTGCCGTGCGCGAGGTCGAGCACCTCCGCCTCGACCTTCTCCGTCGCGATGTCGTACAGGGCGACGTGACGGGCCGAGCCGCGGATCAGAGCTGCATAGGCCACGCTCGATCCGACGCTTCCGGCGCCGACGACGGTGAGCTTCGAGTTCTCGATGATCTCCATGCGCCCATCCTGGCAGCGCGGCCGCCGCGACGGCAGGGGTCTCGCCGGGAGAATCGCGGCGTCGTCAGACCGCCGCGGCCACCGCCTCCGCAGCGGTGCGATGGGTGAAGCGGAAGCCGGACTGCTGCAGAGCCTCGGGCCGCACGTCGGCGTCCGGGAGCAGCAAGGATTCGGCCGCATCGCCGAGGGCGAGGCGCAGGGCCCACCGGGGTGCGGGCAGCCAGAACGGCCGGTGCATCCGCTCCGCGAGCGCGCGTCCGATGTCGTTCGCCGACGCCCGGGTGGGTCCGGTGAGGTTGACGGGCCCCGCGAGCTTCTCATCGAGGACATGGCGGATACCGCGCACCTCGTCGTCCAGGGAGATCCACGGCCAGACCTGCGTACCCGGCCCCAGCGGGCCGGCGACGCCGAGCTTCGTCAGCGTGATCATCGGCCGGAGCACACCCCGGCGGTGGATCACCGGTGCCGTCCGCAGCAGGGCGACCCGCGTGTGGTCCTCCGCTCGTCGCGCGGCCGTCTCCCAGCGCACGGTGAGGTCGGCGAGGAAGGTGCTCCCGGGGCCCGAGTGCTCGGTGAGCACCTCACCCGGCGCAGAACCGTAGTAGCCCACGGCGGAGGCGGAGAGGAAGGCGGGCGCGTCCGTGCGCAGAGCGCGCAGAGCGGTGGTGAGCGTGTTCGTCGCGTCGAGCCGCGATTCGACGAGCTGACGGCGATATCCGCGCGTCCACGGGAGCCGGCCGACGCTCGCGCCTCCGAGGGCGACGACGGCCTCCGCTCCCGCGAGCGCATCCGGGTCGAGCGCGGTGTCCCCCGGCGACCATTCGATCTCGCCCTCCGCCTGCGGAGGACGTCGCACGAGGGTGCTCACCTCGATGCCGTCCGCCCTCAGGGAGGCGGCGAGGGCGGAACCGATGAGGCCTGAGGCCCCGCTGATGACGATGCGTCGCGCCATTGCCGCTCCCCGCTGCAATCGATACGGGTGGGCCCTGCCGGGATCGAACCGACGACATCCACGGTGTAAACGTGGCGCTCTACCAGCTGAGCTAAAGGCCCTGGTGCCCTCAGTCTATCCGGGCGCGGATGCGCACCCGTGTCGTGGAAGAGGGATAGGCTGAGGTCGGCGCGCGTTGTGCACGGCCGACAAGGCTGCCCGTGTCGCTTCCCGTTTCCTTGGCATGACCTGCCAGCTTGACGAAAGGTTCCCCCGTGACCGTCCACGATCAGGATCCGTACTCTCAGGGCCCCCTCGACAGCGATCCGGAAGAGACCGGTGAGTGGCAGCAGTCGCTCGACGAGCTGGTGGACGCCAAGGGCCACGGCCGCGGGCGCGAGATCATGCTCAGCCTGCTCAAGCGCTCCAAGGAACTGCACCTGAACGTGCCGATGGTTCCGACCACCGACTACATCAACACCATCGCCCCGGAGAACGAGCCTGAGTTCCCCGGCGACGAGGAGATCGAGCGGCGTTACCGCGCCTGGATCCGCTGGAACGCCGCCATCACGGTGCACCGCGCCCAGCGCCCCGGCATCGGCGTCGGCGGTCACATCTCCACCTACGCGTCCTCCGCGGCGCTGTACGAGGTGGGCTTCAACCACTTCTTCAAGGGCGCGGACCACCCCGGTGGCGCCGACCAGATCTTCATCCAGGGCCACGCCTCCCCCGGCACCTACGCCCGCTCCTTCCTCGAGGGTCGCCTCACCGAAGACCAGCTCGACGGCTTCCGGCAGGAGAAGTCGCACGCGCCGAACGGCATCCCGTCGTACCCGCACCCGCGCCTGATGCCGGAGTACTGGCAGTTCCCGACCGTGTCGATGGGTCTCGGCCCGATCAACGCGATCTACCAGGCGATGTCGAACAAGTACCTCGAGAACCGCGGCATCAAGGACACCTCGCAGTCGCACGTCTGGGCCTTCCTCGGCGACGGCGAGATGGACGAGGTCGAAAGCCGCGGCCAGCTCCAGGTCGCCGCCAACGAGGGCCTCGACAACCTCACCTTCGTCGTCAACTGCAACCTGCAGCGTCTCGACGGCCCGGTGCGCGGCAACGGCAAGATCGTCCAGGAGCTCGAGTCGTTCTTCCGCGGCGCGGGCTGGAACGTCATCAAGGTGATCTGGGGCCGCGAGTGGGACGACCTGCTCGCCCGCGACACCGAGGGCGCACTGCTCAACCTCATGAACGTCACCCCCGACGGCGACTACCAGACGTACAAGGCCGAGTCCGGCGCGTACATCCGGGAGCACTTCTTCGGTCGCGACGAGCGCGCCGCCGCGCTGGTCAAGGACTACTCCGACGACGACATCTGGAACCTCAAGCGCGGTGGCCACGACTACCGCAAGGTCTACGCCGCTTTCAAGGCCGCGACCGAGCACAAGGGCAAGCCGACGGTCATCCTCGCGAAGACCGTCAAGGGCTACGGGCTGGGTCCGCAGTTCGAGGGCCGCAACGCGACCCACCAGATGAAGAAGATGACGCTGGACAACCTCAAGACGTTCCGCGACGCGATGCACATCCCGATCACGGACGCGCAGCTCGAGGAGAACCCGTACCTGCCCCCGTACTACAACCCGGGACCGCAGGACGAGACGATCCAGTACATGCTCGAGCGCCGCAAGGCCCTCGGCGGCTTCCTCCCGGAGCGCCGCTCGACGCACGTCGGCCTGTCCCTTCCCGAGGAGAACGCCTACGCGCTCCCCAAGAAGGGCTCCGGCACGCAGGAGATCGCCACGACCATGGCGTTCGTCCGTCTGCTGAAGGACCTGCTGCGCTCGAAGGAGTTCGGCCACCGCATCGTGCCGATCATCCCCGACGAGGCGCGCACGTTCGGCATGGACGCGTACTTCCCGACCGCGAAGATCTATAACCCCAACGGCCAGCACTACACGTCGGTCGACCGGGAGCTGCTGCTCGCCTACAAGGAGAGCCCGCAGGGACAGATCGTCCACGTCGGCATCAACGAGGCCGGTGCTCTCGCGGCGTTCACCGCCGCGGGCACGTCGTACGCGACGCACGGCGAGCCGCTGATCCCGATCTACATCTTCTACTCGATGTTCGGCTTCCAGCGCACCGGTGACGCCCAGTGGGCCGCCGGCGACCAGATGGCCCGCGGCTTCATCATCGGCGCCACCGCCGGCCGCACCACCCTCACGGGTGAGGGCCTCCAGCACGCCGACGGGCACTCGCACCTGCTCTCCTCCACCAACCCGGCGACGGTCTCCTACGACCCCGCGTACGGCTACGAGATCGCGCACATCATGCGTTCCGGTCTCGAGCGGATGTACGGCGGGCAGCACGAAGACCCGAACGTCATGTACTACCTCACGGTGTACAACGAGCCGATGGTCCAGCCCGCGGAGCCGGCCGACGTGGATGTGGACGGCATCGTCCGCGGCATCCACCGCGTCTCCGTCGGCGAGGGCGACGGCCCCCGCGCCCAGCTCTTCGCCTCCGGCGTCGGCCTGCCCTGGGCGCTCGAGGCCCAGGAGCTGCTGAAGAAGGACTGGGGTGTCGTCGCCGACGTGTGGTCGGTCACCTCGTGGACCGAGCTGCGCCGCGACGGCCTCGCCGCCGACGAGCACAACTTCCTCCACCCGGACCAGGAGCCGCGCACCGCGTACCTCACGCAGAAGCTCCAGGGCGCCGAGGGTCCCGTCGTCGCGGTGAGCGACTTCATGCACGCGGTGCAGGACCAGATCCGCCCGTGGGTCCCGAACCGCTTCGCCACGCTCGGTGCCGACGGCTTCGGCTTCTCGGACACCCGTGCCGCGGCCCGCCGCTTCTTCAAGATCGACGGACCGTCGATCGTCGTGCGCACGCTGCAGGCGCTGGCCGAGGAGGGCAAGGTCGACCGCGGCCTCTCCGCCCAGGCCATCGAGAAGTACCGCCTGCACGACGTGAACGCCGGCACGAGCGGCAACGCAGGCGGCGAAAGCTGAGCCCTCGGTGACAGCTGCCTCCGCCGCCGGCATGGACAAGGCCGCCACGCTCACCTGGCTGCGCCGGATCTCCGGCGACATCGCCACGGTGACGATCAAGCGGCTGGAGGACACCCTCCCCTGGTACGCCGACATGCCACCGGCCCGCCGCTCCGCGGTCGGGCTGGTGGCGCAGGCGGGCATCACCTCGTTCATCCAGTGGTACGACGACCCGACGTCCACCCCGTGGATCGCTGCGGACATCTTCGCCGCCGCTCCCCGTGAGCTGCTGCGGAGCGTGAGTCTGCAGCAGACCCTCCAGCTCATCCGCGTCACGGTCGAGGTGACCGAGGAACGGGTGGCGGGCAAGGGCGAGCACCTTCGCGAGGCCATCCTGCTCTACTCGCGGGACGTGGCGTTCGCCGCCGCCGACGTCTACGCGCGCGCCGCCGAGGCCCGCGGCCTCTGGGACGCGCGGCTCGAGGCGCTCGTCGTCGACTCGATCCTCACGGGCGAGGCCGACGAGGAGCTACCCAGCCGGATCGCCGCTCTCGGGTGGCACGGCCACGGAGAGGTCGCGGTCCTCGTGGGCACCACGCCTCCGCAGTTCGACGTCGACCTCGTGCGTCGCACGGCGCGGAAGCTCGCGGTCGACGTCCTCATCGGCGTGCAGGGCTCGCGCCTCGTGCTCGTGCTCGGACGCGCGCGCGTCGAGGGCCAGGAGGGCGAGGACGAGGAGCTCGGGTTCCAGGAGATCGCGGCCCGTCTGGAGCCGTCGTTCGGCCCGGGGTTCGTCGTGCTGGGGCCGGCTGTAGCTGCCCTCGTCGACGCCAGCCAGAGCGCGCGTGCGGCGCTGGCCGGATTCGCGGTGGCCCGCGCCTGGCGGAGCGCACCGCGGCCCGTCGAAGCCGACGACCTGCTTCCGGAGCGCGCCCTCGCCGGCGACCCTCTCGCGAAGCAGACCCTCATCGAGCGCATATACCGCCCGTTGCAGGCGCATTCGACCGACCTCGTCACCACGCTCTGGAGCTATCTCGACAACGGCCGTTCCCTCGAGGCGACGGCCCGCGAGCTCTTCGTGCATCCGAACACCGTCCGTTACCGCCTGAAGCGGGTGAGCGAGGTCATCGGGTGGGACGCGACCGGGCCGCGCGAGGCGCTCATCCTGCAGACGGCGCTCATCCTCGGCTCCATCGGGGCCGCGGAGCAGGTACGCCGCCGTCCGCCGCTGCGCCGCCCTCCGCGCTGACCCACCCGGCGCATTCTGTGCGCCACACACAAGGGTTCCGCGCAATCTTGTGATGGATCATCCACCGTTCTGCCGCGATCGTTGGCAGACTGGGTGGGTGATTGTCGTCGTCTGCCCTGGACAGGGCTCGCAGACCCCCGGATTCCTCGCCCCCTGGCTCGAGCTCGACGGAGTGGAGGAGCGTCTCGCCGCCTACTCCGAGGCCGCGCAGGTCGATCTCCGCACGCACGGCACCGAGTCGGACGCGGACACCATCCGCGACACCCGGGTCGCCCAGCCGCTGATCGTGGCCGCCTCCCTCGTCGCCGGTGACGCCCTCGTGGCCGCCGCCGGTCGCCGCGCGGACGGCATCGCCGGGCACTCCGTCGGGGAGATCGCGGCGCTCGTCGGCAGCGACGTGCTGGACGCCGCGACGGGCATGCGCCTCGTCGGCATCCGCGGGCGGGCGATGGCCGATGCCGCCGCCCAGACCCCGACGGGGATGAGCGCGGTCCTCGGCGGCGATGAGGAGACGCTCCTCGCCCGCCTCGCCGAGCTCGGCCTCGCGCCGGCGAACTTCAACGGCGGCGGGCAGATCGTCGTCGCGGGCCCTCTCCCGGCCCTGGCAGCTCTCGCCGAGGAGCCGGTCAAGGGCACGCGCGTGGTGCCGCTCCAGGTCGCCGGAGCGTTCCACACCGACTACATGGCCTCCGCCGTCTCGGCGCTGCGCGACGCGGTCGCCGACGTGCAGCCGTCCGACCCCGAGATCACGCTCTGGACCAACCGCGACGGCTCGGTCGTGACCGACGGAGCGACGGCGCTCGACTACCTCGTCGATCAGGTCTCCTCCCCCGTCCGGTGGGACCTCTGCATGACCTCCTTCGCCGACGCCGGGGTGACCGGCGTCATCGAGCTCGCCCCCGCGGGCGCCCTCGTCGGTCTCGCCAAGCGCGGCCTGCGCGGCGTGCCGACGGTCGCCGTGAAGACCCCCGAAGACCTCGAAGCCGCCGTCGCCCTGCTGAACGGAGAAGCCGCATGACCGCCTCCCTCGCCCAGATCGCCGGGCCCGCCTACACCCGCATCTACGCCTTCGGCGCGGCTCGTGGCGAGAACGCGGTGCCCAACGAAGACCTCATCGGCCCGATCGACTCCAGCGACGAGTGGATCCGTCAGCGCACCGGCATCGTCACGCGCGCCCGGGCGGACAAGGGGACGGACGCCATCGACCTCGCGACCGCGGCGGCAGCCGAGGCCATCGAGAAGTCGGGTGTCCCCGCCGACCAGGTCGACCTCGTCATCGTCGCGACCATCAGCAACCCGAAGCAGACGCCGTCGGTCTCGGCCATCGTCGCCGACCGCGTCGGGGCCAACCCGGCCGCGGCCTACGACATCAACGCGGCCTGCGCCGGCTACGCCTATGCGGTCACCCAGGCGGATGCGCTGATCAAGGCGGGCGCCGCGCGCTACGCCCTCGTGATCGGCACGGAGAAGCTCTCCGACGTCGTGGACCCGACCGACCGCAGCATCTCGTTCCTCCTGGGCGACGGCGCCGGCGCCGCCCTCATCGGCCCGAGCGACACGCCGGGCATCGCCCCCGCCGTGTGGGGCAGCGACGGGTCCAAGGCCGACGCCGTCGGCATGAACGGCACCCTCACCGACTTCCGCGACGGCGTGGTGCCGTGGCCGACGCTCCGCCAGGAGGGCCCGACGGTCTTCCGCTGGGCGGTCTGGGAGATGGCGAAGGTCGCCCGCGAGGCACTGGACAGGGCCGGGATCGAGGCCACCGATCTCGCCGCCTTCATCCCGCACCAGGCGAACATGCGCATCATCGATGAGTTCGCCAAGCAGCTCGGTCTGCCGGAGACGACCGTCATCGCCCGCGACATCGAGACCACCGGCAACACGTCGGCCGCCTCGATCCCGCTCGCGAGCCACCGCCTCATGGCCGAGCACCCGGAACTCTCCGGCGGCCTCGCCCTGCAGATCGGCTTCGGGGCCGGGCTCGTGTTCGCGGCCCAGGTCGTCGTCCTCCCCTGAAGACGCGCCGACCTTCCCTAGACTGTTCCACGGTTCCGAATACAACCCGTAAGAAAGAGGAAGACCACCATGGCTTTCACCAACGATGAGGTCCTCGCCGGCCTCGCAGAGCTGATCACCGACGAGACCGGCATCAACGCCAGCGAGGTCGCCCTGGAGAAGTCGTTCACGGACGACCTCGACATCGACTCGATCTCGATGATGACGATCGTCGTCAACGCCGAGGAGAAGTTCGGCGTCACCATCCCCGACGACGAGGTCAAGAACCTGAAGACCGTCGGCGACGCCGTCAACTTCATCGTCGCGGGCCAGGAGTAATCCCGGCAGGATGCCACCCTCGCCCCGCGCGGGGCGTGGCATCCTCCGGCCCTGCCCATCCCCCGCACGAACTCGTTTCGACAAGGAACCACACCTCATGACCAAGCGCATCGTCGTCACCGGCATCGGCGCCACCTCCGCCATCGGCGGGACGGCCCCGGAGAACTGGGACAACCTTCTCGCCGGTGCCTCCGGCGCCCGCACGATCGAGCACGACTGGGTGCAGGAGTACGACCTGCCCGTCACGTTCGCCGCCTCCGCGAGCGTCCGCCCGGAAGAGGTGCTGCCCCGCCACGAGGCGAAGCGTCTCGACCCCTCTTCGCAATTCGCGCTCATCGCGGCGCGCGAGGCCTGGGAGGACGCGGGCTCGCCCGAGGTCGCTCCCGAGCGCCTCGGCGTCGACTTCGCGACCGGGATCGGCGGCCTCTGGACGCTGCTCGACGCCTGGGACACGCTGCGCGAGAAGGGCCCCCGCCGGGTCATGCCGTTGACCGTGCCGATGCTGATGCCGAACGCGGCCGCCGGCAACCTGTCGCTGCAGTTCGAGGCCCGCGCCTATGCGCAGACCGTCGTCAGCGCGTGCGCCTCCAGCACCGAGTCGATCATCCACGCCTTCCACCACCTGCAGGAGGGGCTGGCCGACGTCGTCATCGCCGGCGGCACCGAGTCGGCGATCCACCCGATCACGATGGCCGCGTTCGCGTCCGCGCAGGCGCTGTCGCGCCGCAACGACGACCCGGCCCACGCCTCTCGACCCGGCGCGATCGACCGCGACGGCTTCGTGATGGGCGAGGGCGCCGCGGCCCTCATCCTCGAGACCGAGGAGCACGCCAAGGCCCGCGGCGCGAAGATCTACGGTTACGTCCTCGGCGGCGGCGTGACGGCCGACGCGTACCACATCACCGGCAACGACCCGGAGGGCAAGGGGGCGGCGCGTGCCGTGATCCAGGCACTCGAGGAGGCCGGCATCACGCCCGACCAGGTGACGCACATCAACGCCCACGCGACCTCGACCCCGGTCGGCGACCCCAACGAGTACGTCGCGCTGAAGAACGTCTTCGGCGACCGGATCGACGAGATCCCGGTGTCGGCGACCAAGGCGTCGACCGGACACCTCCTGGGCGGGACCGGCGCGCTGGAGGCGATCTTCTCCCTCCTCGCGCTGCGGGACCGCGTGGCCCCGCCGACGATCAACATGACCGAGCCGGACCCGGAGGTGCCGTTCCGTCTGTCCGGAGAGGCGGCTCCGCTCGGCGACGGCCCGCAGATCGCCATCAGCAACTCGTTCGGCTTCGGCGGACACAACGCCGTGCTCGTGCTGGGCGGCGTCGACTGACCGTTTCCGCGTTCACGATGAAGGCCCCCGGGATGTGATCCCGGGGGCCTTCGTCATGCGCGCGGGCTGCTCCAGCCCTTCGACAGGCTCAGGGACCCGCGGGGGCGCTCGCCCGGACGGCGAGGCGCTGCGAACGCTCGCGGCGGCGCCGCTCGATCCGCGGGAGGAACCAGCCGATCAACGGGCCGACACCGAACGCGAACAGCACGGTGCCGACGCCCACGGGACCGCCGAGGAGGAAGCCGACGAGGAGCACGGAGCCTTCGAGGACCGTCCGCGCCAGCCAGATCGGCCACCGGGTCACCCGGACGAGCCCCGTCATGAGTCCGTCGCGCGGTCCGGGGCCGAAGTCCGCCGCGATGTAGAGTCCGGTGGCGAACGCCAGCAGCACGAGTCCGAAGACGAACATGGGCGCCCCCACCCACACGGACGGCGGAGCAGGCAGCACGAGGAGCGTGAGGTCGGCGAAGGGGCCGATGAGCAGCGCGTTGAGCAGGGTGCCGAGACCCACCCGTTGACGGAGCGGGATCCACAGCAGCAGGACGACGATCGAGATCAGCACCGTCACGACCCCGTACCCGAGGCCCGTCCAGCGTGCGACACCCAGCGACAGGACGTCCCAGGGCGCGACGCCGATGCCGCCTCGCACCATGAAGCCGAGGGCGACGCCGTAGAGGAAGAGCCCGCCCACGAGCTGCACCAGGCGCTCGACCAGGTCTCGACGGCTGGTCGCGGTGAACGGCAGGAAGACGGCACGGAAGAGCATCTCTCCATCGTGGCCCGCACGAAGGCGGGACGAGGCCGACCACTGAGCGAAAAGTGGTCTGCACATGGAAGGCCACTTTGCGGCAGGCTGGAGGCATGGCCTCCCGTCTCGTCACCCAGCTCGGTACGCAGGACATCGACGACGCCTCGGCGTCGGGCCTGGCCGACCGCATCAGAGCCCTCATCCTCGACGGACGCCTCACGGTCGGCGAGAGACTGCCGAGCGAACGGGCCCTCGCCCTCGAGCTGCGGCGGTCACGCTCGACCATCACCCGCGCCTACGGCGTTCTCGAGGCCGGCGGCTACGTGTCCCGACATCATGGCGGAAGCACCAGAGTGACCCTCCCGCACGGCCCGGCGGCCGCCACCCCCGACGCGGACGACGAGGCGATCGACCTGTCGATCGCCTCGATGGACTCGACCCCCGGCCTGTACGACGCGACCGTGCGGTCCCTCCCCCGGCTGGCGGCGCTGCGGGGCACGAGCGGCTACTCGCTGCAGGGCCTTCCCGAGCTCCGAGAAGCCGTGGCCCGCCGATTCACCGAACGCGGCGCGGCGACCTCGGCCGACGAGATCATGATCACCTCGGGCGCCCTGAACGCCGTCAACCTCATCCTCACGGCGATCGGCCGCCGCGGCGAACGAGCCCTCGTGGAGCAGCCGACGTTCCCGCATGCGCTCGAGGCTCTGCACCGGCACGGCTACCGTCTGGTGCCGACGCCGGTCGACACCGACGGCTGGGACACGCGGCACCTCACCGACACCCTGCGGACAGCGCGCCCGCACGTCGCGTACCTCATCCCGGACTTCCACAACCCCACCGGAGCGACGCTGCCGCAGGAGGAGCGGTCCCGGATCGCGACGACGGCCCGCAACACCGGCACGCACCTGATCGTCGACGAGACGACGGCTGAGCTGGACATCGACCGGGGATGGGTTCCGACGCCGATGGCAGCCGAGGGCCCGAACGTGATCACCGTGGGATCGATGTCGAAGATCGCGTGGGGAGGCATGCGCATCGGCTGGATCCGCGCCGAGCGCTCGGTCATCGCCCGGCTGCTGGCCGTCCGCCCCTCGTTCGAGCTCGGCACGGCCCTCCTCGAGCAGTGCATCGCCGTGGAGCTGCTCGACGACGTCCCGGCACTGACCCAGCACGTCCGGCGACGTCTCCAGGCCGGGCGGGATACCGTGACCGTGGGAATCGCCGGGATCCCGGGCATGCGGATGCCGGAGACGCCCGGCGGCCTCTCCGCCTGGATCGATCTCGGCGCTCCCCTGTCGACGACCCTCTCGCTCGCTGCCCGCGAACGGGGACTCATCCTGCCGCCCGGCCCGCGCTTCACGACCGGCGGCGTGCTGGAGCGGCGACTCCGGATCCCGATCACGCTCCCACCCGAGCGTGCGGCAGAGGCGATGACGCGCCTGGCACAAGCCTGGGCGGACGTGCGCGGCGGTGGAGTGAACACCGTCGACGACCTCGCGCACGCGGCCGTGATCTGACCGGGGCAGACGAAGACCCCGCCCGGTCGCCCGGGGCGGGGTCTTCGTCGAGCGGAGCGGGGATTCGTCTTCTCAGCGTCCGGGATCACTCACCGGAATCCGATACTCACGCCTCCGCGCACCCGGTATCGACGGTCGGTCAGCCGACCTTGTGGAGCCAGACGACGCGCGCGTCGTCGCTGGCGTGACGGAAGGGCTCCAGCTCCTCGTCCCAGGCGGAGCCCAGGGCGATGTCGAGCTCGCGCTGCAGCTCGACGGCGTTGCCCGCGGCGATCTCCATCGCGTAGCGGATGCGGTCCTCGCCGATGACGATGTTGCCGGCGGCATCGGTCTGGGCGTAGTGGATGCCGAGGTCCGGCGTGTGCAGCCACCGACCGCCGTCACTGCGCGGCGTCGGGTCTTCGGTCACCTCGAATCGGAGGTGCTCCCAGCCCCGGATCGCAGTCGCGAGGGCAGCACCGGTACCGACGGGACCGTCCCAGTAGAACTCGGCGCGGCGTGCGCCGGTCAGCACGGGCTGCTCGGTCCAGTCGAAGTTCACCGCACGCCCGATAGCGCGACCCACCGCCCATTCCAGGTGCGGGCAGAGCGCGCGAGGCGCCGAGTGGATGAACACCACTCCGCGTGCGTAAGCCGTCGCCATGATCTCTCCGTTTCATCAGGTGCGTCTTCCCCTACGACCTGAACCACGAAGTGGCGAGAGTATGCGGTTGTGCGCCCATTCTCGCCGAGTTCCCGCGAAATCACAAGCGTGTGATTCGACGACGAAGGCCCCGGTCCGTGACCGGGGCCTTCGGGCGCTTCGACGAGCTCAGCGACCCAGTGTGGGAAAGCTCAGGCGACCCAGCGTGGGGACGCTCAGCGACCCAGTATGGGGACGCTCAGGCCTCGCTCATGGCCTGCTTGACCTGCTGGCCCTTCGCGGCATAGTAGGCCGCGCGAGCGGCGTCCTTGCGGGCCTGCTCGGCGTAGCCGAACTCGAGCACGTCCTGCGGGACCTCGACGTTCGGGACGTCGTCGGTGCCGTGGTACTTCTCGATGTAGGCGTCGAGCTCGGGACCGGAGGTCCACGAGGTGATGAGGCAGTAGCGCGGGTCGGTGCCGTTGTGCGTGGCCGCGTGCCACAGACGCTGGGTGTCGACAATGAGCTGCGCGCCGGCCGGGAGGGCGATGCGGTACTCGATGCTGGGGTCCGTGCGGTTCTCACGCAGGACGAAGTAGCTGTCCTTGTCGTCCGTCAGGTTGAAGAACCCGCGGACGACCCAGCCGGTGCCGTCCGGGTTCAGGCGGTTGTTGTCGTCCTGGTGGAGGTTGTAGAGGCAGTCGCCGTACGGGGTCGGCTGCAGCTCGATGACGCGGCAGCGGCCGACGTTCGCACCGGGCTCCTGCGCACGACGGGTGAGGTTCGGGGCCTTGGCGGTCTGCTCGTCGATCCAGACGCCGTCCTTGTCGGTGCGCGGCGGCTTGTGGTTCCAGAAGCCGTTGCACTCGATGTCGCCGAAGGCGCTGGCGAGGGGCGCGAACCGGGTGTCGCCCGAGGACTTCCAGTCGACGTACTCGATGTCGAGCCACTCCTTGGGGTCGGCCTCCTGGTCGTAGCTGTCGAGGACGACGAAGCCCTTCTCCTCCAGCGCTGCGGACTTAATGTATCCCATGATCGAGTCATGTTCCTTTCATCGGGGGCCAGCACGTTTTAACAGGCCCTGATAAGGCAAGGCTAACAGCGGGACCTGGCGCTCCCCCGGAGGGTCGCCGTGGATAAGCGAATAGACTGGGCGGGGCACCCGGCGCGTCCGTGGCGCCTGTCGCTACGGGAGGACGAGACACCAGCATGAGCACCGCGACCAACGTCGAGGCGACGGCAGTCAACACGATCGAATGGCTCGCGGCGGGACGCACGACCATCGTCGTCCCGGTCTACCAGCGGCAGTACCGCTGGGACATCGGCGGCTGCGAGCGGCTCCTCTCCGATGTCAGGGCGGTGGCCGCGGAAGACGACGCGCATCGCCATTTCATCGGTTCGATCCTCTCCGCCGAGGACGGCTCCGGTCCGGACGCCGACCTCATCCTCATCGACGGGCAGCAGCGCCTCACCACGCTCATGCTCCTCGTCGCCGCGCTGCATCACTCGGTGCGTGACCGCGATCCGGAGCTCGCCGCCGACCTCGCCCGCGTGCTGGTCCGCCCCGACGATCCCGAGCGCACGAAGCTCCGTCCGCACGACGCCTGGGCCGATCTCTACGAGTCGGTCGTGCTCGACCGCCGGGACGACGTCGACCGCGAATCGCGCTTCGACGACAACTACGCGTTCTTCCGCAGCCAGATCCATGCCGACGAGGTGCCGTTCATCTGGCAGGGGCTGCAGCGCCTGGAGCACGTCTCGATCACGCTCGGCGCCCAGGCCAACGCGCAGCAGATCTTCGAGAGCCTGAACTCCACCGGCGAGCCGCTGCGGGATCACGAGCTGATCCACAACTACATCCTCATGGGGCTGAACCACGCCGAGCAGATGGATGTGGAAGCGCGGTTCTGGCTGCCGATCGAGCAGCACACGGGCGAGGCGATCGGCGCGTTCTGGCGCCACTACCTCGTGCTCGTGACGGGGCGTGAGGTGGCGGCGAACGGCGAGCACGGCGTGTACAGCGCCTTCCGCCAGTCGTTCCCGCGCGTCGACGTCGCCCACCTCCAGGCCGACGCCGAGACGTGGCGGCACTACGCGGAGATCTACGGCATCCTCCTCGATCCGACGAAGGAGCAGGACCCGGAGATCGCGCGGCAGCTGGGGTACGTGAACACGTTCGGACGCTCCTCCTCCCCGCTGGTCATGAGCGCCTACAGCGATCACGCGCGTGGCCTCATCGACCGGAGTCAGCTCCTCGAGACGCTCGAGTGGCTGCAGGCGATGTTCCTTCGTCGCGCGCTCGTGAACCTTCCCGCCGAACGCCTGATCGCCCGTCTCTGTCGCGCCCGTCGTGACGGACACGACGCCCTCGCCCGCGCCATCGCGCGCATCACCCCGTCGGACGAGCGGGTCAGCGCCGTGCTCAAGTACAGCGAGCTGCCGTATCCGGCCTACGTGCTCGGCCGGCTCGAGGGCGTCGACGACGTGGACGGCTTCGACGTCGAGCACGTCGTGCCCGCCGTGCCCGGCGACGCCTGGTCCGGCGACGGTGTGCGTCCCTGGAGCGAGTACTCCGAGGACGAGCAGAACAGCCACCGCGCCCTCGCACCGACCCTCGGCAACCTCACGCTCCTGGAGCAGGGGCTGACGGAGCGGGTGTTCGGCGCTTCCTTCCCCGCCAAACGCGATGAGGCCTACGCCCGCAGCGCGGTGCCGGCCACCCGCGCCCTCGCCGCAGAGGAATCCTGGGGCACGGCGGCCATCACCGCACGAACGGTGGCGCTGACGGCCGACCTCGTCCGCGTGTGGGCACGACCCGCGCTGCCGGAGATCGACGACGACGGCCTCACGCCGATCCTCGACGCCGTGCGCCGCCGCGGCTGGCCCGCGGGGTGGGAGCGCGAGTTCGACTACGTGGAGTACCGGGGCGAGCGGTGGGAGGTCTACGACGTCAAGCACCTGTTCAACCGCGTGTTCCGTCGCGCCTGGACCGACACGACCGAGGCCGCTCTCGCGTACTGCGCGAGCCACGGCGGCCCGATCTACCGCGACAAGGCGTGGAAGGGGCAGTGGGACGACCTCGATGACACGCACTTCCTCTACATGGGCTGGGACTCGAACTACATGATGACGGCCGTCCAGGGTGTCCTCGACGAGTCCGGCATCGCCGCCGAGGTCTTCGTGAAGTACTCCTACATCGGGAATGTGATGTGACAATGACCACTGTCATCCGCCGCCGCCTGCTCGACCTCGCCGTCGAGGATCACACGCTCACGGTCCCCCTCGCCTGGGACGACCCGGCAGACACCCGCACGATCGACGTGTTCGCTCGCGTCGTCGCACGGGAGGGAGGCGAGGCGCTCCCCTACCTCGTCTTCCTGCAGGGCGGGCCGGGCCACGAGGCGCCGCGCCCCTTCCACTCCTCCGCGGCACCGGCGTGGCTGGATCAGGCCCTCGCGCACTATCGGCTCGTGCTCCTGGACCAGCGCGGCACCGGCCTCTCCTCCCCCGTCGGCGACGGCGACCTCGCGCAGGGCGCCGAAGCCGTCGCCGAGTACCTGACGCACCTGCGTGCCGATGCCATCGTGCGCGACTGCGAGGCACTGCGGGAGCATCTGGGGGCATCGACCTGGAGCGTCCTCGGGCAGTCCTTCGGCGGGTTCACGACGCTGGCCTACTTGTCCACCCACGCGGATTCCCTCGATGATGTCTTCATCACCGGCGGTCTCAGCACGGTCGAGCGCGATCCGGACGAGGTGTACGCGCTCTGCTACGACAAGATGCGCACGGCCTCCGAGCGGTATTACCGACGCTTCCCGGAGCACCGCGACGTCATGCGACGCCTGATCGATCTCGCGGACGCCGGTGAGCTCGTCCTCCCCGACGGCGAGGTCGTATCGCGTTCCCGCCTCCGCTCGGTCGGCTCCGCTCTCGGCACCGACGACGGCTGGCAGACGGTCTGGTCGCTGCTCGAACGGGATCCCGCATCCAACGCCTTCCGGCACGACCTCCAGCACGCCATGCCCTTCGGCGGCCGCAACCCGCTGTACTACGCCTTCCACGAGTCGAGCTATGCGAACGGACACACCACGCGGTGGTCCGCCGAGCGCGTCGAGCCGACCGATTTCCGCGACGATCCGACGCTCTTCACGGGCGAGCACATCCGCCGCGAGTGGGCCGACACCGTCCCGGCGCTGCAGCCCTGGCGCGAGGTGACGTCGATCCTGGCGGAGCACCCCTGGCCGCGGATCTACGACACCGCCGCCCTCGCCGCCTCCGGGGCGACGGGCGCGGCCGCCGTGTACGTGAACGACGTGTATGTGCCCCTGGAGTTCTCGCTGGAGACCGCCCGTCTCCTTCCCGGTGTGACACCCTGGGTGACGAGCGAGCACGAGCACAACGGCCTGCGGACGGGGCCCGTGCTGGAGCGGCTGATCGACCTCGCCCACGGACGCCGCCTCCGCTGACCTCCGCCGCGCGACGGGTGCCACCGCCGCGCTCCGCGATCTATCCGGCGCACGGTCCCGGCGCCGACCCCCGGAGATCCGCCGGGCCGTATCGAGCGCGGACGCATCGTCATCGACGTCTGAGCGACTCGTCCACCCCGGACATGACGAAGGCCCCGCACTCGGAGGAGTACGGGGCCTTCGTGGGCGGTCTTACTTGGAGGAGCCGCCGAAGCCCTTGAAGCGCTGGTTGAACTTCTCGACGCGGCCGGCCGAGTCCATGATGCGCTGCTTGCCCGTGTAGAAGGGGTGCGAGGCCGAGGAGATCTCGACGTCGATCACCGGGTACTCCACGCCGTCCAGCTCGATCGTCTTGTCGCTCGTGACGGTGGAGCGGGTGAGGAAGGTCTCGCCCGAACCCAGGTCGCGGAACACGACAGCCTTGTACTCGGGGTGAATGTCAGTCTTCATGGGATTCCTTTGTTGCTGCCCTGGATTGTGCCAGGGACGAGGGAAGTCTGTGGTGCCGAACGCACCAAGGATCGATTCTACCAGTACTTCGACAAGCTCAGTAACCCATCGGAACCGAGGTCAGTAACCCATCGGAACCGAGGTCAGTAACCCATCGGAACCGAGCTCAGTAACCCACGAGAGGGCCGAGGTCAGGACGCGGCGCGGGCGGAGTAGCGCCCGTCCTCGCTGCTGAGCGCGATCGGCATGCCGAAGGTCTCGCCGAGGGCGTCCGCGGTGAGCGTCTCCGCGATCGGGCCCGCGGCGACCACGGCGCCGTCGCGGATCAGCAGCACGTGCGTGAACCCGACGGGGATCTCCTCGACGTGGTGGGTGACCATGAGCATCGCGGGCGTCGTCGGCGCCGACGCATAGCCGCCGAGCAGAGCCAGCAGCTCCTCGCGCGACCCGAGGTCGAGCGAGGCCGTCGGCTCGTCGAGCAGCAGGAGCTCCGGGTCCGTCATGACCGCCCGGGCGATCTGCACGCGCTTCTGCTCACCGTCGCTCAGCGTGCCGAAGGTGCGGTCGGCGAGGTGCGCGAGACGCCAGTCGCCCAGCACGCGCAGCGCACGCCGCTCATCGATGTCCTCGTAGCTCTCGTTCCAGCGCCCGAGCACGGAGTACGCCGCCGTGAGGACGGTGTTGAGCACCGTCTCGTCACGCGGGATGCGCTTGGCCATGGCCGACGACGCGAACCCGATCCGCGGACGGATCTCGAAGACGTCCGCGCGTCCGAGTGTCTCGCCGAGAACGGTGACCGTGCCCGAGGTGGGGTGCATCAGCGTGTCCGCGAGCTGCAGCAGGGTCGTCTTCCCCGCACCGTTCGGCCCGAGGATCACCCATCGCTGATCGTCAGAGACCTGCCAGGTCACGTGATCGATGATGTTGCGCCCCTCTCGGCGCACGACGACGTCGGTGAACTCCAGAGCGATCGGCATACCGAAAGCCTATCGGCTCAGGCGGACAGCTCTGCGTAGAGCGCGCGGGTCTCGTCGGCGATCGCGCCCCAGCTGAACTGCGTGCGGGCCCGCTCCCGACCGGCCTCCCCGTACTCCCGCGCCCGCGCCGGATCCGTGGCGACCTCGGTGAGGACTGCCGCGAGATCGGCGACGAAGCGGTCGGGGTCGGTCGGTGTGCCCGTGCCGTCCTGCACCTGCTCGATGGGGACCAGGCGGCCCGTCACGCCGTCGTCGACGACCTCGGGGATGCCGCCGGTCGCGGTTCCCACGACGGCCGCTCCGCAGGCCATGGCCTCGAGGTTCACGATCCCGAGCGGCTCGTAGACGGAGGGGCAGACGAAGGTGGTCGCCGCGGCCAGGATCGCCGACAGCTCGTCCCGGGGCAGCATCCGCTCGATCCACACCACGCCCTCTCGGGTCTGCTGCAGCAGCCGCACCCCCTCCTGGACCTCCGCCATGATCTCCGGCGTGTCCGGAGCACCGGCGCAGAGGATGAGCTGGACCTCGGGCGGCAGCAGCCGTGCCGCCTGCAGAAGGTAAGGCAGCCCCTTCTGCCGTGTGATGCGTCCGACGAAGACCACCGAGGGGCGGTCAGGATCCATACCGATCGAGGAGAGGAAGGCCGGATCCTGCACCGGACGCCAGCGCTCCACATCGATCCCGTTGTGGATCACCCGGACCCGCGCGGGGTCGACCTGCGGATAGCTGCGGAGGATGTCCGCGCGCATGCCGGCGCTCACGGCGATCACCGCGGCGGCGTTCTCGTAGGCGAGCTTCTCGATGCCGCTCGACACGGCGTAGCCGCCCCCGAGCTGCTCGGCCTTCCACGGCCGCAGCGGCTCGAGGCTGTGCGCCGTGAGCACGTGCGGGATCCCATGGAGCTGGGAGGCGAGGTGTCCGGCGAAGTTGGCGTACCAGGTATGGCTGTGCACGACGTCGGCGCCCGCGATGGCCGACACGATCTCCAGGTCCGTCCCGAGCGTCTGCAGCGCCGGGTTGGCGGCGGAAAGGCTCTCGGGAGCGCGGTAGGCGAAGGTGCCGTCCTCGTCGCGCGGCGCGCCGAAAGCACGCACCGTCACATCGATGTCCCGACGAAGTGCGGAGACGAGTTCGGCGACGTGCACACCCGCGCCTCCGTAGATCTCCGGCGGATACTCCTTGGTGATCATCTCGACTCGCATGCCTAGACGCTATCGAGCGGGTTGTCCAGATGCTAGTTCCCCGCGCCGAACGGGATCTATGGTGGACCCATGTCCGCTCCAAAGAAGGTCTTCGGGATCATCCTCGCCGGCGGCGAGGGCAAGCGACTCATGCCGTTGACGGCCGACCGCGCAAAACCTGCCGTCCCGTTCGGCGGCCAGTACCGCCTGATCGACTTCGCCATCTCGAACCTCATCAACTCCGGGCTGAGACAGATCGTCGTCCTGACCCAGTACAAGTCGCACAGCCTCGACCGGCATATCTCGCAGACGTGGCGGATGTCGGCGCTGCTCGACTCGTACGTCGCCTCGGTCCCGGCCCAGCAGCGGCTCGGCAAGCGGTGGTTCTCCGGATCCGCCGACGCGATCCTGCAGAGCATGAACCTGATCAACGACGAGAAGCCCGACATCGTCGTCGTGATCGGCGCCGACCACGTCTATCGGATGGACTTCCGGCAGATGCTCGAGGCGCACATCGAGTCCGGAGCGAAGGCGACGGTCGCGGGCATCCGTCAGCCGCTAGCCCTGGCATCGCAGTTCGGGGTCATCGACGCCGACCCGGAGTCCGGGCGCATCCGGCAGTTCCTCGAGAAGCCCACCGACGCCACGGGTCTCGCGGACTCCCCACACGAAGTGCTGGCCTCCATGGGCAACTACATCTTCGACACGGACGCCCTCATCGCGGCGGTCGAGGCCGACGGCGAGCTGCCGACGTCGAGTCATGACATGGGCGGCGACATCGTCCCGTACTTCGTCGACCGCGGCGAGGCCGGCTACTACGACATGAAGCAGAACGAGGTCCCGGGGTCTTCCCCGCGCGACCGCTCGTACTGGCGCGACGTGGGGACGATCGACTCGTTCTTCGACGCGCACCGTGACCTGATCTCGACCCTCCCGATCTTCAACCTCTACAACATGGAGTGGCCGATCCACTCGCAGGCGGTCAACTCCCCGCCGGCGAAGTTCGTCCGCGACTCCGTGGGGCGGATCGGCAACGCGATCGACTCGATCGTCTCGCTGGGGTCGGTGCTCTCCGGCACGCACCTCGAACGCAGCGTCGTGGGGCCGTGGACCCTGGCCGGCGGCGGCTCGACCATCACGGACTCCGTGGTGTTCGATCACGTCCACGTCGGTCAGGGCGCCCGCGTGCACCGCGCGATCCTCGACAAGAACGTCGTGCTCGCCGACGGCGCCACGGTCGGTGTCGACCGCGAACGCGACCTCGCCCGCGGGTTCACAGTCACGGAGTCGGGGATCACGGTCGTGGGCAAGGGCGTGTTCATCGAACGCTGACGCGTCATGCGGCGTGGGCTCCGGTCCCCCGGTCGCTAGGCTCGGGGGGTGACCACCGCGCGATTCCTCGTCGTCCTCGATGCCGATTCCACGCTCATCCGGAACGAGGTGATCGAGCTCCTCGCCGAGGAGGCCGGCCGTCGCGCCGAGGTGCAGGCGGCCACGGAAGCCGCGATGCGCGGGGAGATCGACTTCGCGACCAGCCTCCGCTCCCGGGTGGCTGCCCTCGCGGGCGTTCCCGTCGAGGCGTTCGCCCGCGTTCGCGCCCGCGTCGAGCCGACTCCGGGCGTCCGCGACCTCACCGCCGCCGTGCACGCACAGGGCGGAGTCGTCGGCGTCGTCTCCGGCGGGTTCCACGAGATTCTCGACGACGTCGCGCCAGGGCTCGGCGTGGACCGGTGGCGCGCGAACCGCCTCGAGGTCGCCGACGGCGCGCTCACCGGGCGGGTGGACGGTGACATCGTCGACGGCGCGGCCAAGGCCTTCTGGCTGCGCACCTGGGCCGAGGAGCTCGGCGTGGCGCCGCACGCGACCATCGCGATCGGCGACGGCGCCAACGACCTCCCGATGATGGCGGTCGCCGGCCTGGGGCTCGCCTTCAACGCCAAGCCCGCCGTCCGCGAGTCCGCGAGCCTGGTCATCGGCCCGGTCGACCTCGGAACGGTCATCCCGCTCCTCCCCTGACCCTGGCCGATGTCCGGGGCAGGGTCTACGGTCGGGTCATGGACATCATCCTCATCCCCGGCCTCTGGCTCGACGCCTCCAGCTGGGACGACGTCGTGCCTGCCCTCGAGCGCGCCGGGCATCGCCCTCGTCCGCTGACCATGCCCGGGCCCGACGCGTCTGCGGAGACGGCAGCGGGTGTCGGGATCGACGACTGGGTCGCCGCCGCGGTCGCCGCCGTCGATGCCGCGGAGGGAGACGTGGTGGTCGTCGGGCACAGCGGCGGAGGCAACGTCGCCTGGGGCGTCGCCGACGCGCGACCGGACCGCGTGACCCGGGCCGTCTTCGTCGACACCGTGCCGCCGCCCCCGGGTTCGGGCATCAGCGAGTTCCCGGTGCAGGAGGGTGTCGTCCCGTTCCCGGGCTGGGGTTTCTTCCCCGACGAGGACGTGCACGATCTGGACGACGCGACCCGTGCGAGGACGGCCCCGCTCACGCACAGCGTCCCCGCGCGGGTGCCGACGGATGAGCTCGCTCTGCACGACCCGGCACGGTACCGCATCCCGGTCACCCTGCTGATGGGAGGGCTGGATCAAGACGCCTTCGACGCGGTGATCAGCCAGTGGGGTCCGTACGCCGAGGAGTATCGGGCGATCGGCGACGCCGAGGTCGTCCGGATCGGCTCGGGACACTGGCCGCAGTTCTCGGCGCCCGAGCGTCTCGCGGAGCTCCTCGTGCGCGCGATCGATCGCTGACGAGGACTGCGGGGGTCAGTGCCCCATGCCGAGACCGCCGTCGACCGGGATGACGGCGCCCGAGATGTAGCCGGCGTCGTCGCTCGCCAACCAGGTCACGACGCCCGCGACCTCATCCGGCGTCGCGAACCGCCCCGCGGGGATGTTCGCCTTGTACTGCTTCTGCGTCTCCTCGGGGAGCTCCGCCGTCATGTCCGTCTCGATGAAGCCGGGTGCCACCACATTGGCGGTGATGCCGCGTCCGCCGAGCTCACGCGTGAGCGAGCGGGCGAAACCGACCAGCGCGCTCTTGGAGGCGGCGTAGTTCGTCTGCCCCGCGGAGCCGTACAGGCCCACGACGCTGGAGATGAGGATGACCCGTCCGAACCGTGCCCGCAGCATCCCCTTCGACGCACGCTTGACGACGCGGAAGGTGCCGCCGAGGTTCGTGGCCACGACGCTGTCGAAGTCGTCCTCGCTCATGCGCATGAGCAGGGTGTCCTTGGTGATCCCGGCGTTGGCGACGACGATCTCCACCGGACCCAGCTGCTGCTCCACCTCGGTGAAGGCCGCGTCGAGAGCGGCGGCGTCCGTGACGTCGGCGCGCACCGTCAGGGTGCCTTCCGGACCCTCTCCGCTGCGAGCGGTCACCGCCACCCGGTATCCCTCCCGCACGAAGCGCTCGGCGATGGCGCGGCCGATGCCGCGGTTGCCTCCGGTGACGAGGACGACGCGCTCCGCGGTCATGGGACACTCCTGGGTCTGGGGTCGAGGGCCGGGGTTCCGGGCCGTGATCGATCCTAGCGACGTTGCCGTGCCGCCTTCACGACGGCGGTTTGACAGACCGGGAGCCTCCTGGGACTCTGAGGGCGACGAAAGGCACCAGCGTGAGCGATCCCCGTATCTCCGGTTCGTCCGGCGAGCAGCCCCCGGCCTTCCCCCCGGCTCCCGGTTCCGCCCCGGCGTACCCGGGGTTCCCGCCGGCACCGCCGGCGAACGCCGCCACGCAGCCGTCTTCGGCGCCTCAGCAGTACTCGGCCCCGCAGCAGTACGCGGCCCCGCAGCCGTATGGAGCCGCGCCTGCGCGGCCGTCCAGCGGACTCGCGATCACCTCCCTCGTCTGCGGCATCGCCGGTGTCGTGCTGTTCTGGGCGATCGTGCCGATGCTCGCCTCGATCGCGGCCGTGATCACCGGTCACATGGCGCTCGGACAGATCCGTCGCACTCCCGGTCTCGGCGGCCGCGGCATGGCGATCGCCGGGCTCATCCTCGGCTACGTCATGATCGGCGTGCTGGTCTTCACCATCGTCTCGACGATCATCGGCCTCGTCGTCTTCGGCGCCTTCACCCTGCCGTTCGTCTTCGCGAGCTGACGCCTCGCCCGGGCATGCCGATGTCGCCACGGCGGCGTAGGCTGGAACCATCGTGAAGAACGCACGTCGAGTCCCGGCCGTCACCTCACTGCCGCAGTCCCCGCGGGATGAGGGAGACCATCGTGTGCGCCGGTATGCCCTGACGATGACGATCCGCATCGTCTGCTTCGGGCTGATGTTCTTCGTGCAGCCGTTCGGCTGGTGGACCTGGGTGTTCGCGCTGGCCGCCGCCGTGCTCCCGTACATCGCCGTCGTCTTCGCGAACGCCGGCAGCGACAGCACGGAGACCGCCGCCGAGTCGCCGATGCGCGAGATCGACGCGCCGCCCGCACCATCGCTCGCTCCGGAGACCGCCCCCGACGTCATCACCATCCGCGAAGGCCGCACCGACCGATGAGCGCGCTCATCTGCTCGCGCGCCGGCTGCCGGAGCGCAGCCACGAGGCAGGTCGTCTGGCGCAACCCGCGTATCCACGCCGCCGACCGCGAGAAGATCTGGTTGGCGTGCGATGAGCACGTCGGCTTCCTCCACGACTACCTGGCCGCGCGGGACTTCCCGGTGACGGTGCGAGACGGGGTGCCCTCCTCATGAGCAACCGCCTGACCCGCTGGGGCGTGTACGTCCTCATCGCCATCGGATTCGCGATCGCCTGCGTTTTCCTCTCCAACTGGCAGTTCGAGAGGAACGAATCCCGCGCCGAGCAGATCGCGCTGGTGGAGCAGAACTACGACGCCCCGGCCGTCCCCCTCGCCGACGTGGTCGCCGAGGACGAGCTCGACCCCGCGGACGAATGGCGCCCCGTCACGCTGCAGGGCGAGTACCTCGCCGACGAGCAGCTCCTGGTCCGCAACCGTCCCCACGGCGGAACGAGCGCGTTCGAGGTGCTGGTCCCCTTCCGCGACACGGACGGTCGTGTGCTCATCGTCGACCGCGGCTGGGTGGCACCGGGCGAGGGCGAGCTCCCGGACGCTGTCCCCTCTCCACCGTCCGGCGAGGTCACGGTGACCGTCCGCCTGCGTCCCGGCGAGCCGCTTCCCGGGTCCGGACGCGGGGCTCCGGAGGGCCAGGTGCCCACGATCCACCTCCCGTCCATCGCCGACCTCGTCGGCGACGAGGTGATCACCGGTACGTACGGACGCCTGGTCGAGGAGCAGCCCGCCGCCGAGACGGCGCTGGGTGGCTTCGAGTCCCCCACCGACGACCCGGGTCCGCACCTGTCCTATGCGATCCAGTGGATCCTGTTCGCCATCATGGGCTTCATCTTCATCGGGTACATCATCCGCACGGAGATCGTGAAGCACCGCGAAGAGGTCGAGGGGAAGCCGGCACCGGTGAAGGCACCGAAACGCCGCGACCGCGACGCGGACGCCGAGGACGAACTGCTCGACGCCCGGTGACGCACCCGCCGAGCGTCACGCGACCGCGAGAATGCGCCGGACGCTGCGCTGCCCGGCACCCTTTCGATCCCGGACGGCCCACCCTGCCGCTGCAGGATCGGAAACGGGCCCTTCGGACCGTCGGGAAGCACCATTTCGATCCCGCCTGCGGGACGCTTTCGGTCGTTCTGGATCTCTAGCGCTCTCGAGCAGAGCCCGTGACGATATGCCGCCATCCGCGGGCGACGACGTCGTACACGATCCGGGTGTGGTTCCGGTCGGACGCCCCTTGCCAGAACTCGACCCGCGTCGGCACCACCCGCCACAGCACCCAGTCTCCCGGCCCGAGACCGGCACGTGCGCTCGCGGAGCGCGCTGCGAGGTCGGCGTCGCTCTCGGCCGCGGTGGCTTCTTCCACGGTTCCCCGCACGCGCACGGCACGCCGTTGCGGCTGCCACCAGAGGTTCAGCGCCGCAACGGGCTGCGCGTCGAGCTGCGCGGCCTTCCGCGAGGACCGGGCCCCGGCGAAGGCCCAGCCGCGCGCGTCCACGTCCTTGAGGATCAGGGCGCGCGCGTCCGGGATGCCGTCCGCGTCCACCGTCGCCAGCGTCGCCGCGTGCGGTTCGGGGACACCGGCCGCGGCCGCCGCGCGGAGCCACTCCCGGAAGAGCAGCACCGGATCGTCGGGAAGGTCGTCGAGGTGCAGCGGCGGCGCCGTCCCAGTGAGGGTGGGCTGCGCACGCAACCACGCCGCGAGTTCCGAGGGAGGAAGGACCGAATGCGCCGCCATGCCTCCGACTATGCCACGCCCCTACGCGAGCTCGATGAGGTCCTGGTACTCCTGGCTCCAGATGTCCTCGACGCCGTCCGGAAGGATGAGGACGCGCTCGGGGTTGAGCGACTGCACGGCACCCGGGTCGTGAGACACGAGCACCACGGCGCCCTCGTAGTGGGCCAAAGCCCCGAGGATCTCCTCCCGCGAGGCCGGATCGAGGTTGTTCGTGGGCTCATCGAGCAGCAGCAGGTTCGCGGACGACACGACGAGCGTGGCGAGCGACAGCCGGGTCTTCTCTCCACCGGAGAGCACACCCGCCGGCTTCAGAACGTCGTCGCCGGTGAACAGGAAGGAACCGAGGACCTTGCGCGCCTCCGTCTCCGTGATGTGCGGGGCGGCGGACACCATGTTCTCGAGGACGGAGCGGCTGACGTCGAGGTTCTCGTGCTCCTGCGCGTAGTACCCGACCTTGAGGCCGTGTCCGGGCTCGAGCTGCCCGGTGTCCGGCTTGTCGACACCTGCCAGCATGCGCAGCAGCGTCGTCTTTCCCGCACCGTTGAGACCGAGCACGACGACCTTGGAACCGCGGTCGATCGCGAGGTCGACGTCGGTGAAGATCTCCAGCGAGCCGTACGACTTCGACAGCCCGGAGGCCATGAGCGGGGTCTTGCCGCAGGGGGCGGGCTTCGGGAACCGCAGCTTCGCGACGCGGTCCTCCTGACGCACGTCCTCCAGCCCGGAGAGGAGCTTCTCGGCGCGCGCGAGCATCTGGTGCGCTGCCGCCGCCTTCGACGCCTTCGCTCCGAAGCGCGCCGCCTGCTGCTGCAGCGTCGTCGCCTTCTTCTCGGCGTTGGCCCGCTCCTTCTTGCGACGTTCCTCGTCCGCAGCGCGCTGCCGCAGATAGTTCTTCCAGTTCATGTTGTAGATGTCGATGACCTGGCGGTTGGCGTCGAGGTAGAACACCCGGTTGACGGTTTCGCCCACGAGCTCGACATCGTGGCTGATGACGATCAGCCCGCCCTTGTAGTTCTTGAGGAACTCGCGCAGCCACACCACGCTGTCGGCGTCGAGGTGGTTGGTCGGCTCATCGAGGATCATCGTCTGCGCGTCGGAGAAGAGGATGCGCGCGAGCTCGATGCGACGACGCTGGCCGCCGGAGAGGGTCGACAGCGGCTGGTCGAGGATGCGGTCCGGCAGCGAGAGGTTGTGCGCGATCGACGCGGCCTCGGCCTCGGCCGCGTACCCGCCCTGCGCCTCGAACTTCTCGGTGAGCGCGGCGTAGCGCTTCATCGCCTTGGCAGCGACCGCGGGGTCGTCGGAGCCCATGGCGAGCGAGGCCTCCGTCATGCCGAGGTTGAGCTGGCCGAGGCCGCGGGCGTCGAGGATCCGGGTACGGGCGAGGTCTTCCGGATTGCCGGAACGGGGGTCCTGCGGCAGGTAGCCGAGTTCGCCGGACCGGGTGACGGTGCCGCCCGAGGGCAGCACGTCGCCGGCGAGCACCTTGGTGAGCGTGGTCTTGCCCGCACCGTTGCGTCCGACGAGGCCGATCTTGTCGCCGTCGGACACACGGAACGAGACGTTCTCCATCAGCAGGCGCGCGCCAACGCGGATCTCGAGGTCGTGCACGGCAAGCACAGCGGACGTCCGTTCGTTCGGGAGGAGGTGGTGGCCGAGCGGCCAGCCAACCAGTATATGCCGCCCTGCCTGTGGCGACGCCCGGCACGGATATCCCTCTCCAGGGTGACCGGGGCGATACCCCGGAGTGATGCCCCTCTCCCCACCCCCTGCTTACGGTGCCGGAGTGGACATCCTCAACGACCTCATCCTGCAGGCGATCGCCTCCCCGTGGCTCTACGCCGTGCTCTTCGCGGTGACTGTGATCGACGGGTTCTTCCCGCCGGTCCCGAGCGAGACGGTCCTCGTCGCCGCGGCGGCGGTGGCCGCGTCCACCGGCGACGGCAACATCGTGCTGCTCGGTGCCGTCGCCGCCCTGGGCGCCGCGATCGGCGACAACATCGCGTTCCTCATCGGGCGCCGACTGGGCACGACGAGGTTCGCCTGGATGCGGCGCCCCCGCGTCGCCGCCGCCTTCGCCTTCGCGCAGCGCGCCCTCGATCGCCGCAGTGCCACGCTGATCCTCGGCGCCCGCTACATCCCGATCGGACGCGTCGCGGTGAACATGTCCGCCGGAGCGCTCGGGTTCCCCTGGCGGCGGTTCCTCCCGCTGAGCCTCATCGCCGGTGTGAGCTGGAGCGTGTTCAGTCTCGCGATCGGGCTCCTCGCCGGCGCCTGGCTGCACGACCAGCCCGTGCTCAGCGCCGCGATCGGCATCGTCGTCGCGTTGCTCGTCGGTGTGATCATCGACCGGATCGCGGCGCTCCGCCGACGCCGTACGCCGGTCGCGCACCTGGCAGGATGAGACGCATGGCACGCCGCCGAGAGCGCACCCCGCGCCCGCCACGGATGAGCCGTCGCACCGGCGCCCTCGTGGCGCTGACTGCGGCGGTCGTCGTGCTGTACGCGCTCCTCGTCTCCCTGCAGACGGTGCTCTCCGGCACGCCGCTGCCCCTGTCCTTCCTGCTCGGCGCCGCCGTATGCGGCGCTCCCCTCCTCGTCCCCTCCCGGCCGCGGACGGCGATCGTCGTCTTCGCCGCCGGCGCCTTCCTGCTACCGCTCCTCGTCGAGCCGGCGCGCGCGATCCACTCCCCCTGGCCCTGGTCGGTACCGGCGCTCCTGGCCTTCGTCCTCCTCGTGGGCGTGATGTCCTTCGTGCAGGGAGCCCGCCTCGGAGGCCTCACCCTCGTGATCGGCGCACTGACCTCGCTGACGGCGCCGCTGGTGCGCCCGGACATGGTCGCGACGCCGGCGAGCTCCGGCAGCGCAACCGCCAATCTCATCGTGACGACCTCGGTCGCTGCCGCGATGCTGCTCATCGCCGTCCTCGTCGCCGGTCGCGTGCGTGTCGCGGCGGAGCTGACGAGGGAGAAGGAGCACAGCGCGCTGGAGGAATCCCGGCGCGCTCTCGTGGAAGAGCGCACCCGGATCGCCAGGGAGCTGCACGACGTCGTGGCGCACAGCATGTCGGTGATCCAGGTGCAGGCGTCGACCGCGCGCTACCGGATCGCGGACCTCGACGCCGAGGCCGCCGCCGAGTTCGACGACATCGCCGCCACCGCGCGTACGTCGCTCACCGAGATGCGGCGCATGCTGGGAGTGCTCCGCACCGAGGACCAGCACGCCGAGCTCGCACCGCAGCAGGGACTGGACGACGTCCCGGCCCTCGTCGACACGATCCGCAGGGCAGGGGTGGAGGTCGGCCTCGTGCTGGAGGGGATGGAAGTGGCCTCCGCGGCGGGACCCGGCGTGCAGATCGCCGCCTTCCGCATCGTGCAGGAGGCGCTGAGCAACGCCGTCCGCCACGCGCCCGGTGCCCGCGTCACCGTCCGGCTCCATGCCGACGCCGACGCCCTGCACATCCGTGTGCGCAACGCCGCACCGCCGCAGCCGACCGAGAGCCCCTCCGGCGGCTACGGCCTCCGGGGAATGCGCGAGCGCGCCGAGCTGCTCGGCGGAAGCCTCGCCGCCGGGCCGTCCGACGACGGCGGCTGGACCGTCGAGGCCACCCTGCCGCTGTCCGCGACGGCCGCACCGACCACCCCGACCGCCTCGGCGGAAGACAAGGAGAACCCGTGACGATCAGCGTACTCATCGCCGACGACCAGGCGATGGTCCGCGCCGGTTTCGCCGCCCTGCTGGACGCGCACGAGGGGATCCGCGTGGTGGGCCAGGCGGCCGACGGCGCGGAGGCCGTGACGCTCGCCGCGCGGCTCGATCCCGACGTCATCCTCATGGACGTCCGCATGCCGGAGCTCGACGGCATCGAGGCCACCCGCCGCATCCTCGGTCCGTCGTATCCTGCCGCGCACGTGCCGCGGATCCTCATGCTCACCACCTTCGACATCGACGACTACGTCTACGACGCCCTCGCCGCCGGGGCCAGCGGGTTCCTGCTCAAAGACGCTCTTCCGGAGGAGCTCGTGCACGCCGTGCGCGTGGTGGCGGGCGGCGATGCCCTCCTCGCCCCCAGCGTGACCCGGCGCATGATCGAGCAGTTCGCCGGACGGCGGCCGGCCTCACGGCGGTCTGCGACCGCCCTGGCCGATCTCACCGACCGCGAGCGGGAGGTCCTCGTCCTCATCGGCAAGGGCCGGTCGAACACCGAGATCGCGGGCGACCTGTTCATCGCCGAGCAGACCGTGAAAACCCACGTCGGCAAGGTGCTCGCGAAGCTCGGTCTCCGCGACCGTGTGCACGCCGTCATCCTCGCGTACGACACCGGTCTGGTCGAGCCCTCCGCCTGAGTCACCCCTGCGTAGGGGTCAGGACGGCACCACGGAGTGATGTCCCGTCCACCACCGCCTCCATAGCCTCCGAGGACACCGTTCCCAGGAGGACTCATGGTCATCGCCGCGGCTCCACGCCTCAGCACCCCCGCCCCCGCCGTACCCGCCCCCATTGGCCACCGCGACACCGGCATCGATTTCGTCCGGGCGCTGTGCGTGCTCGGCGTCGTCCTGCTGCACGCGGTCATGGTCGGGGTCACCGTGTCCGAGACCGGGCCGGTGTTCGAGAACGCGAGCGACGGCACGAGCTGGATCGCGCCGCTGAGCTGGGTGCTGCAGGTGATGCCGCTCTTCTTCGTGATCGGTGGATTCTCCGGGCTCCTCGCGTACCGGCGCCTGCGCGCCCGCGGCGGCAGCGCCACCGCCTTCGTGGCCGGTCGGGTGCACCGGCTCCTGCGTCCGGCCTTGTTCACGGTCGGCGCGGTCGGGCTCGCGCTCGCGGTGCTCACCGTCCTCGGTGTCGCGCCGGATCTCATCGCGGTCGCCGGCTTCCGATACGGACAGCCGCTGTGGTTCCTCGGGGTCTTCCTGCTGTGTCAGGCGCTGCTTCCCGCGCTCGTCGCCCTGCACGAGCGCGCGCCCCTGCGCACGATCACCGTCCTCGCCACCGCGGCCGTGGCGGTCGATGTCCTGCGGGCCGTCACCGGGACGGACGCCGTGGGCTTCCTCAACCTCGCTTTCGTGTGGTTGACGATGCAGCAACTCGGATTCCTCCTCGCCGACGGCCGCGTGGACGCCCTTCGTCGCCGGACCCGCGTCACGATCGGCATCGGCGCCCTCGGGGTGCTCGTCGCCCTGTTCCTCATCGGCGCGTACTCCCCCGACCTCATCGCCAACATCAATCCGCCCACGTGCGCCCTGCTGCTGGTCGGGCTGATCCACACGATCCTGTTCTCCCTGTACCGTGCGCAGATCGGGCGCCTCAGTCGTCGCCGTCCGGTGGCCGCGTTCACCGCCTTCGTCACGCGGCGGACGATGACGATCTACCTCTGGCACATGCCGGTGCTGCTGGCGATGGCCGGGGCGACGGCCGTGGCCGCCCTCCTCGGCGGATTCACTCTGCCCGCGCTCGACAGTGCGGAGTGGTGGGCCGCCCGCCCGCTGTGGCTCCTGACGGCTGTCGTCCTCACCGCGATGGTCGCGGTCCGTGTCGACCGGTTCGAGAATCACCCCTCGCCGCAAGCCACGTCCTCGCGGCGCCGCCTGGCCGTGGGAACCGTCCTCGGTCTCACCGGAGTGGTGCTGCTGCTCGTCCTCGGCACGACCGTCTCCACCGCCGCCCTCGCGGTGCTGCTGCTGGTCGCGGCGCTGCGGCTGGCCGGACGCCCCGGACGCCCCGTCCTGGCGTGACCGTCAGCCGACCCCGCGAGCCGCGAGGGCATCGCCGACCTGATCCGCGTGGCGCAGCGTCAGCACGAGCAGCGGCACTACTCCGCGCACGCCCAGGCGGACTCCTCGTGCGCGCTCCGCGTCCCGTACCCGCTGCGAGAGTCCGGCCACGACGGGAACCATGGTCAGCGTGAGCGACACCGCCATCGACACCGCCTCCGGATCGACCCCGACGCGCCGCAGCGGACGCAGGAGGCGCTGCAGCACGGCCAGGAGATCGGACATCCGGGTCGTCAGGGTGAGGAGGGCGGCGAGCAGCAGCAGCACGGCGACCCGGCCGGTGCTCACCCAGGCGGCGACGGGAGACACGAAGACGGCGAGGGCGATCGCGAGCACGAGCAGGACCGCACGCAGCCGCCACAACTCCGTCACCGCGGCGGAGAGCGGCACCCCCGCGATCGGGTAGAGCGCGAGCACGGTCGCGAGGCAGGCCGCGATGCTGAGCGGCCCGTGCGGGAACAGCGTCAACGCGAGCGCCGCGATGGCGAGGCCCACCAGTTTCGGACCGGCCGGCACCCGGTGCAGCAGTCCCGCACCGACCGAGGACGGCACGATCATGCGCACAACCGGCGGTAGCGTGCGATGACCCTCTCGGGCTCTCCCTGTCCGGCGACGCGCCCGCCGTCGAACAGGACGGCGGTGTCGCAGCGGGCCGCGAGTTCGAGATCGTGGGTGACGATCAGCACCTGCGCCTCCTGTGACAGAAGGAGGTCTCCGATCCGCCGCGCGTTGCGCAGGTCGAGGAGTGTCGTCGGCTCGTCCGCCACGATCAGCGCCGGCTCGGCGAGGAGCACCGCGGCGAGGGCCAGCATCTGCTTCTGTCCTCCCGAGAGCGACGACGCCGGGATGTCGGCGTGGGCGCCGAGACCGTGGCGGTCCAGCGTCTCCTGCACGCGGGCGGCGATCTCGTCACGGGGCCGCCCTCGGAGGGACAGCGCCAGATCCTCGGCCGGAGTCGGCATCAGGATCTGGGCATCCGGATCGGTGAAGACGAAGCCCACCCGACGGCGCACGGCGGTCCGCTCCCGGAGCGCGTCGAGGCCGTGGACGGTGACCGTTCCCGTGGTCGGCGTCATGAGGCCGTTCAGCAGCCGGGCGAACGTCGACTTCCCCGAGCCGTTCGCTCCGATCACGGCGATGCGCGGTGCGGCCAGCTCCAGCGTCACGTCGTCGAGGAGCACGCGGCCGTCGACGGTCACTCCCACGCTGTCGAGACGCAGGACCCCCGGCTCCGCAATCGTCGTCGCGTCCCGCTCCCGCCAGCGCATGCATCCTCCTGAACACCGTTCACCTGAACGCCGTTCACTATAGTGGGGGCATGAGTCCCGAGACGAATCCCGCCCGTCACGATCGGGAGAGCGTCGCACGGACCGCCCTCGCCCTTCTCGACGAGGTGGGGTTGGCCGATCTCTCCATGCGCCGCATCGCGGCCCGGCTCGACGTGCAGCCGAGCGCCCTCTACTGGCACGTGGCGAACAAGCAGGAGCTCCTCGCCGACCTCGCCGATCGGATCACGGCGACCGTCCCGGACGGAGCAGAGGGCGTGCTCGCGACCGCCCGTGCGCTCCGCGACGCCCTCTTCGCCTACCGGGACGGCGCCGAGCTCGTCCTCAGCACGTACGCGCTCCAACTCGGCTCGGCACACGCCCGCGACGCCCTGGTCGCCGCCCTCCACGCCGAGGGCGCCACGGACGCCGAGGATCGCGGGGCGGCGATCCTGCACTTCGTGCTCGGCCATGCCACCCTCGTCCAGCAGCGGATGCACGCCGACAGCCATGGCGCACTCCCGGCCTCCGGCGAGATCGACGTCACCGCGGGCCTGGACCGGGTGTTCGACCTCGGCGTCCTCGCTCTGGCCGGCGAGCTCAGCGCACCGATGACTCCGCGGCGTGCCCGAGCCTGAGCCCGGGGATCACCGCGAGCAGCACCAGCCCGACACCGAGGACGAACACGACGGCGAACGCGTCCGCGCCGCCGCCGAGGGTGGCGACGGCGAGCCCCGCCAGCGCGATGGCGACCGCCGAACCCGCGGCATCCGAGATCGACAGCGCCGAGGAGTTGAATCCCTGGTTCGTCTCGTCCGAGTAGGCCAGCGTCAGCACGGTGAGCCGCGGATACAGCAGCCCCATGCCGCCCCCGGCGAACGCCCACCCGACGATCACGAAGACCGGGGAGGCATCGAACGCCGCTGCGGCCAGGACACAGAGCATCGCCACGAGCAGTGCGCCGAGGCTGAGCGCCGTGATGCGGTGATTGCCCAGCCGCTCACCGTAGCGGCCCTGCGCAGCCGACGCCCCGGCCCAGGCGAAGGCCGCGAGCATCAGGGCGACTCCGGCCCAGGTCGCGGAGAAGTCGAACTTCCGCATCAGCAGGTACGGGATGTAAGCCTCCGCGGCGAAGAACGCCCCGGCCGCCACGCCACGCATGAGCACGACGCTGGGAAGCCCGGCGCCGGCTCGGAGGGTCCGTCGCGGCAGGAGCGGCAGCACGACGACGCCGATCGCGAGCACGGCCCCCAGTGCCACCGGCCACCCGATCGCCGGATCGAGCTCGGCGGACAGTCCGATCACGACCGCGAGCACCGCCACGACGACGGCCAGCAGCAGACGGGTGAGCAAGGCCCGGCGGTCCTGCGGCTCCCCGCGGCCGAGATCGACACCTCGCAGACGGATCGCGATCATCGAGAACGCGATCGCGGTCAGGACCGCCACGCCGAGGAACGCCCAGCGCCAATCGAGGTACTCCGCCACCGCTCCCGCGAGGAAGGGTCCGATCATCGACGGGACCACCCAGGCGGCCGCGAACGCCGCGAACACCCGGCCGTGCAGGTGCGGCGGATACAGCCGCGCGACCACGACGTACAGGGCCACCGTCTGCCCACCCGCGCCCAGCCCCTGCACCAGTCGTCCGATCAGGAACTGGGGCATCGTCGTCGCGAACCCGGAGATCAGCAGCCCCAGGATGAAGAGGGCGACGGCGGCGTACAGCGCCCCGCGCGGACCACGCGCGTCCGACCATGACCCCGCCGCGACCATCCCGATCACGCTGGTCGCGAGCGTGCCGGCGAAGGCGACCGCATACAGCGACTCCCCGTCCAAGGCGTCGCTGACGATCGGCATGACCGTGGTCACCGCGAGGGCCTCGATCGCGGCGAGGAAGATCAGGGCGACGGCACCCAGGGTCACCCAGAACCGGCTGCGGTCCCAGATCGTGGCGGTGGGATCCGCCGCCGTCATCGCTCGACGAGCGCGGCGATGCGCTCGACCGCCTCGGTGAGGATCTCCGGGCTCGTGCCGAAGTTGAGTCGCACGTGCCCGGCCCCTTCCTCGCCGAAGGCCGGGCCGAAGTGCAGCGCCACCTTCGCCTCGCGGAGGATCTTCCGGGCGGGGTTGTCTCCCCAGCCGAGGACGGAGAGGTCGATCCACGCGAGGTATCCCGCGTCCGGAAGGCGATAGCGGGCGGCGGGGAGGTGACGGGCGAGCAGGTCCTCGAGCAGGACACGGTTCTCGTCGAGCGTGCGCAGGAGGCCGTCGAGCCACGCGTCGCTCTCCTCCGAGAACGCGGCGACGGCGGCGAGGAGACCGAACTGCCCCGTCCGCCACTCCACCTCGACCGGCAGATCGCGCACGACCGCGGACGTCTCCTCCGCGGCGGTGACCATGAGCGCGCACTTCAGCCCCGCGAGGTTGAACGCCTTGCTCGCGCTGAGAACCGCATAGCCGATGCGGGCCGCCGCGTCGCTCACGGCGAGGAACGGCGTGAATCCCGTGCCCGGCTGGGCGAGCGGCGCATGGATCTCGTCGGAGACGATCGTCGCGCCGTACTCCTCGGCAAGTTCCGCCAGCGCGGACAGCGTCTCCCGATCGTGCACGGTGCCGGTCGGGTTGTGCGGGTTGCAGAGGAGCATGGCCGTCGCGCCGTCCTCGAAGGCGGCGCGGATCCCGTCGAGGTCGAGCTCCCAGCCGGTCCCGGTGTCGCGCAGCGGGACGCGCTGCACCTCGGCACCGGCCTCGGCCACGAGGTCGTAGAAGGGCGGGTAGACCGGCGGCGTGACGACGACGCGCTCCCCCGGCTGCGTGACGCGACGGAGGATCTCGACGATGCCCATGCTCACGTCCGCCGTGCTGCGCATCCGCGCGGGGTCGGGGCGCCAGCCGAAGCGGCGCTCCGCGAAACCCGCGTAGGCCTCCGCCAGCGGTGTCCGCGAGGCGATGTACCCGGTGTCCCCGAGATCCAGCGCCCGCTGCAGTGCGGCGGTGATCGCCGGGGCGAGCGGGAAGTCCATCTCCGCGACGAAGAGGGGCAGCACGTCCTCGGGATACTCCCGCCACTTCTCGCTGGTCCGCTCACGCAGCTCCGACAGCGGCAGGGCCTTCACCGACAGCATTCGTCCTCCGATTCTCCCCGCGTCGATGCGGAGACGTCGAAGCGGGCGTGCCCGGCACGCCCGCTTCGTCTGGTGGTCAGGTGACCGGAACGCTCAGATCGCGAAACCGAGCGCACGCATCATGTCGCGCCCGTCGTCCGTGATCCGCTCGGGTCCCCACGGCGGCATCCACACCCAGTTGATGCGGAAGCGGTCCACGACGTTGTCGAGGGCCTGCGCCGTCTGGTCTTCGAGGACATCCGTGAGCGGGCAGCCCGCGCTGGTCAGCGTCATGTGGATGACGAGAGCGTCGTTCTCGTCGTCCCAGGCAAGGTCGTAGATGAGTCCGAGGTCGACGACGTTGATCCCGAGCTCAGGATCCATCACGTCCTTGAGAGCCTCGGTGACCGCGTCGTACTTCTCGTCCGTCAGGGTCGCTGTCATGCGATCAGCCTACGCCTCGATGGGAGCGGAGGGGTCGAGGAACCGGTCGTAGCCCTCGTTCTCCAGACGGTCGGCGAGCTCGGGGCCGCCCTCCTCGACGATCTTGCCCGCGACGACCACGTGCACGTAGTCGGGGCGGATGTAGCGGAGGATCCGGGTGTAGTGCGTGATGAGCAGCACACCGAGGCCGGTGGACTCCTTCGCGCGGTTGACACCCTCGGAGACGATCTTCAGCGCGTCCACGTCGAGGCCGGAGTCGGTCTCGTCGAGCACGGCGAACTTCGGCTTGAGCACCTCGAGCTGGAGGATCTCGTGGCGCTTCTTCTCGCCGCCCGAGAAGCCCTCGTTGACGTTGCGCTGCGCGAACTTCGGGTCCATGCGGAGGTTGGCCATGGACTCCTTGACGTCCTTGGTCCACTGCCGGATCGAGGGCGCCTCGCCGTCGAGCGCGGTCTTCGCGGTGCGCAGGAAGTTCGTCACGGTCACGCCGGGGATCTCGACCGGGTACTGCATGGCGAGGAACAGACCGGCGCGGGCGCGCTCGTCGACGCTCATCGCCAGGACGTCCTCACCGTCGAAGGTGATGGAGCCGGAGGTGACCGTGTACTTCGGGTGGCCGGCGATCGTGTAGGCCAGGGTGGACTTGCCGGAGCCGTTGGGGCCCATGATGGCGTGGGTCTCACCGGTGTTCATGGTGAGGGTGATTCCGTTGAGGATCGGGGTGGTCCCCGCCTCGGTCTCGACCGTCACATGCAGGTCGCGGATCTCGAGAACAGACATTCTTCAGACTTCCTTCGTCACAGCGGGATCGATGAGCACGTCGTCGCCGTCGATCTCGACGACGTAGACCGGGACGGGCTCATATGCGGGGAGATTCTGGGGCTTGCCGGTGATCAGGGAGAAGGCCGAGCCATGAGCCCAGCACTCCACCGTGTCGCCTTCCACGAAGCCCTCGGACAGCGAGATGTCGCCGTGGGTGCAGGTGTCGCCGATGGCGTGGATGACGCCCTCGCCGTCCTTGATGACCGTGATCGGCACACCGTCCGGCTCGACGCGCAGCGGCGTGTCCTGCTCCAGCTCGGAGACGCCGCAGACGCGCTGCGCGGTCACGCGTCCACCTCGGCGAGCTCGGCCTCGATGGCGGCCAGCAGCTCCGACTCCAGGTCGGGGATGCCGAGGCGCAGCACGATGTCGGTGAGGAAGCCGAGCACCACCAGTCGGCGGGCCTCGTCCTCCGGGATGCCGCGGGCCTGGAGATAGAAGAGCTGCTCGTCGTCGAAGCGGCCGGTGGCACTCGCGTGCCCGGCGCCGACGATGTCGCCCGTCTCGATCTCGAGGTTCGGGATGGAGTCGGCGCGCGCGCCCTCCGTGAGCACCAGGTTGCGGTTGGCCTCGTAGGAGTCGGTGCCGGTGGCCTCCGCCCCGATCAGCACGTCGCCGATCCACACGCTGTGGGCGCTCTCGCCCTGCAGCGCGCCCTTGTAGAGCACGTCGCCGGTCGTGTGCGGGCCCTTGTGGTGCAGGTACACCTGGCTCTCCAGGTGCTGACCGGAGTCGGCGTAGGACAGCCCGTAGAGGTAGCCCTCAGAGCCGGCACCGGCGAGCTCGACGCTCGGGTTCACGCGCACCACGCCGCCGCCGAAGCTCACGACGAAGTGCTTGAGGGTGGCGTCGGCCGCGACCCTCGCCTGGTGGGCGGCCGCGTGCACGGCGTCGTCGTCCCACTGCTGCACGGAGACGACGGTGAGCTTCGCGCCGTCGCGGACGATGATCTCGACGTTCTGGGCGTACTGCGCCGAGCCCTTGTGCTGCAGCACCACCGTGGCGGCGCTGTGCTCGAGGGCCTCGATCACGATGTGGGCGTCCGCCCGGCGGTCTGCACCGGCGCCCGTGAGCGACAGGAAGATCGGCGCGGCGACCTCCTCCTCGCGCGGGATGCGGATGTGCAGGGCCTCGGAGGCGCCCTGCCACGCGACGGCGGCGGTGATGTCCTCGGCGAGGAAGACCTCGCCGCGCGGAGCGGTGCCCGCCGTGAGCGGTGCGGCCACATACTGCTCGCCGGACGTGAAGGAGTACTGCACGCCGTCCTCGCCCTCCGCAGTGCGGAACAGCGGCGTGAGCGCGGCCACCGGCGTGTGCTTCCAGTTCACCTCGCGACCGGTCGGCGTGCCGAAGTCATCGGGGTCGAACGAGTGCGGACGCTCGGAGCGGGTCTGCACCGGGACGAATCCGGCGTCCGCCACCTGGGCGGCCGGGTCGATGTGCGCGTTCGTGTGCTGCGCCTCGCTGGGCGCTGTCGTCGAGGCCGCCATTTAGCCGACCGATCCTTCCATGCCCATCTCGATGAGCTTGTTCAGTTCCATCGCGTACTCCATCGGCAGCTCGCGCGCGATCGGCTCGATGAAGCCGCGCACGATCATCGCCATCGCCTCGTCCTCGGGCATACCGCGGGACTGCAGGTAGAAGAGCTGCTCCTCGCTGACCTTGGAGACCGTGGCCTCGTGGCCGAGCTGCACGTCGTCGACACGGATGTCGATCGCCGGGTAGGTGTCGGAGCGGGACTTCGTGTCGACGAGCAGCGCGTCGCAGCGGACGGTGTTCGCCGAGTGATGGGCGGCGGCGTCGACACGGACCTCGCCGCGGTACCCGGCACGGCCACCGCCGCGGGCGATCGACTTCGAGACGATCGACGACTGCGTGTACGGCGCCATGTGGATCATCTTCGCACCGGCGTCCTGGTGCTGGCCGGGTCCGGCGAAGGCGACCGAGAGCGTCTCGCCCTTCGCGTGCTCGCCCATCAGGTAGATCGACGGGTACTTCATCGTCACCTTGGAGCCGATGTTGCCGTCGACCCACTCCATGGTCGCGCCCTCGTGCGCCACGGCGCGCTTGGTGACCAGGTTGTAGACGTTGTTCGACCAGTTCTGGATCGTCGTGTAGCGCACGCGGGCGTTCTTCTTCACGATGATCTCGACGACGGCCGAGTGCAGGGAGTCCGACTTGTAGATCGGGGCCGTGCAGCCCTCGATGTAGTGGACGTAGCTGTCCTCGTCGGCGATGATCAGGGTCCGCTCGAACTGGCCCATGTTCTCGGTGTTGATCCGGAAGTAGGCCTGCAGCGGGATCTCGACGTGCACGCCCTTGGGGACGTAGACGAACGAGCCGCCCGACCAGACGGCGGTGTTCAGCGCGGCGAATTTGTTGTCGCCCGCGGGGATGACCGTGCCGAAGTACTCCTCGAAGAACTCGGGGTGCTCACGCAGGGCCGTGTCGGTGTCCATGAAGATGACACCCTGGGCCTCCAGGTCCTCGCGGATCTGGTGGTACACGACCTCGGACTCGTACTGCGCGGCCACGCCGGCGACGAGGCGCTGACGCTCGGCCTCGGGGATGCCCAGGCGCTCGTACGTCTCGCGGATCTCCTCGGGGAGGTCTTCCCAGCTCTGCGCCTGCTTCTCGGTGGAGCGGACGAAGTACTTGATGTTGTCGAAGTCGATGTCGCTGAGGTCGGCACCCCAGGTCGGCATCGGCTTGCGACCGAAGAGCTGATAGCCCTTGAGACGGGTCTTCAGCATCCACTCCGGCTCGTTCTTGAGGGCCGAGATACCGCGGACGACCTCTTCCGAGATCCCGCGTTTCGCGACGGCACCCGCGGCATCCTCATCGTGCCAGCCGAATTCGTACACCCCCAGACCATCGAGCTCCGGGCGGTCGATCAGCACATCCGACATGCAACACTCTCCTCACAGGTCCCAAACGGTGTCATCCGCCCCGACACACCTGATCCCCGTCGAGTCTGCGGGAGCGGGTGCCGTTGGTGGGGCCCTCATCACGGGCGCTTCCATCGCGCCTAAACTGTTGACGATGCTTCAGCGCTGTCAGCGCTCATCGCAACAATCCGATTCTACAGGTTCCGCCTGACGGACGGGCCGTGCGCCACGTCTTCGACGGGCCGGAGGACTTATGCCCGAGACGACCATCCCCGCCCCTTCGACGACCAGGGCGACGGCCTCCCCCCGCTCCGCGGTATGGGGTCGTGCGCTCACCGTCTTCGCGTGGCTGTCGTTCCTCAGCGAGACGATCATCATCGGCACCGGCGGCGCCGTGCGGCTGACCGGCTCCGGCCTCGGCTGCACCGAGTGGCCGCTGTGCACCCCGGAGTCGCTCGTCCCGATCGTCGAGGTGCAGGGCATCCACGGGATGATCGAGTTCGGCAACCGGCTGATGACCGGCGTGGTCGGGATCATCGCGATCGCCGTCGTCCTGCTCGTCCTGCACACCATCAGCGGTCGCCGGGCGCTCATCAACGCCCTGTGGTTCGCGGTCGGCGGTCTCGCCGGCGCAGCGATCGCCTTCGCCCTGATCTCGCTCACCGACTTCCCGGCGTTCCCCGTCGCGTCCGCCGTGCTCCTGGTCGCGGTGATCGCGGCGGCGGTCCACTCGGTGCGCACGACGCCCGCGCGGCGGGATCTCGTCCTCCTCGCCTGGCTCGTGCTGATCGGCGTCGTCGCGCAGGCCCTGGTCGGCGGCATCACCGTGCTCACGGGCCTGAACCCCTTCATCGTCGGGTTCCACTACACGTCGTCGCTCCTGCTCGTCTGCATCACCGCCGCGTTCCTCGTGCGGCTGGCGACTCCCGAAGGACCGCGCGAGCGGGCCGTCCCCACCTGGTTCGCGATCGTGACGCACGTCACCGGCCTCGCCCTCGCCGTGACCATCCTGTTCGGCGTGCTGACGACCGGATCGGGCCCGCACTCGGGCGACGCCGACGTGCTGCGCCGCGGCTTCGACGCCACGGTCCTCGCCCACGTCCACTCCTGGCCGGGCTACATCCTCGCCGCGCTCGTGCTCTTCCTGACGGTGTCCGCCTGGGTCCTGCGCCTCGAGCCCCGCCGGTGGCTGCTGGTGCTCGTCATCGCGATCCTCGTGCAGGTGGCCGTCGGCGTCTGGCAGGCGCGGGAGGGGCTGCCGCCCGTGCTCGTGGGCATCCACATGGTCCTGGCATCGCTGTCGGCCGCGACCTACACGGTCGTCGTGCTGCACCTCAAGCGCACCGCGTCCGTCGCGTCCGTCGGCGGTTCATGACCCGCGACAACGACCGGGGCGGGGAATGGGGCGACGGCTTTCGTCGATTGCGCTCTACTCCGAGGCTTCATCCACGAGCCGGAACTCGATACCGAGGACGTCATCCGGATCATGGAAACGGATGGTGCCTGATCGAAACGGAACGTCGAAACTGGCTCGGCTGACGTCCCAGTCGCCTTGCGATGCTTCCAGGAAGACGAGAGTGAGTTCGGCTTCGTCCGGAAAAACCCGCCAGGTGCCGGTGGCACTGAAGTCGTTGTCAGCGTCCCTGTCCTCGAGGGGGTTGAAAGACGCGTCAGTGATCGTGAAGGTGCCGTCAGAACGGATCGACAACACACCGTGGTCGTCGTCGACAGCGCCCCACTCGCCGACCGGTGAGGTGAGTTGCGGACCCGCGCACCCAGTGAGGACCAGTGCCACAGCGACGGTGACGCTCGCAACCGGGAGGCTCTGGCGGCGCGATCGAGTGATTCTCTTCATCTCGAAGGTCTGCCCACGAGCCGGAACTCGATGTCGAACAATCCCTCTGCGTCTTGGAAACGGAGGGTGCCAGAGCGGAAGGGGACGAAGTCGATGCGAGGTTCGACGTCTCGAGGCCCCTGTGTTGCCTCTTCGAAATCTAGAGCAACCTCGGTGCCCTCGCGTGCGGTGATCCAACGGCCGGTGGCGTTGAAGTCGCTGTCCGAATCTCTGCCTTGGAGCGGATTGTAGGACGCACCGGTCATGGTGAAGGTGCCGTCGGGGCGGATGGAAAGGGTGCCCTCATCGCCGCCCATGGCGACCCACTCACCGACTGGCGATGTGATCTGTGGGTTCGTGCAACCTGTGAGAACGAGAAGTGCTGCGGCGGCGAGCCTCGCGAATGTCAGATCTCGGAGACGGGCGAATCGTGAGTTCACGCGTACCCCGTTTCGGTCCAGACGATGGTTTCACCGTGCATACGCTTATCCATAGGATCCCCCGGATCATCGATTCACGCCGTGAGCTTAGTGCCTTACGCCGCTGGGGCGTGGCCGCGCCTGCGTACCCCGGCTGCAGCTCCCCTCACTACGACCCGCCCACCCGGATAGAGGTCACGGTCGACTGACCTGCCGCGCAGACAATCCATAGCGCGCTCATCGGGGCCTCATCACCGCATCGACCATCGTGGTCGACATGAACAAGACACTCACCCGCAGCGCCGGGTTCTGGCTCCTCATCGTCGTCTCCCTCGCCGCGGTCGGGGTCGGCGGCTGGATGATCGCCGGACAGGTCGGCACGATGACCACGACCCTGATGGACGGCACCGCCACCGGTGTCGAGGTGTACGTCGGTCAGTCGCTCGTCGTCGTCGGCGCGGTCGTCCTCGGTGCGGGCCTGGTGGGCCTGCTCCTGTCGCTCGGCCTCGTCGCCGCGCGCACGCTGGTCGCCACCCCCGTCACCGCCGCGCCGGTCGTCGAGCAGGAGGTGCGGATCATCCAGGACGAGACGATCGAGACGGTCTCAATCCCGCGCGAGGAGCCCGCTCTCCGGACCGCCGATGCAGAGCCGCATGTCGAGGCGGAGCCTGCGTCCGCGGAGCCCCTGGCCGACGAGGATCAGAAGGGCAGCAGCGGGTCGATCGCCACGGCGACGAACAGCAGCGTCAGGTAAGTGATCGAGGCGTGGAAGACTCGCATCGGCCGCGCCTCGGTCCCCCGCACTGCCTGGTTGTACAGGCGGTGCGACTCGTAGATGAACCAGCCGCCGAACACCAGGGCGGAGACGGTGTAGACGAGGCCCATGTCGGCGATCGGCACCAGCAACAGGGAGCAGGCGACTGTGGCCCACGCATACAGGATGACCTGCAGGCCGACCTGGGACGCGTTGCGGGTGACGCCCAGCATGGGCACGTCGACGTCGTCGTAGTCGTCCTTGTACTTCATGGACAGCGGCCAGTAGTGCGGCGGCGTCCAGAGGAAGACGAGCAGGAAGAGGATGAAGGCCGGCCAGTCGAGCGAACCGGTGACGGCGGACCAGCCGATGAGGACCGGGAAGCACCCTGCGATGCCACCCCAGATGATGTTCTGCTCGGTGCGGCGCTTGAGGATCATCGTGTAGATCACGACGTAGAAGAAGATCGCGGAGGCCGACAGGATCGCCGTGAGGGGGTTCGTGGTGAACCAGAGCCACACGGTCGACACGATCGCGAGCGTCCACGAGAAGATCAGGGCGCCACGTGGGCTGACCTCGCCGGTCACGAGCGGCCGGTGCTCCGTGCGGTGCATGTGCGCGTCGATGTCGCGGTCGAGGTACATGTTGAACGCGCCGGCCGAACCGGCACTCATCGATCCGCCGATGACCGTCGCGAGGACCAGCCAGAGATCCGGCAGTCCGCCCTGCGCGAGGAACATGACCGGAACGGTCGAGACGAGGAGGAGTTCGAGGACCCGGGGCTTCGTCAGAGTGACGTAGGCGCTCACCGTGCGACCGATGGACGACTTCCGTACGGTCTGATCAGACATCGTCGAGATCTCGATCGCCTCCTCCGCGCGCGTTACCGGACAACCTCTCCAGTGTATGACACGCCGTGACGCGTTCCGCGCCTTCCACCCCTCAGTCGCCGGGACCGTCCCCGCTATGCTGAGAGCACTCGCGCGCCCGGTGCTGCGCACAACCCCGCCCGTCTCCTGGACGATGCGGGATGCGCCAGGGAAGTTGCGGATGCGCCAGGGAATACCGGCGCCCTCGAAACTGTCGGAAAGGGCATGAACGTGTCGGAATTGCAGTGGGACGAGATCGATCGACGCGCGGTGGACACCGCCCGGATCCTGGCGGCCGATGCGGTCGAGAAGGTCGGCAACGGTCATCCCGGCACGGCGATGAGTCTGGCTCCCGCCGCCTATCTGCTCTACCAGCGCGTGCTGCGGCATGACCCGACCGACACCGACTGGCTCGGTCGCGACCGCTTCATCCTGTCGGTCGGCCACTCGTCGCTGACGCAGTACGTGCAGCTCTACCTCGGCGGGTTCGGGCTCGAGCTCGACGACCTCAAGGCGCTCCGCACCTGGGGCTCGAAGACCCCCGGTCACCCCGAGTACGGCCACACCAAGGGCGTCGAGATCACCACGGGCCCGCTGGGCCAGGGCCTCGCCTCGGCGGTCGGCTTCGCGTACGCCGCCCGGTACGAGCGCGGCCTCTTCGACCCCGAGGCCGCAGCGGGCACGAGCCCGTTCGACCACTTCGTCTACGTGATCGCGGGCGACGGCGACCTGCAGGAGGGCGTCACCAGTGAGGCCTCCTCGCTCGCCGGCCACCAGCAGCTCGGCAACCTCATCGCGATCTACGACTCAAACCAGATCTCCATCGAGGACGACACGAACGTCGCCTTCACCGAGGACGTCGCCGCTCGCTACGAGGCCTACGGCTGGCACGTGCAGACCGTGGACTGGAAGAAGACCGGCGAGTACGTGGAGGACGTCGCCGAGCTCCACGCCGCGATCGAGGCGGCCAAGGGCGAGACCGACAAGCCGTCGCTCATCATCCTCAAGACCATCATCGGCTGGCCGGCTCCCGGCAAGCAGAACACCGGGAAGATCCACGGATCGGCGCTCGGAGCCGACGAGCTCGCCGCCACCAAGAAGGTCCTCGGGTTCGATCCGGAGCAGACCTTCGTCGTCGCCGACGAGGTGCTGGAGCGCACGCGCGGCCTCGCGGAGCGCGCCGCCGAGGCCCGCGCCGCCTGGCAGGAGTCGTTCGATGCCTGGGCGGCCGCCAACCCCGAGCGCAAGGCCCTGCTCGACCGCGTCGAGGCCCACGAGCTCCCCGCCGACATCGCCGACGCGCTCCCCGCCTTCGAGGCCGGCAAGGACGTCTCCACCCGCGCCGCGTCCGGCCAGGTCATCAACGCGCTGGCCGCGCAGCTCCCCGAGCTCTGGGGCGGCTCCGCCGACCTCGCCGAGTCGAACCTCACGACGATCAAGGACGCGCCGTCCTTCATCCCCGCCGAGTGGTCGACCCACGAGTGGTCGGGCACCCCGTACGGCCGGGTGCTCCACTTCGGCATCCGCGAGCACGCCATGGGTGCGATCGTCAACGGCATCGTGCTGCACGGGCCCACGCGCGCCTTCGGGGGCACGTTCCTCATCTTCAGCGACTACATGCGTCCGGCCGTGCGCCTGGCCGCGCTGATGAACGTGCCGAGCGTCTTCGTCTGGACGCACGACTCCGTCGCCCTCGGCGAGGACGGTCCGACGCACCAGCCGATCGAGCAGCTCGCGACGCTGCGCGCGATCCCGAACCTGGCCGTCGTCCGTCCCGCGGACGCCAACGAGACCGCCGCCGTGTGGCTCGAGATCCTCCGGCGCCACGAGGGCCCGGCCGGCATCGCGCTGACCCGCCAGAACATCCCGGTGTTCCCCCGCGGCGAGGGCGAGGCTTCGGGCGATACCTTCGCCTCGGCCGCCCAGGCCGCCAAGGGCGCCTACGTCCTGGCCGAGGCGCCGAACGGCACGCCGGACGTCATTATCGTGGCCACCGGCTCCGAGGTGCAGCTCGCGGTGAACGCCCGCGAGGTGCTCGCCGGCGAGGGCGTGAACGTCCGCGTCGTCTCCGCCCCCTCGCTGGAGTGGTTCGCGGAGCAGGACGAGGCCTACCGCGAGAGCGTGCTGCCGTCGTCCGTCACCGCCCGCGTCTCGGTCGAGGCCGGTTCCGTGCTCACGTGGCGCGGCATCGTCGGCGACCGCGGCCGGTCGGTCGGCATCGACCACTTCGGCGCCTCCGCCGACTACAAGACCCTCTTCGAGAAGTTCGGCATCACCACCGAGGCCGTCGTCGCGGCCGCCCGCGAGACCATCAAGGAGAACGCATGAGCACCCCCACCGCCCAGCTCGCCGCCGCCGGCGTCAGCATCTGGCTCGACGACCTCTCGCGCACCCGGATCTCCTCCGGCAACCTCGCCGAGCTGATCGCGTCGCGCAACGTCGTGGGCGTCACCACGAACCCCACCATCTTCGCGAACGCGATCACGGACAAGAACGACACGTCCTACGACGCGCAGGTCACCGAGCTCGCCGCGTCCGGAGCCTCGGCCGAGGACGCCGTGTTCGCCGCGACGACCCAGGACGTCCGTGCCGCGCTCGACGTCTTCCGCCCGGTGTGGGAGGAGTCCGGCCACGTCGACGGACGCGTGTCGATCGAGGTCTCCCCCGACCTCGCCCACGACACCGACGGCACCGTGGCGCAGGCCAAGGAGCTCTGGGACCGGATCGACCGGCCCAACCTCCTCGTGAAGATCCCGGCGACCAAGGCCGGCCTCCCGGCCATCACCGAGGCGATCGCGAACGGCATCAGCGTCAACGTGACCCTCATCTTCAGCCTGGAGCGCTACGCCGAGGTCATCGAGGCGTACCTCACGGGACTCGAGCGCGCCAAGGAGGCGGGCATCGATCTGTCCACCATCCACTCCGTGGCCTCGTTCTTCGTCTCCCGGGTCGACACGGAGACGGACAAGCGCCTGAGCGCGATCGGAACGGACGCGGCCGCCGCGCTGAAGAGCAAGGCGGGCCTCGCGAACGCCCGACTCGCCTACGAGCTCTTCGAGAAGACGTTCGCCGAGAAGCGCGCGCAGGATCTCCTCGCCGCCGGCGCCAACGTCCAGCGCCCGCTGTGGGCGTCCACCGGCGTCAAGGACCCGAACCTCCCCGACACGCTGTACGTGACCGAACTGGTCGCGGACGGCGTCGTGAACACGATGCCGGAGAAGACCCTCGAGGCGACGTTCGACCACGCCGTCGTCACCGGAGACACCATCACCGGCGGCTACGAGGAGGCCCGCGAGGTCTTCGCCGGGCTCGCCGAGGTGGGCGTCGACTTCGACGCCGTCACCGAGGTGCTCGAGGAGGAGGGGGTCGCGAAGTTCATCGACTCCTGGCACGACCTGCTCGCGCAGGTCACCGAGGCTCTGGAGGCCCAGCGATGACCTTCGCCATCCACGCATCGGGCGCGGCGCGCGTCGCCATCGAGGAGACCGTGCCGGCCCTGGTCCACGACCTCGTCGCCTCCCGCATCACCGGTGGCGACGCCACGCTCTGGGGTCCGGCCGCCGAGGCCGAGGCGTCGGTCCGGCTCGGCTGGGTCCAGGCCGTCTCGGTCTCCCGCCCGCTGGTCGCGGAGATCGTCGCACTGCGCGAGGAGCTCGCCGCGAAGGGCGTCACCCGCGTGGTCCTCGCCGGGATGGGCGGCTCCTCGCTCGCTCCCGAGGTCATCGCGCAGACGTCCGGCGTCCCGCTCACGATCCTCGACTCCACCGCCCCGGGACAGGTGCTCGCCGCGCTCGACGAGGGTCTCGCCGAGACGGTCCTCGTCGTGTCCTCGAAGTCGGGCTCCACGGTCGAGACCGACTCGCAGCGCCGGACCTTCGAGGCCGCCTTCCGCGACCTCGGCATCGACCCCACCGAGCGGATCGTCGTGGTCACGGACCCGGGTTCGCCGCTCGACGCCTCGGCGCGCGAGGCCGGCTACCGCGTCTTCAACGCCGACCCGAACGTGGGCGGCCGCTACTCGGCGCTGACCGCCTTCGGCCTCGTGCCGTCGGGACTCGCCGGCGTCGACATCGACGAGCTCCTGGACGAGGCCGAGGCCTCCCTGCTCGAGGTGGCCGTGGACTCCGCCGACAACCCCGCGCTCCGACTCGGGGCCGCGATCGCCGCCACGAGCCCCCGTCGCGACAAGCTGGGTCTGATCACCGACGGCACGCACATCAAGGGGCTTCCGGACTGGATCGAGCAGCTGATCGCCGAGTCCACGGGCAAGGAGGGCACCGGCATCCTCCCGGTCGTCCTGCTCCCGGTCTCGCCGGAGCTCGACCCGGTCCCCGCCGACCTCCAGATCGTGCGTCTCGTCGACGACGCCAACGAGTTCCACCTGCACGAGCGGCACGAAGGCGAGATCCTCGTCAGCGGCACACTCGGCGCGCAGTTCATCGTCTGGGAGTACGCGACGGCCATCGCCGGGCATCTCCTCGGCATCAACCCGTTCGACCAGCCCGACGTCGAGTCGGCCAAGGTCGCCGCCCGCGGCCTGCTCGACGCCCGCCCGGAGCCGACGGCGCCCGCGTTCGTCGAGAACGGCGTCGAGGTCCGGGTCTCCGATCCCGCCCTCGCCGTGTCGGGCACGGTCGAAGGCGTGCTGGACGCCCTCTGGGCCCAGCTCCCCGCCGACGGCTACGTGTCGATCCAGGCCTACGTCAACCGCCTCGAGGTGCCGCAGCTCCAGGGCCTGCGCGAGCTGGTCGCCGCCGACTCGGGGCGTCCGACCACGTTCGGATGGGGACCGCGCTTCCTGCACTCCACGGGCCAGTACCACAAGGGCGGCCCCGCCCAGGGCGTGTTCCTGCAGATCCTGGAGCGCACGGACGTGGACCTCGAGATCCCTGACCGCCCGTTCACGTTCGGGCAGCTCATCCAGGCGCAGGCGGCCGGCGACGCGGGCGTGCTCGCGGAGCACGGACGACCCGTCGTCTCGCTGACGATCACCGAGTCCTCGGACGACGTGCTCGCCCTCTTCGAAGCCGCACAGAAGTAACCGCAGGAGAGCCCCCACCGATGTCTGTTCCCATCTCGCGCGGGCACAACCCGCTGCGCGACCCCGACGATCGTCGTCTCAACCGGATCGCGGGACCCAGCGCCCTCGTGATCTTCGGTGTGACGGGCGATCTGTCCCGCAAGAAGCTCATGCCGGCGGTCTACGACCTCGCGAACCGGGGGCTCCTGCCCCCGGGCTTCGCGCTCGTCGGGTTCGCCCGCCGCGATTGGGAGGACCAGGACTTCGCCCAGGTCGTCTACGACGCCGTGAAGCAGCATGCGCGCACGCCCTTCCGCGAGGAGACCTGGACGCAGCTGCTCCAGGGCATCCGCTTCGTCTCCGGCGAGTTCGACAACCCGGACTCCTTCCGCAAGCTGCGGGAGACCGTGGAGAAGCTCGACGTGGAACGCGGCACCATGGGCAACCACGCCTACTACCTCTCGATCCCGCCGAAGGACTTCCCGCTCGTCGCGAAGCAGCTCAAGGACTCGGGGCTCGTGGGCGAGGACGCGGATGACGACGAGCGCTGGCGGCGCGTCGTCATCGAGAAGCCGTTCGGGCACGACCTCGAGTCGGCTCGCGCTCTCAACGCGGCTCTCGAGGTGGCGTTCCCCGCCGACTCGATCTTCCGCATCGACCACTACCTCGGCAAGGAGACGGTGCAGAATATCCTCGCGCTGCGCTTCGCGAACGAGCTGTACGAGCCGATCTGGAACCGCAACTACGTCGACCACGTGCAGATCACGATGGCCGAGGACATCGGCGTCGGCGGTCGTGCCGGGTACTACGACGGGATCGGCGCCGCACGCGACGTCATCCAGAACCACCTGCTCCAGCTCCTCGCGCTCACGGCGATGGAGGAGCCCATCAGCCTCTCCGCCGAGCATCTGCGGGCCGAGAAGGAGAAGGTCCTCGCCGCGGTGCACGTGCCGGAGGATCTCTCCCTCGCCACCGCGCGCGGACAGTACGCCGGTGGCTGGCAGGGCGGCGAGAAGGTCACCGGCTTCCTCGACGAGGAGGGGATGAACCCCGAATCGACGACGGAGACGTACGCGGCCATCAAGCTGGAGATCGACACCCGGCGCTGGGCGGGCGTGCCGTTCTACCTGCGGACGGGCAAGCGCCTCGGCCGTCGCGTGACGGAGATCGCCGTGGTGTTCAACCGTGCGCCGCAGCACCTGTTCGGCCGCGGCAACGCCTCCGAGCTCGGTCAGAACGCCCTCGTGATCCGCGTCCAGCCCGATGAGGGCGTGACCATCCGCTTCGGCTCCAAGGTGCCGGGCAACGGCACGAACGTCCGCGACGTGACGATGGACTTCGGCTACGGCCACGCGTTCACCGAGGCGAGCCCGGAGGCTTACGAGCGCCTGATCCTCGACGTCCTGCTGGGCGATCCGCCGCTGTTCCCGCGGCATGAGGAGGTCGAGCTCTCCTGGAAGATCCTCGACCCGGTGGAGAAGTTCTGGGCCGCGCAGAGTGGTCCGGTGGAGCAGTATGCGCCCGGCTCGTGGGGACCGGCTTCGGCCGACGACCTGCTGGCCCGCGATGGACGAGTCTGGAGACGCCCGTGATCATCGACCTTCCCGACACGACCGTCAGCCAGGTCGCGAAGCAGCTCGTCAAGGTGCGCGAGGAGGGCGGTGCCGTCGCCCTCGGTCGCGTCCTCACGCTCGTGATCTCCGCCCGCAAGGGCGTCGCGGAAGCCGCGATCGACGCCGCCAACGATGCCTCTCGCGAGCATCCGATGCGCGTGATCGTGCTGACCACCGGCGACGGCGAGTCCCGCCTTGATGCGCAGATCCGTGTGGGCGGCGACGCCGGTGCGAGCGAGGTCGTCGTGCTGCATGCGCACGGCGATGCCGCGAGCAACGAGGAGAGCCTGCTCACCGGCCTCCTCCTGCCCGATGCTCCGGTGGTCGCGTGGTGGCCCGATGAGGCCCCGACGTCCCCGGCGACGTCTCCCCTCGGCCGCATCGCCCAGCGGCGCATCACGGACGCCGCCACCTCGCCCGACGTCCGCGACCGCCTCGCCCTCCTCGGGCGTACGCACGCCCCTGGTGACACCGATCTGGCCTGGACGCGCCTGACGCACTGGCGTGAGCAGCTCGCCGCGGTGCTGGACCAGCCGCCGTACGAGACCATCACCGCCGTCGAGGTCCGCGGAGCGAGCGCCTCGCCGTCCACCGCCCTGCTCGCCGCGTGGCTGCAGATGGCCCTGGACGTCCCGGTGCACTGGTCGTACGAAGACCCGGAGCACTGGCAGGAGGGCATCAAGTCGGTGCGCCTCACCAGGGAGTCCGGCGACATCCTCCTCGAGCGCCCGTCGCCCGGCCTCGCCGTGCTCACCCAGCCGAACCAGCCCGACCATGATCTCCACCTGCCGCGGCGGACGCTGCGCGAGTGCCTCGCGGAGGAGCTGCGCCGGCTCGACCCCGACGTCCTGTACGGTCGAGTGATCACGGAGGGCTGGGAGAAGCTCGGTCCGCCCGAGACAGGAGAGTGACCTCGATGCCGGGATCGTCCGCAGAGAAGCGGGTCGTGGTCGAAGCCACCCCGACCGCCCTCGCCCTCCGGGTCGCCGATCGCTTCCTCACCCGCGTCCGCGCGCGTACGCGCAACGGACGGCTGGCGCACATCGCGCTGACGGGCGGATCGATGGGCGGCGCCGTTCTGCGCGCCGTCCGGGACAACCCGCGGTCGGCCGAGATCGACTGGTCCCTCGTGCACTTCTGGTGGGGTGATGAGCGGTATGTGCCGCGGAACGACGCGGACCGCAACGCCCTCCAGTCCCGGGAGGCGCTGCTCGACCACATCGACGTCCCCGCGGACAACGTGCACGAGGTCGCCGGCTCCGACAGCGGCCTCGAGCTCGATGAGGCCGCCGCGGCGTACGCCGCCGAGCTCGCCCGTTTCGGCACCGACGACCACCCCTGGCCGTCCTTCGCCGTGTGCTTCCTCGGCGTCGGACCGGACGGCCACATCGCCTCGCTCTTCCCGGACCGCGAAGAGGTCACCGTGACCGATGCCGCAGCGCTCCCGGTGCGGGACTCCCCCAAGCCCCCGCCCGAGCGGGTGACGCTCACCCGCCCGGTGCTGAACGCGTCCAAGCGCGTCTGGCTCGTGCTCACCGGGGCCGACAAGGCGTCGGCGTTGGGCCTCGCTCTCGCCGGTGCGAGCTATACGAGCGTTCCCGCAGCCGGTGCCAAGGGGCGCAAGCGGACGGTCTTCTTCGTCGACGAGGCTGCGGCATCCGAGGTCTCCCCCGACCTCATCGACCAGGCCTACTGACCGTCGGGGTCGCGCCTCTCGGGCGTGTCCGGCCGCTCCGGCGCGCTCGGCGCTGGCGGGGTCGGAGGGGCCACCGGGTCGCTGCCTCGGGTGATGCCGAGGTCCTGGCTCTCGCTGAGGACCTGCGGATGGAACCGGGCGAGTCCGACCACACCCCAGACGGCGATGCCGCCGGCGACGCCGAAGATGATGAAGACCCACCAGGGCGCCGCGGCGGCCTCACCGAGCACGAGCATGCCGATGAGGACGGCCACCATGGGGTCGACGACCGTCAGGCCCGCGATGACGAGGTCGGGCGGACCGGAGCTGTAGGCGGTCTGCACGAAGTACGCGCCCACGGCACCCGCCGAGAGCAGCGCGAGCAGGCAGACCGCGGTGATCCACTCGAACTGGCCTGCCTCGATGCGCTTGATGATGACCTTCGCGAGGGTGGCGACGAAGCCGTAGAGGATGCCGGCGCCGATGATGTAGAACAGCGCGCGCATCCGATGCCGGAGGATGAGCCAACACGCCCCGAGCACGATGATCACGACGAGCAGGATCGCGAGGATGACGAACAGCTCGCGGTCCGTGACCTCCTTCTCCGTGGCGTAGATCGCGGCGAAGAACACGAAGAGGAAGATGCCGCCGACGCAGGCGATGATCGCGGTGAGGGACTGCCTCGTGGGGGCGTGACCGGAGATGCGGGCGTTGAGCAGGGTCGTGATGACCAGGGCGATGGCGCCGAGCGGCTGCACCACGATCAGCGGCGCCTTGACGAGCGCGGCGAGCTGGCAGACGATCGCGAGGCCCAGCATGAGCGTCCCGATCACCCAGGACGGTCGCGTGAACAGGCGCTTGAGCTGATCGAGGCTGAGACCGGCGGCGCCGTCGGAGCCGCTGAGCCGCTCGACCTTCTCCACGCCCCGGTGCTGGTACTGCGCGCCGAGCGACATGAACACCGCACCGGCAAGGGCCAGCGGGATCCCCAGGAGGAGGCCGGGGTTCTGGAACGCTCCGACCAGCTGGTCGCCGACGTCCTCGACCGTCCCCATCCACACCCCTGCGCTCACAGTACGACCCTACCCGGAGAGTGCCGCCGACTAGGGTTGTGACGTGGCTGTCCTTCCGATTCGCATCATGGGCGATCCCGTCCTACACTCCCCCGCCTCCCCCGTCGAGGCGATCACCGACGAGATCCGCACCCTCGTCGCCGACATGTTCGAGACCATGGACGCCGCGCCCGGCGTCGGCCTCGCCGCCCCTCAGGTCGGCGTGCCGCTGCGGATCTACACGTACTCCTACGTCGACGACGACGACCAGCCCTGGCGCGGTGTGCTCATCAACCCGGAGCTGTGGATGACGCCCCCGGAGCCGGGCGCGCCCGACCCCGAGCTGGAGTCGGAGGGCTGCCTGTCCTTCCCGGGCGAACGGTTCCCGCTGCGTCGCTCCGATCGCGTCCGCGTGACGGCGACGGACCTGGACGGCGCTCCGGTCACGCTGGAGGTGGACGGCTGGCGCGCTCGCATCATGCAGCACGAGTTCGACCACCTCGACGGCGTGCTCTACATCGATCGCCTCTCGGACTCCGACTGGAAGACCACGCAGAAGATCGCGCGCAAGCGGGGCTGGGGGCGCCCGGGGGCCAGCTGGCTCCCCGGCGTCGACGACCTCGAAGGCTGATCGCGTTCAGCCGGCGCACAGCATCCTTCAAGTTGCGTCATAGACTCCGGGCACTATAGCGTGTTCGCGGCGGGGATATTCAGCATGCCCCGCGTCACGCTCTGAAGGGGATATTCCATGATGAAGTCGCGCACCCGTCGCGCACTCGTGCTCACCGGTTCGGCTGTCGCCGTCTCGCTCGCCCTCACCGGCTGCAGCGCGATCAACAGCATCCTCGGCGGCGGTCGCGCCGACGCCGACCGCGACGAGGAGACCGGCCAGGTCACCGAGAGCGCGAACATCGACGTCTTCTCCGTGAAGCTCGGCGACTGCATGCTCGAGACCGGCTCCGGGATGCTCACCGACGCGAACGTCGTGCCGTGCTCCGAGCCGCACGACGAAGAGGTCTTCTACGAGATCAAGATGGACGACGGCGAGTACTCGGAGGACGCCATCAGCGCCGCGTCCGAGGAGTGCATCGGCGACGCGTACACGTCCTTCGTCGGCGTCTCGTACCAGGACTCCGCTCTGGACGTGACCACGCTCACCCCCAGCCAGGACTCGTGGGAGCAGGCCAACGACCGCGTGATCCAGTGCATCATCATCGACCCGGCCGGCCAGGTCGAGGGGTCGCTCAAGGGCGCCGCGCGCTGATCCGACCGCGTCTCCACGAAGGGCTCCGCCACGAGGCGGGGCCCTTCGTCGTCCCGGTGGCTCGTCAGCCGTCGGAGGCGCGGAGGGCGAGCCACGCGGCGACGCGGTCGTCCGGATCGGAGAGGGAGAGCCCGGTGAGATCCTCGATCCGTCGGACGCGGGTCGTCAGCGTCTGTCGGTGGATTCGCAACCGCGCTGCGCTCTCGCTCCACGCCCCGTTGCACGCGAGGAACACCCGGAGGGTGTCGAGGAGTTCGGCCGGCCGCTCGGCCGCGCGCAGCGGGTCGAGCAGACGCGCGAGGCGAGTGGTCTGATCCGGATCCAGCGCCCCGAGCACGAACGACACCGTCGGAATGGCCTCGTAGCGGACCACGCGTTCGCCGCCGGTGCGCGCGGCCTCGCAGGCGTGCCGCGCCTCGTCGATGCTCCGGGCGAGGGCATCCGTGCCCGCCGGTCGGCCGAGACCGAGATAGAGCGTCGATGCGAACGCCCTGGCGCGATGCGCGATCTGCTCGGCGTGGTCTTCGCGCACCACACCCTGGACTATTCCCCGCTGCGACGTGAAGACATGCTCCGCGCCCAGCTCGTCGAGCCAGAGGCCGAGCAGATGCTCGACGTCGACACCGCTGGTGCGGGACGCGAGGGCGAAGCCCACCAGCACGCGCTCGTGCACGCCCCAGCGGCGGAGCAGACGAGTGGCCTCCTCCCCTCCGTCGCGCACGGTCTCGAACATCATCGAGCGTCCGAGGCGTTCCAGCTGACTGCTGTCCCGGGTGCGCATCAGGAGATCGAGCAACGCCGCGGCCTGCGAGCTCAGTTCCCGACCGCGGCCGGAGCTGTCGTTGCGCGGAGCGGTCACGAGCTGCGCGGTGATGTCCTGGCCCGGACCGACCGGGTGCACCTGCAGAGCGCGATGCCGCACCCGCACCGGGCGGCCGACGGCGACGGCGATCGCGTCGTCGATGTGCAGGCTCCCTGCTCCTGCGGTGGTGATGACCTCGCCGTGCCGATCCAGCAGCACCGCCCACCCGTCGATGCGGTGCGCGAGTTCCGCGATGACGCCGGTGATGCCGCTGCGCCGCGCCGCCAGGGTGAGCACCCGCATCGCCGAGGTGATCGCGCGGGCCTCCGCCGCCTGATCGACCGCGAGGAGCGAGGTCAGCGTCGGGACGAGCAGCGACGGCGGCATCGGTGCCCCGACGATCGCCGTGATCCCCGCGTCCCGCACGGCTTCGCGAAGACGGGGGCTGTCGTCGCTCGTGACCACCACGGCCTCCCCCAGCGCGCCGCGGCGATCGCCATCGACGCCGAGGATCGCGGCCTCTTCGGCCACGACGAGCGTCGCATGGAGCGGATCCACCGGCGGACCGAAGTCGTCGAGGGGCAGGACCGCATTGACCGGCCGCGCTCCGGGGACAGCGCCCGGCAGCAGCTCCGCACGGAGGTACCTGGCCACGGAGGCGACGTCACGAGCCACCTTCCGATCATACAAGTTGTCGAAGAGCGGCCGCCCTGTTCACGCTTCTGTCGGATGCCGAGGGCTTCCGCTCTCTCCTAGCATCGTGCGCATCCCCACTTCCCGAAGGATGTCATGAAAGCTGTTGTCTTCCGCGACCCCCAGTCGCCCATCGAGTTCGTCGACGTCGACCTCGCTCCTCCCCGCGCCGGTGAGGTGCGCGTGCGCATCGCCGCCGCCGGTGTCTGCCACTCCGACCTGCACGTCAAGCGCGGCGAGTGGGACGCCGCCGCTCCCCTGGTCATGGGCCACGAGGGCTCCGGCGTCGTCACTGAGCTGGGCGAGGGCGTCACCACGCTCGCCGTCGGCGACCACGTCGTGCTGAGCTGGGTGCCGCCGTGCGGCGAGTGCCGCTACTGCCGCGCCGGGCACGAGGCCCGGTGCCAGAAGGTCGCCACCGTGGTCGCTCCCCTCGGCGTGCTCTTCGACGGCACGTCCCGGCTGAGCCGCGACGGCGAGCAGCTGCACCACTACCTGGGCGTCTCGTCCTTCGCGGAGGAGGTCGTGGTCCCCGCATCCGGAGCCGTGAAGGTCCGCGACGACGCGCCCCTCGACGTCATCGCCGTGGTCGGCTGCGCGGTCGCGACCGGTGTCGGCGCCGTCCTGAACACCGCCGCCGTGGAACCCGGATCGACCGTCGCCGTGATCGGCTGCGGCGGCGTCGGGCTCAACGTCGTCCAGGGCGCCCGACTCGCCGGGGCCGAGCGCATCGTCGCGATCGACGTGCGGCCGGAGAAGACGCAGATGGCCCTGCAGTTCGGGGCCACGGACCGCATCGACGCCTCCCAGGGCGATGCCGTGGCCCAGCTGCGCGAACTCATCCCCGACGGCGTCGACTACGCCTTCGACGCGATCGGACGCACCTCCACGACCGAGCAGTCCATCCAGATGCTCGGACTCGGCGGCGCCGCCGTCATCGTCGGGCTGCCGCCCACGGGAGCACGCGCCTCGTTCGAGCCGCTCGTCCTCGCCGAGGCCGACCAGCGCATCCTCGGCTCGAACTACGGCTCGGTGCGGCCGTCGATCGACGTCCCCGCGCTCGTGGACCGCTACATGGACGGGCAGCTCAAGATCGATCCGCTGATCTCCGGTCGCCGTCCGCTCTCCGAGGCCGCCGCCGCCCTGGACGACCTCGACGGGGGCTCGGCGCTGCGCACCCTCCTCATCCCCTGACCGCCGCGCGCGGCCCATCCCTGAAACCCGAAACCAGGAGAACCATGTCAGACACCGTCGTCGCCCCGCCCGGCGCTCCGCAGGATGCCGGTCTCCGCACCGGCGTCATGAGCGGACCCGAGCTCGCCGCCCAGGCCATCGCCAACATCGCCCCCAGCGCCGTCATCGCCTTCACGGCCGCCGCCATCTTCCTCGGCGCCGGGAACGGCACCATCTACGCCTTCGCACTGGCCACCATCGTGATCCTGTGCGTCGGCTACTGCGTGGTGGTGTTCGCCCGCAAGCACGCCTCCGCAGGCTCGCTGTACACCTACGTGTCGAAGGGCCTCGGCCCGTTCGGCGCCTTCCTCGCCGGCGTGACGCTGCTGATCGGCTGCTTCGGCATCGCGGCGGCCTCCCTCAGCGGCTCGGTCAGCTACATGGGGCAGTTCCTGAGCATGCTGGGCCTCCCCGCCCAGGGACTCGGCTGGGACATCGGCCTGGCGATCGTGCTCGGCGGGCTGGCGACGCTGTTCACCATCCGCGGCATCCGGCTCTCCGCTCGGGTCTCGCTCGTCCTCGAGCTGCTCTCCGTCGGCATCATCCTCGTGCTCCTCATCGCGGCGCTCGCGTGGGCGGGCCCCTCCGCCTGGGACCCCGCGCAGGTGCTCGCGACCGGCTCGTCGTTCCAGGGCATCGCGTCCGGCATGGTGCTGGGCATCCTGGGCTTCGTCGGCTTCTCCTCTGCAGACGCCCTCGGGCGCGAGGCCAAGGAGCCGTACAAGGCGATCCCCCGCGCGATCATGTGGAGCGCCCTCGGCGTCGGCGTGCTCTACGTCTTCGCCGCCTACACCCAGATCGCGGTCCTCGGAGACGACCTCGCAACCGCCGGGAGCCCGCTGGAGAGCATGTCCGCCCTCATCGGCATGCCGGGCTGGTTCGCGGCCGTGCTCACGTTCGGCGTCTCGGCGTCGTTCTTCGCGGTCGTCGTCGCGCCGCTCAACGTGATCGGCCGCATCGTCTACGTGATGGGCAAGGAAGGCGTCGTCGCGGAGCGCTTCGGCCGCACGCACGAGCAGCACCTCACGCCACACCGCGTGCTCATCCTCGCCGGTGCCGCGGCGATCACGGTCGACATCGTGCTGCTGGTGGCGGGGGCGGCGACGGGCGACATCCTCGTCTGGGTCAACACCTGGGGCACCTACGGCTACATGGTCGCCTACGCCCTGGTCGCCATCGCGTGCGTGGTCTACACGCAGCGGGCGAAGATGCGGAACGGCCTCGTGAAGGTGTGCGCCGCGGTCGCGGTCGTGACGATGGCGTACGTCTTCTTCGCGAACGTGTGGCCCGTGCCGGCCTTCCCGTACAACGTGATCCCGTACGTGTTCCTCGTGACCGTCGCTCTCGCGCTCACCCGGTACGCCTACCTCGCCCGTCGTCGCCCTGACGTGATCGCCCGGATCGGCAACACCGAGACGAGCGCCATGGAGGGCGTCGGCTGAACCGTCCTCCCCGACAGGAAGAGCCCCTCCGCGAGGAGGGGCTCTTCCTGTGTCCCGAGGCGCAGACGAGCGGTCCGGGAACGAGAGAAGCCCCCTCCGTGGAGGGGGCTTCTCTCGTTGGCTCCCCGGCTTGGACTCGAACCAAGAACCTGCCGGTTAACAGCCGGCTGCTCTGCCAATTGAGCTACCGAGGAATGTGCGCCGCGGTGCGGGCAACTCGTCAAGCTTAGCAAACTCGAGACGCTGTTCGTGACACCGGGGCGCCTTCCGCAACCCTCGGGCGTGTCGCGCTCAGCGGCGGGAATCCGACTCCGCATTCGGCACCCAGAGCAGGTCCTTGCCGACGCCCCGCGCGACGACGTGGCCCCCGCGCAGCATGAGGGTCTCCGCGTTCAGCTCCCGGATGAAGTCCGCGTCGTTGGTGACGAGGAGAGCCGCCATCCCCTCCTCCTTGCGGCGCCGGGTGATGGCGTCGAAGACGACAGGTCGCACCTCCAGATCGAGGTTCGCGAGGATCTCGTCGGCGATGAGCACCCGCGGCTCCAGCACGAAGGAACGGGCGATCGCGACCCGCTGGCGCATGCCGGCGCTGAGCTCGTAGGGGAACTTCGCGGCGGTCCCGAGCGGCAGGTGGAGCTCGTCCAGGAGCGTCGCCACTCGGATGGAGAGCGCCCGGGTGTTGACGCGCTTCTCCCGGATGAGGATCGGCTCGGCGATGACCTCGTTGACCGTCAGCTGCGGCGGCAGGTCCGCCCCGGCACCCTGCGGCACGAAGCCCGTGCGGTAGGTGAGGATGCGATGCTTGCGACCTGGACGACGGATGTCGATGCCACACACCTGCGCCCGGCCGCCGACGACGCGCACCGAGGGATCGGTGGAACCCGCGAGCGCGGCGACGAGTGTCGACTTGCCCGAGCCGGTCGGCCCCGCGACGCAGATGAGCCCGCCGGGGGCGAGCGAGAACGTCACGCCGTCGACCGCGCGATTGGGCGTGCCGTGGCCGATCCGGTCGATGACCAGATCGGAGCACTCGATCGCATTCGAGGATTCGGGCGTGCGGGGCATATGTCCATCCTGCCGTCTCGTCCGGGACCGTTCCGGTTACGACTCGGCGAAGAACCGCTGCCGCTCCACGTCGATGTCCCGCAGCCGCACCCGCAGCGCGCGCCCGCCGTCGGAGTCGGCAGGGACGCGCTGGACCGCGCCCAGCAGCTCCTGCTTCTCGCGCTCGAGCTGCCGCACCACCAGCCGTCGGGCGAGATCCGTCGCCGACGCCACCGCGCCGGCCTCGTCTCGTGCCGGGAACGGCGTCATCAGCAGCTCGCCCGCGAGCGAACGGTACGGCTCGCGCACGCTGTTCACCGCGTCCGTCACCCAACCGGGGCGGCTGCGGTCGGGGGCCGCAGCGACCGCCTCGCGCACGGCATCGAGGCCGGGCGTGCGGAACGGCTCCGCGAGGGCTCGCGTCAGCAGCGCCGCATCGATCTGGTGACCGTACTGCAGGGCACCCATGAGCGCGTCGCGCTCCACGGCGACGTCGGGCGAACGGGGCAGGCTGGCGAGCGTCACGGCCGCGACGACCGGCCCGCCCGTGGCGGGATCGACCCGCGGCGCGGCCTCTCGACGCGCCTGAGGAGCGGCCGCCTGCGCACCGCGGGCGGCGCGCTCGACCTCCCCATGCACCTCGGTCGGGTCCATGCCGAGTCGGCGTGCCAGCACCCGCTCGTAGCCGGGGCGCAGCAGGCGGTCGCGGATCTCCGCCACGATCGGGGCCGCGGCACGGAGGGCGCCGACCCGGCCCTCGACCGTGGAGAGGTCGAAACCCGCGAGCTTGCGGTCGATGGCGAACTCGAACATCGGCTGCTTCGCGTCCATGAGGCCGCGCACCGCCGCGTCCCCGCGCTGCAGCCGGAGGTCGCACGGGTCGAGGCCGTCCGGGGCGACCGCGACGAAGGTCTGTGCGTTGAACCGGTCGTCCTCCGTGAACGCCCGCAGCGCGGCCTTCTGTCCCGCCTCGTCGCCGTCGAAGGTGAACACCACCTCACCGGACGCGTTGTCGTCGCCCATGACCCGGCGAAGCACCTTGATGTGCTCGGCGCCGAACGCGGTGCCGCAGGTCGCGACCGCGGTCGTGAGCCCGGCGAGGTGGCAGGCCATCACATCGGTGTAGCCCTCCACGACCACGACCCGGCGCGGGTCGCCGCGGGCGATGTCGCGCTTGGCGAGGTCGAGCCCGTAGAGCACCTGGGCCTTCTTGTAGATCGGGGTCTCGGGGGTGTTGAGGTACTTGGGGCCCTGGTCGTCGTCGAACAGCTTGCGGGCGCCGAAGCCGATCGTCTGCCCCGACACGTCCCGGATCGGCCAGACGAGGCGGCCACGGAACCGGTCGTACACACCGCGCTGTCCCGCCGAGACGAGTCCTGCGGTGCTCAGCTCCTCGCGCGTGAAGCCCTGGGCGGTCAGCGCCTTGAGCATGCCGTCCCATCCCCGCGGGGCGAAGCCGACGCCGAAGTGCGCCGCCGCCCCGGCGTCGAAGCCGCGCTCCCCGAGGAACCGGCGGGCCGCCTCCGCATCCGGCGACAGCAGCTGGGACCGGAAGAACTCCGCCGCGGCCGTGTTCGCCGCGTACAGCCGGCTGCGGCCACTGGTCTCCGGCGCCGCGCCTCCGTCCTCGTAATGCAGGGTGTAGCCGATGCGGCCCGCGAGCCGCTCGACCGCCTCCGTGAAGCTCACGTGGTCCATCGCGCGGAGGAAGGAGTACACATCGCCCGACTCCCCGCAGCCGAAGCAGTGGTAGTAGCCGACCTGCTGACGCACGTGGAAGCTGGGGCTCTTCTCGTCGTGGAAGGGGCACAGTCCCTTGAGGGACCCGACCCCCGCCGATCTGAGGGCGACGCGCTCCCCCACGATGTCCGCGATGTTGGTGCGGGCCTTGACCTCGTCGACGTCGGCCTGCCGGATGCGGGGCATCAGCGGGCGCCTTCTGCGACGGGCCGCCTCTCGACAGGCGTGCGCGCGCCGGGGCGCGCATGACGCGGCGTCCAGATGCCGACCTCCGCCGGGTCGATCTCCCCGACCAGGCGGTTGTGCCAGTCGATCGCACTCTGATCGGTCAGGCTCGCGATCTGATCCACGACGACCCGCGCCCGCTCCGCGTCGCTCTCGGCGGCGACGAAGTCGGCGGCGAACGCGGGCTCCAGCACATCCGCGCCGGCGGACCACAGGGTGTCGGTCGACCACAAGGCGTCGGCCAAGCGCTTCAGCACTCGGCGCTGCTCCTTGTAGACGCCCTTCCTGGCATCGATCGTGACGATCGCCTGACCCATGATCCCCTTGAGAACCGCGATCTCGACCTCGACGACGCGGGGCACGATCACGTGCGCGTTATAGCGGACCAGGCGCGTGCCCCCGAAGGCCTCCCGGGTGGCCGCGACCGCCGCGCGCGCGAACCGGCCGATGAGGTCGCTGGTGAGGTTCTTGAGCCGGGCGAGATCCTGTCGGGAACGGTCGAAGGACGCGAGCCACATCGGCTGCGAGGCGAGCCGGTAGAGGGCGTCGGCGAGTTCGTCGCGCGTGAAGTCGTAGCCGACCCACTGCTGGATCCGGCTGAGCAGGGCCTCGTGCGCCGCCGGGTCGGCGAGCTGCGCGACGTCGACGTAGCCGTTGACGATCGCGTCTTCGAAGTCGTGCACCGAGTAGGCGATGTCGTCGGAGAGGTCCATGATCTCGGCCTCGATGCAGCGCAGGCGCCCCGGTGCTCCGTCGCGCATCCAGCGGAACACGGCCTCATCCTCCGGGTACACGCCGAACTTGAGCCGGCCTCCCGGGTCGGGGACGGGGCTGTCGACGGTCCACGGATACTTGCAGGTCGCGTCGAGACTCGCCCGCGTGAGGTTCAGGCCGACGGAGGAGCCGTCGGCGTCGAGCACCTTCGCCTCCAGCCGGGTGAGGATGCGCAGCGACTGGGCGTTGCCCTCGAAGCCGCCGATGGCCGATGCCCACTCGTTCAGCGCCCGCTCGCCGTTGTGACCGAACGGCGGGTGGCCGAGGTCATGGCTCAGACACGCGGTGTCCACCACGTCCGCGGAGACCCCGAGCGCCGCGGCGAGCTCCCGGCCGACCTGCGCGACCTCGAGCGAGTGGGTCAGACGGTTGCGGGCGAAGTCGGCCGTGCTGGCGGGGCTGAGCACCTGCGTCTTCGCGGCGAGCCGCCGCAGAGCCGCCGAGTGCAGCACGCGCGCGCGGTCGCGGGCGAAGTCGTCCCGCTCGGAACGATGGGTCTCCGCGATGAAGCGCTCCGCGTCGCGCGGGTCGTAGCCGTCGGCGCGCGCGCCGACCCGGGGGTCATCCGCCACTGTTCTCGATCTCCGCTCCACGCATCATCTCCGACGCCGCCGAGGCGAGCTCGCGCGACTCCAGCCACTTCTCCGGAAGGGCCGTCTTCTTCGGGTGTCCCGCGCGACCGCGCTGCCCTTCGGCGTCCGCGCCCGGGTACGGAGCCGCACGGTCGAGTCGGCCCAGGAGGTCGTCGATCTCCTGCAGGCTCGACGCGGTGGCGAGGCCCGTGCGGATGTCGCCGCCCACCGGGTAACCCTTGAAGTACCAGGACACGTGCTTGCGGATGTCGCGGCAGCCGCGGTCCTCGTCCTCGAAGAACTCGACGAGCAGCTCCGCGTGTCGGCGGAAGGCGTCGGCGACGAAACCGAGGGTCGCGTCGACCGTCTTGCCCTCTCCCCCGAAGGCGAGAGCCAGCTGTCCGAACAGCCACGGCCGGCCCAGGCACCCGCGGCCGACGACGACGCCGTCGCAGTCGGTTTCCGCCATCATGCGCACGGCGTCGTCCGCCGACCAGATGTCGCCGTTGCCCAGCACGGGAATGCTGGTCACAGCCTGCTTGAGCTCGCCGATCGCGCTCCAGTCGGCGTGACCGGAGTAGAACTCGCTCGCGGTCCGGGCGTGCAGAGCCACGGCGGCGGCTCCGGCATCCTCCGCGGCACGTCCGGCGTCGAGGAAGGTGAGGTGGTCCCGGTTGATGCCCTTGCGCATCTTGACGGTGAGTGGGATGTCGCCGGCGGCCTTGACGGCCTGATCGACGATGTCGGCGAAGAGCTTCGACTTCCACGGCAGGGCCGCACCGCCGCCCTTGCGCGTGACCTTGGGGACCGGGCAGCCGAAGTTGAGGTCGATGTGATCGGCGTGGTCTTCCGCGACGATGATGCGGACGGCCTCGGCGATGGTCTTCGGATCGACGCCGTAGAGCTGGATGGAACGCGGCGTCTCCGACTCATGGTGCCGGATGAGACGCATCGTGGTCTCGTTGCGTTCGACCAGCGCGCGCGAGGTGATCATCTCGCTCACGTAGAGGCCGGCCCCGTACTCCCGGCACAGGCGTCGGAAGGCCGTGTTCGTGATCCCGGCCATCGGCGCGAGGACGACCGGCACGTCGAGGTCGATCGGGCCGATGCGGAGGGGGCGGGCGGGGGCGGTGGCGAGAGTCATGGCGTATCCATTCTCCCAGACCCGGAGCCGGTGGGGATGCGGCGACCTAAGCTGTGCATATGACCGATCCCGCCCTCCGTTCCATCCCCTTCACCGACGCCCAGGGCCAGCAGAAGACTCTGGACGATCTCGGCGCCGACGTGGTGCTCGTGGTGAACGTCGCCTCGAAGTGCGGACTGACCCCGCAGTACGAGCAGCTGGAGGAGCTGCAGCGCCGGTTCGGCGACCGCGGCTTCACCGTGGTCGGCTTCCCCTGCAACCAGTTCTTCGGCCAGGAGCCCGGTTCGGTCGACGAGATCCTCGAGTTCTGCTCCACGACGTACGGCGTCTCCTTCCCGGTGAACGACAAGATCAAGGTCAACGGCAAGAACGCCGCCGAGCTGTACAAGGCTCTCAAGGAGACGCCGGATGCCGGCGGCAAGGCCGGCCGCGTCGAGTGGAACTTCGAGAAGTTCCTGGTGCTCCCGGACGGGGATGTGCTGCGCTTCCGCCCGAAGCAGAAGCCCGATGCGCCGGAGATCGTCCAGGCGATCGAGGCCGCGCTCCCCCGCTGAGCGTCGTTCACCTCCGCGTCACGCGCGCACCGCGTCCCGGCGCTCGACGAGGCCGCCCTCGTTCACCGTCCGGTCTCTCCGCGGACATCTGGCATCCCTAGTCTCACCGCGGCGACACGCGCCGACGACGAAGGAGACCACGAATGCCCGACCGACTGCCCCTCAGCCGGCGAACTGTCCTCACGGCCGGAGCGCTCGGCGCGCTCGGCACCGCCCTCCCCCTCGGAGCCGCTCCCGCCGCCGCGGTGACCGTCCCGGCGTCGCCCGGCGCGGCCCAGGCGCGCACCCTGCGCTTCCGCGCGGACGGCACCTTCAAGGTCGTGCAGTTCAACGACACGCAGGACGACGAGCTCACCGACCGCCGCACCGTCGAGCTGATGGAGAAGGTGCTCGACCAGGAGAAGCCGGACTTCGTGGTCATCAACGGCGATGTGATCACGGGCGGGTGCGAGACGCGGCTGGCGGTGAAGCAGGCGATCAACAACGTCGTCATGCCGATGGAGTCTCGTCGCATTCCGTGGGCGGTCACCTACGGCAACCACGACGAGGACTCGCTGCCGCAGTCCGGCGTCGACGAGGCAGGGATGCTGCAGATCTACCGGTCGTACGAGTACAACGTGAACGCCGAGAACACGCGCGGCGTGACGGGCACGAGCAACACGATCGTGACGATCGGCTCCGCCGCGAAGAAGAACCGGGAGGCCTTCGCGCTCTGGCTGATGGACTCGGGCCGCTACGCGCCGGACGCCATCGACGGCCAGGACTTCGCCGGTTACCCGGCATGGGATTGGCTGCGCATGGACCAGGTCGCCTGGTACCGCGACCAGTCGCAGCGGCTGGAGCAGCGCCGAGGGCGCAAGGTCCCGGGCCTCATGTTCCTCCACATCGCCCTGTGGGAGCACCGCTTCATGTGGTGGGGCGGTGTGGACACCCGCACGGCGGCCGATGCCGCCCGCGGCAGGGCCCGCCACGGCATCGTCGGGGAGCGCAACGAGGACGAGTGCCCCGGGCCGTTCAACTCGGGGATGTTCAACGCGATCCTCGAGCGCGGCGACGTGAAGGGCGTGTTCGTCGGCCACGACCACGTCAACGACTACATGGGCGACTACTACGGCGTGATGCTCGGATACGCTCCCGGCACCGGCTTCGGCGCCTACGGTCTGGCCGGCGCGGAGCGCAATCGCCTCCGGGGCGGCCGGGTGTTCGAGCTGACGGAGGCCGGCGAGGAGGTCACGATCGCCACGCGCGTCGTCTATGCGCGGGACCTCGGCATCGACCTGACGGCGAACGATCAGCCGATGGAGCCGCTCCCCCTCGGACCACGCCAGCAGCGCCTCTGAGCCCGGGCAGCAGAACGGCGGGGACCCCCGACCCGGGGTCCCCGCCGTCGTCTGTCGCTGCGGGTCAGGCCTCGACGGCCGTGCTGCGCTGCGCCCAGAGGTCGCGGATCACGTTCTCGAACGCCGCCGGCGGCTGCGCGCCGCTGATGCCGTACTGACCGTCGACCACGAAGAACGGCACCCCCTGGATCCCGTAGGCGCGAGCCTGCGCCTGATCCTGGCGGACGTCGGCGAGATACTGCTCGCTCTCGAGTGCGGCGCGAGCGCGATCGGCATCGAGGCCCACCTCGGCGGCGAGGGCGACGAGGTCGTCGATGCGTCCCACGTGCTTGCCCTCGGTGAAGTAGGCGGACATGAGCCGCTCCTCCATCTCGTGCTGGCGGCCCTCGGCCTTCGCGAAATGCAGCAGCTCGTGCGCCTTCACGGTGTTCGTGTGCTGCAGCAGGTCGAACCGGTACTGCAGCCCTGCGTTCGCGGCGACGTTCGTGACGTTGGCGAGCATCTGCTCGACCTGCGTGCGCGGCATCCCCTTGTGCCCGGAGAGGAAGTCGATCTCGTCGCCGTCGAAGTCGACCGGGGTGTCCGGGGAGAGTTCGAAGGAGTGGAAGGTGACCGTGACCTGCGGAGCGTCCTCGTCGGCCGCGACCGCTTCGAGACCCTTCTCGAGGTTGCGCTTGCCGATGTAGCACCAGGGGCAGGCGATGTCGGACCAGATGTCGATGGCGATGGGTTCAGTCACACCGTGGTCAACCGTCCGCGCGTGCGACGTATTCCGTCAGTAGAATCCTCGGATGCTCTCCGCCGACGATCCCCTGCCCTTCCGGCCCGCACGGGTGCTCGTCGCGGGCGTCACCGGGTCGGGGAAGACGACTCTGTCCCGACGGCTCGCCGACCTCTGGGACCTCCGTCACGTGGAGATCGACGGCCTGTTCCACGGCCCGGACTGGACCCCGCGGGCGGAGTTCCTCGACGACGTGCGCGCCTTCGCCGCGGAGGAGCGCTGGGTGACGGAGTGGCAGTACACGAGCAAGGGCACTGACGAGATCCTGACCCCGAGAGCGCAACTCGCGCTCTGGCTCGACTACCCGTACCGCGTGGTGCGGTCGCGTCTGCTCCGACGCACCCTGAGCCGCAGCATCCTCCGCACCCGGATGTGGAACGGCAACGTCGAGAAGCCGATCTGGCACCTCCTGCGCAGCGATCCGGAGGAGAGCATCCTGGCCTGGCAGACGAAGACGCTGCGAACCTGGTCCGAGCGCTTCCCCGCGGTGCAGGAGCGCTTCCCCCACCTCACGATCGTGCGGCTGACGCATCCGCGCGAGACGGAGCGCTGGCTGCGGGCTCAGGCCGAGGTCGGGGTGTCCACGGCGCCGCCGAAGCGTCGGTCGCGGGAGAGGTAGACCCCGATCGCGCGCCAGAGCTCCTCGCGCGAGAAGTCCGGCCACAGCGTGTCGAGGAACACCATCTCGGCGTAGGCCGACTGCCACAGCAGGAAGTTGGAGGTGCGCTGCTCCCCCGAGCTGCGCAGGAACAGGTCCACGTCCGGCATGTCCGGGACGTAGAGGTGACGACGGATCGTCTTCTCGCTGATCGCGTTCGGCTTCACCCGCCCGGCCGCGACATCGGCCGCGATGGCCCGCATCGCGTCGACGAGCTCGACCCGACCGCCGTAGTTCACGCACATGGTGAGGGTGAGCACGTCGTTGTCGCGGGTCAGCTGCTCGGCGTACTGCAGCTCCTTGATGACGCTCCCCCACAGGCGCGGCTTGCGCCCCGCCCACCGCACGCGCACACCCCACTCGTTGAGCTGATCGCGGCGCCGGTGCAGCACATCGCGGTTGTACCCCATGAGGAAGCGGACCTCCTCGGGGGAACGGGCCCAGTTCTCGGTGGAGAACGCATAGACGGAGAGGTGCTTCACGCCGGCCTGGATCGCGCCGGCGACGACGTCGAGCAGCACCTCCTCCCCAGCCTTGTGGCCCTCGATGCGGTTGAGGCCCCGGCGGTTCGCCCAGCGCCCGTTGCCGTCCATGACGATGGCGACGTGCTCCGGGACGGCCGGGAACGCGGGCGGGTACACGCCGGTCCAGTCGATCGGCCGATACGGCACGGCGTCCTTGTGGGTGTAGGGCTTCGGGCTCACCGTGCTCCTTCTCCGGGGGTGGACGACGACACGTGCGCGAGCGAGCGGATGCCCCGCTCCAGGTGCCACTGGGCGTACGCCGCGACGAGACCCGAGGCGGCAGCGGTGTCGGCGTGCGGGGCCGCGTCGACGAGGTCCCAGTCGCCGCGGATCAGCGCGCGCAGCAGTGTCAAGGTTTTCTCGGCGATCCGCGGGCTCCCGGCGGGTGCATCGGCGTGGCACACGAGACCGCCGAGCTGGGCGACGAAGACGGAGTGCGGCCCCGGAGCCCCGCAGCGCGCGCAGTCCTCGAGGGACGGTGCCCACCCCGAAAGGGACATGACCCGCAGCAGATACGAATCGAGGATGCTGCGCGGAGCGTGCTCGCCGCGGGACAGCGCCCGCAGCCCGCCGACGAGCAGGAGGTACTGCTCCGGCGTGGCCTCGGCGTCGCTGAGCCGATCCGCCGTCTCGACCATGGCGTTCGCGGCTGTGAACCGGTCGTAATGCGCGGCGATGTCCGTGCCGTAGGCTCCGAGCGACTCGGCCTGCTGCACGATGTCGAGCGAGCGGCCTTCGTAGAGCTGCACGTCGGCGACCATGAACGGCTCGAGGCGGGAGCCGAACTTCGACGAGGTGCGCCGCACGCCCTTGGCCACCGCGCGCACCTTGCCGTGCCGCCGGGACAGCATCGTGACGATGCGATCCGCCTCGCCCAGCTTGTGGGTGCGCAGGATCACCGCTTCGTCTCGGTAGGTGGGCACCCTTCGATTATCCTCCGTGCGCGACAATGGACGCGTGACCGAACCGCTCTTCACCATTCCGCTGTGGGCGGACCTCCTCGGCGTCGGTCTCGGCGGAGTGCAGGGCGCGATGTTCGCCGCCGGGTTCCAGGGCCAGCGCCGGCTCGACTGGCTGGGCGTCGCCATCATCGGGATCATGATCGGCATGGGCGGCGGTCTCATCCGCGACATCCTGCTCGGACAGACGCCCGCCACCCTGCAGAACCAGTGGTACCTGGTCACGGCCGCGGGTGCCGCCCTGCTCGGCATGCTGCTGGCCGGGCTCTTCACGCGGCTCAACACCGCGATCGTGGTGCTGGACGCCGTCGTGATCGGCATGTTCGGCGCCTTCGGGACGAGCAAGGCGCTCGCCTTCGGCATCCCGGAAGTGCCCGCGGTCTTCATCGGCGTCTGCGCCGCGGTCGGCGGGAGTGTGCTCCGCGACATGCTGATGGGCCTGCCGACGGCGATCATGCACGTCGGCTCGCTGTATGCCGTCGCCGCGGCCGCCGGCTGCACGTTCATCGTCGTCGCGAACGCCGTCGGGATGCCCATCCCCCTCGCGGCCGTCATCGGCATCGTCGTGACCGCTGTGATCCGGATCCTCGCCGTGACGTTCGACGTCTCGCTTCCGGAGCAGCGCCGTCTCTACCGCCGCAAGGTCGCCGCGGAGACCGGTGCCATCCCGATCGTGAAGCCCCAGGACTGACTTCGAATCGCCCGATTGGCTCCATCCCGCCGCCAAATACGACCAATCGCGCGATTCGAACGACGATCAGGTGGCGGCGAGCCCGTCGATCACGCGCGCGAGGCCGAACTCCCACGCCGTCCGAGCGTCGTAGGGGCCACCCATGGACTCCCCGGCAGCCTGGCCCACCGACCGGGCGAGCGGCAGGTCGTCACCCAGGTAGACCGCCAGACGCGGTGCCGCCTCCGCCCAGGAAGCCGCGAACGACTCGGCACTCTGCTGCTCCCGCATGCGGGCCGCCGCGGAGAGGGTGAAGTCCAGCACGAAACTCAACGCCGCGTCGCGCTCCACGGCGCCGAGGCCGAGACCGTCGAAGGCGTGGAGCTCCCGGTCGTACTTGCCGATGGTGCCGGGGCCGAGTGCGACCCGCGGATCCCGGACGTCGATGAGCCACGGGTGGGTCCGGAAGAGGCGCAGGTTGTCCTCGGCGATCGCCCGGACCCCGTCGCGCCATCCGGAGGCCTGCACAGACGCGACGAGCATCCTGGCATGCATCGCGTCCGCCATCAGGACGAGCAGGTCGGCGCGGCTGTTGACGTGCGTGTAAATCGACATCGGCGTCAGCTCGAGACTCTGCGCGAGAGACCGGATGGTCACCGCGCCGAGGCCGTCGGCGTCCGCCAACGCGACAGCACGGTCGACGACATCATCCGTCGAATGACGCGCCTTCGGTCCGCGCTGTGGGGTCGCGGGAGCCACGGGGCTGTGCCGCCAGAGCAGATCGACGAGGTTCTTGGTCATCGGGAATAGCCTAGACCGCTCACGCCTTAACACTGTACGCTGTATAGACTTTCAATTAGGAGAACCATGAACATCACGCAGACCGCCCTCTCGCTCAACGTCCCCGACGTCGCCGCCTCCGCCACCTTCGCCATGACGCACTTCGGGTTCGAGGAGGCGATGTCCGCGGAGGGCTTCGTCTCGTTGCAGCATCCGGGGCCGGTGCCGAACGTCATCTTTCTCGAGACGGGGCTGTCGACATTCCGCCCGGAGGAGATCGCCGGGTCCGCCGGTCAAGGCACCCTGATCGTGTTCGTCGTCGACGAGATCGACAAGGAGTTCGCCCGCATCGCCGCCGCGGGCGCTCGCGTGGTCACCCCTCCCGAGACCGAACCCTGGGGCGAGCGGTACTGCCAGTTCGCCGACCCCAACGGCATCATCTGGCAGCTGGTGCAGTGGGTGGACTGACCCTCTACTTCGAATCGCGCGATTGGCCCCATCCGGCGGCCGGAGACAACCAATCGCGCGATTCGAAAGAGGGTCAGACGGCGGCCAGCTCCTGCTGACGGCTGCGGATCGACCGGTTCACACCGGACACGATCGCCTTGAGCGATGCGGTCGAGATGTCGCCGTCGATGCCGACGCCCCACAGGCGCTGATCGCCCACCTGCAGCTCGACGTAGGCCGCGGCCTGCGCGTCCCCACCGGCACTGAGAGCGTGCTCCACGTAGTCGTAGACCGTGATGTCGAAGCCCTGACCACGCAGGACCTCGACGAAGGCGGCGACCGGACCGTTGCCGTTGCCCGACACGGAGACCTCCTGGTCGTCGTCCCGCAGCACGACGTCGAGCACGACGTCACCGGACATGTCGCTCCGGGTCTGCGTGGCGAGCAGTTCGAACCGGCCCCACTTCGCCTCGGTGTCCACGGCGGGCAGGTACTCGTCGGTGAAGATCGACCAGATCTGCTCGCTGGTGACCTCGCCCCCCTCGGCATCCGTCTTGGCCTGCACGACCCCGGAGAACTCGATCTGGAGCTTGCGCGGCAGATCGATCGCGTGGTCGGACTTCAGCAGGTACGCGACGCCGCCCTTGCCCGACTGGGAGTTCACGCGGATGACGGCCTCGTAGGAGCGACCGAGGTCCTTCGGGTCGACGGGCAGATACGGCACGGCCCATTCGATCTCGTCCACCGTCACGCCCTGCGCCTCGGCCCTGGCGGCCATGGCCTCGAAGCCCTTCTTGATGGCGTCCTGGTGCGAGCCGCTGAACGCCGTGAAGACGAGGTCACCGGCCCACGGGCTGCGCTCGGGCACCGGCAGCTGGTTGCAGTACTCGACCGTGCGCTTGACCTGGTCGATGTCGCTGAAGTCGATCTGCGGATCGATGCCCTGCGTGAACATGTTGATGCCCAGCGCGACGAGGTCCACGTTGCCCGTGCGCTCCCCGTTGCCGAAAAGGCACCCCTCGATGCGGTCGGCTCCGGCCATGTACCCCAGCTCGGCCGCGGCGATCGCGGTCCCGCGGTCGTTGTGCGGGTGGAGCGACAGGATCACGTTCTCCCGGTGGTTCAGGTGACGGCTCATCCACTCGATGGAGTCGGCGTAGACGTTCGGCGTCGCCATCTCCACCGTCGCGGGGAGGTTGATGATGACCTTGCGGTCCGGCGTGGGCTCGAAGATCTCGATGACCTGGTTGCAGACGTCGACCGCGAACTCCAGCTCGGTGCCGGTGTAGCTCTCCGGGGAGTACTCGTAGTACACCTGCGTGTCCGGGATGGTCTTCTCGAACCGGCGGCACAGCCGGGCGCCCTCGAGCGCGATGTCGATGATGCCCTGCTTGTCGGTGCGGAAGACGACCTCGCGCTGCAGCACGCTCGTGGAGTTGTAGAGATGGACGATGGCCTGCTTCGCGCCGGCGATGGCCTCGTAGGTGCGGGCGATCAGGTGCTCGCGCGCCTGTGTCAGGACCTGGATCGTGACGTCATCCGGGATGAGGTTCTCCTCGATCAGCTGACGCACGAAGTCGAAGTCGGTCTGGCTCGCCGAGGGGAAGCCGACCTCGATCTCCTTGTAGCCCATGCCGACGAGCAGCTCGAACATGACGCGCTTGCGCTCGGGCGACATCGGGTCGATGAGAGCCTGGTTGCCGTCGCGGAGATCGACCGCGCACCAGCGGGGGGCCTCGGTGATGCGGGCGTCGGGCCAGGTGCGGTCAGGCAGGTGGACGGCGATCTGCTCGTGGAACGGCCGGTACTTGTGGATCGGCATCGCGGACGGGCGCTGGGTGTTCTGCATGATGGGGCTTCTTCTCTTCGTCACAATGAACGGGCCAACACAAGCGCCGCGACGAGGAAGGCCCTAGTTTGAGGACTCGTCGCGGCAGCTAAGAAGAAGCAGACCGCCAAAAGGCATGGGGTCATGCTAGCAGGATCGATGCAGACATCGCGACGTCGCGGCGTCCGCACCCGATGGAGGGATCGGTCGATGCGAGGGCGTCGTCATCGTGACCGCGGCACTGCGGGAGATCGGCTAGCCCTCGGGGATCAGCGCGAGCTTGCCGCCCGGGTGCCCGGTGGCGAGGAGGCGATGGGCGTCCGGCGCCTCGGCCAGCGGGAAGGTCCGTGCCACTGGGACCACGAGGTCGCCGTTCTGCGCGAGGGCGACGAGTTCGCTGCGCACCTCGTCGCGGAACCGGGCGCTCTCCGGCATCGACCCGGCGATCGCGAGGAAACCCTCGGCGGACGCCCGCGACGGGTTCGCGATCGTGACGATCCTGCGGCGGTCCGTCACCAGGCTCAGGGAGACGTCGACGGCCTCGTCGGTCCCCACGGCATCGAGAGCCGCGGCGACCGGAACGTCCGCCAGCGCGCGCACCCGCTCCGCGAGCCCGGCACCGTGGGCCACGGGGATGCCGCCGAATCGCCGCACCTCGTCGAAGCGCTCCGGGCTCGCCGTACCGATCACCCGGACGTCCCGCAGCCGGGCCTGCTGCAGCACGCTGACCCCCACCGCACCGGACGCTCCGTGCAGCAGGATCGTCTCCCCCGGGGCCGCCCCGGTGACGGCGAGCATCTCGGCAGCGGTCGTGCCGACGAGCAGGAGGTTCGCCGCCTCGGGGTGCGCGAGCGTCGTCGGCTTCGCGAAGACCGTGGCGGCCGGCACCGTGAGCTCCGTCGCGTACCCGCCCCGGACGCGGAAGGCCACGACCTCGTCGCCGACCCCGGCGTCGCCCGAGCCGATGCGGGTCCCAGGGCCGATCGCCACGAGCTCACCCGAGACCTCGTACCCGATGGCGACCGGGAACTCGAACCCCGGCCGAGCGGCCGCCACATGCTTCGCGTCGGCCGGATTCACCCCGGCGGCACGCACCCGGATCGTGACCTCCCCCTGGCGCGGCGGCGCGGGGACGTACTCCTCGAAAGCCCACGACTCGGGAGGTCCGGCCGTCGCCGCCACCCAGTGCTTCGCCATGCCCTCGCCCCTCATCGTCTCCTGTACCGGGCCGCCCCGACGCTCAGAGGAAGCAGCGAATGTTGGTCGCGGAACCCGAGACGTTGCTCCAGGCATTGGCGTTGACGGTCGCGAGCACCGAGGTCCCGTTACGCACCTGCATGTACCCCGAGGTCCGCGCGTTCGCAGCGGAACGTGTGGCGAACGACGAGGGGATGGTGATGGTGGTGCAGCTCCCCCAGCTCAACATGCCACCGCCGAGGTTGGAGGCGTTGTACGCGCAGATCCGGCCGGTCGCGCAGGAGCCGACGGAACGCGCCGCGACCCGCGAGGTCGCCGGGGCCGGTCGGTACTCCATGTCGAGTTTCGGCCAGACGGCGCTTCCGCCGTCGGTCACCACACCGCCGGGAACCTCTTCGAGCAACTGGGAGAGCTGCGGATCGACCGGCTCCTCGGTTGCCGCGACGGCGGGGCCGCCGGTCACGACGAGAGCCAAGGCCACGAGAACCGCGGTCAGCGGGCGCGAGTGCTTCATTGCACGACCTCCTCAGGGATGTCCCACATCCGATAATCCACGACCGCACCGGCCGGGAAGACGCCGTCGTCCTTCAGGACGGTTCGCTCGATGCCGACGATGCGGCCGGTGTCGAGGGACACCAGAAGGTCGTCGCTCACGATGCCGTCCGCGGACAGCACCCGGATACCGGCGACAGGACGCCCGAGGCGGTCTGTGGACTCGCCGAGCGCCTGCGCTCCTCCGGAGGCCTCGATGAGCGTCAACACCTCGGCGTGCTGCGCGTTGGTGAGCGTCCACTGGCCGAAGACCGAGGTGAGTGCGGTCACCACCTCGAAGGCCGTCGGATCGTCCGGCATGCCGAACGCCTCCAGAAGCGCCCGCACGTCGGCGGCGGACTCCCCCGGCGCGGCGACGACCGGGGTCTCGAACTCGCCGGGGGCGAAGGTCACGCGCGAGGCCACCTCGCCGCTGCTCACGATCTCGGAGTCGCCGTTCGCGACCGCGTCCTCGGGATCGTAGGGGACGCCGTTGATGGCGAGGGCCTCCCCGGAGAGGTCTTCCCGCCAGGTGAACGTCGAGAACTGCGGCATGACCTCGGTGCGCCCCGTGTCCATCTCCGCGTTGAACGACCAGGACGCGGTCCGCACCGAGCGCTCCGGGTCGGCGGGCGGCGCGAACACCGTCAGTTCGGTCTCCGCGTCGGCCACGATGTCGCTCAGAGAGCCGGTGCTCTCGAAGACCAGAGGCGACGGAGTACCCGCGACGGCGGACTGCGGCGGAGTGAGGGCCGCGAAGGCGATGGCGACCGAGGCGGCGGCGGCGGTCAGCCCTGCGGCCCAGCCGATCGTGCGGGTCCGCCGGCGGCGCTGCGGCGCGGGAGCGGACCGGATGATGCGGTCGCGCGCAGCGATCGCACGCGCGTCCGGCTCGGCGTCGCGCGGCGTGCGCGCGGGATCGGCCTCGACGAGCACGCGCTCGAGCAGGGCATTCTCAGGCATCACGCACTCCCCGTCTCCTCCAGTCCCAGCGTGGTGCGCAGCCGTTCCTCGGCCCGCGCCAGCGTCTTCCGTACCCGGGACTCAGAAGTGCGCAGCAGCTCCGCGATCTCCCCCACCGCGAGTCCATCCCAGTACGTGAGCATGATGATACGCCGTTGCCCCGGGGTGAGGACACCCAAAGCTCTGAGGACTTCGCTGCGCCCGAACCCGCCGAGGGTCTCCGGGTCGCCGGAGAGCCCCGCGTGCACGGCATCGATCGCACCGTGCGCGGTGGGAGAACGCCGAGCGCGGGCACGAAGATGGCGGTCCGTCTGTCGGAGCAGCCAGACCTTCCCGGGGGGACGGGTCGGGCGCAGCCGTGACCACGCGACGAGGAACACCTCCGACACGATCTCGCTGACCTCGTCGTCATCGGGGACGACGCCCTCGATGTGGTGGCGCACCGTCGCCCAGTGCTCGTCGAACACTCGTGTGAAGACCTCGTTCCGCAGCGAGCTCGGGTCTTCGCCGCGGCCGATCATGTCGGTGGGGTCGGCGGTCGGCCCGCCGCCTCCGACGTCCTGCTGCCCGGCATGTCAGAACCCGAGCCGCCCGAGCTGCTTCGGATCGCGCTGCCACTCCTTCGCGACCTTGACATGGAGCCCGAGGAAGACGCGGGTCCCGAGCAGTTCCTCGATGCCGGCGCGGGCGCGCGCTCCCACGTCGCGAAGGCGCTTGCCCTTGTGGCCGATGATGATCGCCTTCTGGCTGTCCCGCTCCACGACGATGGACGCATGGACGTCGGTGAGGTCGCTGTCCTCGCGCGGGGCGATGTCATCGACGACGACGGCGATCGAGTGCGGGAGCTCGTCGCGCACGCCGTCGAGGGCGGCCTCGCGGATGATCTCCGCGATCCGGTCCTCCGCGGACTCGTCAGTGGTGACGCCCTCGGGGTAGAGCGCGGGCCCCTCCGGCATGAGCTGCAGGATCTCGTCCGCCAGCACCTCGAGCTGATCCCGCGTCAGCGCCGACAGCGGGATCACCGCCGCCCAGTCCTCGCGGAGGGAGTCCACCTCCATCAGTCGCTCGGTGATCTCATCGCGCCCGGCGGCATCGGTCTTCGTGACGATGGCGATCTTCTGCGCCCGCGGGTAGCCGTCCAGCGAGGCGGCGATCCGGCGGTCGCCGGGACCGACCTTCTCGGTGGCGGGCACGCAGAAGCCGATCACGTCGACGTCGCCCAGGACCTGCTCCACGAGATCGTTCAGCCGCTCGCCGAGGAGTGTGCGCGGCTTGTGGATGCCGGGCGTGTCGACGATGACGAGCTGCCCGTCCGGACGGTTGAGGATGCCGCGGATCGCTCGGCGCGTGGTCTGCGGCTTCTCGCTGGTGATGGCGATCTTCTCGCCGACCAGGGCGTTGGTGAGCGTGGACTTGCCCACGTTCGGCCGCCCGACGAAGGTCACGAACCCGCTCCGGGTGTCTTCAGTCATCGCGCCGCTCTCCTTCATCCTGCACTTCTTCGGGCTCTGCCGCCCGTTCCACGAACACCGTCGCGATACCGCGCCCCCGCCCGCGCGAGGCCCCGCCGGTGAGCACGAGGCCGTGGACGGTCGCCGTCGCACCGGGCTGCGGCACCTGGCCGAGCGTCTTGCCGAGCAGGCCGCCGATGGAGTCGACGTCCTCGTCCTCGAGCTCCAGACCGAACAGATCGCCCACGTCCTCCAGCGAGAGCCGGGAGCTCACCCGATAGCGGCCGTCGCCCAGGTCGACGAACTCGGCGGACACCTGATCGTACTCGTCCGAGATCTCCCCCACGAGCTCCTCGATGAGGTCCTCCAGCGTCACCAGGCCGGAGATCCCGCCATGCTCGTCGATCACGAGGCAGACGTGCACGGCGTCGCGCTTCATCTGCTGCAGCAGCGTCTCCGCGCGCATCGACTCGGGGACGAACATGGCCGGCCGGGCGATCGGACGGATGGAGGCCGCGCGCCAGGCGCTGTCGTCCCGGTACGCGAACTGCACGAGGTCCTTGAGATACAGCACCCCGACGACGTCGTCGGCCTCATCGTCGACCACGGGCATGCGGGACACGCCGCGATGCAGGAAGAGCGACATGGCCTCGTCGGTCGTCGCCTCCGCACCCACGGTGACCATCTCGGTGCGCGGCACCATCACCGCCCGGACGAACTGGTCGGTGAAGTCGAACACCGAGTGTATGAGGTCGCGGTCGTCCTCCTCGATGAGGTCGTTGGACGCGGCCTCATCGACCATGCTCAGCAGCTGGTCCTCGCTGGAGAACGAACTGCGTCCGGTGCCCGGCGTGACACGGTTGCCCAGGACGACGAGCCCCTGGGCGATGGGGCCCAGGATGATCCGGAGTCCGCGCACGATGGCCGCGCTCCCGCGGATCATGCTCTCGGCGTGCTGGTGACCGAACGTCCGCGGACTCGCCCCGACGAGGACGAAGGTGATGCCGGTCATCAGGATGGCGGCGGCGAGCATCGCCCACCAGATGTTCTCGAAGACGATCGTGAACGCCACGGTGACGAGCACGGCAGCCGTCACCTCCGCGAGGACACGGATGAAGGCGACGGCGTTGACGTGCGCGTCCAGGTCGGCGGCGATGCGCCCGAGGGCCTTCGCACGGCGCCCCTCGGTCGCCATGTCCTCCAGCCCGGCGCGCGAGGTCACGCCGTATGCCGCGTCGATCGCGGCCATGAGGCCGCCGAACGCCACCAGCAGCACCGCGGCGACGAGCAGCAGCAGCTCCGTCATCGCCGGCGGCGCTCGGACGCGGCGAAGCCCTGGATGAGCTGCTTCTGCAGCCCGAACATCTCCCGCTCCTCATCCGGCTCGGCGTGGTCGAACCCGAGCAGGTGCAGCAGTCCGTGCGTGGTGAGCAGGATGAGCTCGTCCATGAGGGTGTGCCCGGCGGCCTGCGCCTGCGTCTCCGCGACCTGCGGGCAGAGGACGATGTCGCCGAGCAGTCCGGGAGGCGTCGGACGGTCCTCGGTGCCGGGCCGGAGCTCGTCCATCGGGAAGCTCAGGACGTCGGTCGGCCCCGGCTCGTCCATCCACTGCACGTGCAGCGCCTCCATAGCGCCCTCGTCGACGAGCACGATGGCCACCTCGGCGTCCGCGCTGACGTGGAGCTGCGCCAGGTTGAAGTCCGTCAGCCGCTGCAGCACGGTCTCGTCGACATCGATGGCCGACTCGTTGTTGATCTCGATCATGAGAGCCCTCGTTTCGGCATGCGGTCGCGTGGTCCGGGTCGCTGGGCGCCGCGGCGCTCGGCACGGTTGGCGAACTCGTGCGCCTGCTCGCGCTCGGCCCGCTGCGCCACGCGCCGCTCGTCGTACTCGCTGTAGGCGTCGACGATGCGCCCCACCAGGGAGTGCCGGACCACGTCGTCACTGGTGAGACGGGAGAAGTGGATGTCGTCGATGCCGTCGAGCACCCGGGTGACCAGGCGGAGGCCGGAGGCGCCCTGCGGAAGGTCGACCTGTGTGATGTCGCCGGTGACGACCATCTTCGTGCCGAACCCGAGACGCGTGAGGAACATCTTCATCTGCTCGGGCGTGGTGTTCTGCGCCTCGTCGAGCACGACGAAGGAGTCGTTGAGGGTGCGTCCGCGCATGTATGCGAGGGGCGCGACCTCGATGGTGCCCGTCGCCATCAGGCGCGGCACGATCTCCGGATCCATCATCTCGTTGAGCGCGTCATAGAGCGGCCGCAGGTACGGATCGATCTTGTCGGTGAGCGTGCCGGGGAGGAAACCGAGGCGCTCCCCCGCTTCGACCGCCGGACGGGTGAGGATGATGCGGGTGACCTCCTTGCGCTGCAGCGCCTGGACGGCCTTCGCCATCGCCAGGTAAGTCTTGCCCGTTCCGGCCGGACCGATGCCGAACACGATCGTGTTCTCCTCGATCGCGTCGACGTACTCCTTCTGACCGAGGGTCTTCGGCCGGATCACCTTGCCCCGCGTGGAGAGGATCGCCTCGCCCAGCACCTCGCTGGGCCGCGGGCCGCCGTCCTGACGCAGCATGCGCGCCGAGCTGGACACGTCGCTCGGGGCGAGATCGTGCCCGGCTTTGGTCATCGTGAGGAGCTCGTCGACGAGGGCCTTGGCCTTGGCGACGGCATCGCGCGCACCCGTGAGCGTGATCTCGTTGCCGCGGACGAGCACCTGCACGTCACGGTGCTCGCGCTCGAGCATCCGCAGCAGCCGGTCCTGCGGACCGAGCAGCTGCACCATCGCGACGCCGTCGGCGTAGAGCCGTTCGGTGACGTTTTCCTGATCGTCAGAAGCCAACGAGCTTGTTCTCCTCGAGGTTGCCGAGCACATGGGCGTGCACGTGGAAGACGGACTGCGCGACGCTCGCGCCGTTGTTGAAGATGAGGCGGTACTCGCCGTTGGCGTGTTCCTCCGCGATGCGCTTGGCGGCGGCGACCATCTCGGCCAGCAGCGCGGGATCCCCGGCCGCGAGCTCGGTCACGTCGCGGTACTCCTCGGTCTTGGGGATGACGAGCACATGGAGCGGCGCCTGCGGATCGATGTCGCGGATCGCGAAGACGCGGCCCATGTCGAGCAGGATCTCCCCGGGGATGTCCCCGGTGAGGATGCGCGTGAAGATCGAGGGTTCGCTCATGCTCTCAGCTTACTGGGGGGACGCGCGGTGCGGCCGGTCACCAGCGCCCGAGGGCCGCGGACAGCACGGCGATGGCCGCGGGGCCCGCCGTGGACGTGCGCAGCACGGTGTCGCCGAGCAGCACGCGTTCGGCGCCCGCGGCCGTGAGCTTCTCCAGCTCCTCCGGAGCGATCCCGCCCTCCGGACCCACCACGAGCACGAGGTCACGGTCATCCAGCACCAGGGCGGAGAGCCGCACGGGCGCGGTCGGGTCGAGCAGGAGCACGCGCTGCGTCGCCGCGCGGGTCGCGAGCTGTGCGGTCGTCTCCGGGGCGGCCACCTCGGGTACCCAGGCACGGTGCGCCTGCTTCGCGGCCTCGCGGACGATCGTCGCCCAGCGCTCGCGTCCCTTCACCGCCTTCGGCCCCTCCCAGCGCGACACGCTGCGACCCGCCTGCCACGGCACGACCTCGTCGACGCCGAGTTCGCACGCGGCCTGCACGGCGAGCTCGTCGCGGTCGCCCTTCGCGAGCGCCTGCACGAGCACGAGGCGTGGGCTCGCCGGCTCGTGCTCGACGCGCGCGGTGATCCGGACGTCGACGCGCGACGGCGACACCGCTTCGGCCACGCCGGTCAGCCAGATGCCCCGACCGTCACCGACCGTGACGGCCTCGCCGACGCGCAGCCGCCGGACGACGGCCGCATGCTTCGCCTCGGCCCCGGTCAGGGAGACGAGGCCGCCCACCGCGGCATCACCCGCGGATTCGACGAGGAAGTGCAGCGCCACGATCAGTGGGCGCGGAACCGGTCGCGCAGCTTGGAGAACAGGCCCTGCTGGAACTGCGCGAGCTGCGGGCCCGGCGCCTTGTTCTTCTTGGCGAAGTCCTCGATGAGCTTGCGCTGCGCGGAGTCGAGCTTGGTGGGGGTGACCACCTGCACGCCGACGCGGAGGTCGCCGCGCTGGGTGCCGCGCAGCGGCGTGATGCCTCGGCCCTTGATGGTCAGCACGTCACCGGACTGCACGCCGGCGCGGATCTCCAGGTCGACCTCCCCGTCGAGTCCCTCGATCGAGGTCTCGGTGCCGAGGATGGCGTCGGTCATGGACACCTCGAGCGTGGCGAGCAGGTCGTCGCCGTCACGGCTGAAGGCGGGGTGCGGGTTGACCGTGACCTCCACGTAGAGGTCGCCGTTCGGGCCGCCCGCGCGGCCGACCTCGCCAGAGCCGGGGAGCTGCAGCCGCAGTCCGGTCTCGACGCCCGCCGGGATGTCGAGGGACACCGTGCGGCGCGAGCGGACGCGTCCCTGCCCGCCACAGGTGCCGCAGGGGTACGGGATGGTCGTGCCGTAGCCCTCGCAGGTGCCGCACGGCTGGGAGGTGACGACGTTGCCGAGAAGGCTCCGCACCTGACGCTGCACGTGCCCCGTGCCGCCGCAGATGTCGCAGGTGACGGGCGACGTGCCCTCCTGGCAGCACGAGCCCTGACAGGTCTCGCAGAGCACGGCCGTGTCGACCTCGATGTCGCGGTGCGCACCGAAGACCACATCGCCGAGGTCGAGGGTGACCCGGACGAGCGCGTCCTGACCGCGCTCTCGCCGCGATCGCGGACGGGCGCCGCGTCCGCCACCCTGTGACGCGCCGAAGAACGTCTCGAAGATGTCGCCGAAGCCTCCGAAGCCTCCGAAGTTGTTCGCGCCGTCACCGCCGCCCATGTCGTACCGGCGGCGCGACTCCTCGTCGCTGAGCACGTCGTAGGCGTGCGTGACGAGCTTGAACTTCTCCGCAGCCTCCTCCCCCGGATTCACGTCCGGGTGGAGCTGCCGTGCCAGGCGCCGATACGCCTTCTTGATCTCGTCGGTGGAAGCGTCCCGGGACACCCCGAGAACCTCGTAGTGGTCCGCCACAATCGCCTTTCTGCGTGTGATTTCCGTGGGGCCGCGTCAGCGGCCGGCCTCGTCGTCGTCGAGCATGCGCGACAGGTAGCGGGCGACCGCCCGCGCTGCCGCGAGGTTGCTCGGATAGTCCATCCGCGTCGGTCCCATGACGCCGACCCGCGCGGTCCCCGAAGGCGCCGCGTAGTTGCTGGCGACGATCGACGCCTCGCCGAGCCCGAAGGAGGCGTTCTCGGTGCCGATGCTCGCCGCGAGGCCGTGCTCGTCCGGCACCATCTCGCTCATCAGCCGCAGCAGCGTGACCTGCTCCTCGATGGCCTCGAGGAGGGGGTGGATGCTGCCGCGGAAGTCCTGTTCGCGCCGCGCCAGGGTCGCCGCTCCGGCCATCACGAGCCGCTCCTGCCGGAAGCCGCCGAGTTCGTCGATCACGACGCCGGCGAGGGTGCGGAGCACGCGATCCTGCGGCGTCTCCTCCGTGGCGAGCAGCGCCTGAAGCCGGTCGGAGGCCGCCGCGATCGCCTGCCCGGTGATGAGGGCGGAAAGTCGCGCGCGCAGCACGGCGAGGTCGGCCTCGTCGATCGCGTCCGGCAGAGCGGTGATCCGCTGCGACACCCCACCGGCGTCCGTCACCAGCACCGTGAGGAGCCGGTTGGGGGCCAGCGTCACGAGCTCCACGTGGGTCACGTGCGCCCGCGCGAACGACGGATACTGCGCCAGCGCGACCTGGCCGGTGAGCTGCGTGAGGACGCGGACGGTCCGGACCATCAGGTCGTCGAGGTCGGCCGGGTCGGCGAGGAACGACTCGATGGCGGAACGCTGTGCGGTGGAGAGAGGACGGAGCTGGGCGAGGTGATTGACGAACACCCGGTAGCCCTTGTCCGTCGGGACGCGCCCGGACGACGTGTGCGGAGCCGTGATCAGCTCCTCGTCCTCCAGCTGCGCCATGTCGTTGCGGATGGTCGCGGCCGAGACCCCGAACGAGTGCCGGTCGACGATGGAACGGCTGCCCACGGGCTCGTGCGTCTCGACGTAGTCCTGCACGATCGCGCGGAGGACCTGCAGCCCTCGCTCTGTGACCATGGCTTCCCCTTCCCGCCGACCGGATGCTGGCACTCTGCTGCCCTGAGTGCCAATCCTACCTCCTGCGACCGGGAGATCTCCGAAGGCGGGGCAGCGCCGGTGGAGCCGCTCAATCCGTCAGTTCGCGCACGACGGCGTCGGCGAGGAGGCGGCCGCGGAGCGTGAGCTGCACGCGCCCGCGGATCGCCGCCGGCGCGTCGATGAGCCCGTCGGCGATGAGGCCGGCGATGCGGTCGCGGTTCTGCTCCGGGACGTCGGTCACCGCGATCCCCTCACGGATGCGGCTGAGGAGGAGGATGCGCTCCAGGGTCCGCGCCTCCGGGTCCGGACGTTCGCGCCCGGCCGCCGGCGAGGACGAGGCCGCCAGCCGCTGCGCGTAGGCCGCCGGGTGCTTGACGTTCCACCACCGGAGTCCGGCGACGTGGCTGTGGGCGCCGGGGCCGAAGCCCCACCAGTCGCTCCCCCGCCAGTACGCGAGGTTGTGCCGCGACCGCTGCCCTTCGCTGCGGGCCCAGTTGCTGACCTCGTACCACTCGAACCCGGCGGCGGCGAGGCGCTCGTCCGCCAGCTCGTACATGTCCGCCTGCAGGTCGTCGTCCGGGGTCGGCACCTCACCGCGACGGATCTGTCGCGCGAGCTTCGTGCCGTCCTCGATGATGAGGGCATACGCGGAGACGTGGTCGGACTCCAGGGCGAGGGCGGCGTCGAGCGAGGCCTCCCAGTCGGCGAGGCTCTCCCCCGGTGCGCCGTAGATGAGGTCGACGCTGACCGCGAGTCCTGCCCCCTTCGCCGCGGCGACGGCGGTGCGGACGTTCTCGGGGCGGTGCGTCCGGTCGAGCGCGGCGAGGACGTGCGGGACGGCGGACTGCATGCCGATGGACAGCCTCGTGACCCCCGCCTCGGCGAGGATGCGCGCGACCTCCGGGGTCACCGTGTCGGGGTTGGCCTCGACCGTGACCTCGGCGCCCGGTGCGAGTCCGAACGCCGCGGTGGCCGCTCCCAGCATGCGGGCGAGGTCTCCCGCGGGAAGCAGCGTGGGCGTGCCGCCGCCGAAGAACACCGTGTCCATCGGGCGCAGCGCTCCGGCCTCGTCCAGCACCGTACGCGCGAGGGCGATCTCGCCGATGAGGGTGGACGCGTAGTCCTCCTGCTTCGCGCCGCGCAGCTCGCCGGACGTGTACGTGTTGAAGTCGCAGTAGCCGCAGCGCACCCGGCAGAACGGGATGTGCAGGTAGGCGGAAAACGGCGTCTCGGCGGAGATCGGAAGGTCTGCGGGGAGACGCCCATCCGCGGGCGCCGGATCCCCGAGCGGAAGTGGTCCCGCCATCACACCGGGGTCGCGTAGAGCGGGGAGATCGCGCGGAGGTAGCGCGCGAAGAGCTCGCGACGGCGGCGTTTCATCAGGGCGGGGACGAGCCGATAGAGCAGCGTGTTCGGGGCGTCGAAAGCCCGGACCGTGAACCAGACCTCGTCGTTGTCCTCTCGCCAGTCCACGTCGAACGACTCCTCGCCGCTCACGACGGAGCCCCCGACCGTGCCCAGTACGAAGCCGATCCGCCGGGTCTCCTCGGTGACGGAGATCACGCGCAGCTCGGAGTCGGCGCGCATGCCGCCGACCCGTCCACGGAGGTGGAGCGTCATGCCCGCGCCTACGAAGGGCATCCCCTCCGCGTCGTAGCGCGGCTCCACATCCCGCTTGCTCGGCGCGATGGGATTGCCCTCGGCGTCGAAGCTCACGCCCGCATAGGCGGGGCCGGGAGCAGGGCGGACGTCTTCGACGGAGAGTCCAGCCGCACGCTGCGCCGTCCACGACAGCAGGGCTTCGCCGGCCGTCTGAAAACGCTCCTCGCCACTGCCGATCCGCCAGGATTCCTCCGCCGGGATGCTGCGCTCGGGCGGGTACTGCATCAGATCGGGGGCGTGGGTCGCACCCACGGCCGCATAGTCCACCGTGTCGTCTCGGAAAGTCCCGCGCCGCATGAGATCCAGCCTACTTCGGGTTCCCTGAGCGAACACCCCCCGCGCCGCACGCCGTCACATCCTTGCCCCCTGACGCTGGGTCCCTGAGCCCGTCGAAGGGCTCCTCCACAACGGTGGGTCCCTGAGCTTGTCGAAGGGATTCCTCACGCCCCGGGAAACCGCACGCCCCTCCGCCATGATGGCCCGATGCCATGGACCTACATCCTCGAATGCCGTGACGGCAGCTTCTACACGGGCAGCACGAACGGCGACCTCGAAGCCCGCATCTGGGAGCACAACCACGACGACGCGTTCGCCGCGAACTTCACCCGGAGACGCAGGCCCGCGGCTCTGGTCTACGCGGAGCGCTTCGACACCGTCGACGCGGCCTTCTTCCGGGAGAAGCAGATCCAGGGATGGAGTCGTCGGAAGAAGATCGCACTGATCGAGAGTCGGTGGGAGGACCTCCCGTCATTGTCGAGGTCGTACGGTGCGCTTCGACAAGCTCAGCGACCCAACGACGGCTGACCGCTTCGACAAGCTCAGCGACCCAACGTGGATCGACGGGCTCAGCGACCCAGCGTGCTACTTCTTGTCCTTGGTCTCGACGTCGCCAGAGAGCGCGGCGATGAACGCCTCCTGGGGGACCTCGACGCGGCCCACCATCTTCATGCGCTTCTTGCCCTCCTTCTGCTTCTCGAGGAGCTTGCGCTTGCGGGTGATGTCACCGCCGTAGCACTTGGCGAGCACGTCCTTGCGGATCGCGCGGATCGTCTCCCGGGCGATGATGCGCGCACCGATCGCGGCCTGGATCGGCACCTCGAACTGCTGGCGAGGGATGAGCTTGCGCAGCCGCTCCGCCATCATCGTGCCGTAGGCGTAGGCCTTGTCCCGGTGCACGATCGAGCTGAACGCGTCGACCTTCTCGCCCTGCAGGAGGATGTCGACCTTGACCAGGTCGGCCTCCTGCTGTCCCGACGGCTCGTAGTCCAGGGAGGCGTAGCCCTGCGTCTTGGACTTGAGCTGGTCGAAGAAGTCGAACACGATCTCGCCGAGGGGCATGTTGTAGCGCAGCTCGACGCGCTCCTCGGAGAAGTACTCCATGCCCAGCAGCGTGCCGCGCCGCGACTGGCACAGCTCCATGACGGTGCCGACGTAGTCCTTGGGCAGCAGGATCGCCGCCTTCACCATCGGCTCCGACACCGAGCCGATACGCCCGTCCGGGTACTCGCTCGGGTTCGTCACGGTCACCGTCTCGCCGGTGTCGCTCGTCACGACCTCGTAGATCACGCTCGGGGCCGTGGTGATGAGGTCGAGGCCGAACTCCCGCGAAAGACGCTCGGTCACGATCTCCAGGTGCAGCAGGCCGAGGAAGCCGCAGCGGAACCCGAAGCCGAGCGCCACGGAGGTCTCCGGCTCGTACTGCAGCGAGGCGTCGGAGAGCTTGAGCTTGTCCAGCGCCTCGCGCAGTTCCGCGTAGTCGCTGCCGTCGATCGGGTAGATGCCCGAGAAGACCATCGGCTTGGGGTCCGTGTAGCCGGGAAGCGCCTCCGCCGCGGGCTTGCGCGCGTTCGTGATCGTGTCGCCGACCTTCGACTGCCGCACGTCCTTCACGCCGGTGATGAGGTAGCCCACCTCGCCGACGCCGAGTCCCTTGGTCGGAGTGGGCTCCGGGCTCGACACGCCGACCTCGAGGGCCTCGTGGTTCGCCCCGGTGGACATCATCTGGATGCGCTCGCGGGGCGAGAGGCTGCCGTCGACCATCCGCACGTAGGTGACGACGCCGCGGTAGGCGTCGTACACGGAGTCGAAGATCATGGCCCGCGCGGGTGCGTCCGCATCCCCCACCGGAGCCGGGATCTCCTCGACGATCCGGTCGAGGAGATCCTCGACCCCCATGCCGGTCTTCCCTGACACACGCAGCACGTCCTCCGGCTTGCCGCCGATGAGCGAGGCGAGCTCCTTCGCGTACTTCTCGGGGTCTGCGGCGGGGAGGTCGATCTTGTTGAGGACGGGGATGATGTGGAGGGCGTTCTCCAGCGCCAGGTAGAGGTTGGCCAGCGTCTGGGCCTCGATGCCCTGCGCCGCGTCGACGAGGAGGATGGCACCCTCGCACGCGGCCAGCGACCGCGACACCTCATAGGTGAAGTCCACGTGACCCGGTGTGTCGATCATGTTGAGCGCGAAGACCTCGTCCGGGCCCTGCGCCTGCCCCAGAGCCCACGGCATCCGCACCGCCTGGCTCTTGATCGTGATGCCGCGCTCCCGCTCGATGTCCATCCGGTCGAGGTACTGGGCGCGCATGTCCCGCTCCGCGACCACGCCGGTGATCTGGAGCATGCGGTCGGCCAGGGTCGACTTGCCGTGGTCGATGTGGGCGATGATGCAGAAATTGCGGATCTGCGCAGCCGGCGTCGCGGCAGGCTGAAGCGGGGTGAGAGCGCGTGGGGACATGTCCCGTCGATTGTACGGTGAGGGCCCTCATAATCCCCATTCGTGCGTATCGGTGATAGTCTCCCGAAGTTGCCCGGGATCAATCCGTGACACCGGATCCCGTAAGCGATACGACTCCGTCACAGACTCCGTGAAGGCTGTCGCGTCGCGCGGAACGGCGGATGAAACCCGATCATCCGCCCGGCTCAGCGTTGCGTCGGCAGACCCCGAGCGCGTCTGGAGAAGAGAAAGACAAATCCCCCTTGATCAAGTACCTCGCGCGCCGTGCCCTCGGCTGGCTGCTCATGATCGTGGTCGCGACGAACCTCACCTACTTCCTCGCGTGGGGCTTCCTCGATCCGCGCAGCAACTACGTGGGTCGTCGCCCTCCGCTCACCGAAGAGCAGATCGTGAACACCCTCGCTCCCCGCAACCTGAGCGACACCGTCCCGCTCATCGAGCGGTGGTGGACGTGGCTCACCGGCATCCTGCTCCGCTGGGACTGGGGCGTGAGCCCGACGGGCGGATCCGTCAACGAGCAGGTGGCCTACCGCATGTGGGTCAGCGCGGAGCTCGTCCTCGGTGCGACGATCCTCACGACGGTCCTCGGCATCGCGCTCGGCGTGTACACCGCGTCTCGGCAGTACAAGCTCGCCGACCGCATCGGCCAGGCGACGAGCATCATCACCCTGAACATCCCGATCGTCGTCGCGGCCTTCGCGATCGTCCTCCTCGCGATCGGCCTGAACAACGCCACCGGCACTCGCATCTTCTACGTGACCGGTAACGCCAGCCAAGGGGTCGAGGGCTTCTTCCCCACCCTCATAGACGTGCTGCAACACCTGACGCTGCCGACGATCGCGCTCGTGCTCACGGGGTATGCCAGTATCCACTTCCTGCAGCGGTCGCTCCTGCTGGACAACATCAACGCCGATTACGTCCGCACGGCCCGTGCGAAGGGCCTGACCAAGCAGCAGGCCATCCGCAAGCACGCGCTGCGCACATCGCTCATCCCTGTGGCCACGCAGGTCGCCTTCACCATCCCCGCGATCTTCACCGGCGCGGTGCTGACGGAGACGATCTTCGCGTGGAACGGCATGGGCCGGTACTTCATCGAGACCATCACCAAGAACGACATCCACGGAACCGTCGCGATCGCCGCCTTCGGTGCGGTCCTCACGGCGATCGGCGCCATCCTCGCCGACATCGCCGTCGTCGTCCTCGACCCGCGCGTGAGAGTGAGCTGACATGAGCACCGACATGCTCGACCCGACCATCCACCCGGAGCCGGAGACCGCCGGTCCCGAGACCACGCGCGTCGCCACCAAGCGCCTGTCGAAGTGGACGCTGTACTGGCGGCGCTTCTCCCGCAACCGCGGAGCCCTCATCGGCCTCGTGATCTTCGTGCTCCTGGTTCTCTTCGCCATCCTCGGGCCCTTCATCGCTCGGTACGACCACATCGAGCTCGACTTCCTGAACCTCAGCACGCCCCCGTCGGCAGAGCACTGGTTCGGCACGAACAACGCCGGAAACGACCTCTTCGCCCAGGTCGCCGTGGGCCTGCAGCGGTCGCTCATGATCGCCATCACCGTCTCCGTCGGCGTCACGATCGTCTCGGCACTCGTCGGCACGGCCGCGGCCTACTTCGGCGGCTGGACCGAGCGCATCTCGCTCCTGGTCATCCACTTCATGATGGTGATCCCGAGCTTCCTCATCCTCGCGATGATCTCCAACAAGGCCGGCGGCGACTGGCGGGTCATCGCGCTCATCATGATCTTCGTGATCGGGTGGTACTTCCCCGCTCGTGTCATCTGGACCATGGCGCTGTCGCTTCGTGAGCGCGAGTACGTCAGTGCCGCCCGCTACATGGGCGTCGGCGGCATGCGCATCGTGCTCCGCCACCTGCTTCCCAACATCGGCTCCCTCCTCGTCATCAACTTCACCCTCGGCGTCGTCAACGCCGTGGTGACGGAGACCGGCCTGTCCTTCCTCGGCTTCGGCGTCAAGATCCCCGACGTCTCGCTCGGTGCCCTCATCGGCGCCGGATCGAGCTCGCTGACCACGTCGCCCTGGCTGTTCTACTTCCCGGCGGCGGCGCTGACCCTGCTCACCGTGTCGATGGCGCTGATCGCCGACGGCCTGCGCGACGCCCTCGATCCCACTTCGGCTGCTGGAGGCCGCGCATGACCAACGTCCTCTCCGTCCGCGACCTCAAGGTCAGCTTCGCCTCCGAAGCCGGCCGCGTCGACGCCGTCCGCGGGGTCTCCTTCGACCTCGAGGCCGGCAAGACCCTCGGGATCGTCGGCGAGTCCGGCTCCGGCAAGTCGGTGACGTCGCTCGCCATCATGGGGCTCCTCGATGAGAACGCCAAGGTGACCGGCTCGATCATGTACGACGGGCAGGAGCTCGTCGGCATGACCGACAAGCAGCTGTCGGTCATTCGCGGCAACGGCATGTCGATGGTCTTCCAGGACCCGCTGACCTCGCTCACGCCGGTCTACACGGTCGGCGACCAGCTCATCGAGGCCCTCACGGTCCACCGCGGCCTGTCGAAGAAGGACGCCTGGGACCGTTCCGTCGAGCTGCTCAAGCTCGTCGGCATCACCGAGCCCGAGCGCCGGATGAAGTCCTTCCCGCACGAGTTCTCCGGAGGCATGCGGCAGCGTGTCGTCATCGCCATCGCGATGGCCAACAACCCGAAGCTCATCATCTGCGACGAGCCCACCACGGCCCTCGACGTCACCATCCAGGCACAGATCCTCGACCTCATCGAGAAGGCGCAGGATGAGACCGGCGCCGCCGTGATCATGATCACGCACGACATGGGCGTGGTCGCCCGCACCGCCGACGACGTGCTCGTGATGTACGCCGGCAAGCCCGTGGAGCACGCCCCCGTGCGCGAGCTGTTCCACAAGACCCGCATGCCGTACTCGATCGGCCTGCTGGGCGCCATCCCCCGCGTGGACAAGGCCGAGAAGGAGCCGCTCACCCCCATCAAGGGCAATCCGCCGCTGCTCATCGACCTGCCGGACGCCTGCCCGTTCGCCGACCGGTGCCCGATCGTCATGGACGCCTGCCGCGCCAAGGAGCCTGAGCTGCTCCCCGTCCCGACGGGATCCGGCGACCTGCACCAGGCCGCGTGCATCCGCGCCCACGAGATCGAGGACGGCGGCCTTCTCGGCGGACTTCCCGTCTACCCGGTGCGCCCCGTGCCGGAGAGCGACCTCACGCGGTCCCCGCGCGAGGAGCGGCCGATCACGCTCGAGGTCAAGAACCTCCGCAAGACCTTCCCCTTGCTGAAGGGCGCCTTCCTGAAGCGCAAGGTCGGCGAGGTCCAGGCGATCAAGGGCATCAGCTTCGACGTGCGCGAGGGCGAGACGATGGCCATCGTCGGCGAGTCGGGCTCGGGGAAGACGACGACGCTGCTGCAGATCATGGACATGGTCAAGCAGACCGATGGTGACATCGTCATCGCCGGCACCAGTGTCAACGACATCCACAGCCGCAAGGTCGAGCGCGCCCTGCGCCGCGACATCCAGATCGTCTTCCAGGACCCGATGGGCGCCCTCGACCCGCGCATGACCGTCGCGGACATCATCTCGGAGCCGCTGTTCGCGATCGGCACGCCGAAGGAGGAGGCGCACCGGCGCGTGGACGAGCTCATGGACCTCGTCGGCCTCAACCCCGCGCACAGCGACCGCTTCCCGCAGGCGTTCTCCGGCGGTCAGCGGCAGCGGATCGGCATCGCCCGCGCCCTGTCGACGAACCCGAAGATCGTCGTGCTCGACGAGCCGGTCTCCGCGCTCGACGTGTCGATCCAGGCCGGCGTCATCAACCTGCTCGACGAGCTCAAGACCAAGCTCGGGCTGTCCTACCTCTTCGTCGCGCACGACCTCTCGGTGGTCCGTCACATCGCCGACCGGGTGGCTGTGATGTACCTCGGCGAGTTCGTGGAGCACGGCGATGTGGACCAGGTCTTCGACGACCCGCAGCACCCGTACACGAAGGCGCTGCTGTCGGCGATCCCGGTGCCGGATCCCGACATCGAGCGCACCCGCGAGCGGGTCGTCTTCGATGCCGACACGATGTCCACGAAGCCCGCTTCCGTCTGAATCGAGGCAGGCGGAGCCCTCGGTCACCGTCCGATAACGGTTAGGCGGCATTCACCGTCACGCGGTGTACCGGGATAAAGCGCGAACTAGTCTTCCCCTTATGAAACGCCGAAAGGCGAAAGGAGCACCATGAAGAACAAGAAGTTGCTGGGGGCGGTCGCGGTCGGCGGCGCCCTCGCACTCGCCCTCGCGGGTTGCGCGAGCGGTTCCGGGAACAACGGCGGCGGAGACAACGGCGGCGAGAAGGTCGAGACCAAGACCGCCGACTACAACCCGCAGGACCGCAGCAACCTCCAGGAGGGTGGCGAGGTCAACTTCCCCATCAACGAGATCCCGGAGCAGCTCAACGCCTTCAACGGCGACGGCAGCGCCGACACGGTCCGCCTGTGGTCGTGGTACATGCCGCAGATCCTCCTCGTCTCGCCGGAGGGCGAGGTCACGAAGAACGACGCCTACCTCGACACGTACGAGATCGGCGAGAAGGATGGCAACACCACCATCACCTTCACGTTCACGGACGAGGCGCACTTCAACGACGGCACGGACATGGACTGGACGGCCGTCGATGCGACGTGGAAGGCCAACCGCTCCTACGAAGAGGGTTTCACCCCCAACGCGACCGACGGCTACAAGCAGATCAAGTCCGTCGAGCAGGGCGACACCGCGAAGACCGCCGTCGTGACGTTCGACGGTATCTACGCCTGGCCGTCCATGGCCTTCCTCACGGGTGGGGTGCTGCACCCGGCAGCAGCTGACCCGACCGTGTTCAACGAGGGCTTCATCGGAAACATGCACCCGGAGTGGGGTGCGGGTCCCTACACCGTCGACACGTTCGACGCCAACGGCGGCTTCGTCTCGTTCAAGCCGAACCCCGAGTGGTGGGGCAACGCGCCGCTGCTCGACTCGGTCACCTTCACGGCCATGGAGCCGGACGCCGCGGTCAACGCCTTCAAGAACGGCGAGATCGACATGGTGGGCGCCAACACCAACGACCGCCTCAAGCAGGTGCAGGACGTCGAGGACACCACCGTCCGTCGTGCGCAGCAGACCGCCAAGACGATCCTCATGGTCGACGCCGACAAGCCGCAGTTCGAGGACATCGACGTGCGCAAGGCCTTCTTCCTGGGCGTGAACATCGACCAGCAGAAGCAGATCGCATGGAACGGCCTCGGCTATGACGAGCCGGTCGCCGGTTCGCTGAACCTGTACTCGTTCCAGGATGGCTACGAGGACTCGTTCGCCACCGCCGGCCTGAAGCACGACGTCGACGCGGCCAAGAAGCTGCTCGACGACGCCGGCTGGACCGAGGGCGAGGACGGCATCCGCGAGAAGGATGGCGAGAAGCTCTCCGTCACCTTCCCGGTCTTCGGTGAGGACCCCACGCTCGAGGCGCTCGCGAAGTCGCTGCAGGCGCAGCAGAAGGAGATCGGCATCGACCTGAAGATCGATGTCCGCGCTTCGGCCGACTTCTCGAACGACCTCACCTCGAAGAACTGGGACGTCGTGTCGCTGCGCTTCACGGACTCCGATCCGTTCGGCCCGGCCTGGTTCTGCCAGCTCTACTGCTCGGACAGCCAGCTGAACCTCTCGAGCACGAGCACCCCGGAGATCGACAAGCAGATCGCCGACGAGGTCGAGAGCCAGAAGGACGCCGAGTCCTGGACCTCCGCCGCGATGGAGCTCGAGCCGAAGATCGTCGAAGAGACGTGGGGCGTCATCCCGCTGTACAGCGGCCCCTCGATCTACGTGGTCAAGAACGGCCTGGCGAACCTCACGCCGGAGCCCTACGTCGGCCTCGACCTGTTCGGCGTCACGCCGATCGAGAACGTCGGCTGGGAGAAGTAACATCCTCTGACACATCTCGTGTCGAAGCGGGGTCGGTGGTCCATCCACCGGCCCCGCTTTCCTTATGCTGAAGGCGTGACCGTCCAGACCGTCCTCGTGCACGGCATCCGCACGTCGTCCACCATGTGGCGGTCGCAGATCGAGTACCTGGAGGCGCACGGGCATCCCGTCACCGCCGTCGACCTCCCCGGCCACGGCAGCCGGATGGACGAGGACTTCACCCTCCACGAGGCGCTGCACACGATCGACGCCGCCGTCCGCGCCGCGGCCGAGACGGGCCCCGTGCTGCTCGTCGGCCACTCCATGGGCGGGCTGCTCTCGCTCGCGTACACCGGTGGCGCAGAGCCTCCGCCCGTCGACGGACTCGTCGCCGCCGCGTGCACCTCGCTCCCCCGCGGCGCGGGGTTGCGCGCGTACCGACTGTTCGCCCGGGCCGTCGACTCCCTGCCCGACCGCGGCATGTGGCTGACGCAGCGCATGCTCGCCGCGACGATCCCCGAGGAGAATCGCGGCGACTTCGCCGCCGGCGGGTACGCCCTCGACGTCCAGGACCAGACGCTCCGCAGCCTCGCCGCCCTGGATGTGGCGGCCGCGGTCCCCCGCATCCAGGTGCCCCTCTGGTTCGTGAACGGCCAGTACGATCAGCTCCGGCTGAACGAACCCCTGTTCCGGCGCCTGGCCCCGGAGGCGGAGCTCATCGTCGTACCACGGACCACGCACCTGATCACGGCCATGCGCCCGCGGGTGTTCAACGCCGTCCTCTCCCTCGCGATCGCGACGATCGAGCAGCGCACGGCGTCACGCTGAAAGCACCCGGGGCCGCGCGGCGCCGGTGAGCGCTCCGCCGACGAGCGACAGGACGGCTGCCGCGAGGAAGACGAGCCAGAACCCGCCGGCCAGCGCGACGAGCCCCGCCCCCAGCACGGGACCGATGAGCTGTCCGAGGGCGGCGGTCACGTTTACGATGCCGAGATCGCGCGCGTGATCCTGCTCATCCGGGAGGAGATCGGCCGCGAACGCGAGGCCCACCGTCGAGAAGGCGCCGTAGCCGACGCCCATGAGCGCGGCGGCGACCATCGTCATCTCGAAGGTCGGCGCGGCGACGATCACCACACCCGACGCCGCCTGCACGATCGTGGCCCCCACGGCGAGCCGGCGCCGCTCCCCTGTGCGGTCGGAGATGATCCCGGTGATCACGGAGGCGAGCACCACGAAGACCGTGTAGACGACGATCAGCAGGAGGAGGTTGTCCTGTGCGGTCGTGCTCTCCTGTCCGAGACCGTGGAGGAGGAAGAAGAGGAACAGCGCCGTGCCGAGGGCGTTGCCGATATTCGTGACGAGCCGGCCCGAGAGCATCCAGGCGAAGTCGCGGTCGCGGAGCGACGCCAGGCGGGGCCGCCCGATGCGCGGGGGACGCAGCGCCTCCGTGCTCGGGGGGTCCGACAGCAGCAGCGCCGCCGCGACGCCCACCACCGCGATGATGCCTGCGAGGAGCAGATACCCGGCGACGATGCCGAGGCCGAGCAGCACGACGAGTCCGACCCCGAGCACGATGCCGACCGCCTGGCTCGACCCGACCGCGGCGGAAGCGGCACCGCGCTGCGTCGTCGGGAGCTGGTCGGCGATGAGCGCGGTGAACGCGGCGGAGGAGACGGCGACGCCGATCGAGACGCCGACCCAGCCGGCGCCGATCGCCCACGGGCCGTCGGCGAATCCGGTGAAGACGAGACAGACGGCCGTGAGCGCGACCCCTCCCAGAGCCCACGGCCGCCGCCGGTGCGCGCCGGCGCGGGCGCGGTCCGAGAGCGCCCCGGCGAGCGGCCCGGCGACGACGCCGGCGAGACCACCCACTCCGAGCACGATCCCGGAGGAGACGACGCCGCGGATCCAGTCGTCCTCGGGAGTGTCGAGCTGCAGCGGCAGGAGGAGCTGGACCGGTGTGAGCTGGACGGTCCAGATCGCGAGCCAGGAGAGAGTGAACAACGACATCCAGCGCAGGCCCGCTCGGCGGGTGCCGAGGCCCGGGGTCGCGCTCATGCGCGTGCCGCCTCGGCGTCCCTGGCCGCGCGAGCACCCGCGATGAGGTCGCGATACCAACCGTAGGAGGCCTTCGGGGTGCGCTCCCCCGTGGAGAAGTCCACGTGCACGAGGCCGAACCGCTGCGTGTAGCCGTCCGTCCACTCCCAGTTGTCGAGCAGCGACCAGACCGTGTATTCCTCGACGGGGACGCCGGCGCCGATGGCCTCGCCCACCGCGTCGATGTGCGCGGAGAGGTAGGCGATCCGGTCGGCGTCCTCCACGGGGCCGGCGACGTCGGGCTCCGGGAAGGACGCCCCGTTCTCCCCGATGATGATCGGAGGCATGCTCGGGTGGCGGCGGTGCAGATCGATCAGGAAGTCGCGCAGGGCGGACGGCATGATCGGCCACTCGGGACCGAACCCGGTGACGGGCACTCCGGGAGTCGGAACGATCTCGAACGGGATCTCATCCTCGGCGGCGGCGGCGGTGACCGTGGTCGGGTTGTAGAAGTTCACCCCGTAGAAGTCGATCGATCCCGCGATACGTGCGAGATCGTCTCCGAGGACGGGCAGCGGCGGGAGCCCGAGCGCCTCCAGGTCTGGTGTCGTCCCGGAGAGCAGCGGCTCGCTGAACAGCCGGTTGTGCAGGAGGTCGTACACCGCGGCCGCGGTCTGATCCTCCTCGCTGTCCCGCAGCGGCAGGACCCCGGTGTGGTTGTTGACGAGTCCCACGCTCACCGCGCCACGGGCATGCAGCGCCTCGGCGGCTCGGGAATGGGCGAGCAGCTGATGGTGCACGGTCGGAAGCGCACCGCAGAGGAGCTGCCTGCCGGGTGCGAGCGCGCCGACGGCGTAGCCCTGCAGAGTGGTCATCGCGGGCTCGTTCAAGGTGTACCAGGACGACACCCGGTCTCCGAGGCGGGCGGCGACGAGGGCGGCGTACTCGCCGAAGCGCTCGGCGGTGTCGCGGGCCAGCCAGCCACCGTCGGCCTCGACCGCGCTTGGCAGCTCCCAGTGATAGAGGGTCGGGAACGGGGTGATTCCGGCCTCCAGCAGGCCATCGACGACGCGGGCGTAGTGGTCCAGCGCCGCGACGTTCCCGGGGCCGCGTCCATCCGGCTGCACGCGCGCCCAGGGGATCGAGAACCGATACCGATCGAGCCCGAGACCGGCCACCAGGGCGACGTCATCCGCCACGCGGCGATAGCTGTCGCAGGCCGGCTCCGCCGTCGAGCCGTCCCGGATGCGTCCGGGCTTGGCGATCTCGTCGTCCCAGATCGACCGGCCCGCGCCGTCGGCACGGCGGGAGCCCTCGATCTGGACGGACGAGGTGGCGGCGGACCAGCGGAGCCGCGCACGCGCGGCCGGGTCGGTGCTGAGGGGGGTCATCGGGCTCCTGACGTCGTCGTCGTTGTGGATGATTCTGCACCCGGTCCCACCTCCCGCGCGACGGCGTCTCGCCCGAGTGGCGTCGTTTCGCACGATCCCGCCCGGTACTGGTAGACTCGACTCTTGGCTTGCGTGTGGGTTCTTCCCTCACGACCGCCGTGCAGCAGCCCTCTTCTGCTGCCGGCACTCCGAATCACTCCTGTACAGAAAGCGTCCACACGTGGCAAACATCAAGTCGCAGATCAAGCGCAACAAGACCAACGAGAAGGCTCACGAGCGCAACAAGGCCGTGAAGAGCGAGCTGAAGACTCTCGTCCGCCAGACCCGCGAGGCCGTCGCCGCCGGCGACAAGGCCGCCGCCGAGAAGAGCCTGAAGAAGGCCTCGGTCAAGCTCGACAAGGCCGTCAGCAAGGGTGTCCTGCACAAGAACCAGGCATCGAACCGCAAGTCGGCGATCGCCAAGCAGGTCTCGGCTCTCTGAGCTTCCGACTTCCGGAAAGCCCGTCTCCTCGTGAGGCGGGCTTTCTGCTTTCCCGGGAGGCGGGAGCCCTAGCCCCCGAACGGCTCACGGGTGGCGATGACCGTCACCATGCGCTCGAGCGCGAAGATGGGGTCGCGCGCCGCGCCCTTGACCTCGGCGTCGGCGCGCGCGGTCGCCTGGATCGCCATCCCCAGGGAGCGCTCGTTCCAGCCCGCCAGGTCGCGACGCGCGCGGTCGACCTGCCAGTCCTTCATCCCGAGGCGCTGGGCGAGCTGCCTGCTGGGCTCACGGTTGCCGGCGACGCGCGCCATCGTGCGCAGCTTCATCGCGAACGCGGCGACCATCGGCACCGGGTCCGCGCCGGAGGACAGGGCATGACGGAGCGCCACGAGAGCCTCGCCGTAGCGACCCGCGATGGCGGTGTCGGCGACGACGAATGCCGACACCTCGACCCGGCCGCCGTAGTACTTCGTGACGACCTCTTCGGTGATGTCGCCCTCGACGTCGCCGATGAGCTGCTGACAGGCGGCGGCGAGCTCGGTGAGGTCGTCGGCGAAGGCCGAGACGAGCGCTCGGAGTGCCGGCGGAGCGATGCGTTTCTTGGCCGCCTTGAACTCCCCCGCCGCGAAGTCGACCCGGTCGCCGTCGCGCTTGATGGCGGGGCACGCGATCTCGATCCCGCCACCCGTCCCCGCGCGCAGCGCATCGAGGAGCTTCTTCCCGCGGACGCTGGCGCCCGTATGGCGGAGCACGACCGTGGCCCCCTCCTGCGGGTTCTCCAGGTACCCGATGGCCTCCTGGAGGAACGCGTCAGAGCACTTCTCCACGCCGGACACGCGGACCAGGCGCGGCTCTCCGAACAGCGACGGCGAGGTCAGGGAGAGCAGCGTGCCGGGCGCGTAGTCGTCGGCACGCACGTCGCTGACCTCGAGCGCCGGATCCTCCGCACGGAGGTAGTCGCGCACCCCGGCGATCGCGCGCTCGGCGCAGACCTCCTCCGGGCCCGAGACGAGCACCAGCGGCGCGGGATGCGGCTCCCGCCACGACACCTGCGGGATCTTCGTGGCCTTCGCGCCGCCGCGGGAGGGAGGACGGGAAGCTGCCATGGGACCAGCCTACCGGCGGCATCGGACACCGACTCAGGGCGGCGCGACGTCGGTCCAGACCCGGGGACTTGCGCCACCTCGAATCGTGTTCCGCCCGAGGTTGAGCCGGAGACGATGCGCCCCAAATGATGACGTGCTGATAACGATCGCCCGGCCCGCTCATCTGGCGATCTCTCACGCGTCCATCCGCCACTAGCGTGAGATTGCTGACGTCGCGTCAGCGATCACACTCACGCTTGGGGGACGCGCTGATGCGCCTGTCAAAAAACAACTTTGCTGTGCTCGCTCTGGTGACCACGGCACTCCTGCTCAGCAGCTGTTCGGCACCTGCGGCCGAGACGAAGCCTCAGACGACCACTGCGGTGTCGAGCGATGACACCGCGGACGAGTCGGAGACGACCACCGATGCATCGTTTGCCGACAACGTCCTCACCCTGCCCGAGTACACGATCACGATCACCGACACGAAGAAGATCGCCGTCGGCGAACCGGGCAACGAGTATGGCCAGAAGCCCGTCATCGCGTTCTGGTACGAAGTCACGAACAACTCCGATGACACGATCGATCCGTCCATGGCGTGGATCGGCACGTTCACCGCGATCCAAGACAATGACCCGAACGCCGTCAACGAGCTCGGCGTCGGAATGCTCCCGGACGAGCAGTTCCTCGACTCCCAGCTGCAGGACATCAAGAAGGGCGGCACTGTCGCCAACGCTGTTGCCTACGAGCTGGACGACGAGACCACTCCGGTGGAGCTTGTCGCCTCTAACGACCTCGGCATGACCGAGATCGGACGCGCAACGTTCACGCTGCAGTGACCCACTGAGCACGACACCGAACCGCTCCCGGCGCACGCCGGGAGCCGTTCGAAGTCACAAGCCAGGTGTGTTGCCTCGTGGATGACACTCAGGGTGGCGCGACGTCGGTCCAGACGCGGAGGGCATGGTCCTGGATGCCGAGCAGCGTGCGACCGTTGCGGTCGGTGCGGTACACGTGGGCGCCGAGAGCCGACAGCATCTCCAGGGTCTCCCGACGCGGGTGTCCGTAGTCGTTCCCCGCGCCGACCGTGATGAGCGCCGCGCTCGGATGCAGAGCCTCGTACAGAGCGGACTCCTGATCAGCGCTCCCGTGATGGGCGACCTTCACCACGTCGTACCCCGTCAGCGGTGTGCGGCGCAGCAGCGCGCGTTGCGGGGCCGCGGAGAGATCGCCGAGGAACAGGGCCCGCGGCACTCCTCCCCCGGCGAACTCAGTGACGACGCTCGCATCGTTGCCCGGCGGGAAGGCGACGCTGTCCTTCAGCGGCCAGAGCACCCGCCACGATGCTCCGCCGAGAGTACCCCGGTCTCCGCCTCCAACCGCGCGGAGGGCTGCGCCTGCCCGCGCCAGGCCGTCGAGCACGCGCGCATCGGCATCGTCGGCGGGTGGTCCGTGCAGCACCGTGCCCACTCGCCCTTCGAGCACGGCCGCACCCCCGACGTGGTCCGCGTCGAAATGCGTGAGCACGAGCAGGTCGATGCGATCGACGCTCAGCGAGCGGAGGCAGGCGTCGAGCGCCCCCGGGTCCGGACCGGTGTCGATGAGGGCGATCGCGTCGTCGGAACGGACGAGGAGGGCGTCTCCTTGGCCCACAGCGCAGACGGCGACCGCCCAATCCTGTGGCGTCCGCAGCGCGGCGAGCGGCCCGTCGATCAGCGCACGGGAGGCTCCGACAGCCGCGAGGACGATGAGGAGGGCGGCCGCCGCGCCGCGGACGATGGGGACCAGGCGGCCGGCAATGTGAGCCCGCCTCTGACGAGCCGGCTCTGCCTCCTGAGCCGCCGGCGCGGCGCGCTGGCGAGGGCGTCCGCAACAGCAGACGACCGCGATCGCGGCGCTCACCGCCGCGACCAGAACAGCGCTGACGACGCCCGCCGGCAACAGCACCTGCGCGCCCGGGAGCCCCGCGGTGACATGCGCGACCGTCGCGATCCACGCCGACGGCAGCCAGGCGGACGCGGCGAGCAGATCGGCGAGAAGCGGAAGAGCGGCGGTCAGACACGCAAGCAGCCCGATCACCGTCGCGAGCGGCGCGGCCGGCTCGGCGAGGAGGTTCGCGACGACCGAGACGAGCGACTGCTGCTCCGCGAACAGCGCGATCACGGGCGCGCACGCGAGCTGCGCCGCCAGAGGCACCGCGATCGCGAGGGCGAGCGGACGGGGCAGCCAGCGCGCGATGCCGTTCGCCAGCGCCGGGGCGAGGAGGATGAGTGCCCCGGAGGCCACGGCGGACAGCGCGAATCCCGGCGTCGATGCGAGCCAGGGATCAACGATGAGGAGAGCGGCCACGCATAGGGCCAAGATGCCGGCCCCAGCGCTCGGACGCCCGACGAGGATCGACAGCATGCCCGCGGCGGCCATCGTGGCGGCCCGGATGACGCTCGGCTCGGGCGTCACGAGCACCACGAAGGCGGCCAGCGCCACGATAGCGAGAACGACCCGCAACGCCCGTGCCCCTCCGCACAACGCGACGATCCCGAAGACCGCAGCGACGACGATCGCGCAGTTCGCCCCGGATACGGCGGTGAGGTGGCTGAGGCCGCTCGTGCGCATGTCGGCGTCGACTGCGGCAGGCACAGCGGTCGTGTCGCCCACGGCCAGCCCGGGAAGGAGGCCCGCACCGGGCTCCGGGAGTCGGGTGGCGCGCTCGACGAACGACCGGCGGAGGTCAGCAGCGAATCCGAAGACGCCCGGTGCAGACCGTTCCACCGCTCCCGCGGTGACGAAGACGACGAGGGCCGCCCGCTCCCCCGCATCCGTTTCCGCACTCTCTCCGGTCACCCGAACCTGCGCACCGAGGACGAACCCCTCCGCTTCCTCGATGCCGATGCGCACTGGACCGACCGCCGGCGCCACGGCCCCGGGCGCACCGATGCCCCGCAGCTGCACGTCCATCCACAGACGCCCATCGCGTCCCACGGACGCCGACGACGAGACTTCACCGACCGCTTCGACGGCTCTGCCTCCCCACGCGTGCACGGCGTCACGGTCCGCGGACTGTGCGAACACGGTGAACGCCACGGCCGCCGCCGTCGCGAGAACCACGATGGCCAGTCCCCCGATCGTCGCGACTGCGCGGCGCCGGATCGCGAGCGCGGCGCCGATGATCCCCGCGGCCGCCAGGCATCCACCCGCCACCCACCCCGCCGCTCCCGGCATGAACACGCAGACCAGGGCCACACCCCAGGCACCGACCGCCACCGGGAGCAGGCGCAGATCACGCGTCACGCCGATCCCCCGCTCGGAGCCCGGGGACGAACGCGGCAGCTCCTGCATCCGATCAAGCTAGAGTCGCGCCGACGCCCGCTCCGCCCGCCGCGACCACCGCCGCCGACCTGCGATCCCCAGCGAGAGGAACTGCTCACACGCGCACCCCGTCTCGCAGCCCCTCCAAGACCTTCTCCCCGATCCCCGGTACCGCCAGGAGGTCGTCCACCGTGCGGAAGCGACCATTCTCCTCGCGCCACGCGACGATGCGCTCGGCCAGCGCCGGCCCGATTCCCGGAAGCTGTTCCAGAGCCGTCTGATCCGCCGTGTTGAGATCGACGGTACCGTCGCCGGGAGGCCCGGACGAGGGGTCGGCGACGGCACCCACGACCGGCACGAGGATCTGCTCCCCGTCCTCGACCCGTCGGGCGAGGTTGACCCCCGCGAGGTCGGCGGCATCCGTCGACCCGCCCGCGGCCGCGAGAGCGTCGACGACCCGGGAGTCGGCGCGCAGGACGTACAGGCCCGGGCGCTCGACCGCCCCGAGCACATGCACGTAGATCTCCGCGGGCGCGGGCTCGGGCTCGACCGACGCCGAGCTCTCCGCGAGCGGGACCGCATCGACGGACGACGGTTGGCCGCGCACCAGCCCGAGGCCGACGGCCGTGGAGAGCGCGACGATCGCCAGCACGACCGCCGCACCGAGGCCGAGGCGGAGCCCCCGACGAGGCGGAGGAGGTGGAGGCGGGGACGAGGTCATCCGGTCACACTATGCGCCCGCTCCGCCCCTTCCCGCCCCCGAAGCCAGTGCCCGTGGAAAGACACTCAGAAGGGACTCGTCGTGGAGGACAGCCGTTCCCGGTCGCGACGTGAACGCGACATCATCCCTTCGCGTCCGGGTCCACGGAACCGCGGAGCACCCCCGTGGCTCAGCCCTTGACGACGATGCTGACGATCTTCGGGGCTCGCACGACGACCTTGACGATCTCGCGATCGCCGATCGACCGGATGACCCGCTCATCGGCTCGCGCCAGCGCCTCGAGCTCGGCCTCGCCGATGCGTGCCGGCACCTCGAGCTGCGCGCGCACCTTGCCGCCGATCTGCACGACCGCGGTGACGGTGTCCTCGACGAGCAGCGCCGGATCGGCGGAGCGCCACGACACGAGTCCGACGGACGGCTCGTGTCCCAGGATCTCCCACATCTCCTCCGCGGTGTGCGGGGCGATGAGGTCGAGCATGACGGCGATGGTCTCCGCCGCCTCACGGACGGCGGGGTCGGCAGCACCGGCAGCGCCGTCGATCGTCTTGCGGGTCACGTTGACGAGCTCCATCAGACGGGCGACGAGCACGTTGAACTTCGTCTGCTCGACCAGCGCGGGCGCCTCGGCGAGCAGCTTATGCGTCGCACGGCGCAGCGCCGCGTCGCCTCCGTCGAAGACGACGTCGACGGGGCTGGCGACCTCGTGCGCGATCCGCAGGGCGCGCGCGAGGAACTTCTGCGCACCGGTGGTCGACACGTCCGCCCAGTCCTTGTCGTCCTCCACCGGACCGGCGAAGGCCAGACCGACGCGGAGCGCGTCGGCACCGTGGGCGTCGAGCTCCTCCTGGAACAGCACCAGATTGCCCTTGCTCTTCGACATCTTCTGTCCGTCGAGCAGCACCATGCCCTGGTTGATCAGGTTGGAGAACGGCTCGGTGAAGTCGATCAGCCCCATGTCGAAGAGCACCTTCGTGATGAAGCGTGCGTACAGCAGGTGCAGGATCGCGTGCTCGACACCGCCGATGTACGAGTCCACCGGGGCCCAGCGCGCCGCCTGGGCGGGGTCGAACGCCACCGTGTCGCTGTTCGGCGACAGGAACCGGAGGAAGTACCAGGAGCTGTCGACGAAGGTGTCCATCGTGTCCGGATCGCGCAGCACCGGGTCGCCGGTCTCCGGGTCAGTCGTCCGCACCCAGCTCTCGGCGCCGCCCAGCGGGGACGTCCCCTTCGGCTTGAGGTCGAGGCCCTCGACGCTCGGCAGCTTGACCGGCAGCCGGTCCTCCGGCACCGGGACGATACGGCCGTCCTCGGTGTGGAGCATCGGGATCGGGGTCCCCCAGAACCGCTGACGCGAGATCAGCCAGTCGCGCAGGCGGTAGTTCTTCGCCGCCCGACCCGTCCCCGTGGCCTCCAGCTGCTCGATGGCGCGCGCGATAGCGTTGCGCTTCGACAGTCCGTTCAGCGGACCGGAGTTGATCATGCGCCCCTCGCCGGTGAGCGCGACGCCGGTCTTCGCCGGGTTCTGCTCGTCGAGCGCGGCGTCCGCATCGATCGGGACGCCGTCCTCGTCCACCTCGATGACCGGCATGGCACCGGTGACCGGGGCGGTGGTGTCGACGACGACCTTGACCGGCAGGTCGAACGCGCGTGCGAAGTCGAGGTCGCGCTGGTCGTGCGCCGGGACCGCCATGACGGCGCCGTGCCCGTAGTCGGCCAGCACGTAGTCGGCCGCCCAGATCGGCAGCTTCTCGCCGTTGACCGGGTTGATCGCGTAGCGGCCCAGGAACACGCCCGTCTTGGGACGGTCGGTGGACTGCCGATCGATGTCGGTGGTCTTCTGCACCTCGGCCAGGTAGGCCTGGAAGCGCTCGCGCACCTCGGGCTCGGCCTCCGCGGCGATCTCGGCGGCCAGGTCGCCGTCGGGCGCCACGACGAAGAACGTCGCACCGTGCAGGGTGTCGGGGCGCGTCGAGAACACCGTCACCGGCTCCTCGCGCCCCTCGATGCGGAAGTCGACGTCGGCGCCGACGGAGCGGCCGATCCAGTTGCGCTGCATCTGCAGCACCTTGTGCGGCCAGAACCCCTCGAGCTGGTTCAGGTCGTCCAGCAGGCGGTCCGCGTAGTCGGTGATGCGGAAGTACCACTGGGTGAGCTTCTTCTTGACGACCTCGTAGCCGCAGCGCTCGCAGCGCCCGTCCACGACCTGCTCGTTGGCCAGCACGGTCTGGTCGTTCGGGCACCAGTTGACCGGGCTCTTCTTCCGGTACGCCAGGCCCCGCTCGTACATCTTCAGGAACAGCCACTGGTTCCAGCGGTAGTACTCGGGGTCGGACGTGTGCAGCACCCGGCTCCAGTCGAAGGAGACGCCGTACTGCTGGAAGCCCACCTTCTGCTGCGCGATGTTCTGGTACGTCCACTCGCGCGGGTCAGCACCCTGGCGGATCGCGGCGTTCTCCGCCGGCAGCCCGAAGGAGTCCCACCCGATCGGGTTCAAGACGTTGTGGCCCCGGTGACGCCAGAAGCGGGCGACGATGTCGGAGTAGAGGTAGTTCTCCGCGTGCCCCATATGCAGGTCGCCGGAGGGGTACGGGAACATGGCCAGCACATAGCGCCGCGGCCGGGTGTCGTCGTCTCCGCCCGTGAGGAACGTCTCGTGCTCCGCCCAGTACTTCTGCCACTTGGCCTGGATGGCGTGCGGCGAGGAGAACTCCTCGTCGACGGGAGCGGTGGACATGTTCTCGGACAACGAACGCACGACCAATCTGAAGGGAAAAACGGGATCAGTTCAGGATATCGGAACGCCAGGTGGCGGGCATTTCCGCGCCCAGCGCCGCGAGCGGGGCGCGGGCCTTCGTGGCGACCTCACGCACCTCGGCCGCGGGCACCGATCCCCACGTGATCCCGCCACCGGCGCCGACGAACGCCGCCTCCTCGTCCACGACGATGCTGCGGATGACCATCGCGAGATCGAGAGCACCGTCGACGCCGATGTAGCCGAAGCAGCCGGCGTAGACGCCGCGAGGGGCGCCCTCGAGGTCGTGCAGCTGCGTCATCGCCGACAGCTTCGGTGCTCCGGTCATGCTTCCGGCGGGGAACGCCGCCTCCAGCAGCGCCCCGACCGTGATCCCCTCCGCGGCCGTGCCGCTGACCGTGCTCACGAGTTGATGCACGGCCGGATAGGTCTCGACTTCCCAGAGGCCTTCGACGCGGATCGACCCCGGAACGCAGACCCGGGAGAGGTCGTTGCGCATGAGGTCGACGATCATGACGTTCTCGGCCCGCTCCTTCGGATCCGCGGCGAGTTCTGCGGCGAGCGCGGCATCGGTCGCGGCATCGGCGCCCCGAGGACGCGTGCCCTTGATGGGACGGGTGCGGATGACGCCACCGCCGGCGTGGAGGAACTGCTCAGGGCTGGCACTGAGGAGCGCACGTCCCCCGATGCGCAGGAATCCCCCGTGGTGCGCCGGCGTCGCCGCCCGGAGCCGCCCGTACACCGCGACGGGGTCGTGGACCCCGGGCACGGTGAACCGCGTCGTGAGGCAGAGCTGGTAGGCGATCCCGGCGTGGATGAGGTCGCGGCAGCGGTCGATGAGCTGCTCGTACGCGGCGGGAGTGTGGCGGGCCTCGGCGACGTGTCGGTCCTCCAGCACCCGCGGCGTCGGCGCCTCGGAGCCGGCGTCGCGCAGAACGGACTGCAGCCAGCGCTCCCCCTCACCGCTCTCCTCCTCCGCGGCCAGCAACCACAGGCGGTGCGCGGCGTGATCGACCGCTACGGCCGTGGTCACGCGCAGCCACGTCCGGGCTTCCGGCTCCGGCTCGGTGGCGACCGGAGCTCCCGCGCGGGCGGCTCCGCTCTCGTAATCACGCCAGCCCACCCATCCCCCGCGGAACGGCGGCATCCCGGCCTCGACGGACCCGGCATCCAGGCGCACGTCCTCCGGAAGCGGCTCCGCCACCCCGGTGCCGAGGAAGCTCCATCCCTCGGCGGCGTCAGCGCCCGCATCGAGCCAGAACACGTCCGCGTGCCGCTGCGCGAGCACCGCGAAAAGCCGCTCCGGCGCCACCCAGGACGGCAGGGCTCGGGGAGTCAGGCGGTCGGGCACCTTTCCAGCCTAGGACCCGGCTGCTCCCGTATCCTCATGGGGTGGACGACCTCCTGCTCTGGCTCCTCGACACCGTGCAGTCGATCGATCCGGTCACGCGCACGCTGGTCGCAGGTCTCGCCGTCATGCTGGAGACGAGCATCCTCATCGGCCTCATCGTCCCCGGCGACACGATCGTCATCATCGCCTCGATGGGCGTCGCCACTCCCCTCGAGGGCATCGCGATGGGCGTGGCCGTCGTCGTCGGCGCCCTCATCGGCGAGAGCATCGGCTTCTGGCTCGGCCGCTGGCTGGGCCCCTACATCCGTGCCTCCTGGCTCGGACGGCGGATCGGCGAGCACAACTGGGTGCGCGCGGAGAACTACCTGGCCCGACGCGGCGGCATCGCCATCTTCCTCTCCCGCTTCCTCCCGGTCCTCCATTCCCTCGTCCCCCTCACGGTGGGGATGAGCGAGTACCCCTATCGGCGCTTCCTGGCCTGGACGACCCCGGCCTGCATCATCTGGGCCTCGGCGTACGTGAGCGTCACCTCGCTGGCGGCCGGGAGCTTCCGCGAGCTCGTCGACCGCGTGCACTTCGCGGGCTACCTGTTCGTCGGAGTCATCGCCCTGTTCCTCGTGCTCGCCTACCTGGGCAAGCGGCTGCTGCACCGTCTCGAAGCTCGTCATCTGGAGGCCCCGGCGGCGGAGTCCGACGCCGACGTGAAAGACTGAGGCAATGGCCCCCGCACCCCCGGCGCCCAGGATCCACTGGTTCGCCCGTCTCGAGCACCGCCTGCACGTGTGGCGCGAGGGACGAGCGCGCCGCCGCGGCCGGAGCGCCACCGTGCTGCCCTTCCCAGGCTACGGCGGCCCCGGGTGGGTCCGTGTTCTCGGTCGCGTGCTGATCGTCCCGCCGCAGCGCCGAGGCCGCGACGGGGAACCGGCGAGCATCCGCGGCTGGCGCAGCTTCGTCGGCATCCCCGTGGGTTTCGCCTCGGTCGACGTGCATGTCGGCGACAGCACGCATCGGGTGGTCGCCGACCGCGGCGGCGTCATCGACACCGTCATCCGCGCCGACCTCGAACCCGGCTGGCAGACCTTCACGATCACCGTCGAGGGACAGGAGCCGATCGAGGCGCGGGCCTTCGTCGTCGCGGAGAGCACCCGGTTCGGCGTCGTCTCCGACGTCGACGACACGGTCATGGTCACGGCGCTCCCCCGGCCCTTCATCGCCTTCTGGAACTCGTTCGTCGTCGACGAGCACGCCCGCATCCCGGTCCCGGGGATGGCCGTGCTGCTCGACCAGCTGCTCCGGCAGCACCCGGGGGCTCCGATGGTCTACCTCTCCACCGGCGCCTGGAACGTCGCCCCCACGCTGTCGCGGTTCCTCGGTCGTCACCTCTTCCCCGCCGGCTCGCTGCTGCTGACCGACTGGGGCCCCACGCACGATCGCTGGTTCCGCAGCGGGCGCGACCACAAGCTCACGAACCTCCGGCGACTGGCCACCGAGTTCCCCGACGTCAAGTGGCTCCTGATCGGCGACGACGGTCAGCATGACGAGGCGATCTACACGCAGTTCCAGGAGGAGCACCCGGATTCGGTCGCGGGTGTCGCGATCCGGCGGCTGCTGCCTGCCGAGGCGGTGCTCGCCGGCGGCCGTGCCGAGATGGAATCCCATGACGCGGACGAGGTGCCGTGGGTGAGCGCCGAGGACGGCGCGGGCCTGCGCGACCAGCTCGGCGACGCCGGCATCCTGCACTGACATGATCCTCACCCGTGACGACTGGCTTCGGCGCGAGGACGCGCATCGGGAACGAGCCGACGCGCTGACCGCCTCGCACCGAGACCGTGTGGCGCGCGGCGAGAAGCACCCGGTGTGGGACTTCCTCTTCACCTACTACGGCTACAAGCCCGCGCAGCTGCGCCGCTGGCACCCCGGAGCGGGTGTGGAGCTGGCGGACGCGTCCGAGCGGGTGGCATGGCGCTGGTACGCCCCCGGGGTCACCCCCGACGGCGTGACGCCGGATGCCGAGCGCTTCGCCGCCGAGAAGCCCGAGCTCGCTCGCCTCGTCGCCCTCATGCTGCGCCGCACGGGTTCCCGTCCCGGGCAGTTCGGCTGCTTCGGTCTGCACGAATGGGCGATGGTCTACCGCGCCGCAGAGCATCGGCATGCCGTCCCCCTCCGGCTGGGGCAGGCGGGCACGGATGCCGTGGTGGAGTCACACGATCTCCGCTGCACGCACTTCGACGCCTTCCGGTTCTTCACTCCGGAGGCGGTGCCTCGCAACCGGGCGGCGTTGACGAGAGAGGATCAGCCCCTCCTCGAACAGCCCGGCTGCCTGCACGCCGGCATGGACCTGTACAAGTGGGCGATGAAGCTCGGCCCGCTCGTTCCCGGAGAGCTGCTGCTGGACGCGTTCGAGCTGGCGCGCGACATCCGGCTGCTCGACATGCAGGCCGCCCCGTACGACCTGTCGGCGTGGGACGTCGAACCGGTACGCATCGAGACGCCGGAGGGCAAGGCCGAGTACGTCCGGCGCCAGCGTGGTTTCGCGGACCGTGGCGCCGCCCTCCGCGCCTCCCTCCTCACCGCCTGGCTCGGCCCGGACGAGCGCGCCGCCGCCTGAGCGTCAGCCGGCGGCGCAGTCCCCGCAGACGGCCCACGACGACGACGCTGCGGCGAGCTGCAGACGCAGGGTGAGCACCCGGGTCGCCGCGTCCTCCAGACGCTCGGCGGGCAGCGTCCCGGCGTCGACCGCCGCGGTAATCCCCGCGGCCATGTCGGTCGCGGTCTGGGCGGTGGACCCCGCGATCATGAGCACGAGGTCGTTGCCGGCCGCGACTGCGGCGACACCGTTCGCGACCGGGTCGGCGTACGCCGGGTCCCCCGAGGACAGCAGCATGCCGAGGTCGTCCGTCACGGCCACGCCGTCGAAGCCGAGCTCCTCCCGCGCGATGCGATGCCACTCCGCGGAGAGCGACGCCGGTCGGGAGTCCACGGCGGTGTACACGAGATGGCCGTACATGAGCACCGAGGCACCGGCGTCGATACCGGCGGCGAACGGGACGGCGTCCGTCTCACGCCAGGCGGCCTTCGTCATGCCGGTGCTCGGGATCACGTGATGGGAGTCGCCCGGCGCCGCTCCGTGCCCGGGGAAGTGCTTGAGCGTGGACGCGACGAAGTGCTCCTGGGCCGTGGTCGCCGCCACGGTGCGGTCGGCGGCACTCTTTGGATCGGTGCCGAGGGCCCGCCCGAAGATGAACGAGCCGGGGTCGGCAGGGACATCGGCGACCGTGCCGAAGTCGACGGTGATCCCCGCGCGGGCGACGAGCGCGCCGCGGGCCGCGAAGGCTGCCGAGGTCTCGGCGACCGGACGGCTCTTCAGGGTCGTCGACGCCGGGAAGGTGTCCCAGGGCAGGCGCGAGACGATGCCGCCCTCCTGGTCCACGGCGATCAACGGCGGGAGGGCGAGGTCGACGGTCAGCGCCGCCGTCAGTGTGCGGAGCTCTTCCTCCGTGGCCGGGATGTTCCCGCCCATGAGGATGAATCCGCCGAGCCCCGACTGCATGTAGGCACGCAGCGCCGCCGGATCGGTCCCGCCGATATGTCCCATCACGATGGATGACGCCTGCTCCGCGGTGCTCATGTCCGCGACGAGAGCGGCGGCCTGCTCTCGGACCGCGCCGGGCTCTGCGGCCTGCACCGATACCGCCTCAGCGGACTCGGCGCTGGACTGCGCGACGGCCGACAGCGAGGCGCCACCGGCAAGGGCGACCAGGACGAGCGCGGCGCCGGCACCTCGCCGTGCCCGGCGCCCGAGTGACCGACTCCGCTTCATCGCCCTCAGCGCGCGAGCGCCTCGACGATCGGCACCGAGGTCTCCTCGTCGCCGTTGCCGAAGCGGATCGTGCGCCCGATCGTGCCCGGGTCCTCCAGGGTCGCGACGATCACCGCCGCGACGTCGGCGCGGGAGACCTCGCCGCGCCCCTCCGGATCGATGCGGATGCGACCGGTCGGGTCATCGAAGGTCAGCGTGCCGGGGCCGAGGATCGTCCCGTCGAGGTCGGAAGCGCGCAAGTGCTCGTCTGCGGCCCACTTCGCGTCGGCGTACGGGAAGAAGGAGTCCCCCTCCGGCACGCCGTGATCGGCCGTGGAGCCGATCCACGACACCATGACGTAGCGTCGCACGCCCGCGCGCTCCGCCGCGTCCATGGTCCGCTCCGCCGCGTCGCGGTCGACCGCGTACGTACGCTCCGGGCTCCCGCCTCCGGCACCCGCCGACCACACCACGGCATCGTGTCCGCGGAGGATCTCGGTGAGGGCGTCGACGTCCATGGTCTCGATGTCGGCGACGAGCGCGATCGCGCCGCCGTCCTCCACCTCCGTCACGTGATCGGGGTTCCGGATCACCCCGGTGACCTCGTGACCGCGGGCGACGAGGAGCGGGGCGAGCAGCAGGGCGATGCGGCCGTGACCGCCGAAGACGAGGATGCGCGACATGTCTTCACCCTACGCGCCTCGACTGACGTCAGCCCGGGGTCTGCGAAGTGTCGATGACGAAGGCCTGCGGATGCGAGGGGAGGTACCGCACGACGACGGGCGTCCCGGTCGGGATCCACGCGTCACGGTCCGGGTACACGGCGGGGGTGAAGAAGTCGCTCTCCAGCGTGTACTCGGTGCCGTCGGCCGCCGTGAACGTCACCCAGTCCCCGTCGACCGTACCCGTGGTGGGACGACCGTTCTCGAAGATGTACGCGCGGGTCACCGGGACACCGGTCAGGCTCAGGATCCCGATGATGAGGGAACCGAGCATCACGAAGGCCAGCACCCGGAAGAACACGCGGACCACGGAGCCGCCGATGTTCCCCCTGGATCGCGTGCCCGCCGGAACAAGGCCTTCCCGCTCACGGACAGCCCGCAGCGAGCCGCCTCCGGTCGTGCCTCGCGCGGAGACCGCGAACAGCCCGAGGATCGAGAACGCCGCGATGAAGACCATCGCATAGCCGTGCGCGGCGGGGAAGTTCACGAGCCACATCAGCGCGTCGAGGGGGTTCATCGTGCCGCCTCCTTCTCGATGGTGACGGCGACCGTGTGCGGGTCCTCCCGCCGGTAGAACGCCCAGATCGGTGCCCCGACCTGCAGGCGCGACACGGCCTGCGGGTAGACGAACACGGTGGTGTCGGCCTCCCACGGCTCTGCTCCCTCGGGGGCCACGAGCACCTTCAGCGCGAGCTCGCTCTGCCCCTCACGGCGCCGTCCGGTCGGACGCACCTCGACGACGGACGCGGGCACCTGGGTCCCCGTCGTACGCGCGCGGACCTGGGACGGGTCGATGAGGCCCCGGTCGATGCGCCACTGCAGCATCGCCTCTCGGACGCTCGGGTCGCTGAGGTCGGCGAGCTCGACCGTGTCGGGGTCGTCGACGTTGTAGCGGACCGGGACGGGCTGCCCCACCTGCAGCGCTCCGACGTCACCGGCGTCGAGCAGCATGCGCAGCTGTCCGATGAAGTCGTCGCCGACGCTGGGGCTGACCCGGATGAACAGGTCGTACTGGGGCACGTCGTTCACGGTCACGCCGGTGCGCGACATCTCGACGACGGTGCCGACGCCGATCTGCGTCGGTCCGCGGACCTTCTTGCGCCGCGCCAGACCCGACATCGATCCGCCGAAGGTGAGCAGCAGGCCCCAAGCGACGCCGATCACGATCGGTCCGCCCAGGCCGTCACCGCTCGCGAAGGGGAGGATCGACTCCCGCTGGTTCACGCCGAACAGGCCTTCCCCCACCCACACCACGAGCCACGCGGAGAGCAGCAGCCAGACGACGGTCAGGATGATGCGCAGCATGCCTCCCAGCGTATCCACAGGACGCGCCGGACGACGAAACGGTCAGGACGAGACCACGGCTCCCGTCTTCGCGAGCGCCCGGACGACACCGGCCGCAGCGGCCCGCCCCGCCCTGTTCGCGCCGATGGTGCTCGCGGAGGGGCCGTACCCGACGAGCTGCACCCGGGGGTCGGCCACCGCCGTCGTACCGCGGCCGCCGCGGTCGAGCTGGATCCCACCCGCGGCACTGCGCAGGTGGAGCGGGGCGAGGTGGCCGATGGCCGGCCGGAACCCCGTCGCCCACAGGATCACGTCCACCCGCTCGAACGATCCGTCGGCCCAGCGCACGCCGCCGGGTTCGATGCGTTGGAAGAGCGGGCGACGGTCGGCATACGCGCCGAGGCGCTCCGCTTCCCGTTCCTGGGGGCGCAGCATGAGACCCGTGACACTGACCACGCTCTCCGGGGGCAGCCCGGCCGCCACCCGCTTCTCGACGAGCGCGACGGCGGCGGCACCGGCCTCCGGCGTGAAGTCGTCGTCGCGCCAGACGGGCGGGCGTCGGGTGACCCACAGGGTCTCGGTGAGAGGGGCGAGGGCACCGAGGAACTGCACGGCGGACGCACCGCCGCCGACGACCAGCACCCGCTTGCCGCGGAAGTGCTCCGGGCCCGGGTAGTCGACGGTGTGGAACTGCTCCCCGAGGAACGTCTCCATCCCCGGATAGTGCGGGATGAAGGGTTGCGTCCAGGTGCCCGTCGCGTTGACGAGGGTGCGGGTGCGCCACTCCCCCTCGTCGGCCTCGACGACCAGGACCCCGGCGTCGCCATGGACCCGGCGGACGTGCACCGGCCGCAGCACCGGAAGATCATGGGCCTTCTCATACGCGGCGAAGTACTCCGGCACCGCGATGTTGGCCCGACGCCCGTCCCGCGGCGGCGCGGTGTCTCCCGGAAGCTCGGCGACCCCGTGCACGTCGCGCATCGTGAGGGCATCCCACCGGTGCTGCCAGGCTCCCCCTGCCCGAGCATCGGCATCCAGGACGACGTGCTCGATCCCGCGGCGGCGCAGGTGGAACGACGCGGACAGCCCGGCCTGGCCGGCGCCGATCACGATGCTGTCGAGAGTGCTCACGATGGATCGAACGCCGTCGCTCCTCCGGATGTTCCTCGAGCCCCGACGCGCCCGGGCGGCCCGTCCGGATTGGTGCGGATGCGGATTCGTGTAGTAGTGTTTTCACGTTGCCCGGAGCACTCCGGAGCAGCGTCTGGGCCTGTGGCGCAGCTGGTAGCGCACCTGCATGGCATGCAGGGGGTCAGGGGTTCGAGTCCCCTCAGGTCCACGAAAAACCCCTGGTGATCCAGGGGTTTTTGCGTTTCTGAGGAGCACCGTTTCGAGGCCGCTCACGACTTACTTACGTTTTTCGACGAGTTCTAACCATCTCGGACGAAAAGCAACGAGAGCCCACGTGCGCGCTAGAGCCGAGGCGCCGCGCATGTAGTGAGCATGACGACACACTCGGCCACCGACACGAACCCTCTCACCGGGCGGAACCTCGACGACCTCCCCGACGTGCTCACCATCAAGGAGCTCGCGACCTGGGCGCAAATCCCCGTCAGCACCCTCTACCAGTGGAACTTCAAGGAGATCGGCCCCCGGCCGATGAAGTTCGGCAAACACCTGCGCTACTCACGCACTGAGATCCGCGAGTGGATGGATAGCCTCGACCGCCACCACTGGTCACCGGCCTCGTAGCAGTCCGCAATACGACTATGGGCAGACCAGAGATGACCCCAGGATCCTGGGGGCAGATACGCATCAAGCAGACCTCGGACGGCAAGTTCGTCGGACGCGTCAGCTTCCGAACTTACGAAGGCCGACGCGGCGAGACAACAGCGCAGGCCACGACGAAGGTGGGCGTTGAACGCAAGCTCAAACTCAAGCTGCCCGCCCTCATCGCGGCGTCACACTCCCCCGCAGCTGCGAGCAGCGTCACGTTCTCGACCCTCGCCACAGAGTGGATCGCGTTTGAGGAGCTCAAGATCCCCGATCACCTGAAGGCTCGAGGCACCCACGCGGAACACCTCCGTATCCTTCGCCGTCATCTGCTGCCAGCCTTCGGCGACACCTACGTCAGCGATATCACCGCCCCGATGGTGTTCCACCACTACACGAAACTCGCCGCGGACCACGCGCCGCTCGCCCGGAACGTGAAGGCCCTTCTCACCCAGATCCTGGCTCATGCCGTAAACCTCGGCTACATCACCGGACAGAACCCGGCAGCATCCGTCAGGAGTCTCCGTCGACCGCGAAGGACGATCTTCGCGCCAGAGGTAGACGAGCTACGCACCCTGAGGGAAGCGACGCTCGCCTACATGAATGACGACAGTCGCCCCGGGCCCGCTCCGAGCATGCTTCTCCTCGACTGCATCGATCTGATCCTCGCCACCGGCGAACGAATCAGCGAGGTCCTTGGCCTTCGCTTCGGGAAGGACATCCACCTCGAAGGCGATGTCCCGTACTGCACCGTCAACGGCGCCATCAAGGAGAAGGGCGGTCCGAAACGGTGGGAACCGTTCCCGAAGACGGAAGCCGGCCGCCGAGAACTCCCCCTTCCCGACTACGCCGTCGCCATCATCCTCCGACGAACCATCGAAAACCGAACGGGCAGCGAGTTCCTGTTCCACACGCGTACAGGCGCACCCAACGGGCCCCAAGACGTCCACCGCGCACTGCGCCAAGTAAGAAAGCACAGCGGACTGCCCGACACCTTCGTCCCGCACGCCCTTCGGAAAACCGTCGCAACACAAGTCGCTCGAACGCTCGGACTTGACGCAGCGGCGATGATCCTTGGGCACAGCAAGTCGCGGGTCACCGAGCAGTCATACGCGAAACGAGACCTCCGCGCTCCCGATGCCCGTGACCTACTTCAGACGCAAATGAACGCCATCGCATACCCAGCGAACACGTCCCCGGACGCCAGCGGTGAGCCAGACCCTTCGAACGAGTAGCCCCCGCCTCTGCGCATAGCCGCGCAATTACGGTTGCCGATCGATCGGCACCGTCGACAGCATCAGCCGCGCTACCGCCAGAGCGCGGCGGCGGTGCTGGCGGTTTCCATGGAGATGGCGTTGGCGGTGATGAGTCGGCGGTTGGCTTCGGCGAGGGCGGCCTTCATGCCGCGGATGGCGGTGTCCCAGTCGTGGTGGGCGCGGTCGTATGCGGCCTGGGCCTCACCGGACCATGAGGATCGCAGTCGAGCGGCCTCCGCGTCGAGGGCGTCGAGCTGCTCCTGGAACTGCCGGACGGTGAGGGCGAGACGCGCGACCGTGTCGGCTATCGCGTCGTGACGGACGGCGACTCTCATCGTTCCTCCGACAGCTCCTGGCTGAGGTCGAGCTCGCGGAGGACGTACGGCTGAGCGACGGCGTCGGTGAGGTAGTACGTGTAGAAGATGACCGCGGCCTCGTCAGCGGTGAACACCTCGTTCGAGAACACGCGCACCGCACGGGTCTGACTGATCGGAATCAGCGTCGTCGTTCCGTCCACGGGCTCGGCACGCCCCCTTTTCGGCGCGACCGCGCTACTGCTCATCACGGCTTACATGATCCTGACGCCGGTGTCAGCCTGGTACGAGGTAGCGACTATCGCGCTGACCTCGGTCGGCGCAATGACCTATTTGGTGTGCGGCATCCGCGAATTGTGCACGGACGCACGGAGCCTTCATGAGCCCCGCGATTGACGTTGGATGTCGGTGCGGCCTGCCTGTACACCTGACCATCACAAAGGAGAAACACGGCATCGCGATAAGCGCCGACGCGCAACCGCACGCGAGCGCATGAGCTCAGCGAGGAGCTCGATGCACCGTGTGCCGCAACGCTGAGACGCAATCACTCTGGGGATGCTTTGATGATGTGAAGGTCGCTTTGCCGGGCGAGCCAGTCCAAATCTTTCGCGGGGAGCAGTTGGTCGCCACGGGCATACGCTCCAAGCACACGGCGGAGCGCCTGCAGGGCGAAGTGCTGCTCACGCCATGCGTCTGGCGCAACTACGTCGCGATGCGGGGCAATCATGACGACCGTCACCGCTTGCCGGGTAGCGTCTCTTAGCTCTTCATTTGGGAAGTACACCGCGCTGTCGCGAAGGATCGCGAGGTCTGGCCCGGTGTAGTCCACCGCACCTACAGCGAACCTCGCGAGGTCGCTTCGGTGATGATGTGATCGCTGACTGCGCCGACAGCGGCGATGGCCCGATCGATCTGTTCCCTCGCCTGGACACGGATTGCATCTTCTCGGTCAGCGGCTCGTTCACGTTGGCGCTGTTTACCTGCGACTAGACCACCGACGATGGTGAGCCCGCCACCGATGAACAGCAGAATGACATCACGGGCGCCTTCCAGGATGAACTGCTCCACCGTCGAAGCGTACCTCTCGCGAGCAGGAAACGAGGTATCCCTGAATCTGGAATCGGACTCGACTTGGCCCTTTCGACTATGACAGAAGGCCGGTGGTCCCACCTGAGAGTGCGGGCTAAAAGAAGACCGTCATGGTGTAGTGGCCGACTGATAGCAAGTTTCGAGCAGCCGCGCGGCGTCTTCTTCAACGAGAGAAAACGGCTTGATGTAGTACCGCTCAGTCGTGTCCAACCGTGCATGCCCGAGGAGGTGCTGCGAGATCTCGGCGCTACCGAGTCTCGCGACTGTCGTCGCAGCGGCTTTACGAAACATGCGTGGGCTGAGGCGATCCACATCCAGCCCGAGGGCCGCGATTTCTCGAGGGAAGAACTTCCGGAAGCCGCGAAAGACCCTGTCTACATTATTGACGGTGTACCCGGTACCACGATCCGTAGTGAAGACGTATCCTTCCGCGCTTTCCAAACAATTCTCCTTGCGGGATCGCAGCACGTCCGACGCGAAGTTTGGGAGCGGTATCAGCCGGGACTGGCGCGCGCGCTTCGGAGTGCTCTTGCGGTAACTTCCGTCCGGCCGAGACGTGCTCACAATCGTTCCGTTAACGTCTACGGCCAACCGGCCATCTACCTCGACAACATCCCGTCTTCGTACAGCAAGGATCTCACCAGTTCGCATAGAAGACCCGAGCGCAAGGAGCATCACGTCACGAACCAGACCCGCATCGGGGCGTCGACCCGACCGGATTCGAGAATGCAGGCCTGGCCACTCCGCAAGCAGGTCCAGCAACCCTCGAAGCTGCTCTGCGCTTATGTCGACGAAGAAGACAGGCGCGTCGGAGGGAATCGGGTCGACGTCGTCCACCGGGTTGCTCGTGATGACTCGGTTCTGCACAGCCCACCGCATCAGCTGTCTCAGCACGCCCTTCGCCCGACGGGCAGATGAAGCACTGTATTGGGCTGCGACCAACTTGAGGTATCGATCGACGATTCCTGTGTGAACATCCCGCACACGCAGCAGCCCCAGAACCGGGAGAACCTTGCTTCTGAGCACCCTCATGTACTCCTCGCGCGTCGCGCTCTCCATCTGTCTTAGCTGAAGGTCTTCGAGCCAATAGCTCGCTACTTCCGCCATAGTCGACCCACCCCAGGGCAGCCGAAGAAAACCGAAAGTCAGTTCCTCAGCACGGTCGCGAAGGGCGTGGACAGCATCAGCTTCAGTGTCCCCCGTACACGAGAGGCGAACAGCGCTGCCGTCCAGCATTCGCATGCGAGCGCGAGCGCGAACTCGACCACCAAGGTCCGCGAAACTCACGCTTCCGAGTTGTCCGGGTGTGAGACGAGGGCGCCCGACCGTGCGGGGCATGCTTGCACGTGCATCCTGCGGTGTTGTCGGAAGTTCCCGCGGCGTTTCGAACCCGAACAAGCCATCCGGCATGACACCCTCGCCCTGAGCGGCTGCAGCGATCAGGGCACTGCGAAGCCGGTCAATGGCACCCGTTTCCGTATCACCCCGTACAACCTCGCCTGGTTCGGGCGCAGAAGTACCATTTCCGGCCAATTTATGGACGGATCGGTTCGGCTGGCCATGTTCTGCCATGACGCACACCTCTCAAACTCCGCAGAATTACGCTGCTGAGTTGGCCACGACTGTGGGGCGGGCGGGACTTGAACCCGCGATCGTTGGCCTGGCACTCACTTCAGAGAGTACGCCTGTCACAAGACGCGTCTAGAGGATGCAAGGACCCCTACTCCACGCACTAGGCTCGCACAGCTTCGAGGCAGGCACGCGGTCGCATGCTGAAACATCAGCATTCATTGAGCGTTCGCGATCAGGCCGAAGCGATTCCCTTGCGTCTCATGGTGCACGCTCGAACGCGATGCTGTTGTCCATGAGCAACCAGGGCACCTAAGAAGTGCGCCTCACGATTCGGGAAGACGGTCCGCGGACTGACCTTCGTGCCGCCGCAGCCATTGCGGTCACCCGACCGGGTTGGGCTCGATCGTCCCGTCAATAGTCGGCGCAGACTTCTTACGCGGGCGGGGATACTCCTCCCACAATGTGGCGTAAGTGCCGTCATAGCGACGCTCAAATCGAAGAACCTCGTTTGCGTCGTCGAAGGCCGCCGACCGCACGAGGTACTGCCGTGACCGCAAGGATGGCAGTCCTACCCACTCGAGGCTGGAGGGACGCGCGAACACATGCGTGTAAGGGAGTGCAGCTGACCCTGGCTCCGCCAACGGTGGTGTACGAGGTGACCGGGGACGGGTCAAGTGCGGCCATCACCTGGATCGCCCCTGGTACTTACGACATCAGCCAGGCAACCGACGCGCGCCTTCCCTGGCGTATGACCTTCGAGACCCAAGCTGACTACCGGAACTTCAATGCCCAGATCCTCAACGGTTCGACCGTGACCTGCAACATTTACGTCAACGGGGAACTACGCAAGACGAACACATCGACTGGTCGCTTCTCGGTCGTTCGTTGCGGTTGATTGCACTTAGAGCAGCGCGATGCCCCGCCGTGCTCGCTCGCTCGCTCCGCCCACGCCGTGACACCGGGCCCGAGGAGCTCGTCAGATGCATAGAAGTGCTCGGCATCTAATGAAGCACACAACTAGTCGGACCTCGGCAGATACTCATCGGCGGGGGAGCTTCAGCGAATCGGGCTTCCGAAGGTCGGATCTCGTTTCGCGCAGTGGAAAATGCTGCGCGATGCGCAACGTGATCAGTCGCTTCGGCTCCCTAATGGACAGAACGAGACTGCACGGTCGCCCTCCGACCGAGCGTGCAGTAAGCAAGCCACAATGGACAGCGGGCGGTGAGTTCGCTCACCACTCGCCGTGCCGGAAGGCAGCCTCAGAACGAGCGATCACCGACGGAGGCGTCAGCGAGGACCATGTTCAGCCACTCAGCCTGTCGGATTCGCTGCAGATGGCCTCCACCCTCGTGCCCGTTGTATGGGTACACGACCATCCGCTTGCTCGCCGCGGCGTGGTGATTGAAAGCCGCGTAAACAGTGGACGGAGGGCAGGTTGGGTCCATGAGCCCGACAGAGAAGAGCGTGGGCGCGGTACTGCGCTTTGCGAAGTTCACACCGTCGAAGGCTGAGAGGGTACGAAGCACGTTTTCCTCCGAGGAGCGGTGCACTGACAGGTATCGAGTGATCTCGATGATTGGATCCCGGCCCCCGATGCGAATTGCTCGCTCGATGTGACAGAGGAACGGCACATCCACCATCGACGCGACGAGACCACCGACGAGACCAGAGACGGCCAGCGCAATCGCGCCACCTTGGCTCCCGCCGCACACGGCCACGAGCTGCGCGTTCACCTCGGGCAGGGCACGCGCCGCCTGCACCGCGCGAACACCGTCCGCGAAGACGCGGCGATAGTAATACGTTTCGCGGTCTTCGATCCCACGAGTGGTGAAGCCGGAGGACGCCGGTCCCGAGCCGTGCGGGTCAGGAGTAGCCCCACCTTCGCCCTGGTTGGCGCCCTGACCTCGGGTGTCGACGAGGAGGTGTGCGTACCCGGCAGCCGCCCAGTGCTGATGTTGTCCTGCGAGCCCGCGGCCGCCGCCGTAACCGATGAACTCCACGACGGCAGGTAGCGGCGCGGTCGCATCGGCGGGGGTGGTGAGCCAGGCGCGGATGCGGTCCCCGGCGAACCCGGCAAACTCGATGTCGCGAACGACGACCGTGCGATAAACCGTGTGGACGATTTCGCTCGTCACGTCGAGTTCATGAGCCGAGGTCTCAGAAATGGTTCGGCGCCAGAAGTCGTCAAAATCGGCGGGCTCTATGACATCGGGTCGATACGTGACGAGTTCGGCGAGCGGGAGGTCTGTGTGCGGCACGCGCTATCCAATCGTTGAAGGCGAGTGTGGCCATCCGCTCAGCGCGCGTCGGCCACCATGCTTATTCGTATCAGAAGGGATGTGTCGAACCGACCACTCCGGGCCACCCGCCCATTCGAGACGTAGCCCCGGTGAGGGCGGGATGCCGTGTTAGCGTCCCGCCCTCCTCTCAACGAGTCGGGCCCTCGGCGTCCGGATCCGGAGTGCGGTACATGACCATTCCTGCGTGATACAGCACGCCGTTCCGGAAGACACCGTCTGCGGAAAAACCGGTGTCATCGCGATACACGATGTCGTCGCCCGTCACGCGGTAGTCACCCGTGTACGCGCCTTCCACCGAGCCGCGGGCCTCTGTGTAACGACCGGCGGGAAGGAGACGCTGTCGGATGCGACCGTCCGCTGTGACCCACAGCCCGACGTAAGGGTGAGGATCCGCGGTCACAGTGCGTCCACCCGCGCGTTGATCCCATCGCGGGATGCGACGACACTGTCCCGCAGCGCGTCAATATCGACGTCCACCAGTCGCCCCTCCCACTTCCTGGCGCGGCCTGCCACCAGCACGGTTTCGATGTTGCGCGCATCAGCCCCGAGAACGAGCGTGCCGACCGCGTCGTTCAGCGGCATGTTGTTCACGTCATCGGCGCGAACGATGAGCAGATCAGCCGCCTTGCCCGGGGTGAGCGATCCCGTGACATCGCCGAGGCCGTTGGTGACGGCGCCCTGGAGAGTAGCGAAGTCCAGGACATCGCGGGTGGTGATGCGTGGCAGCATCTCGCTGGTTCCATACATGGTGGACGTCGCGCGCATGCGCTGGATCGCGTGCAGGGCCCGCATCTGCGTGAACATGTCGCTCGCCAGGGCGACCTCCACGTCAATGCTCAGCCCGGGGCGGATGCCGACTGCAAGCGCCTCATCCACGGCCGGGATTGCTGTCTCCAGTCCGATCTGCGCATCAGAGGTGGGAGCGAGCGACACGGTGACACCGGCATCTCCCATCGCAGACCATGCGTCCGCGGTCAGCCCCGTGGAGTGGATGAGCGTGAGCGTGGAGTCGAGGATTCCTTCACGAGCCCACTCGAGGATCGCAGCGGACGACGACTCGCCGAAGACCGCATCGATGCTCGTTGCGATCCCCAGGTCCCGTGCGACGGACGCCAGATGGTGCCCATAAGCGAGCACCGGGCCCGCGATCTCGTCGGTCGACAAAGCTGCCAGCCGCACCGTGATCAGGCCGTCATTCGCGCCCTGGAACTTGCTCACCATCCGGTCGACGTCGGCGGGCCACTGTCGATCCCAGTCGCCGAAGTGCGGGCCCATCGACGCATGCACGCCACGGATGCCGGTATCGATGAGCGCCTGCGCCGCAGCGTCCGAGTGAGCAGTGGTGCGGGAGTTGTGCGAGAAGTCGAGCATCGTGGTGATGCCCGAGTCGAGGGCGGTGAGCGCGGCCAAGCGGGTGCCGACATGCATGTCATCGGGGGTGTAGCTCGGCGCGATGGCAGCAAGCGTCGACATGACGTACTCGCCCAGGTCGTTCACATCGGGGATGCTCCGGCGGAGCTGAGTTTCCCACGCGTGGCGGTGGGTGTCGACGAATCCGGGACTGACGATGGCGCCGCGGGTGTCGATCACAATGGCCTCAGCCACTTTCGCGGAGTGCCTCGGGTCTGTGCGGAGGTTCGCGCCGACCGCGAGGATCTGGTCGCCTTCGATCAACACGTCCCCTTCGGGAAGGTCGGGGATGGAGGAGTCCATCGTGACGACGGCGCCTCCGGTGAGGAGGATCGGACGCTTCGCGTCGCGGGCTGCTGCGAAGTCTTTCAGGGAGGTCATTTGGTCTTTCTTTCTTCTTGGGTACGCGGGTGGTGGGGGCTTAGGAGCGGTGGAACGTGTAACCGGCGTGGTGGAGGACACCGTCGATGAACTCGCCGAACGCCCAGAAGCCGAGGTCGTCGAGGTAGTCGATGCGCGATCCGCTGACCCAGTAGGACCCCTGGAAGGCGTGGGGGCGACCCCCACGGGTCTCGTCATAACGGCCGTCAGCGGTGAGGTGCTGGTGAACGAAGTCGTTCTCGTCGATCCACGTGCCTAGGATGTCTGCGGGGATCTCCGAGGTCTCGGTCGTGGCCGCGGTGGCGGACCGGTCAGCGTCGTTGACGGGCTTGCTGTTCCAGACCACGACCTCACCGTCGATCACCAGGGCGCTCACGGCACCCGGATCCTGAAGGAATCGGCGAAGGGCGTCAGCATCGGCTTCCTCTGGCACTGCAGGAAGAATCGCGAAGGTGCCGGGGTTGCCGGGCGCCAGCGCGGTCGCGCTCCGATACGACGGGGCGCGAAGACCTTCGAGACGTGCGACATCTACGACCGCCGGCACGAGAACACTGCCGTCGCAATCGATGACGATGGCGCCGTCGTCGTCTGCGGCGGTGAGAAGTCCTGGGCCGATACCGACGATACGCGCTCCTCCAAGGAGGACGTCCGCACGAGCGAAATCGCCCACCAGGGGGTCCTCGGTGATGATGCGGGCATTTGCGAAAAGCAGCGGGCGGTGTCCATCCGTGTGGTTCGCACGGATGAGGTCGAGGAGTTCGGCGGTGAATGAGTTGTTCACAGTGGTCCTTCTGGTTAACGGCAGTCGAGCGATTCCCGACGCTTTCCACATTCACGGCGGGCGAGAACGTGAACCAGACCGGCGTAAGCCGGGGTGCAGCGCACCCTGCCTCGACGAGTCGGGGAGCGTTACCGTCGTTCTATGACTTCTTCGGATCTTGGAGCGTTCCTGAAAGCGCGCCGTGACCTCGTCCAGCCGGGGGACGTTGGTATACCTGCGCGAACAGGGCGGCGGGTCCCAGGGCTTCGCCGGGAAGAGGTGGCGATGCTCGCCGGAGTGAGCGTTGACTACTACACCCGCCTGGAACAGGGGCGGGAGAGGAACCCCTCCCCCTCGGTGCTGAACGCGCTAGCGAGCTCACTCGATCTCGATCCAGATCAACGCGAACACATCTTCCGTCTCGCTGACCTCACCCCGCTGGAGAGAGTGGCCCCGGCTCAAGCTGTGGATGAGTCGCTTCGCGAGTTGCTGTCGGCATGGTCGCATACCCCCGCGCTGATCTTGAACCGTCAGCTCGACGTACTCGCGGTCAATGAACTCGCCGAGGCCCTGTACAGCGGCTTTCAGCAGCTGGACAACCTGGCACGCATGACCTTCCTCGATCCGTTCGCGAAGCAGTTCTTCATCGACTGGGATCGGGCGACCACAAGCTGCGTGGCCAACTTGCGTTTGGCGCTCGGTCATCCCAGCAGCGCTGATGCGGTCCGGGCCCTCGTCGCGGATGCGTACTCGCAAAGCGAGGAGTTCAGACGCCTGTGGGACCGCGGCGACGTGCGAGGGAAGACTCACGAAGCAAAGGCGTTCCGGCACCCCGACGTCGGGGACATGGTCTTGAACTTCAATGCGTTCGACGTGCGCAGCGCCCCGGGGCATCAGCTCGTGGTCTACCAAGCCCCATCCGGGTCCACGAGCCTCGACAAGCTGCGTCTGCTGGGGTCCCTGACGGCGCCGGTGAGCACGTCTCGCGACACGTAACCCCAGCTAGAGCGGACTCAGGAGCGTCTCCTCGACACGCTCACATCACACGCGAAGAACGGATGAATGATGGCTGTGTCGACAGACCGACAGGGACGGTATGAGCACGGGAAGGTGGTGCTCTACGCAATCGATGGTGAGGCCGGAGAGAAGGTTATCGATGCGCTCGGCGACGTCTCTCCAGAACTCGCCCATCAGGTGGTCGCTTGGGGCTTGGCGAGATGTATTCACGGCCGGGCTTGGAGCCTCGGGACAGGCAGCTGGTCACGCTCGGGATGCTGACGGCACTCGGAGGCTGCGAGCCCCAACTCGATGTTCACATCAAGGCCTCGTTGAATGTGGGGCTCACGCCGCAGGAGATCATCGAAGCCCTCCTGCACTCCGCCGTCTACTGTGGTTTCCCACGGGCTCTCAACGCAACGTTCACGGCGAAGAAGGTTTTCGCGGAGCGCGGACTGATGGCGATGGCTCAGTCGTGACCAGGAGAACCCCTGCACATCCCCTCTGTGAGGATGGAAAGAAGTGGACTCCTGAGATACGTGCTTGACGTGAGAATCGGATGCCCGTAGTCTCACTAATACCAATAAGGAAGGTGACGGAACACCGTGACGAAGGCGTCCAAGCCCAGCCAGAAGGACATCGCCATTGCAGCAGGCGTGTCCCAGGCGACGGTGTCCTTCGTGTTGACCCACCGTTCGGTCGAGAACGGCATCTCTCACGACACCCAGCGTCGAGTCGAAGAAGCCGCACAGCGACTTGGCTACTCTCCCAACGTGGCCGCACAGTCACTGCGCGGCGGGCGCACCGGCCTCATCGGCGTGCACACCTACGAACGAATCTTCCCCGCGAGCCCGGACCACTACTACCACCAGTTTCTCATCGGCCTCGAGGAGGAAGCCTCCTCGCTCGGCTTGGATCTGGTGCTTTTCACCTCGGCCCAGCGTTCCACGTCCAGCCGGTCCGTCTTCGAAGGAGGCCACAACAGGATGCGCCTCGCAGACGGCGCCGTGATCCTCGGAGCGCGCAAGAACGACGATGAGCTGCAACGTCTGGCTGACGAGGGATTCCCCATCGTCTCCGTGGGTCGCCCCTCTCGCCCGAATCCGAGGATTGCCTCCGTCCGCGCTGACTATCGCTCCGTCCTTCTCACGACCGTCGACCAGCTCGCGGAACTGGGCCACCGTCGCATCCTCTACACCGGCCACATTGAAAGGCTTCCCGCACGAACGGAACGCTTCGAGGGTTACCTCGAAGGTTGCGACCGACGCGGCATCGATGCGGGCGCCCCCGCCTGGACGGACCCGATGTCCATCCGCGGTCAGTGGGTCGCAGATGTCGTGCGCTCCGGAGTCACGGCCATCGTGGCGGAGACCACCGCACACGCACACGCTATCCACACCGCAGCCCTCGCAGCAGGCGTCCACACCCCGGCTGACCTGTCTCTGGTATGCCTCGACGTCAGCTCGAATCCGGGCGACTTCGTTCCATGGAGCCACATCGTCGTCCCTCGCTACGAGATGGGACGTCGAGCGCTCCACCTCTTGCACCGGCTTCTCGACGACCCTTCAGTAGCCGGCCGCGTGGACTCGCTCGCCTGTGAGCCCGCACATCTCTCCACCCTGGCCGCTCCCAGTTCGGCTGCGGCCTAATCGAGCACCATCCCGCCCTACCCCCAGCACCACACCTCGCTAATACGAATAAGGAGTCGACATGGTTGTCGAACATTCAGCACATCGCAAAGGTCACGCCCGCCGCCGAGGAGTAGCCCTTCTCGCTCTCACTGCCACCGCAGCCCTCGCCCTCTCCGCATGTTCCGGAGGCGGAGCCGCAAGCTCAGCCGACAACGGCGGTGACGACGAACTCACCGTCTGGTTCCCCGGGAGCAACCCCGTGGAGATCGAGTTGGTGACGAAGTCCATCGTCCCGGCGTTCGAGGAGGAAACAGGCGTCGACGTGAACGTCACGTACCTCGACTACAGCGACTTGTCGACGAAGCTCAACGCCGCCTTCGCCGGAGGCACGGCTCCCGATGTCTTCGGTCATGGTCCTGCCGCTGTTGCCGACTTCGTGATCAACGACCGCGTCGAACCGCTCGATGATTACGTGGACAAACTCTCCGCGGATGACCAGGACGATCTCGCTGCCGCCCTGACCGGAGGCCAGGTCGACGGAGTGCAGTACCTGATGCCGCTCTCGCTCCAGGGCGTGCTCCTCGTCTACAGCAAGGCCGATTTCGCGGCGGCAGGTCTCGACCCGGAGAACCCGCCCACCACGTGGGAGGAAGTCCATGACGCCGCCGAGAAGCTGACGGTTCGGGACGGCGCAGGAACCATCACGAGGTCAGGGCTCCTTCTGCCCAGCCAGCCTGTCGGGCGTCAGCAGGCGTTCACCACGCTGCTCTACTCCGCAGGCGGCTCGCTGATCTCCGAGGACGGCACCAAGTCGGAGTTCGACTCCAAGGCCGGCATCGAAGCGCTCGAGTACTACGTCTCCACATACAACGGTGACGACGCAGTCTCTTCGAGCCTCGGCGCGAACTACATCGACTCCCCCACCGCACAGCAGCCGCTCGCCCTGGGCACCGCGTCCATCACCGCGCTCTCGGCTCAGGCCGCAAGTCAGCTGCAGAAGACGTTCCCAGACAAGGAATTCGGGGTGATGACCCCTCCCGGATTCGACGGGTCGGATGGCTACGCTGTCGGCGGTGCGGGCGCGGGACTCATGATCAACGCGGACAGCGCGAAGAAAGACCTGGCCTGGAAGTTCATCCAGTACATGATTTCGCCGGAGACCGTCACCGCGTACACCGAGGGCATCGGCACCGTTCCCATGCGCGCATCAGCCGCCGAGAGCTCCTACGTCAAGTCCAGCCCCGTCATTCAGGCCTGGCTTGAGAACTCTGAGCAGCTGCGAGCCAACCCGAACGTCCCCGGCTGGGTGCAGGTGCGCGACACCATCGACAAGTACCTGGAGCAGGCGCTGAACAAGACGCTGAGCCCGGCAGAAGCCCTGGACCAGATGTCCGTAGCCGTCGACTCCATTCTCGCCCAGAACAAGTAATCAACCCGACCTGGTTCCGGGGCCCAGCGGGCCCCGGAATCTGAGGAGATCTCATGACGACGATGTCGATCATCCCTCCCGAGAGCGTGGAGCCTGACAGCACGCGTGCCATCACGACCGCACGGAAGCGTGGGACACGAAATCACGCCGCTGGGAGGCGGCGGTGGACACGTCTGAACTGGATCGGTCTGGGGTTTGTCGCACCTGCCGCCCTGTACATCGCAATCTTCCACCTGGCTCCGGTCATTGTGGGGCTGTTCCTGAGCTTCACCAAGTACAGCCCGCTCTCGCGTAGCGGTCCAGAGTTCACCGGAACGTCGAACTACGAGGCACTGCTCAGCAACCCCGACTTCGGCAACGCGCTTGCGGTCACGGGGAAGTACGTGCTGATGGTTCTCCCAGCCACGGTCATCTTGGCCCTCCTGCTCGCACTCGTAGTCAACCGGCCCTTCAAGGGCGTCGGTATCGCCCGCTCTGCGCTCTACATCCCGCACATCGTTTCCCTCACGGCAGTCAGCATGGTGTGGCTGTGGATGTATTCGCAGAACGGCCTCTTCAACGAGATCCTCGGATTCTTCGGCATCCCCGGCCAAGCGTGGCTGCTGGACGAGGACACTGCGCTTATTGCGGCTTCCGCCATGCGCATCTGGAAAGCGTTGGGGAGCAACATGGTGCTCCTCCTCGCCGGCTTGCAAGCCATACCCAGAGAGCTCTACGAAGCCGCTGCCGTGGATGGTGCGGGCGCATGGCACAAGTTCCGACACGTGACTCTTCCGGGCCTGCGGCCCGTGCTGGTGTTCGTCGTCGCCATGGACATCATCGCGTTGGCTCAGAGTTTCGCGGAGATCTTCGTTCTGACTCAGGGCGGTCCGCTCGGGTCGACGACCACGGTGAACTACCTCATCTATACCCAGGCGTTCCAGTACAACCAATTCGGCGCCGCCTCCGCGATGGCGTTCGTCTTGTTCGCCTTCATCGCCGGATTCTCGATCCTCGCCGTGCGAGGCCTCACCGGAAAGAGCACTCGATGACCACCGTGATGCATCGCCGCACCCGCCGCCGTCTGTCGCGCTTCGGGAAATCCACCCTCGTGCTGGGCGTCTCTCTGCTTGTTCTGACACCGTTCCTGTGGATGATCAGCCTGGCGTTCACCCCGGCGGACAAAGCGTTCGGCACCGTCAGCCTGATCCCGTCCGAACCGACCCTGGACAACTTCGTCACCGCGCTCACCGAAGCCAACATGCTGCAGGCCCTCGGGAACTCGGCTGCGGTCGCGGCCATTGTCGTGTTCGGGAATTGCGTGTTCGCCGTCCTCGCCGGCTACGCGTTCGCGATGCTTCCCTTCCGCGGGAGCACCGCGATCTTCTACACGATCCTGGCCACCACCGCGATTCCAGCATCCGTGACCCTCATCCCGCTGTTCCTCATGACCAAGGGCTTCCCCCTCGCCGGTGGTAACGACATTCTCGGTCAAGGCGGCACCGGACTCCTCGACAGCATCGGTGGACTCGCGTTGCCCAGCCTCATCGGTGCCATGAACATCTTCCTCGCCCGGCAGTACTTCATGGGCGCCGCACCCGAGCTCGCGGAGGCAGCACGCATCGACGGTGCCGGCGAGTGGCTCATCTTCCGCCGGATCTACTTCCCCCTCGCCAAGCCCCTCATCGCCGTCGTCGCGATCTTCTCCTTCGTTGGCGTGTGGGACGACTTCCTCTGGCCACTCGTCATCACTACCTCGCGGACGAGCCAGACGGTTCAGCTCGCGCTCGCCCAGTTCCTGGCCAGCGGAAACATCCAGTACGGACCCCTGATGGCAGGCGCCGTGCTGATCACGATTCCCGTGCTCATCGTCTTCCTCTTCAACCAGCGGAGCTTCATCTCCGGCCTCGCAGACGGCAGCGTCAAGGGCTGACCGTGCCCGTAATTCCCGTTCTCACCACCGAAAGCAGCGAAATGAACCCCCTTCATCCCGATATCCTCATCGTCGGCGGAGGCATGGGCGGCGTGTCCGCCGCCCTCTCCTCCCTCCGCAACGGTGCCACCGTGGTCCTCACCGAGGAGTACCCCTGGCTCGGAGGACAGCTCACCAGCCAGGCGGTGCCGCTGGACGAGCACACATGGATCGAGGAGACCGGGGCGACGGCGTCGTACCGGCAGCTGCGCGATGGCATTCGCGAGTACTACCGGCGCTGGTACCCCCTCACCGAGGCCGCGCGCGCGCAGGTACACCTCAACCCCGGCGCGGGGCTCGTCAGCGCCATCTGTCACGAGCCCCGAGTTGCGGTTGCGGTGCTGGAAGGAATGCTTGCGCCCTACCGCAGCTCCGGTCGGCTCAAGGTGCTGCAGCCCGCAGTTCCGGTCGCCGCAACCACGGATGGTGACCGCGTCGTCTCCGTCACTGTCGAGCTCCGCGAGGACGGCTCGCGGCAGACAATCGAGCCGAAGTACGTGATCGACGCCACCGAACTCGGGGATGTCCTTCCGCTCGTCGGAGCGGAATACGTGACCGGATTCGAGTCGCAGAGCGACACGGGTGAGCCGAGCGCGCCGGCCGAGGCTCAGCCCGACAACCAGCAGGCCTTCAGCTGGTGCTTCGTGCTCGACCACGTCGACGGAGACCACACCATCGACAAGCCCGCAAACTATGACGCCTGGAGCAAGGTGCAGCCGGACTTCTGGGGCGCTCCGATGATTTCGCTCACCGCACCGGACCCGCGCTCCCTCACCCCCTACGCGCGCACGTTCTCCCCGGGCATGGACGACGATGTTCTCGCCTCTCGCGCCGACCAGCGCGCGAGCGGCGGCGACAACGAACTCTGGAAGTTCCGCCGTATCGCCGCCCGCAAGCTGTTCGTCCCGGGCGCGTACGAGAGCGACATCGTCCTCGTCAACTGGCCCATGATCGACTACCTGGGTGGCACACTCCCCGACAACCCCGATGCGGCCACGCATCTCCAGGCATCCCGCGAGCAATCCTTGGCAATGTTCTACTGGCTGCAGACCGAGGCCCCGCGCCCTGACGGAGGGACGGGGTGGCCTGGGCTGCGTCTTCGCGGCGATGTGACGGGTACCACTGACGGCCTCGCGCAAGCGCCCTACATCCGCGAATCCCGCCGGATCCGCGCGCTGACGACGGTGCGGGAGCAGGACTTGTCGGTCGCCGTGCGTGGGCACGGCAAACCCGCGCAGTGGGACGACTCGGTAGGAGTCGGGATGTACCGCATCGACCTTCACCCCACCACCGGGGGTGACAACTACCTCGACATCGCCAGTGCCCCATTCGAGATTCCCCTGGGCGCGCTCATTCCCCAGCGCCTGCGCAACCTGCTCCCTGCGGGGAAGAACATCGGCACCACACACATCACGAACGGTGCTTTCCGACTCCACCCCGTGGAGTGGAACATCGGCGAGTCAGCCGGTGCACTCGCTGCTCACTGCATCGCCGCGGGCACAGAGCCGCACGCCGTTCACGCCGACTCGACTCAGCGCGCGGACTTCCAGCGTCATCTGACACGGCAGGGTGTGCAGCTGCACTGGCCGGACATCGTCGGGTACTAGCCCCGAACACCTCACGTCGCCCCTCCTACGAACGAATCGAACACCATGAAGATCGAACGTGTCGTTGTGACGCCCATCGCGTTTCACGACCCGCCCCTTTTGAACTCCTGGGGTGTGCACGAACCCCTCGCCCTCCGCACCATCGTTGAGGTTACCCTCGACGACGGCACTGTGGGACTCGGCGAGGGTTCCGGGGAACAGCACGTAATCCGGCTACTGCAGGCTGCCGCCGAGCACCTCGTCGGCGTGGATGTGTACGCGACGACACGCATCGAGTCCCTCATGCGGGCGCTGCCGATCGGTCCAGGACTCACCCCGGAACGCGCCCGTCAGGCTGCGGTCTCGGCGTACTCGATTATCGAGGTCGCGTGCCTCGACGCTCAGGCTCATCTGGCCGGAGTGCCGGTCAGCGACCTCCTCGGCGGGCGCGTCCGCGACGTCGTGGGCTACAGCGGATACCTGTTCTACAAGTGGGCAGGTCACCCGTCCGGAGCCGCCGATTCGTGGGGCGAAGCGATGGACCCTCAGGGGATCGTCGACCAGGCGCGGATCATGATCGACCGTCACGGATTCCGTTCTCTGAAGCTCAAAGGAGGAGTCTTCCCTCCCGAGGAGGAAATGCAGGCAATGGAGGCACTAGCTGCCGAGTTCCCCGGGGTCCCTTTGCGCCTGGACCCGAACGGAGCGTGGACGCCCGACGTCGCGGTAGCCGTCTCGGATCGCCTCGACGGAATCCTCGAATACTTGGAGGACCCAGTCATCGGCACCCCCGATATGGGAGCGGTGGCAGCGCGCACGCGAGTGCCCCTGGCGACGAACATGTGCGTCGTGTCGTTCGAGTCCATCGCTCCCGCAGTCGCCCACCAGGCCGTGAGCGTCATCCTTGCTGATCACCACGCGTGGGGAGGGCTGCGCCACTCCCGTGAGCTCGGCGCGATCTGCGCGACGTTTGGCATCGGTCTGTCAATGCACTCCAACTCGCACCTGGGCATCTCGCTCGCCGCGATGACTCATCTCGCCGCCGCGACGCCAAACCTGGACTACGACAGCGACACGCACTACCCGTGGAACGCCGAGGACGATGTGATCACCACGCCGTTCACGTTCGTCGACGGGGCAATCGCGGTTTCGACAGTTCCTGGCCTCGGCGTCTCGCTCGATCACGACCGCCTCGCGGCGGCACATGAGCGCTACCTCGCCTCGGCCCGCCACACGCGGGATGACACCGGGTACATGCGCACCGTTGATCCGCACTTCGATCCCCACCCGCCGCGATTCGCCCTCCTCTAGTTTCCGCCCGTTCTCACCGAAAGCAGCCCATGACTTCCTTGACCGAACTCGACGGCATCCTGTACTTTCCCGTCACCCCTTTCACCCCTCGCGGCACCCTCAACATCGACCTGTTCACTGACCTCGTCGCGGATCGGCTCACCTGGAACCCGGGTGCTGTGTTCCCCGCCTGCGGCACGGGCGAGATCCATGCACTCAGCAGCAGTGAGGTGGGCCGCATCGTGCAGAGTTCCGTGGATGTCGTTGCCGGTCGCGTGCCTGTCATCGCCGGAGCGGGCGGACCGCTCGGGCACGCGCTCGAGTGCGCACGCAGCGCCGCCGACGTCGGCGCCGACGCTCTCCTGGTTCTGCCTCCGTACCTCGTATCGGGCACGGCGGAGGGGCTGGTCGCGTACGTGCGTGCCATCGCCGCCGCCTCTGCCCTGCCGGTGATCGTCTACCACCGCGGCACCGCCCAGTACACCCCCGAGGCGATGCGTAGACTCGCCGAGGACCCCGCCGTGATTGGCTTCAAGGACGGCACCGGAGACATGGGTGTGCTCCAGCAGATCCTGAGCGCCGTACGCGCCTCCGGTCGAACCGACCTGCAGTTCTTCAATGGACTGCTCACCGCGGAACTCACGCAGAGCGCCTTCCGCGCGGCAGGCGTACCCCTCTACTCGTCGGCGGCGTTCGCCATGGCGCCTGCCGTGGCGACGGCTTTCTACCGCGCCTACCGCACAGGAGAAGAAGACCAGCGTCGGGCGATCCTCGACGCGTTCTACCTCCCTCTTGTCGCGCTGCGCGACCAGACCCCCGGCTTCGGCGTGTCCCTCGTGAAAGCCGGACTGCGCCTGCGGGGACACGAGGTCGGCGGTGTTCGGCCGCCCCTGACCGACCCCAACGAGGCCCAGCTTGCGGAACTTGACAGGATCCTCACGGTCGGCGAGAGCCTGGCCGAGCACGCCGGGGTGGTTCTGCGATGACGCCGTCGTCCGTCCAGACCAGCCCCATCAAGGACGTGGACAGCGCCGTCGCTGCCGCAGCGGCAGCGTTCCCTGCGTTCGCCGCAACGACCCGGAGCGCCCGTGCGGAGCTTGTGCGTGCACTCGGCGCCGCGCTCGACATCGACGCTTCTGCGCTGGTGCAGTGCGCGGAAGAGGAGACCTTCCTTGATGCGGGGCGTTTGGCGGGAGAGGTCAGGCGGACCTCCGACCAGCTGCGGTTCTTCGCCGACCTCGTCACCGATGGCGGCTACCTCGAGGCCCTGATCGATCACGCCGCGCCGGATGCCGTGCCGCCGCGCCCCGACCTTCGACAGATGTTGGTGCCAGTCGGCCCGGTTGCTGTGTACGCAGCCTCCAACTTCCCGTTCGCTTTCTCCGTTCTCGGCGGCGACACCGCGTCAGCACTCGCCACGGGCTGCCCCGTCGTCGTCAAAGCCCACCCGGGCCACCCGCAACTGAGCCGACGAGTCGCCGAGCTGGCCGCCCGCGTCGTTTTCGATCTCGATCTCCCCGAGGGTGTGCTTTCCCTCGTCGAAGGGTTCGAAGCCGGCCGGCAACTCGTCCAGCACCCCAACATCCGTGCGGCATCTTTCACCGGCTCCGTCACCGGCGGGCGCGCGCTCTTCGATCTCGCCGCGGCGCGTGAGACCCCGATCCCGTTCTTCGGTGAGCTCGGCAGTCTCAACCCGGTCGTGGTGACGTCCGGAGCCATCGAGAAGGACGCCGCACGGCTCGCGGACGGCCTTCGAACGTCTTTCACCCTCGGGGTGGGACAGTTTTGTACCAAGCCAGGTGTCGTCTTCGCACCTGAAGGTGCCGACTTCGCTCGCCGAGTGCAGGAGAGCGCCGCCGGCGGAAATGGCGGCCGCATGCTCACCCCCCAGATGCTCAAAGCGCACGAGGAAGCTCTCGCCTCGGTCTCGACGATTCCCGATGTCGAGGTGCTTCCCCTCCCCCTGGAGAAGCAGGCCGGGCAACTAGCCCGCGGTGCCGTGATCTCCTGCACCGTGGACACGCTGCTGGCCCACTCGGACGTCCTGCTGGAAGAGCACTTCGGGCCATCGACCGTCATCGTCGAGTACGGCGGGGAGACTGAGCTTCACCGGGCGCTCGGCGGCCTCCCCGGGGCGTTGACAGCCACGATCCACGCCAGCGCCGACGAGGACGTGACCGAGATCGTGGCGTCGCTGTCTGGCATCGCCGGGCGTGTGCTCTTTGAGGGCTGGCCCACCGGAGTCGCCGTGACCTGGGCCCAACACCATGGCGGCCCCTACCCCGCGACTACGGCACCATTCACGTCTGTGGGTTCTGGAGCCACCCGCAGGTTCCTTCGTCCGTTGGCCTACCAGTCCGCGCCAACACGGCTGCTTCCGGATGAGCTTCGCGATCAGCCCCAAGAGCCGCTCCCCCGACGCGTCGACGGTGTTCTCCAGGCGCGCTGAACGTCGCCTAGGCCCCCCGCAGGGCTCGGAGGGTGTGGGTGACCGCGCGAAGTCGGGGTGCGGAGAGGAGACCGCCATGGTAGACGATCAGGTCGTCGACACCCTGCTCAAGCAGGCCGCCCCATCGATCCGAGAGCTCCTGGGGTGCGGCCGGGGGCATAGCCGAGACGTAGGCGGACACGCGACCTCCACGCTCCTGGTGAAGGGCTGCGATGTCGTCACGAAGGAGACGACTCGCGGTGGCCTCGGAGAGGACGAGGTCATCGACAGGCAGCGGCCCCGGTGCGAAAGAACTGAAGGAGCTCGTGCCCCAGGGCTCCAGTCCCGTGTGAACACTGACGCGAGTGACGCCGCCACGCCGTGCCGTCTCCACGGCCGCATCGAGGAGCGTTGCAGAGGCCGCGTGCCGGTGGGCGAGCACTGTGGCTGCGCTGTCCTCGCCGATGGCCGCGGCCACGCTCGCCTTCCCAGTGCCAACACTGGATCGGATGGCATCGGCGACGCGTGCCGTGTCGAGCCCCCCGGCGTTGAGCTCCGAACGGCAGGCGTCACAAAAGCAGATCGAGAGAAGCGCAGCATCCGCCTCCGACCAATCCGCGCCTGTGGTTTTGTCGTGCGCGCCGAAATGCTCCGCCCCCATCTGCCCCACCGCCTCGAGCATGATCTCCGTGACCCCGCGTGCCGCCGCCTCCTCGACCAGGCCGCAGGCGTATGCCACCACATCAGGAGCGGCCGGACAAAGCGCGTGAGACAAAACGTCGCCGAAGGCGTTGCGCACCCGCACGTCGGACGCAACATCCGTGACGTCCGGACTTTGACGAATCCCATAATCATCGTGCGTCAGCACGAGCCAGGCTCCGACCTGAACTCCGGCGTTCATCAGGGCGTCACGCGCTTCGCCGAAGGTGTCGCCCGGCGCCCAGGCGCCCGGGGCACGAGGCGCGAAGCGTCGATTTGCCCATACTTCAGGGCGAGCCGGCATGTACAGCGCGGAGTGATCGGCTGTGACGAGGCGATGCTTCGGGTGCTGAGGGGTGGAGGCTCGGACGCCGTGGTACGCGGCGGCCAGAAGCACTCGGTCGACTCCGGTCGCCGCGAAGCGACGGGCCGCCGCGTCGTCGTCGACGATGTCCCAAGGGTAGGCGCACAGCGCGGAACCGAACATGATGCAACTCTAGAGGAGCGGCCATGACCCCCCAGATTCATACGACAGCCCGTCCCGGCAGCGTCCCCGGGATGCAGAAGGTTGCGGTCACCGGCGGCTCCGGGACTATCGCGTCCTCCCTGCGTCCCCGCCTTTTCAAGGAAGGACGCTCCCTCATCCTTCTCGACATCCAGCAACCGTCCATCCCCGTTGGTGAGAATGAGACGTTCGTCCTCGCGGGGCTTGACGAAGTGAACCGAATGACCGAGGCCTTCACGGGCTGCGGACTCGTGGTCCACCTGGGTGGCATCCCCACGGAGGCTTCCTGGGAGGAGATCTTGACCGTCAACATCGATGGCACCCGCAACGTTCTCGAAGCCGCACGACTCGCGGGGGTGCAACGCGTGCTCCTCGCCAGCTCCATCCACGTTGTGGGCATGTACCCCACGGACGCGATCAGGACGGATCCGGTTCCCGCTGCTCGACCGGACGGCTTCTACGGGGTGGGCAAGGCGGCCGCGGAAGCCCTCGGCAGCATGTACGCCGACCGCCACGGCATGAGCATCGTCTCCCTCCGAATCGCGAACTTCGCTGAACGACCGTCCAACGCGCGAGGACTCGCTCTGTGGCTCTCACCCGATGATTGCGCACGAGCGGTGGAATCTGTCTTTCAGCTCGGCACCCCCGGACACCACACAATCTGGGGGGTCTCCGCGAACACCCGATCCCCGGTCAACACCTCCGCCGGGGCCCTCATCGGATTCACCCCGATGGACGACGCGGAGCGGTTCGCAGACCTGATTGATTCCGCACCAGGCGCTTATGACGGCCATCTCGGCGGCGCGTTTCTTGCGCCCGAGAGACCCCCGGGGAGACGGTTTGCGTAATCGCTCTAGGGCCGGATGCGCCGCCCGCGGTACGGGTTCTACTCACTGCCCGACGAGGACGGCAGCTCAGAGTTCGCCTTTGTCCAGCAGAAATCCCGACAGCAAGACCTGCGTCAGGTCATCCACCAGTCCGCCTGTGTGCTGACTTGCCCTGACGCCGAGAAGGTTCAGAAGGGCTGTGTGGCTGGGAGCGCCTAGCAAAGCGCGAGAGAACGGGAAACACATGAGCCATAGCGACTCCACCGAGACCCCAGGACAGGCGTGGTCTCCGCAACGCAGTAGCAGGGAGGCGATCCAGTCGCAGTTCGGCGCTTCACGAGCAGAGCTGGCGTTGTGGGCACTCACTACCGGCGATCCTCTCGCCGACGCAGTGGTAAAAGAGATCCATCACGGTGGCTACGATGTGCGGACAGCGTTGTCCAATGGGATGAGGTTTGGACTCGCGTCGCTGAGCAGCGGCCCTCGCTCCGGTCATTGCCGGCGTAAGGAGCAGACAGCGCGCGTTGAGGGCGAGGCCCGAACGGTGGGAGGCGATGGTGTCCAGTAACCTCGGGCAGGCGCGTGGTCTCGCGGCCGAGCCCGCCGCGCCGTCCGCGTATGAGCGGCAGGGGAATCCGATTTCGACGATCTCGCACTGATTCAGCGTTAGGGAGCCCGGAGGGCACTCTTTTCTCCGAGTAGCGCGTCCCGAGCGTCGAGGACGTGCTGCTCGGCCTCTACCCCGACCTCTGCGAGCGCACCACTTTTGAGCAGCGAGACGAGTCGGGAATGCTCGTCAACGATACGGGCCCGGTAGTCACCCTCATCCTCCGATACGCGACGGAGTTGGAAGAGCTGCACTTGAGATCGGATCGCTCCCCACGCGGACCACAGCCGGCGATTCGCCGCCGTCTCGTAAATTCGGTCGTGGAATTGAATATCGAGGGCGATGAGTTCCCGCTGAACAGCACCTCGAGCCAGAGCAGTCCTCATCTCATCCACGATCAGCGTCAGCGCGGAGATGTCCTGAGGTGTCCTCTTCCTACGGGCGGTCATCGCCGCTAACCGGTCCAGAGCAGCGCGGACGGAATACACCTCTCGCACATCCTCCGGTGTCACCTCGATGACCCGCGTACCGCGATGCCAGGCTCGGTGGATCAGCCCTTCCGACTCGAGGATCGCGAGGCCATCGCGAACGGACCCGCGACTGACGTCGAGAAGAGCGGCGAGCTCGACTTCCCGCAGCGAGGCTCCCGCCGGGTAGCGCCCAGCAAGGATGGCTTCTCGAATCATGTCGGCGGCACTATGAGAGAGGCCGCGTCGAGCGGCCGCGCCCACCGGGGAATCCTGCGTCATGAATCAATGTTGACATTCGGACATTCGGAATGCAAGTGTTGCACTGACCCATCCACATGGGGATGGGCGAACCGAGGAGCCTCTATGCCCCGCCCTGCCGTTCACCTCGCTATCCCGGTCACTGATCTCCCCGCCGCGCGCGCCTTCTACGGCGGTGTCCTCGGCCTCGAATCGGGTCGGGAGAGCGACCACTGGATCGACTGGAACTTCTACGGTCATCAGCTTGTGACCCATGTCACCTCCGGGACGGCCGAGGCCGGCCTCAGCGAGGTCGACGACCACGAAGTACCGATCCCGCACTTCGGCCTGCTCCTCGGTGTGGAGGCGTTCACGGAGCTGAGTGATCGGTTGCGCGCTGCGGGCGTCACGTTCCTGATCGAACCGTACCTGCGCTTTCCCGACACTCCCGCCGAGCAGTGGACCATGTTCTTCAAGGACCCAGCCGGCAACTCTCTCGAGTTCAAGGCCTTTAGCGATGAGAATCAGGTGTTCGCAAGGTGAGATCCGTGCTGGTGACGGGCGCATCAACGGGAATCGGTGCTGCGGTGGCCCGGCGATTCGCGGAGGCTGGCGACCGAGTTGCGGTGCACTACCGGTCGAACCGCCAGGGCGCCGAGTCGACCCTTCGCAGCCTGCCTGGCGATGGCCACGCTCTGGTCTTCGGCGATGTTAGCGATCCAGGCGACGTCCGAGACATCGTGAGGCAGGCAGACGCATCGGTCGGCCCGCTGGACGTTCTTGTGTGCAACGCCGCGGTCGCGCCCACTACCGCGAACCGGCATGTCATCGGCGAGACGACGTATGAGGATTGGGGCGATGTCTTCCACCAGATGGTGAGCGTGAACCTGCTGGCATCCGCCAACCTGGCGTGGGCTTTCGCCTCGCAGGCCATCGGCCGGAGAAGCTCAGGCGCCATCGTCAATATCGGGTCCCGTGGTGTCTTCCGCGGTGAGCCTGAGCACCCCGCCTACGCGGCGAGCAAAGGCGGGTTGCACGCGCTAGGACAATCGTTGGCACTCGCTCTCGCACCGCATTCGATTTCTGTCGCCACGGTGGCTCCCGGCTTTGTCGCCACTGCGCGACAGCTTGCCAAGCTCGATGGCCCCGGCGGAGCAGCTCTTCGAGGACAGAGCCCGTTCGGTCGGGTCGGAACGCCCGAAGAGGTGGCGGCAGCTGTTGTGTGGCTTGCCTCCCCGGAGGCGATGTGGTCATCGGGAGCGATCCTGGACCTCAATGGCGCTTCCCACCTCCGCTCCTAAACCGCGTCGCGCGGCGAAGGACTTAAGGGCGCCAAGGCGCCTCAGGGCAGGACGTATACCTGTCAGCGGTGAACCGGTGCGCTGCCTGCCCGCGCAGGGCAGGCAGCGCACCCGTCGCACGACAGGTCTCGGCTAGGGTCGTCGCTCCGCTCGAGCCAATCGGAAGACCGTCACGGCCGTGGCAACGTCGAGAACCGCAGGCCCCACGGTCTTGCCGCATCGCCAGAGAACGCGCCGATGACGGCGTCCAAGGCCTGAACCACCGCCAGTGCTCCCCCGATGAGGACGAGCCCAGAGCGGTTCCGACGGGCGGTGACAACGACGAGCAGGCCCAAGAGCACGAGCGCGCGGCCCCGTATCAGCTCGTAGGCCCGGGCTCCGCGACAATCGTCGCAGGCCCGAACCCGACGCTTGCCACAGCGTTCACACCCATAACGGCCACCGGAAGGAAAAACGCGGCGTGCCTCGGGGCAGTGATGCGCCTAGGTGTGCTGCGGCCTGGTTCCGATGACCACGGCGCGAAAGGGTGAGATGTACCGCCCTCCGAGAAAGAGCTTCCTTGACCGTTCAATACCCTTCCTTGCGCCGTAGTTGGGTGACCATCGTCGTGCTGGCATGCACCGGCATACTCGCTGTCGGGCAGACCTACGTGGTCCTGGGCCTGGTCGAATCCATGGCCCACGGACTCTCTACCCCCGCCGCAGCCGTTCCGACCGCGACGACCGTGTTCGGTCTGGCGTATGCAGCAGGTTTCTTGCTCGCCGGCCCTCTGGCCGCGAAATTCGGCGCGCGACGGGTCCTTCTGCTGGGTCTGGCCGGCGCGGCAGTGGCGACCGTCGCTGCTGGACTCGCAACGACCTTCGAAGCGGAGCTGGTCCTTCGCGGAATTCAAGGCGCCGTGACCGCTTCGTTCGCTCCCTGCGCCCTGATGTGGATCGCCCAACAGATGCCGGTTCGGCTTCGCTCATCGGCGACGACTGCGCTGACTGCGTCGTTCTTTGCCTCGACGACCTTGCTTCCGATGATCGCCCACAGCCTCCCGGACCGCTGGGGGTGGCGAACCATGTTCTTCATCGGCGGCGCTTCGCTCCTCTTGTGTTGCCTGATTCTGACTGCCCTTTTGAGGCCGAGCCTCGTGACTCCCGGCTTGCCCCTGAACGCTGCGATGGCGACTCTCTTCCGGGTCGTCAGACGTCCTCGGATGCTCCTGCTGTTCGCCGCAACGACCGTGGTGCTCGGGGCCTACGTCGCGCTCTTCGTCGCGATAGAGCGTTTCCCCTCCCCGGCTGTTCTCGATTTCCCCGGAGGCGTTCAAGGACTCCGCGCGCTTTCCTTGGTCGCGCTCGTCATCGCCACTGCAGTTGCTGGCGCACTGACCGTCGTTCCCGCACGGTGGCGCGCGGTGGGCGGCTTCATGCTGGTGTGCATTGCTTCCGGCGGAGTTGCACTGGCTCCGACCCCCCTCATACTCGGCGGGGCCGTGATCGTTTTCGTGGCAGCAATCGCACTGACAGCGCCCGCCGTCATCGAATGCATCGTCTCCACCGCTCCGTCCGAGGAGACAGGCGCCGCAATGGGTTGGTACGGAGCATTCACGTTCCTCGGCGGCAGCCTCGGCCCGACGCTTCCGGCCGTCACGCAAGGCCTCCCCGGAAACGTCGGCTTGATCGCCGCTGCGGCTATCGTCGGCAGTTCGCTGATGCTGGCCTCGCGCGTGTCCCGGCGTCCCTCAATATGACGATGGAGATCTGAAGTCGGGCGACCCCATCGACGTCGGCTGCCCCCGTCACCGCGGCGCGCCCCTCCCGCGGACGCCAGCCCTCTCAGTTTGCGGCGGCTCGAGTCGTGTGCTGTCGGACGACGGGGGCGCGAGCCTTCGACCTTGCTGCGTCCACCGCGCGGACGACGCAGAGGCTCGGACCACCGGTCTGAGCCTCCCGCCGCCGGGCCCACGTCCTTCACGAGGTACTCGAGCCAGTTGTGCAGCAGATTTCCCACCAAGGCGCTTGCGCCTGAATAGAATCATTTGGGGTTGTCGTAGAGAGGCTGAACTATGGGGTTCAAGGTCCGAAAGTCTATTAAGATCGCACCCGGCGTGAGATTGAACGTGTCGAGCAAGAACATCGGGGTGTCTGCAGGCGTCCGCGGGGCTCGCGTCAGCGTGAACACCAACGGTCGCGTCACGCGGACTGTCAGCATCCCAGGCACGGGGATCTCCCACACGAAGTCGTCGAGCGTGAACGCGAAGCGCCCTGCACCCCGACCGCGCCAGCAGCCGCAACCGGTGGCCCCACCCAAGCCGAAAAAGGTCAAGCCTGGGCTGACCGCTCCGGCGTGGGAGAAGCAGCTGTTCAAGCAGCTCAGCGGACAGCCAGATGCGGCCGCCATCCACGCGGTTGGCCAGCAGACCCCCTCGGCCGCACCGACCGCCGCGATGGTCGAGGTGCTCCGAGTGGCGGCGCCCAACCGCGATGATGCGCGCGCTCGCGTCCTCCTCGGGTGGCTCTTCGATACCGGGTACGACCCCGAGTCTGATCCGTTCATCACCAAGTATGTGGAGACCTCGGAGATCAGCATCCCAATCGCCACGGGAGTCACCGCTGCGATGCGATGGGACCGGCAGGCTCTCGGGCTGCTGGCTGCCGAACTGGAGCAAGCAGCAGGAGATTCCGGTCGAGCCGTAGCCATCGTTGAAGAGCTCGAACCCACAACCGTCGCGGCTGTGTCCCTCGCCGAGCTCTATGCCGAGCAGGAACGATGGGCCGACATCGTCGACATGACCAATGGCCTTGCCAACGAGGATGTGGCAGCGACATTCCTCCTCATCCAACGAGGCACCGCTCTGCGCGAACAGGGGTACTACGAGGCCGCCCGCGAAGCCCTGAAGGAAGCACTTCGCGTGCGCTCGCGCCCCGTCGAACTGCGTCACCTTGCGCTCATCGCGAGGGGTCACACCTACCTTGCTGAGGGCAAGAAGGCAATGGCACGTAAAGACTACGAGCGGGTTCTCGCGGACAACGCCGCCTACCCCGGGCTCACCGAAATGCTCGCCGCTGTGACCTCGTGACCGCCCCTGCCGCTGGCTGGTTCCCCGACCCCGAGAACCCGAAGCAGACACGCTGGTGGGATGGACAGAAATGGACGGCGCAGACCGCCCCACCGCCGCCACCAACCGGCTTGCTTCCCCCACCCGCGGAAAGAGCTCCGGTCGCGACGGTGGCGCGAAAGATCCCCACCTGGCTGTGGATTACCGGCGGCTTGGTCGCAGTCCTCGCGACGGTGTTCCTCTCGCCTCTGGTCGCGTTGATCGCGCTTGTCGTGGCGATCACTGGGATCGTCGCACTGGCTCGCAATGCCCCCACCTGGCTGCGCTTCACATCACGCAAGCGCGCCGTGATCTGGACCGTCGCTTCCGCCGTCGTCTTCTTCGTCGCGGGGAGCATCAGCACCGCGGTGTATCCGACGGACGACAGCTCGGCAGGTGACGAGCCGGCAGCCGTCGCGACGACTGCCGCCACCCCGACACCTACGCCCAACCCAACCCCGTTTGCAGACGACGAAGCGGCACCCGTCGCTTTCACCGGCGAAGCGGGGACGGCGAAGGACACGTCCGCGACGGCGGACCAGTCTGCTCTTGCCGTCCTCGCGACACTGGAGGTGAAAGGCCGCGCCCCGAAGACAGGGTACGACCGCGACGAGTTTGGTCAGCGCTGGCTCGACGTCGACCGCAACGGATGCGACACACGGAACGACATCCTGGCCCGCGACCTCGCGGACATCGTCCGGTCTGGGCCGTGCCGGGTGACATCCGGTTCACTGCTCGACCCGTTCACGGGCACCGAGATGCTGTTCGTACGCGGACAGGGAACCTCGGAGCTGGTTCAGATCGACCACGTCGTGTCGCTGTCCGACGCATGGCAGAAGGGCGCTCAGCAGCTCACGGCGGATCAGCGCGCGACGTTCGCGAACGACCCACTGAACCTCCTCGCGGTCAACGGTGCAGCCAACGCGCAGAAGGGTGACGGCGACGCGGCAACCTGGTTGCCCGCCAATCGCGACTACCGCTGCACGTACATCGCACGGCAGGTGGCGGTGAAGGCCACCTACGGCCTGTGGGTGACGCAGGCGGAACACGACGCCATTGCTCGCGTGCTCGAGACCTGCCCCGACGAGCCCGCACCGAGCTCGGCTTTCGCCGCACCGGCCCCACAGCCGACGCCGGAACCAGCGCCCGTTCAACCTGATCCCGCACCGGCACCTGCACCGGCACCAGCGCCCGTGCAGCCCGCTCCGGCTCCAATAGAACCTGCCCCCGCTCCAGCCCCGCCTGCGAACACGTTCTACGCGAACTGCGATGCGGTGCGCGCCGCAGGCGCATCACCCCTGTACGCCGGCTCGCCGGGATACAGCCGGAAGCTGGACCGAGACGGAGACGGCGTCGCGTGCGAGTAGACGCTACCGAGTAGCCCAGCACCACGACGGCGGTGGGGCGGGCGTGATGGCACAGTGGTGCGATGGCAAGTCAGCAACCAGGGCACGCAACTTCGGCAGACGCGACTATCGGAATCGTCGGGCTCGGACGGATGGGGACGCCGATAGCGAGATCCCTGGGTGAGACGTTCTCGGTCAGCGCCTTTGATATCGACTCTGAGAGAGCGTCGAGCACCCCGGGCCTACGCTGGTCAGCAACTCTGCGCGCCCTCGCCGCCGCCTTGGACGTCCTCGTGACTGTCCTTCCGGGTCCGCGCGAGCTCCAAGCGGCCGTGGCCGACGCGTTCCCGCACCTTCGTCCGGGCTCACTCTGGATCGAGATGACCTCCGGAGACCGCGAGATCACGCGGGAGCTTGCTGCCAGCGCACAGGAACACGACATCGATGTGGTCTCAGCTCCCGCCGGCGGCACCCAACGCCCGCTCGGCGTTGCGGAGGGGCCTGAGGCGCGCAGTGATGCACAGAGTGGCCTCGGAACGGGGAACGACCCTGTGTGCCACAGGAGCGGATGCTCGGTGATACCACCGCTTCAGCCGCACCAACGTCAACCACCCGTATAGCTGCTCCCGCTCAGTGTGCTGGGCTAGAGGTAGTCAGTCAAATCGGAAGCAAACAGCTTCCGTGGTCGTCGCGCGGTTGGTCGATCAATCATGCGCTTTGCCGCCAGGAGCGCGTTCACTCACCACCCTGCGGCAAGTAACCGCGAGCCGCTCAGTCATCCCGGGGGGCCAACACCGCACGGTAGTGTCCTCGACGACTCACCCAACACTCGCGGCCTACCCTTGGAGATGCCGCGGCTGAGCAAGTCAGGTGCGCACAGGTAGCTGTCGCGCCCGTGGGCGCGCCCTATGGGGACCTCCTTCCGCATCTATCGTCTACAGGACTGAGTCCAGGCGGCTATGCAGGATCCCTTCATCCCGGCTCAAACTCAGGATCCCATCTCCCGCGACACCGCTGCGCTCCTACACCGCGTTCGAAGAACCGGCCACAGGTGGCGTGGATCCTCGCCAGCCAGACGCCGGAGAAGTCCCGACTTACTCACGCTAAACAGCAGCAACTAACGGCAACCAACCCGGCTGACGCCGTCGCTGATGCCACGACACTTGCTAGAGTCCATCGCAGATCATCAACAACCAGAAAGGACCAGACTGCACGCAAGCCATGCAGGGGGTCAGGGGTTCGAGTCCCCTCAGGTCCACGAAAAACCCTCGGTTCGCCGGGGGTTTTTGCGTTTCTGCGGTGTGCTGCATCACGCGAGATCAGGCACCCGCGCCGCGTCAGGCATTCACTGACCTCCCTGCCTGATGCCGCGCTATCGCCTGGTGAGGAGCATACGAAGACGAAACAGTCGTCACGGTAGAGTGTTACATATGCATGCTTCCGTGGCGCGACGCGGTCGCCGCTTCGCTTTCGTGATCCTCGGTATTCTCGCCGTCCTCGCGCTCGGCATCGGCGGGGTGATCGCGTGGCGCCTCCTCGCCCCCACCCCGTCGGACTACGAGGGCCTCGACGCCACCGACAAGGAGATGCTCACCCAGTTGTCGGAGCAGTACGACGTCACAGCGGCACATGCAGCGGAGATCTGGACGGACGCCTACCGATACGAGGAGCAACCGCTGGTGCTGCTACGCACGGACGGGGAGAAGAGCTCCTTCTGGCGCACGCGATCCTCGTCAACATGAGCGGTGTCACCGACACCTCCGGCATGACGAATATCGACGTTCCCGGAGCCACTCACCTCGATGACGTCCGCATCAGCCGGACCTTCGCCGTCGGCGACGCGCTGCTGTACGCTACGTCCAACTTCGGTGTGATCGAGGTGGGCGGCGATGATGTCCTCGCGTTCAAGTACAACCAGGCGATGCTCGACACTGAGACGACGACGTCGCAGGGCTTTCAGCGCTTCTCCCTGTACGAGAACTTCCACGTGACGAAGCAGGGCATCGACACCGAGGTGCCCGGTGCCTGGCCGTGGGAGGCCGGCGGCGCGATACCGGACTACCCGCACACGGAGGCGCAGTACGAGCTGCTGCGCGTGGAGGCGCGGATCTTCGACCGGGTCGAAACGGAGACCGATCCGCAGGCGCTGGCGACCCTCGCGTCCGACCTCGCCACGGTGCGCATGCCGCGTTACACGATGTGGCCGACGCTGAAGGCGGAGATCGATCTGGAGGCCATCGAGGGGACGGCGACTTACGTGGAGCGGGCCTTCGACAGAGCACGAGGTCTCACTCCCGTGCAGAGCACCTTCACCGACGGTCTCGAAGCGCTGATCGACGACCCGGAGCAGCAGACCGTCCTGGAACGCGACTACTCCTACTTCACGGGTGCACAGCTCGGCCTCCTCCTCGACCGCATCGCTCCCGACTGGAAGACGCAGATCGAGCCGGCTCCCGTCGGGTCCGCGTCGACCCCGTTCGCGACGCTGCAGCGCGTGACCGGCGTGACCACGGCACCCGACGAGGCACAGCTCCGCGCGATCGTCGACCGCTACCTCCCCTAGCCATCCACTCGGCCTCAGGCAGTCGCGCGACAACAGGCCCCAACAGGAGGGGATTCCTGCTGCCGCGCGAATGCCTGAGGCGACGCGCCGCGCGGGTCAGTCGAGGACGGCGCGGCACGCGACGGAGTCCGCCGTGGTGGTCTCCTCGTCCGTGCGGAGGAGCTCGAGGTTCGCATCACCCGCATCCTGCACGATCGCGCAGGTCACGCCTGCTCGGGGGTTCTCGATGACCACCGCGGCCTCCTGACCTTCGGTCACGATGGCCTCCAGGGTCATGTCACCGGGACGGGCATCGACGACCTTCTCCTCCGTCTCCTTCGTCCCGAACACGAAGCCCTCGCTGAAAGAGGTGTCCTGGTACCGGATCTTCTCGTCGCCGCTCAGGCCGTGGAGCTCGTATGTGATGCGGTAGTCGGTCGGCTGGTTGAACAGGTAGTAACCGGCGGCGCCGAGTCCTCCGACGACCGCCAAGCCGGCGGCGATGGACACTCCCAGGACGATAGCTCTCCTCTTCGTGCTCATACCTCCACGCTGTCATCGGCGCGCTCGCCACGGATCGGTCCGTCGATGTACGCGGCTCCCCCGTGCGGATGAAGTGCAGGTCCTCCGAAAATGCACGGTTCTGCAGGGATCATCGGAAACACATCGGCGGTGGAAAGGATCGCCACCGATCACCTCCCTAGCCTGATGCCATGAACACGACCTCCTCTCCGGCACAGAAACGCCTCGCTTGGCTCTCCGGCCTCGTCCTCGCGGGCGGCCTCGTCTTGAGCGGCTGCGCCGCAGCCACGACCGCCGAACCGACGACCTCTGCCTCGTCGACCGCCTCGGCTTCCGCCGCCGCGTCGACGGAGGCCGGAACGACTGCGGGGACGATCGCCGACACGTCCGCCGCCGCCGAGGCTTTCCGCGCGACCCTGACCGACGAGCAGAGGGAGGCCGTGCTGTACGACTTCGACGACGAGACGAAGACGACGTCGTGGTCGAACTTCCCGGTGACCTTCGTGCAGAGAGCAGGACTGAACCTCACCGATCTGACCGCAGAGCAGCGGACGGCGGCGCTCGCCGTGCTGGAGGCTCTGCTGAGCGACGAGGCCTACGCCACCGTCACCGGGATCATGGGGGGCGATGAGTACCTCGCCGAGAACAGCAGCAGCACCGAGGATTCCCTCGGGCAGTACTACATCGCCTTCTTCGGCGATCCGACGGCGACCGACAGCGCCTACGAGGTGCAGTTCGGCGGGCACCACCTCGGCATCAACGCCACGCTGGACGGCAGCACCGACGCGATCACGTTCGCTCCCACGCACCTCGGCGTCCAGCCCGCCGTCTACACGAACGAGGACGGCGAGGAGGTGCAGCCCTTCGACGGGATCTACACGGACGCCTTCGCGTTCTTCAACAGCCTCACCGCCGACCAGCAGGCCACGCTGACCTCCGGCGATGTGAGCATGTGCGCACCGGGCGACACGTGCGATTTCGCCAACGGAGCCGGGCTGTCCGGGGCCGACCTCTCCGACGAGCAGCGGGACCTGCTGCTCCAGCTCATCGCGAACTGGGCCGGGATGAGCGACGAGGAGACCACGGCGTCCACGCTGGCCGAGATCGAGGAAACGCTGGATGACACCGTCATCGCCTGGTCCGGGGCGACGACGTACGACATGAGCACAGGCAACGGCATCGACTTCTCGATCTCCGGCCCGAAGGTGTACGTCGCGTTCCAGGCGCAGCAGGGCTCCGCGGGCGCCGACGTCGACGGCGTGACCACGTCGGGCTGGGGGCACGTGCACACCATCTACCGCGATCCGACCAACGACTATGCGAACAGCGTCACCCAGCAGGCCGCGTCCGGCATGAGCGGCGGCCCGGGAGGCGGCGGCACACCCCCCGCCTCCTGAGATCGGAGCGGGCTCCGTAGCCACCCCCGCCACCGCCCGTCAACGGTCTCCCCCGGGCGCGCGTGCCGGCGTAGACAGAGGGCATCCGACGAAAGGAGACGACATGTCCAACACGACTCCCCCGATCCCGCCTCTCCCGCCGATCGCCGACGGAGACGCCGACGACGTCCCGACGCGCGAGGTGGACGGCGAAGAGGTGCTCGACGAGGATGCGGACGACGCCCAGATCGACAGTGCGGAGGCCGATCGCGCCGCCGTCGCCGGCGACGACGACTGATCCGGACACGGGAAAGGGCACCGCCTCCTCACGGAGCGGTGCCCTTTCTCACGCGGAGCCGGCTCAGGTGGCCAGCAGCGGCGGACGGTGCGGGATGGAGATGGGCCGTGTGGCCCGGCTCGCCCCCTGCATCCGCTCGACCTCCTCCAGCACCTCGAACGCCGTGCCGTATCGGATCGCGAGCGGAAGATCGCGCAGCCACGTCACCTCGACCTCGGTGTCGGCGAGCTCGTACACGCAGGCGACGACATGACGCGGGTCGTTCGGGGGATAGCGCAGATCGTTGATCACCCACTCCGACGGCGTGATGCGGTGAAGCACGAAACGGGGATCAGGAACTTCTGACATCAGTCGGCCCTCCAGGACTCTCTGATGACGAGCCTCCGATACCCCGCCGGGGAAGGGAAGGGCCTTGACACCTTCGCGACGAGATGCAGGAGAATGGGGGGATCGGCCTTTTCAGCCCTGGGGACGCACCGTGAGATCCGTCAGGTGGGCGTCCCGCGGCAGGTCGAGCGCGGTGAGGATCGTCGTCGCCACCGCCTCCGGTGTGATGAACCGCGTCGCGTCGTACTCCTGGCCTTCCTGCCGGTGCACCCGCTCCTGCATGGGCGTCGCCGTCCGCCCCGGATACACCGAGGTCACGCGGATACCGTGCTCGGCCTCCTCCTGCCGGAGCGCGTCCGCGAGAGCCCGCAGGCCGTGCTTCGAGGCCGCGTAGGCCGACCACCCCGGGCTCGCCCGAAGCCCGGCGCCGGAGTTCACGAACACGACATGTCCCCGCGAGACCCGGAGCACGGGAAGCAGGAGCCGGGTGAGCTCCGCCGGAGCGACCAGATTGACGGCGAGCTGCTGGTCCCAGAGCGCCGGGGTGAGCTCCCCCACCGTTCCGAGATCGACGACGCCGGCCGCATGCACCAGGGAGTCGATGCGATCCGGCAGGCTCTGCTTCGAGAGCGCCCACGACAGGCGTCCCGGCTGGGCGAGGTCACCGACCAGGGTCGAGACCCCCGGCAGCTCCTCGGCGATCTGTCGTGCGCGTCCCGCGTCGCGCGCGAGCACCACGACGTCGTCGCCGCGCTCCACGAGCCGTCGGGCGAGGACCGCGCCGATGCCCGATCCCGCACCGGTCAGCAGGTGCGTGGCCATGTCAGGCGTTGTCGGCCGACGTTTCGGCGACCTCGAGCGGGATGACCGGGCAGTCCTTCCACAGACGCTCCAGGCCGTAGTAGACCCGCTCCTCCTGGTGGAAGACGTGGACGATGAGGTCGCCGAAGTCCAGCAGCACCCAGCGCGCCTCGGCACGCCCCTCCCGGCGCACGCGCTTGTGACCGGACTCGACGAGACGGTCTTCGATCTCGTCGGCGATCGCGGCGACGTTCCGCTCGCTGTTGCCGGTCACGAGGAGGAAGATGTCGACGAGCGGAAGCGGCTCGGAGACGTTCAGCGCGACGAGGTCCTCACCGCCCTTGGCCACGGCGGCGTCGGCGGCGATGCGCAGCATCTCTTCGGCGGTTTCGGGTGATTGCATCAGAAGACGTTTCCTGTGAAGGCGATGACCAGGGCCGTGCCCAGGCCCAGCGCGAGGGCGCCCGCGACGATGGCGGCGATCAGCATCAGCCGGTTGCCCTTCTCGGGTGCCGGCGGACGGATCACCTCGCCGGCGGGCTTGATGGTGCTGACCGCGGAGCTCGCCGCGATCGGAGTCGGGGACGACGCGGGCGGGAGCTCCCCGTCGATGAGGACGGCGTCGACCTCTTTGCCGTCCGTGGTGCCGTGAGCGTGCCCCTGCGAACCGAGCCCCTTGGGCAGTTCGTAGGACCCCGTGACGAGGATCTCGCCCGTGGAGGCCACCGGGCCGGACAGCGACCCCTCACCGGCCGACGGCGTGAAGATCAGGGCGTTCGGTGCCGAGTGCTGGGTGCCCCCGGAGTCGTTCGAGGTGAGCAGTTCGTCGAACGAGGGACGGAACGGCGCGGGCTCGGCGGGCGCGTCCTCCTGGAGCACGCCCTCCCCGAACGTGGGGCTCACGGTCGGGCGCTCGCCCGGCTCGATATCGTCGTCGCCCTCCTCCTCGAGGAGATCCTCGTCCGAGGCCTCGTCCTCCGCGGGGACACCGAGGACCTCCGACAGATCCGACGGGGCCGACTCCGTCTGCGCACCCTCGTCCTCGACGAGGGGCACCGTGCCGACGGTGTCGGCGACGTCGGCGGCGCTGACGGGCTCCGCGGCGACCTCGTCATCGACGGCGTCGTCCTCCTCCGTCGGTGCCGCCGGCTGCTGATCCGCCGCGACGTCGTGCGCGGCCTGATCCTCCGTGCCGTGTGCCGGGACCGAGGCGGTCTTGATCTTCTCCTGCTCCCGCGCCTGGCGGCGGGTCAGCGGAGCGGCACCGGGCTCGACCGGGCCTTGGGCGACCGGAGCCGGGGGGATGACGACGGGCTCGGCGGCGCGGGGCAACGGCTGGGCGGGAGGAGCGGACTCCGCGGCCGCCTTCGCCTCTTCCTCGCTGATGATCGGGGTGGATCCCGTCAACCGGATCTCCCGCAGCTGCTTCCGCGTCAGCGGACCTCGCTGATCCGATGTGCTCATGCCTTGCTCCGATACAGATGATGCTTCGCGATGTACTGGACGACCCCGTCGGGGACGAGGTACCAGACCGGTTGATCGTCGCGGACGCGCTCACGGCAGTCCGTCGACGAGATCGACAGCGCCGGCACCTCGAGCTGGCTGACGTCGTCGCTCGGGAGGCCGTCGATGCTCAGAACGTGTCCTGGGCGGGAGACCGCGACGAAGTGGGCCAACTCCCACAGTTCATCATGGTCTCTCCAACTGAGAATTTGCGCCACGGCATCAGCACCGCTGATGAAGAACAGCTCGGCGTCCGGACGCTGAGCCTTGAGATCCCGCAGGGTGTCGATCGTGTACGTCGGTCCTGCGCGGTCGATATCGACCCTGCTGACCGTGAACTGCGGATTGGACGCCGTGGCGATCACGGTCATCAGGTAACGGTGCTCGCTGGGCGTCACGTCGGCCTTCTGCCACGGACGACCGGTCGGGACGAACACCACCTCGTCGAGATCGAACGAGTGCGCGACCTCGCTGGCGGCGACCAGGTGGCCGTGATGGATCGGATCGAAGGTGCCGCCCATCACGCCGATGCGCGGTGCGCGCGTGGTCGCGGTGCTCATGAGGGCCTAGTGGCCGTGTCCCGCCTCGTGGTCCTTGCCGTGCTTCGCCGCCCAGGCCTCGGCCTTCGCCGAGTGGCGGTTCGCGACGTTCTTGTACGACAGCGTCACGATCCCGAGCGCGGCGAACACGATCGCGGCGATGACTCCGAAGATCACCGTTTCGAGGGCCACGTTGCCGTGGTGCTCGGTCTCTGCGGCGGCCATCGCGATCTGTGCGACGAGGTTCATCCTGACTCCGTTCGTGGCGTGCTGTCTCGGGGGTCCTGTGGGGATACAGCGTCCCCCAGTCTAGCCCTCACCCGCGCGTCTGACCTGCCCCACGCGCGAGCCACTTCGTACTGGTCAGTTCGGAGAGCCCCATCGGGCCGCGCGTGTGCAGCTTCTGCGTCGAGATCCCGACCTCAGCGCCGAAGCCGAACTCGGCCCCGTCGGTGAATCGGGTCGAGGCGTTTGCCATCACGACCGCGGAGTCGACTTCGCCCAGGAAGCGTTCCGCGTTGCGCGCGTCGGTGGTGATGATCGACTCCGTGTGACCCGTGCTGTATCGGCGGATGTGGTCGAGAGCGTCGTCGAGGCTGTCGACCACCTTCATGGCGACGTCGAGGCTGAGGTACTCGGTGGCCCAGTCCTCCTCCGTGGCCGGGATCACGTTGGCGACGAGGCCCGCCACGACATCGTCGCCGTGGATCGCCACACCCTCGCTCATGAGCGCGCTCGCGACGAGGGGGATCAGCCGCGGGGCGGCCTGCCGGTGCACGAGGACCGTCTCGACCGCGTTGCACACGCTCGGCCGCTGCACCTTGGCGTTCACGACGATGTCGCAGGCCCAGTCGTCGGGGGCGCTCTCGTCGAGCAGGATGTGCACGTTCCCCGCGCCCGTCTCGATGACCGGCACGGTCGACTCCGTCACGACGGTCTCGATGAGACCGGCGCTGCCGCGCGGCACGAGCACGTCGATGAAGCCGCGGCCGTGCATGAGCGCCTTCGCCCCGTCGCGCCCGAAGTCGTCGACGGTCTGGATCGCCTCCGGCGTCACGCCCGCCGTACCGAGGGCGGCGCGCATCACGTCGACGAGCACCGTGTTCGAGTCGCGCGCGGCGCTGCCTCCGCGCAGGACCACGGCGTTGCCGGATCGCAGCGCGAGCGCCGCGATGTCGACGGTCACGTTGGGACGCGCCTCGTAGATCGCGCCGACCACCCCGAACGGGACGCGTACCTGCTCGAGAGCCACGCCGTTGGGCATCCGATGGCCACCCACCACCCGGCCGACGGGATCGGGCAGCGCGGCCACCTGGCGGACGGCGGCGGCGAGAGCCGACACCCGCTTCTCGTCGAGGCGGAGCCGGTCGATGAGGGACTCGCCGATGCCGTCGTCACGCCCGCGCGCGACGTCGCGCTCGTTGGCCTCGATGATCCGGGCGGCGTTCGCCTCGAGAGCGACGGCGACGGCTTCCAGCGCCCGCGCCTTGTCGTCGCTGGTAAGAGCGGCGGTCTCCCGCGAGGCCTCCTTGGCCCGCTCCAGGCGCGTCTGAGGGGTGAGGTCGGTCATCCGCCCAGTCTAGGAGGTGGCCGGCTCGAACCAGGTTCCGATGTCGGCACCCGCGAGCGCCTGGGCGACGAGGTCCGCGCTGGTCACCAGGACGCCGATGCCGGAAGCCGCGGCCAGCCGGGCGGCGGAGACCTTCGTGGCCGCTCCCCCGGTGCCGACGCTGTTGACGACGGTGGCGCCGAACTCCAGCCCGGAGAGATCGGCGTCAGGGGCCACGATGTCGATGGGTTCCGCCCCGGGATCGCTCGGCGGGCGCGTGTACAGCGACTCGATGTCGCTGAGGAGGATGAGCGCATCGGCCTCGATCAGCTGGGCGACGAGAGCGCCGAGCCGGTCGTTGTCGCCGAAGCGGATCTCCTGTGTCGCAACGGTGTCGTTCTCGTTCACGATCGGCAGGATGCGCAGCCCCAGCAGACGCTCCATGGCGCGACGCGCGTTCGACCGCGACGTCGGGTTCTCGAGGTCTCCGGTGGTGAGCAGCACCTGACCGGCGACGATGTCGAAGGGCCGCAGGGCCTCCTGATACCGGTAGACGAGAATGTTCTGGCCGACCGCGGCCGCGGCCTGCTGCGTGGCGAGGTCGGTGGGCCGCGCGTCCAGGCGGAGGAAAGGGATGCCCGAGGCGATCGCTCCCGACGACACGAGCACGACCTCTGCTCCGCGGGCATGCGCCGCGGCCAGCGCCTCGACGAGCACCGGGATGCGCCAGGACGACTCGCCGCTGATGGACGACGAGCCCACCTTCACGACGATCCGCGTCGCCGTCGCGAGGTCGCCGCGCGTGCGTGCGGTCACGCCTCGTCCTCGCGGTAGGTGGCCAGGCGCTCGGCCTCCAGCTCCGCGCGCGCCTGCGCCTTGGCGTCCATGCGCTCGTAGTACTGCTCGCGCCGCTCGGACGTGGTGCGGCGGGCGTTCGGCGCCAGACGCGGGTCGGTGCCGCGGGGTGCCGTCATGAGCTCGGCGGCGGAACTCATCGTCGGCTCCCAGTCGAAGACGATGCTGTCGCCTTCGCCGATGACGACGGTCGAACCCTGCACGGCGCCGAGGCGGAAGAGCTCGTCCTCGACGCCCAGCTTCTCCAGACGGTCGGCGAGGTAGCCCACGGCCTCCTCGTTCTGGAAGTCGGTCTGCTGCACCCAGCGCACCGGCTTCTCGCCGAGGATGCGGTAGATGTTGCCGTAGGTGCCGCCCTCGACGCGGATCGTGAACGGCTTCACCGAGCCCTTCGGCCGGATGACGACGCGCTCGCGTGGCGCCTCGACCGCGGTCTCCTTGCGGTGCTGCTCGACCAGCTCGCCGAGGGCGAGCGTGAGGGGGCGCAGCCCCTCGTGCGAGACCGTGGAGATCTCGAACACCCGGAAACCACGGGCTTCCAGGTCAGGACGCACGAGGTCGGCGAGGTCACGCGCCTCCGGCACGTCGACCTTGTTCAGCGCCACGAACTGCGGGCGCTCCAGCAGCGGCGTCTGCCCCTCCGGCACCTCGTACGCGGCCAGTTCGGCGAGGATGACGTCGAGGTCGGAGATCGGGTCGCGGTTCGGCTCCAGCGTCGCGCAGTCGAGCACGTGCAGCAGGGCGGAGCAGCGCTCCACGTGCCGCAGGAACTCGAGTCCGAGCCCGCGTCCCTCGCTGGCGCCCTCGATGAGGCCGGGCACATCGGCGACGGTGTAGCGGAAGTCCTCCACCTGGACGACACCGAGATTCGGGTGCAGCGTCGTGAAGGGGTAGTCGGCGATCTTGGGCCGTGCGGCCGAGATCGCGCCGATGAGGCTCGACTTGCCCGCGGACGGGTAGCCCACGAGCGCCACGTCGGCGACGGTCTTGAGCTCGAGCACGACATCGCCCTCGAAGCCCGGGGTGCCGAGCAGAGCGAACCCGGGAGCCTTGCGCTTGGGGGTCGCCAGGGCCGCGTTGCCCAGTCCACCCTGACCGCCGGCGGCCACGACGAAGCGCTCGCCCGGCTCGATCATGTCGATCAGGACGTCGCCGTTCGGGTTCTTGACCACGGTGCCGACCGGGACGGGGAGCTCCAGGGTCTCGCCGTCGAAGCCGGAGCGGTGGTCGCCCATGCCCGGTCCGCCGTTGCCCGACGAGCGGTGCGGCGAGTGGTGGTACGACAGCAGCGTGCCGGTCTGCGTGTCGGCGACGAGCACGATGTCGCCGCCGTCGCCGCCGTTGCCGCCGTCCGGACCGCCGAGGGGCTTGAACTTCTCCCGGTGCACGGAGACGCAGCCGTTGCCGCCCTTGCCTGCACGCAGGTGCAGAGTGACGGTGTCGACGAACGTGACCATGTGCGAGTCCTTCGGTTGCTCAGGGTGCCTGACGGCAGATACACGGACGGGGCGAGCCGAAGCCCGCCCCGAACCGGATGTTTAGCGTGGTGCTGTGATCACTCAGCAGCAGCGACGATGTTGACGACCTTGCGGCCGCCCTTCGCGCCGAACTCGACCGCACCGGCGGCCAGAGCGAACAGGGTGTCGTCGCCACCACGGCCGACGTTGGCGCCGGGGTGGAAGTGGGTGCCGCGCTGGCGGACGATGATCTCGCCGGCGAGGACCTGCTGACCGCCGAAGCGCTTCACGCCGAGGCGCTGTGCGTTGGAGTCACGACCGTTACGGGTGGAGCTTGCGCCCTTTTTGTGTGCCATGTCCTGGTCTCCTCGGTCTTACTTGATGCCGGTGATCTTGACGCGCGTGAGCTCCTGGCGGTGGCCCTGACGCTTCTTGTAGCCGGTCTTGTTCTTGTACTTCTGGATGACGATCTTCGGGCCGCGGAGGTTGCCGACGACCTCAGCCGTGACGGTGACCTTCGCCAGCGCGTCGGCGTCGGTGGTCACCGTGGAGCCGTCGACGAGCAGCACGGCGGGCAGCTGGATCTTGTCGCCCTGGGCAGCCTGAACACGGTCGAGCTGAACGATGGTGCCGACCTCGACCTTCTCCTGCCGGCCACCGGCGCGCACTACTGCGTAAACCACTTCATACCTGTTTCGTTGGGGAGCACGCGGCTCCGAGAATCTCACGGGAAGACTGTTGCTTGCATGCGTCGCTGGTACGACGGGCGCGAATGCAAGACTCTCCGCTTCGGCCGTCGAGGACGAGGCGGCATGCGCACCAAGGGACTACTTTACCGGATGCCGGACGACCTCGCAAAGTGAGCCGGGTGACGGGGCCGGTCGTAGGCTGACGGAGTGACCGTACTCGTCGACGACCCCCGCTGGCCCGCCCACGGACGCCTGTGGGCGCACCTGGTCAGCGACGACAACCTCGACGAGCTGCACGCGTTCGCGCGCAGCCACGGGATCCCGGCGCGGGCCTTCGACCTCGATCACTACGACGTCCCTGAGGACGCGGTCCCCCGGCTCATCGCCGGCGGTGCACAGCACGTCTCCGGCAGGGAGCTGGTCACCCGCCTGATCGCGTCAGGCCTCCGGGTCCGCGGACGCGACCGGCGCCACTGACGCCTCCGAGCTCACGGACACCGGCGTGCCGGAGAGCGCGGCGGTGGTGACCCGACGCCGTCCACGACCCTGACCCGGCGCCTTCGGCTCCGGGAGCGCGTCCAGGACCGAGTCGAGAAGCTCCTCGGTCGGCGTCTTCGGCCCCTTGCGGTCCCCGCGCTTCTTCCGGGCCTTCTTCGGGCGCTCGGACGTGGGAGCCGGTGCGGGCTCGGCGACGGGAGCCTCGGCGACCGCGTCACCGGCAGGCGCGATCGTGGACGCGGCGATCTGCGCGAGGGCCGACTTGGCCCCCTCGGTGATGCTGTGGGTCACCGGCGGCGCGGCGGGGGCCGAGTGGTTTCCGCCGCCGTTGCCGTTGCCGTTGCCGCTGTTGCCGCGCTGGCGGCGTCCGCCGTTGCCGTTGCCGCCGTTGTTGTTGCCGTTGCCGTTCGCGCGGTGCTTCACGACCGGGTCGTGGTGCACGATCACGCCGCGACCCGCACACACCTCGCACGCCTCGCTGAAGGTCTCCAGCAGGCCGAGGCCGAGCTTCTTGCGCGTCATCTGCACGAGCCCGAGCGAGGTGACCTCGGCGACCTGGTGCTTCGTCCGGTCGCGGCTCAGGCACTCGATGAGCCGACGCAGCACGAGGTCGCGGTTGGACTCCAGCACCATGTCGATGAAGTCGACGACGATGATGCCGCCGATGTCCCGCAGACGCAGCTGGCGGACGATCTCCTCCGCGGCCTCGAGGTTGTTCTTGGTGACGGTCTCCTCGAGGTTCCCGCCCGAGCCGACGAACTTGCCGGTGTTGACGTCGACGACCGTCATGGCCTCGGTGCGGTCGATCACGAGCGAGCCGCCGGAGGGCAGCCACACCTTGCGGTCCAGCGCCTTCTCGATCTGCTCGGTGATGCGGAACGCGTCGAACGGGTCGACGTCGTCCTCATAGGCCTCGACGCGCTCGAGCAGGTCGGGCGCGACGCTCTCCAGATACGCCCGGATCGTGCGCTGCGACTCCTCGCCCTGGATGAGCATCTTCGTGAAGTCCTCGTTGAAGACGTCACGCACGATCTTCACGAGCAGGTCGGGCTCGGCGTGCAGGAGCGCGGGGGCCTGCTGGCTCTCGACCTGCTTCTGGATGTGCTCCCACTGCGAGGTGAGGCGCTGCACGTCGCGGGTCAGCTGCTCCTCGGTGGCGCCCTCGGCCGCCGTGCGGACGATCACGCCGGACGACTCCGGCAGCACCTCCTTGAGGATGCGCTTGAGTCGCGCCCGCTCGTTGTCGGGCAGCTTGCGGCTGATGCCGTTCATCGAGCCGCCGGGCACGTACACGAGGTAGCGGCCGGGCAGCGAGATCTGGCTCGTGAGGCGGGCGCCCTTGTGACCCACGGGGTCCTTGGTGACCTGGACGAGCACGCGATCGCCCGGCTTCAGCGCCAGTTCGATGCGACGGGGCTGGTTGCCGGTCTCGACGCCGTCCCAGTCGACCTCGCCCGAGTAGAGCACGGCGTTGCGGCCGCGACCGATGTCGACGAACGCGGCCTCCATGCTGGGAAGCACGTTCTGCACGCGACCGAGGTAGACGTTGCCGATCAGCGAGGCGTCCTGATTGCGGGCGACGTAGTGCTCCACGAGCACGCCGTCCTCCAGCACGCCGATCTGCGTGCGGCCGTTCTTGGAGCGCACGACCATCTTGCGGTCGACGGACTCCCGGCGTGCGAGGAACTCGGCCTCGGTCACGACCGGACGGCGGCGACCGGCGTCGCGGCCGTCACGACGGCGCTGCTTCTTGGCCTCGAGGCGCGTCGAGCCCTTGATCGCCTTCGGCTCGGTGATGTACTCGACGACGCGCTGACGCTGCCGCGGCTCGTCGCGCTGGTCGTCGCCCTCGGAGCCGCCACGACGACGACGCCCCCGGCGGCCTCCCCCGGACTCGTCCTGGTCGCGCTCCGGCGCACGGTCGTCGCGACCGGGGCGTGCAGGAAGCGGGACGATCTCCGGTGCGTAGAAGTGCAGCTGGGTCGACACCTGCGACACGAAGACCTCGGGCAGCAGTCCGAGCGACACGGCGGTGACCGGCGCGGGCTTCTCCGGCTGCGCAGGGACCTCGGGCTCGGCAGGAGTTTCGGACTCCGCGGGAGTTTCGGACTCCGCGGAAGCCTCGGACTCCGCAGGGGCCTCGGGCTCGGCAGGGGCCTCGGGCTCGGCAGGAGCCTCGGACTCGGCAGGAGCCTCGGACTCGGCAGGAGCCTCGGACTCGGCAGGAGCCTCGGACTCCGCAGGAGCCTCGGACTCCGCAGGAGCCTCGGACTCCGCAGGGATGTCCTCGGACGGAGCCTGCGCTGCAGGAGCCTCGCTCTCCGCCTCGAGCTCTGCGGCGTGGGTGGGCGCCGTCAGCGGCTCCGCGGCATCAGCCGGGGCGTCGAGGGCGGGGGCGTTGTTGTCATTGTTCTCATCGGCCATCTCTGGCGTGCTCCCTGGCACGGTCCACTGCGTGTCCCGTGAAATCTCATGCGGCACCCGCGGGTGCCGCGAACTCAATCGGCCTGCGACCGGCTCATGGCTCTGGTCGCGTGGGGCATGGGCCCCGAAGTCTGCTCGACGCGTGTCGCGGCAACGCCGTTCATCGCATCACAGGTCATTATCGCACCAAGTCGGTCCGATCGCGGCATCCCGTCGCTCACCGCCCGTTTTCTCCGGGCGGTTCTCGCCCTTTCCATAGCCGTCGCTGGGATAATCCTGAGCATGAGCGAGCAGCGCACCCGCCCCGTCGTCTATGCCGTGTGGTTGATCATCGCGAGCGTCATCGGCTGGTACGCCGCCTTCCAGCTCACCGTCGAGAAGTTCGCACTGCTGGAGAAGCCGCAGGAAGCGCTCGGGTGCGATCTCAGCCCGTTCATCCAGTGCAGCGTCAACCTGCAGTCGTGGCAGGGATCGGTGTTCGGCTTCCCGAACCCGATCATCGGTCTCACCGGCTGGATGGCGCCGCTCGTCGTCGGCGTCGCGATCCTCGCCGGGGCGCGGTTCCCGCGGTGGTTCTGGGCGGCGTTCGGCGCGGGCATCACCTTCGCCTTCGGCCTCGTGTGCTGGCTGATCGCGCAGAGCCTGTACAGCCTCTTCGTGCTCTGCCCCTGGTGCATGGTCACCTGGGCCGTGACGATCCCCACCTTCTTCGCCACGATGGTCCATCTCGCCCGCAACGGCACCTTCACGAGCAACGCGAAGGTCCGAGCGCGCGCCGAGAAGCTCATGCCGTGGGTGCCGCTGGCGACCGTCATCGCGTACGCGCTCATCATCTTCCTCGCGCAGCTGCAGGGACTCGATTTCCTCGGCGAGATGGCGAAGATCCTCTTCTGATCTCTCCGTGAGAACGACGAAGCCCGTCCGCCATTTCGGCGGACGGGCTTCGTCGTGAGGATCGGGGTCAGTCGAACCAGATGCCCAGCTCGCGGGCGGCCGACTCGGGGCTGTCCGAGCCGTGCACGAGGTTCTGCTGCACCTGGAGGCCCCAGTCGCGACCGAAGTCACCACGGATGGTGCCCGGCGCGGCGGTCGTGGGGTCGGTGGTGCCGGCGAGGGAGCGGAAGCCCTCGATGACGCGGTTGCCCGCGAGGCGGATCGCCACGGAGGGACCGGACATCATGAACTCGAGAAGCGGCTCGTAGAACGGCTTGCCCTCGTGCTCGGCGTAGTGCGCGGCGAGGAGGTCGCGGTCGGGCTCGACGAGGCGGATGTCGACGAGCGCGTAGCCCTTCGCCTCGATGCGGGCGAGGATCGTTCCGGTGAGGCCGCGGGCGACACCGTCCGGCTTGACGAGGACGAGGGTTTCTTCGGTGGCCATGTCATTCACTCTCTGTGTCTGCATTCTGCGCGGTCGGAGACTCGCTGGGGCGTCGTGCGTCCAGGCGGGCCCCCATGATGGTCGCATATGCCCACATGCCGCCGAAAATCAGGACGACGAGAAGCACCGCTGGGACGGCGATGGCCGACAGCGCGACCACGATCTGCACGATCCACCCGGCGGGGATCGCCCAGGGCTTCGTGATCATGCCCGCGATGACGACGCAGGCCACGGCCACGACGGCACCGCCCACGATCCCCCACCACTGCTCGATGCCGGCGGGCAGAGCCTTCAGGCCGAAGATGGTGAGACCGACGAGGAAGACGACGATCGCCTCGAAGCCGAGCACCACCGGGGCGAGCTTCTGGACGAGGGTGCGCGGGGCGCGCGGTCGACGCGGGGCGGCGGCACTCATGCGCGCCACCCCGACTTCCAGTCCTCCTCCTCGGAGAGCGCGATCGCCTCGCCCGCGAGCACGACGGAGCCGGCGATGACCACGGCCCGACGATCCGACGAGGCCGCCCATTCCCGGGCCGCGTCCGCGGCGTCTGCGAGGGACGGGTGCACGGTGGCGCGCTGTCCGGCCTGTTCGACGAGATCGGCGATGAGGTCGGCATCGCTGGCGCGGTCCGACTCCGGCGCGGTCGCGAAGACGTGCGCGGCGGCCGGCGCGAGCCGCGCGACGATCCCCGCCGCGTCCTTGTCCGCGAGGACGCCGAGCACCAGGCCCCACTCGTCGAAGTCGAAGCTGTCGTCCAGCGCCTGGGCGAGCGCCGCGGCGCCGTGCGGGTTGTGCGCGGCGTCGACGATGACGGTAGGGGCGATGCCGAGGAGCTGCAGGCGGCCGGGAGACGTGCTGCCCTGCAGTCCGTCGGAGATCACTCCGCCGGCGATCGCCTGACCGGCGCCGCCGATGAGCGATTCGACAGCGGCGACGGCCAGCGCGGCGTTGTGGCCCTGGTGCGCGCCGTACAGCGGCAGGTACTCCTCCTCGTACTGCCCCGCGAGGCCCCGGATGGTGAGGAGCTGACCGCCGACGGCGAGCTTCTGCTCGGCGAGCCCGAAGTCCTCGCCATCGAAGGCGATGGTGGCATGGCGCTCCGCGGCCACGCGGCGCAGCACCTCGGCGGCCTCGGCGGGCTGCTGGGCGGAGACGACGGCGGCGCCCTCCTTGATGATGCCGGCCTTGACCTGGGCGATCTCGGCGATCGTGCTTCCCAGGCGGTCCGCGTGGTCGATGTCGATCGGAGCGAACACCGCCACGTCTCCGTCGGCGGTGTTCGTGGAGTCCCACTCGCCACCCATGCCGACCTCGAGGACGAGCACGTCGACGGGCGCGTCGGCGACCGCGACGAAGGCGAGGACCGTGAGCAGCTCGAAGAACGTCAGGGGGGCCTCCCCTGCCGCCTCGAGCTCGGCGTCGACGATCCCCACGAAGGGCTCGATCTCGTCCCAGGCGTCGGCGACGGCCTCGTCGGCGATCGGCTCGCCGTCGATCATGATGCGCTCCGTGAAGCGCTCCAGGTGCGGGCTCGTAAACAGGCCGGTGCGCAGGTCATGGGCACGCAGCAGGCTCTCGATCATCCGCGCGGTCGACGTCTTGCCGTTGGTGCCGGTGATGTGGATGACGCGGTAGGTGCGCTGGGGATCGTCGAGGTACTCGAGGATCCGCGCCGTCCGCTCCTTGCGCGGCTGCACCCAGCGTTCCCCGGCACGGCTCAGCAGCGTCTCGTAGACGGCGTCGGCCCGGTCTCTCGCACTCATGCGCCCACCTTCTCCAGGTTCGTGTCGATCGTGACGAGGAGCGGCGCCTTCCCGGCCCCGAGAGCCTTCGCCCCGCTCCGATGCACGCCGTCTCCGGGGCTGGTGACCTCGTCGACGAGCCGGTCGAGGTCGTCGGTCGGCTGCACGGCGAACGCCACGGCGAGCGTCTCGGCGGCGATGAGGTCGGCATGGGTCTCCAGCGCCGCCGCCTCCGCGGGAGCGGCGTTGAGGGCCAGCACGATCCGGTCGCTGACGTCGAGCCCGGCGTTCTTGCGCGCCTCCTGCACGACGCGGATGGCGTCGCGGGCGATGCCCTCGGCTTCCAGCTCCGGCGTCGTCTCGGTGTCGAGCAGGACGAACCCGCCGGACGGGACGATGGCCAGGGCTTCCCCCTCGGGGCGACCCGTGGTCTCGAGCACGAGGTCGTACTCGGCAGGCTCCAGTGCGATGCCGCCGGCGGTCACGACGCCGTCGGTCTCGGACCAGTCACCCGAGCGCGCGGCCTGGATGGCCTTCTGCACGTCCTTGCCGAGGCGCGGCCCCGCGGCGCGGGCGTTCACGCTCAGGCGGTGGCTGATGCCGTACTCCCCGGCAGCCTCATCGGTCAGCGGGACGAGCTCGACGGTCTTCACGTTGAGCTCCTCGCGGAGGATGTCCTCGAACTGGCCGAGGTCGCCCGCGAGCGGAGAGACCACCGTGAGCCGTGCGAGCGGCAGCCGCACGCGCAGCTTCTCCTTCTTGCGCAGCGCGTTGCCGACGCTCGACAGCTCACGGACGGCATCCATGGCGTCGCGGATCTCGTCGGCGGCGGGGAACTGATCCGCATCCGGCCAGTCCTGCAGGTGCACGCTGCGCCCGCCGGTGAGACCCTGCCACACGCGCTCGCTGATGAGCGGGACGAGCGGCGCGGCCACGCGGCACAGCGTCTCCAGCACGGTGTACAGGGTGTCGAACGCCTCGCGGCTCTTCGGGTCGTCCGTCACGCCCACCCAGAACCGGTCGCGCGAACGGCGGATGTACCAGTTCGTCAGCACCTCGGCGAAGTCGCGCAGTCGCGCGGACGCGGTGGTCGAGTCCAGGCCCTCCAGATCGGCCCGGACCTCGCGGACGAGGTCGCCCAGCCGCGCGAGGATGTAGCGGTCGAGGACGTCGGTCGAGTCGGTGCGCCACGACGCCTCGTACCCGCCTCCCTGGGCCGCTGAGCCTGCTCCTCCCTGGGTTGCTGAGCCTGCTCCTCCCTGGGTTGCTGAGCCTGCTCCTCCCTGGGTTGCTGAGCCTGTCGAAGCATTCGCATACGTCGCGAAGAAGTACCACGAGTTCCACAGCGGCAGCAGGAACTCCCGCACGCCGGACCGGATGCCCTCCTCGGTGACGATGAGGTTGCCGCCGCGGAGCACTGCGCTCGACATCAGGAACCAGCGCATCGCGTCAGACCCGTCGCGGTCCAGAACCTCGGACACGTCCGGGTAGTTCCGCAGCGACTTCGACATCTTGTAGCCGTCGCTGCCGAGCACGATGCCGTGGCAGCTGACGCCCGTGAACGCCGGGCGGTTGAACAGCGCCGTCGAGAGCACGTGCATGACGTAGAACCAGCCGCGGGTCTGGCCGATGTACTCCACGATGAAGTCCGCCGGGGAGTGCGAGTCGAACCACTCCTGATTCTCGAACGGATAGTGCACCTGGGCATAGGGCATCGAGCCGGAGTCGAACCACACGTCGAAGACGTCGCCGATGCGCCGCATCGTGCTCTTGCCCGTGGGGTCGTCGGGGTTCGGCCTCGTCAGATCGTCGATGTAGGGGCGGTGCAGGTCCACCTCGCCCTCGGGGTTGCGCGGCAGCGTGCCGAAGTCGCGCTCCAGCTCCTCCAGCGAGCCGTAGGCGTCGACGCGCGGGTACTCCGGGTCGTCGCTCTTCCAGATCGGGATTGGCGAGCCCCAGTAGCGGTTGCGGCTGATCGACCAGTCGCGAGCGCCCTCGAGCCACTTGCCGAACTGCCCCTCCTTCACGTTCTCCGGCACCCAGGTGATCTGCTCGTTGTTCGCGAGGAGGTCGTCCTTGATGTCGGTGACCCGGATGAACCAGCTCGACACGGCCTTGTAGATCAGGGGGTTCCGGCAGCGCCAGCAGTGCGGGTAGGAGTGCTCGTAGCTCTGCAGCCGGACCAGGCGACCGTTGTCGCGGATGATCCGCACGAGCGGGGTATTCGCGTCCATCCACAGCTCGCCAGCGACATCCGTGACGTTCGGGAGGAAGCGCCCGCCGTCGTCGAGCGACAGGATCGTCGGGATGCCCGCGGAGCCGGCGACGCGCTGGTCGTCCTCACCGTAGGCGGGTGCCTGGTGGACGATGCCGGTGCCGTCGGTGGTGGTGACGTAGTCGTCGACGAGGATGCGCCAGGCGTTCTCCGTGCCGTAGGTCTCCTCGTCCGCGTAGTAGTCGAACAGGCGGTCGTATGTGACGTCCGCCAACTCTGCACCGCGCAGCGTGGCGTCGACCGCGGCGAGCGCGTCCTCCGGGCTCTCGTAGCCGAGATCCTTGGCGTACCCGCCGAGCAGATCCCTCGCGAGCAGGTAGCGGTGCGCAGAGGCCTCGACCGCGAGCTGGTCGGCCGAGGGAGCGGCGCGCCCCTGGTGCACGTCGGAGGCGCCTGCGGGACCGGCGGGCAGCACGACGTACTCGATGTCCGGCCCCACGGCGAGCGCGAGGTTGGTCGGCAGAGTCCAGGGGGTCGTCGTCCAGGCGAGGGCGCGCACGCCGGTGAGCCCGAGCGCCTCGGCCTTCGCGCCGGTGAGCGGGAAGGTGACCGTGACCGACGGGTCCTGTCGCATCTGGTAGACGTCGTCGTCCATGCGCAGCTCGTGGGCGGACAACGGCGTCTCATCGCGCCAGCAGTACGGGAGCACACGGTAGCCCTCGTAGGCGAGCCCCTTGTCGTACAGGGTCTTGAAGGCCCAGAGCACGCTCTCCATGTAGTTGAGGTCGAGCGTCTTGTAGCCGCGCTCGAAGTCCACCCACCGGGCCTGGCGGGTGACGTAGTCCTCCCACTCCCGCGTGTACTTCAGGACCGAGGAACGCGCCTTCTCGTTGAAGACGTCGATCCCCATCTCCTCGATCTCGCTCTTCTCGGTGATCCCGAGCTGCTTCATCGCCTCGAGCTCGGCCGGGAGCCCGTGGGTGTCCCATCCGAAGACGCGATCGACCTTGTGCCCGATCATCGTCTGGAAGCGCGGGAACACGTCCTTCGCGTAGCCCGTGAGCAGGTGGCCGTAGTGCGGCAGACCGTTCGCGAAGGGAGGGCCGTCGTAGAACACCCACTCGGGAGCACCCTCTCGCTGCTCGATGGAGGCGCGGAAGGTGTCGTCGGTCTTCCAGAAGTCGAGCACCTCCTCCTCGATCTGCGGGAAGCGGGGGCTCGGCGCCACAGACCCCTGGGTCCCTGAGCTGGTCGAAGGGTCGGCAGCGGGGCCGAAGGAGGAGCGCGGGTAGGTCATGGTCTCTCGCAGTGGTCGTCGTGGCGGATGCTGCTGCGAGGACGATCCTCGCGGACCGCGGTACCACCTCGCGTGCCCCTGCGTCCCCTCGCCAAGCTCAGAGACCCACGGACCACTCTCACTGCGGCTATGACGGGCCTGCCCCGCTCGGTTCTACTGAGTCCGTCGCCGGACCGTTCTTCCGAGAGCTCCCCGGTGATGGCCGGATCGATGCTCGTGTGCCCATTGTACGCGTGCTCCTCCTCCCGCGGATTCTCTTCGACGTCGCAGGATCTGGAGACATCCCTGCGACCCGGGGCGGAATCTGCGACATCACGCCGTGCGAGCACGATGCAGTCCCTGGGCGACGGCGCGCATGAGGAGGTCCTGCACCGCGGGCCACTCGTCCATCACCTGGTGATAGCCCAGACGGATGACGTGGTAGCCGCGCAGCTTCAGCTCCGCATCATGACAGTTGTCCTGGTCGCGCTGGACTCCGACGTGCGTGCCGCCGTCGATCTGCAGCACGAGTCGCTCGCCGATCAGGGCGTCCACCCTGTGCCCGGCGATCCACGTCTGGAAGCGCAGCGGCAGCCGGAGCCAGCGCAGTCGCACGCGCAGGTAGGTCTCGAGCCCCGCATCCGCGAACGGCAGCGCCTCGGCCAGGAGCCGCCGCCCGCGCGGTCCCCAGCGGAGTCGGAGCAGCCTCTCTCGGTCGACGAGCCCCTTGTTTAATGCCGACTCCCAGGTCGCGAGCGCCTGTTCGTACGGCTCACACGTGGACACCAGGCTCAGCACGTTTCGATCGGGTCCTCCAGGGCATCGGGGTGTCGCGGGACCAGAGGCCGAGCCCAGTGCACGCGGGCCTCCGGCGGCTTCCCGCCCCGGCTGCCCGGGCTGGCCGCGAGGTGAAGGCGCGGTCTCTCGTCATGCACCCAGATGCCCAGCCGCCGCGCCTGCGTCACGCACGTCAGCAGAACACCGTGCTGGGCCGCGGTCACCCGACGCGGATCGGCATCGGGCAGCGCCACCCACCCGACCCGCACCCGCTGGATCATGCACTCCGCGACCGCCATCTCGAGGTCGTACCGACTGACCCCGCGGTCCCGCAGCCGCTCGACCCGTGCGACTCCGTCGACCTCGCGCATCGCCTGCAGCAGCCGCGCCCGCCTCATCCCGTTCATGCCCTCGATGCTGCTCCCCACCCCTCCCTCGTTCCCCGCCTCGGTGAGCTCCTCCCGCCCTCTGTGCACAACTCCCCCACTCCCTCTCCTGTGCAGCCCGAGTCCCTCTCCCCTTCCCCCCCGCTCGATGTCGCAGATTCACGCCCCCGTCGGAGGAACCTGCCGAGGGCCTGCGACGCGGCGCAGATCAGCGACCTCCCGCAGGCTGAAGCCGGGATGCACGGAGGAGCGAGGGTGTCGGAGGGAGGACATAGCCTCGGAGGATGCCGAACTCCCCGACCGCACCCCGTGTGTCCGCGCCCGACCTCCCACCCGTGCTGGAGCCCCGTGAAGCCGCGCGCCGGGCCGACCTCCTCGCCGCCGCGCTGGAGCTCACGGGCACCGTCGACCTCGCGTACGCCACGCTCGAGCAGTGCGCGGTCCAGGCAGACGCCGACAGCATCGAGCTCACCGGGGCCACGCTCCTCGACGTCGACCTGCCCGAACCGCGCATCGCGTCGCTCCGGCTGCGGAACGCGAGCATCCGTCGACTCCGGATCACGGGCGGCCGCATCGGGACCCTCGACCTCGGCGACGCCCGCGTGGCGGAGCTCGAGCTGCGGGACGTGCGAATCGACTACCTGAACCTGGGCGCCGCCCGCGCCGAAGACGTCGACGTCGTGGGATGCGCCGTCCGCACGATCGACATCCCGCAGGCCGAACTGACGCGCGTCCGGTTCCAGGCCTCGCGCAGCGACGAGGTCGACCCCCGGGGCCTGCGCGCGAAGGACGTGGACCTCCGCGGCCTCGACGCGCTCTCCTACCTCGACGTCCAGAGCCTGCGCGGCACCACGCTCTCGTCGGTGCAGGTGCAGCAGCTCGCGCCCGTGATGGCGGCCGGGCTCGGGATCACCGTCACGGACTGACGGGGCCGCTGGCCGCGAGCAGCTCCCGGGTGAACGGATGCTGCGGCGCCGCGAACACCGCCGCCGTGGGCCCCTGCTCGACGATCCGGCCGTCCTGCATGACCAGGACGTCGTCCGCGACGGCGCCGACGACGTCGAGGTCGTGGGAGACGAAGACCATCGTGAGCCGCCGCTCCTCCTGCACCCGCGCGAGGAGCCGGAGCACCCGCTCGCGCACCGAGGGGTCGAGGGCCGAGACGGGCTCGTCCAGCACCAGCACGTCCGGGTCGGCGGCGAGCGCTCGGGCGAGGGCCGCCCGCTGCCGCTGCCCGCCCGACAGCGCCGCCGGCCGTCGCGCCGCCAGACTCGCATCGAGCCCGACCTCCGCGAGCAGCGCCGCCACTCGCGTCCGACGCGCACCACGCGGCACCCCTCCCGCCTCCAGCGCCTCCTCCAGCGACCGCCCCACGGTCCACCGCGGGTCGAAGGCGCCGAGCGGGTTCTGGTGCACGAGCTGCACGCGCGGCGTTCCGTTCCAGCGCAGCACTCCGGTGTCCGGCCTCTCGACGCCCACCAGCATCCGGGCGAGGGTCGTCTTGCCCGATCCGGATTCGCCGACGATGCCCAGCGTCCGACCGGCGGACACCGTGAACGACGCGTCGACGACCGCGGGCACCCCGCCGAACGCCTTGGACACGTCGTCGGCGACGACCACGGCCTCCGAGGACGTCGCACGCTCCTCCCGCGGCTCATGCATCGTCGCCGCGAGGAGCTGCCGGGTGTACGGGTGGCGAGGGGCGGCGAGCACCTCCGCGACCGGGCCGGACTCCACGATCCGGCCGTCCTTCATCACCAGCACCCGGTCCGCCACTCGCCGCACCGCCGCGAAGTCGTGACTGATGAAGACCACGGCGGTGCCGTCGTCGGCGATCTCCCGCAGGAGCACGAGGATCCGGGCCTGCACAGTCGCGTCCAGAGCCGTGGTGGGCTCATCCGCGACGAGCACCGCGGGGTTCCCGGCCAGCGCCGAGGCGATGAGCGCGCGCTGCCGCAACCCTCCGGAGAGCTCCTGCGGACGCTGCCGTGCGCGGCGGTCGGGGTCGGGCATCCACACCCGTCCGAGAAGCTCTCGCACCCGCGCAGCGACGGCCGCGCGCCCGCGCACGAGGCGGTGCAGCCGCAGCGGCTCGGCGATCTCGTCCGCGATCCGTCGCAACGGGTCCAGTGACACGAGGGCGTCCTGCGAGACGAGGCCGATCCTGGTCCCCCGGAGCCGCCGCCAGCCGCGCTCGGTCAGGGTGGCGGCGTCCACCCCGTCGATGCGGAGCCGGTCGACGGCGACGTCTGCCGTCGGCGGCGTGAGGCCGAGCAGAGCGCGGGCCGAGAGCGACTTCCCCGCCCCCGACTCCCCCACGATCGCCACGCACTCTCCGGCGTCCACCGTGAACGAGACGTCCTCCACGACGGGACTCCCCGCGAAGGCGATCCGCAGTCCCTCGACCTCCAGCGCCGCACTCATGCGTCCCTCCCGTCCGCCCGCGCTCGGAGGATGCGTCCGACCACCGTCGCGCACACCACCGTCAGCGTGATCGCGAGTCCGGGGAAGACCGACACCCACCAGGCCTGTCCGAGCACATTGCGCCCGCCGGCGAGCATGAGGCCCCACTCCGGGGTCGGCTCGGACGGCCCGAGACCCAGGAAGCTCAGTCCGGCCGCGGCCAGGATGCTCGAGCCGATGCCGATGGTCGCCAGCACGCTCAGCGCCCCCAGCACCCCGGGCACGACATGGCGCCGGAACGCCCGCAGCGGCGGCACGCCGAGGATCCGGGCGGCCTCGACATGCTCGGCCACGCGCAGCGTCCTGGTCTGCACGCGGGCGAGGCGCACGTACACGGGCGCGGCGGCCAGCGTCACCGCGATGGCGATGTTCACCGGTCCCGGACCCAGCACGGCCACCACGACGAGCGCCACCAGGAACTCCGGGAACGCCATGAGCACGTCGTTGATGCGCATGAGCGTGACGTCCACACCGCGCGGCGACATACCGGCGAGCGCCCCCACGAGCAGGCCGGCAGCGAGGGCGATGGCGGTGGCGAGAAGCCCGATCCCGACCGAGCGCCCCGCGCCGAACACCACGCGGGAGTACACGTCGCGGCCGCTCTGATCGGTGCCGAAGAGGTGCTCGGCACTCGGCGGCAGCAGAGCGGCCCGGACCTCGGTCTGCAGCGGATCGTGCGTGGCGAGCAGTCCCGGCCACAGGGCGGCGACGGCGACCACCGCCAGCACGAGCACGGCGGAGCCGAGGAGGATCCGCTGCCCCCGACTCATCGGACGACTCCGGGTCGGGAGGAGGCGGCGACGCGGGGATCGATGAGCGGATGCACGAGCTCCACCACCACGTTGATGACGACGAAGACGAGAGCGCTCAGCAGGATGATCCCGGTGAGGACGGGGAGATCGCGGTCGTTGATGGCGGCGAGGGTGACCCGCCCCAGGCCGGGCCGGGCGAACACCGTCTCGACGAGAACCGCACCCCCGAGGACCGAGCCGGTGAGATAGGCCGCGACGGTGACCGCCGACGCGGCGCCGTGCCGCACCCCGTGCCGCAGCGTGAACCAGGTGGGTCCGGCACCCCGCGCACGGACCGTCTCCGCGAAGGGCATCCGTTCCGCCTGCATCAGCCCATCACGCAGGACCTGGCTGAGCAGTGCCGCCACCGGGAGGGCGAGCGTGATCGCCGGGAGGACGATGGTCGCCGGATTGCGGGTGCCCGAGACGGGGAACCAGCCGAGACCGAACGCGAAGACGCTGAGCAGCAGCAGCCCGATCCAGAACACCGGCGAGGAGAGCACCACGAGCTCGACGCCGGCGGCGACGGTGCGCCCGACACGGCCCCGCACGAAGACCGCCACCGCGAGGGCGAGGACGACGGCGATCCCCAGCGCCAGGGCCGAGAGCTGCACCGTCGCGCCCATTTGCCGTCCGATGACCTCGGTCACCGGCAGCCGCAGCTGGTAGGACTCGCCGAGGTCACCCCGGGCGAGCTGCCCGATGAAGCCGACGTACTGCTCCAGCGGCGGGCGGTCGAGACCGAGATCGGCGCGGATGCCGTCCTTGACCGCCTCGCTCACCTGCGCCTGCGGGCCGAGCATCACCGAGACCGGGTCGCCGGGGATCACCCGGAAGGCCAGGAACGCGACCGTCGCGGCGCCCCACAGCACGATGACCACCGAGGCGACGAGCCCGAGGGCACGGCCGAGCACCGCTGTCACGGTTCGATCACTCCGCCCGCTCCCTCGAAACGACGGCCGCCGGATGTCAGCCGAGGCTCACATCGTAGAAGAGCGGCCGCCCGTAGAGGTCGTAGTCCAGACCCTGCACGCGCTCGCCGACCGCCGTGATCGCCGAGGGGCTGTAGAGCGGGACGATGGCCGTGTACTCCGCGTTCCACTGCTGCAGCTGCGTGTAGAGCTCGTTGCGGGCGTCCTGGTCGCTCGACGCGACGGCCTCTTCCAGAAGCGCGTCGATCTCCGGATCGCTCACCTGCGAGGCGTTCTGGAAGCCGTCGGTGTGCAGGTGCGCACGGAGGAAGTCGGCGTCCACGCCGGAGAAGCCCCAGTCGGTGAGGTCGAACGTCTTGGGCTCGTACTGGGCGTTGTAGGCACCGGGCTCCAGTTCCTCGCGCTGCACCTCGAAGCCGATGGCCTTGAGATCCGACTGGATCGCGTTGGCCAGCGCCGCGCGGTCGTCGGGGACCGGGGTCCAGGCGATCCACCGCACGGACAGGCGCTCGCCGTCCTTCATGCGGATGCCGTCGGCGTCGCGCTCCGTCCAGCCGGCCTCGTCGAGCAGGGCGTTCGCGGCGTCCTGATCGAACGGCCAGGAGTCCTCCAGCGACGCGTCATAGCCCGGGGTCGTGCTGCCGAGGACGCTCCACGCCCGCGGGAACTGCCCGAAGTAGATCTCCTCGACCGCCGCGTCGACGTCGATGCCGCGGGCGAACGCCTGCCGCACCTTCTCGTCGGCGAAGACGCCGTACTTCTCGTTCAGGTAGAGCGAGTAGGGCAGTCCGGGGTACTCCACCGAGTCGACCGTGACGCCGGCGTCGTCCAGACCGGCGACCTGGTTCGGCGGGATGTTGCTGGCGAGGTCGGCTTCGCCGCTCTCGATCACTCCGGTGCGCACCGACGCCTCCGGCTGGATCTGCACGCGCAGCGTCTCGAACGCCGGCGCCTTCGTCTCGTGCGGACCCCAGGCGTAGTCGTCGTTGCGCGTGTAGACGATCTCCTGGTCGGCGGTGTACTCGGTGAGCACGAAGGGTCCGGTGCCGACCGTGACGTCGGGACCGCCCGCCTTGAGCTTGTCGGCCGACTCGGCCAGCACGGCCGGCGAGTAGAAGCCGAGCTGCGGGGTGCTGGCCGCCTGCAGGAAGGGCGCATACGGCTGCGTGAACGAGACCTTCACCGTGTGGTCGTCGACGACCTCGGTTCCGGCGTAGAAGTCCGCGCCGAGCATGCTCGCCGCCTGGGCCGAGGCGGTCTCCGGGTCGACGATCCGGTCGAAGTTCGCCTTCACGGCCTCCGCATCGAACGGCTCGCCGTCGGTGAAGGTCACGTCGTCGCGCAGCGTGAAGGTGTACTCCGTGCTGTCCGGCGAGACTTCCCAGCTCTTCGCGAGCCACGGGCTGAACGTGCCGTCGTCCTCCTGGAACACCAGGGAGTCGAGCACCGCCCGCTGCACCATGCCGGAGACGTCGAGCTGGCTCACCTGCGGGTCCATGTGCCCTGCGGACAGGTTCGCGCCCTCGATCGACCACACGAGCTCACCGCCGTCGCTCTCCGTGGACGGGCCGGCGCACGCGCTCAGCACCAGGGCAGTGGCGGCGGCGAGCGCGGCGAAGGGAAGGAGGCGACGCACAGGGGTGGCGGGCATGAGGATTCCTCAGAACGGACGGGTCGGGATGTCTCCATCCTAGGGCGGTTTTTTGGACCCGGTCGATCTGTGCGACCCGGGATCAGGGCGACGGCAGGATGATCCGGTGTCGCTCTGCGGCTCCGGCCCCTTCCCCCTCGACACGCGTCTGCCCTGGCGCGACGACCGCCGCGCTCACCCCCTGCACGCGAGGCTCCGGCAGCCCGACCAGCCGCACGTCGACGAGGAGGTCGCCGCGGTTCCCCGCAATCCGCCAGCGCAACTCGGCCTCGGTCGCCGCGGCCACCACACGGTCGAGGAACGGGTCCTGGTCTGCGCGGAATCCGCCGATCTCCTGGACCTGTGCCTCCAGCCGGGCATCGCGGACGTCGGCCGGGATGTCATCGAGCACATGGTCGGCGAGGAACGGGTACGTGGCGGCGGGCCGTCCCGAGCGGATCGCGGCGTCGAGAGCCTGCGCGGCGGCGACCGTCTCCGCCCACGGGTGCAGGACCGCGGAGGGGGCGTCCGTCCGTTCGAGCAGCTGCTGGAGCGCGGCGCCTGCGATCCGCCGGGCGCCGAACTCGTCGGAGTTCCCGAAGGCGACGACGCCGATGCCGCTGGCCGCGTGCCAGCGCATGTGCGCCGAGAATCCCGGAAGACCGCCGGAGTGCTGCACGATCCGCCCGAACCGCCGGTCGTCTTCGACGAAGAGGCCGTAGCCGTAGCCGGCCCCCGCGAGGTCGCGCCCGTCGAACATCGCCGACGGCACCGGGATTGGGGTGCGGGCCTGCTGCAGCTCCCGACGCGACGCCGGAGCCAGCACGTCGGGCGCCAGCGGGTCGTCGGTGAAGGCCGAGCCGAGGAACCACATCCATCTCGCGATGTCGTCGACGGTGCTGAACATGCTGCCGATGCAGCCGAGCGCGCCGGACCCCACGAACGGCTCGGGGCGGAACGTGGTGCCGTCGTCGAACGTCCGGAAACCGCCGGCCAGCGTCTCCGGCGCGTAGCCGTCCGACACGTGCGCCGTCCGGCGCAGCCCGAGGGGCTCGAGCAGGGTCTCCCGGATCACGTCCTCCACGGCCCGGTCCGTCACCGCTTCCACGACGCGGCCGAGCAGCGACTGGCCGAGGTTGGAGTACTGGTAGACGGTTCCCGGCGCGGCCGCGAGGTGCACCCCACCTGCGAACACGGCGGCGATCTCCGCACGGGAGGCGCCGAGATGCCGGTCCACCCAGGCGTTGTCCTCCCCCAGACCGGACCGGTTGGAGAGCAGCAGGTCGCCCGTGACCTCGACGTCCGCACCCCGATGCCGCAGCCGGACCTCCGGCAGATAGGTGCGGATCGGCGCGTGGAGGTCGAGCAGCCCGCGGTCTCGAAGGGAGAGCACGGTGGCGGCCAGGAAGCTCTTGGACATCGACGCGATGCGGAAGACCGTGTCCCGCGTCGTCGGGGCCTCATCGGCGCGGGGATGGCCGTGGGTGAGCACTGCGCGGACACTTCCCCGTTCGGCCACCGCGGCGATGGCGGCCGGGGCGGCACGACGCGCGCGCTCGTCCAGGCCGTGGCGGAGTGCCTCCGCGGCGGACTCGGCGGTGACGAGGAGATCCGCATCCTGCCCGGTCATACGGGGACCCCGGCGCGCACCTCGTCGGCGAAGGCCTCGATGAGCGCGCGGCTGGCCGCGGTGTTGTGGTCGTGCACGCGCTCGGCGGCGGCGATGAGAGCGGGAAGCGAGCGTCCCTCTCCTCGCAGCGCCGCGTCGTCCCATCGGGCGAGGTCGGCCGCGGAGGCCTCGGGATGGAACTGCACGCCGCGCACCCGCGCCCCCAGCCGAAAGGCCTGGTTCTCGACGGCGGCGCTCGTCGCCAGCAGCACCGCCGCGGATGGGAGCCGCGTGATCATGTCCTGATGGTTCTCGATCATCGGAGCCTCATCGCCGAGGGCCGCGAACAGGGCGTCGGCACGTCCTGCCGCGGTGGGGCGGATGGGGGTCGCGCCGCGTTCGATGGGTCCGGTCTTCTCGGCGACCTCGCCGCCTGCCACGTGGGCGAGCAGCTGACCGCCCAGGCAGATGCCGAGGGTGGGGAGGTCGCGGTCGATGGCCTCCGCGGCGAGCGCCCGCTCTGCCGCGAGCCACGGCGCGCAGTCATCATCGTCCGGCATGAGCCCGCCGCCCAGCATGACGAGTCCGGCGTAGCCGTCCAGGGAGGCGGGCAGCGGCTGCTCGGCTCCCACCACCTCGTCGACGTCGATCGCCTTCTCCCGCAGCCAGGTGCCGAGGCGGCGCGGGCCGGAACTCGCGGAGTTCACGATCACGAGGACGCGCGGGTTCACAGCGCCCCCTCCCGCGCCGTCGTGTCGACTGCGGGAGCGAGCGCGGCCGCGGCGGGCTCTCCTGCGCGGCCGGCGAGGAAGGCCTCGTGGTCGGGGTCCGACGCCTCCAGCACCCGGAGGACGTTCTCGTGCGCCAGGGCCCGGAGGTCGTCCTCCGACCAGCCTCGACGCCGCAGCTCGGCGAACAGCGCCGGGTACCCCGAGACGTCGCCGAGACCGTCCGGCATCGCATCGGAGCCGTCGTAGTCGGCGCCGATCCCGACCGCCTGCGCGCCGGCCACGCGACGCACGTGGTCCAGGTGATCGGCGACGTCCGCGACGCCGACGCGCGGCGCCTCTCCCTCTCCCCCGGCTTCCCACCAGTCCCGGCGGCCCTGCGAGACGAACGTGGGGACGAACGGCACCATCACGACGCCGCCCTGCGCGCCGATCGCTGCGAGCACGTCGTCCGGCACGTTGCGGGGGTGGTCGCACACGGCGAGGGCGCCGGAGTGGCTGACCATCACCGGGCGGGTCGTGACCTCCAGGGCATGCCGCATGGTCGTCGGAGCGACGTGCGAGAGGTCGACGAGCACACCGATGCGGTTCATCTCGCGCACCACCTCGCGTCCGAAGTCCGTCAGACCGCCGTGGCGCGCCTCGTCGGTCGCCGAATCCGCCCAGGCGATCGTCCGCGACCAGGTCAGGGTGAGATACCGCGCGCCGAGACGCGCGAACTGCCGCAGCACGGCCAGCGATCCACCGAGCTGGTCGCCGCCCTCGATGCCGATGAGCGAGGCGATCCGCCCCTCGGCCATCGCCGCACGCACGTCGGCCGCCGTCCGAGCGATCGCGAAGCGCTGCGGGTGGGCGGCGACGAGGCGGTGCACGAAGTCGATCTGCTCGAGCGTGGCCACCACCTGCTCCGCCCCCTCCAGCACGGGATCGACCCAGACCGACCAGAACTGGCCGGCGACCCCGCCCGCGACCAGTCGCGGCAGGTCGGTCTGCGTGGCCGCCACCGGGCCGGAGAGCTCCGCGACCCTGTAGCCGAGCAGCGTCCTGCTCGCCCAGGCGAGGTCGTTGTGGCCGTCGATCACCCGATCGATCGGCAGATCCGCGTCGACCATCTCAGTCCTCTCGTCCATCCAGCACCGCGTTCATCCGCGCGGTGAGCACCGGGTCCACAGCGCGCGCGACGCCGTCCAGCTCCCGCACGGGCACCGCACCGCGGGTGCTGGAGCAGAGCCAGAGGGCGTCTGCCCGCTCCAGATCGTCCCGCATCATCGAACCGACGCGGGAGGGCACCTCGGCGAGTCCCGCGAAGACGTCGGCCTGGGTCGTCCCGGGGAGCACCCCGTACTCGGGCGGTGGCGTGACCAGCGCCCCGTCGAGCCGCGCGATCAGCGTCGACCGCGGCCCTTCGAGGACGAACCCGTCGGCGCTGACGAAGACGACGTCGTCCGCACCCCGGCTCCGTGCCTCCCGCAGGGCCGCCTGGTTCACCGCGTAGGCGAGGGACTTCGCTCCCTGCAGCAGCCAGGGCGCCGTCTCCATGACGTCGTGCCGGTACCCGCGGTCGAGCACCACCGCGGAGACGCCCCGCGCGCGGACGGCCTCCGGGTCCTCTCCCGCGAAGCCGAGCACCCACCCCGTCGGTCCGGCCGGGTCGATCTCGTCCCCGCGGGTCATCGCGAACTTGATCGAGGCGATCTCCCCGTCGCGGAGCACTCCGGGGCGGGAGACCTCGGCGGCCGCGCGGCGCACCGCCCGCCCCCACCGCTCGCGGCCCGGCGCGGGCAACCCTAGGAGCTGCGCCGAACGCTCCAGCCGCACGAGATGCGCCTCCAGGGCCTGCGGCCTTCCCCCGCGCACCACGGCGGTCTCGAACACGCCGTCGCCGCGGGTGACGCCGAGGTCGGTCGCCCGGATGATCGGCTCCCGCGGATCGACGGCATGGATCCCGTCCTCCGCGGCCTCGGCGGCGAGATCGAGCCGGTACAGCAGCAGTGCGCGCATGGGATTCCGCTCTCGCAGGGTTCGGGGGCCGGTCAGCCCGCGGTCAGGACGGCCTCAGGGGCCTCGGCCGCGGAGGAGTCGAAGACGCGGGACGCGTCACGGGCGATGCGCTCGGCGAGCACCTCGTGTCCGATGCCGGGTCCAGTGGGGACCGTGACGCGACCGGCGACGGCGGTCACCGGAGGTGCGATGATGTCGGACTCGTAGTACTTGTCCGATCCCGACACGTCCGACGGCAGCAGGAAACCGGGGAGCGAGGACAGCGCGACGTTCGCAGCCCGCCCGACGCCGAACTCGTGCATCCCGCCGCACCACACGGGGATGCCCGCGTCCCGCGCCACGTCGTGCGCCGCGCGGGCGACGGTGAGCCCGCCCATCCGCGACACCTTGATGTTGAGGACCCGCCCCGCCCCCAGCCGGATCATGGTCCGCAGGTCGCCGAGGTCGACGACCGACTCGTCCAGGCACACGTCCGTGTCGAGCCGCGCCTGCAGATCGGCGTGGGCCACGAGATCCCGCGGCGCGAAGGGCTGCTCGATCATGGTGAGCGCCTCGCGATCCAGGCGTGCGAACACCGCGGCCGCCCGCTCGTCATCGGCATAGGCGCCATTCGCGTCCACGTGGAGATCCAGGTCGGGGTAGGCGCCGCGCACCGCACGCACCGGCTCGACATCCCAGCCCGGAGCGATCTTGAGCTTGACGCGGGGGTAGCCGGCAGCGCGCTGCAACTCCACCTGCGCGAGCAGCTCGTCGATTGACGGCTCGATGCCCAACGACACCCCCGCGACGACCTCATCGCGCGTCCCTCCGAGAGCCGCGGCGAGCGCGATCCCCCGCCTCCGGGAGACCAGGTCCCACACCGCGCCGGAGAACCCGGCCTTCGCGAACTCGTGCCCGCGGACCCGTGCCCACGACGCCTCCAGCTCCGCCGGCTCCTCCCCCTCGGCACGGAGCAGCGCGGGCACCAGGTAGCGGGTCGCGATCTCCCACGCGGTGACCGTGGTCTCCGCTCCGTAGAACGGATCGGACGGCGACGCGATCTCCCCCCACCCCGTCTGCCCGTCCGCATCGGTGACCTCGACGAGCACGTGCTCGATGCCGGACTTGCGGTGCGAGCTCGTCTCGAAGCTGTGACGCAGCGGCTGACGCAGGGCGAACAGCCGGACGCGGACGACCCTCACGCGTCCTCCTCCGGGCGGGGCCGCGCGGTCTCGGGGCCGTAGAGACCCAGGCGCGCCACCAGCCGGTCGCGTTCGGCGAGCCGCCGTCGCGCTCCCTTCGCGCTCGCCGTGGTGAGCGCGCTCAGCAGGTGGCACACCGCCGCGACCGGGGTCGGCGAGTCGGCGTACGACGCTGATCCCGTGCGCACCCGGATGAGCGAGGTCGCGATGGATGCGAGCGGGGCGTCCTCGCTGTCGGTGATCACGACGAGCTGACCGCCCGCCTCGTGGAAGAGCCGCCCGAGCCGCACGGTCTCCTCGCGGTAGCGCCGCAGGGAGAAGGCGATGAGCACGTCGCTGGCCCGGACGTCGGTGAGCACGGTGAGCGGCTGCAGCGCGTGCCCGTCGACGAGGAAGACGTTCGACAGCGTCGCCGAGAGATCCGCGTTGAGGAGTTGCGCGTACGCCGCCGCCTTGCCCTCGCCGGCGACGTACCGTCGCCGGGCACCGAGCAGCAGCGCCGCGGCCTTCGGGACCTGGGCCGAGCGGCTGAGCTCCTCGAAGGTCTGGGCGAGCGTGCGCTGCTCCGTCTCGATGATCCGCGCCTGGATGCTCTCGGCGGACAGGTTGGTGCGGATGCGCTCGCCGTAGCGGTCTCGCGGAGAGACGAGGTCGCGATCCTCGTGGTCGTGGTCGTTCATGCCGTGCCCTCCCGAGGTGTCGCGCGGTAGACCGCCGTGTCGTCGTCGAGGCGCGTGGCCCCGACGAGGACGTCTCCGCGGCGGAATGCCGCAGTCATCGTCCGCTCCAGATCCCGCCGCAGCACCGCGCGCTCCTCGGCGTCGAGGGCGCCGGGTCGCGTCGGGATCGCGATCCAGGCGCCGCCGTCCGCCGCCACGGCTCGCCCCCAGTCGTCCGGCCCGAGCACGGGAGGGACGGGGAGCGACCGACGGGTCGGACGATCGGCGACGTCCAGGTCCCAGGAGACCACCAGACGGTCGGTGTCGGGGCGGGCGTAGTAGTCGCGCTCGTAGGCGATGCCGACGGCCCCGAGAGAGCTCAGGTTGAAGTGTGCGTTGCGTGACAGCAGCGGATCGAACGTCCACCGCATCGTCCGCTGCCCCCAGCGCAGGGCCACGGCACGCTGCGCGAGCTTGAGCGCCTGGCCGACGCCGCGTCCCTGGTGCGCGGCATCGACGGCGGCCGCCTGCGAGTAGTGGAAGGACGCGCCGGTGGTGTCACAGCCGGCGAACCCGTACGCGAACCCGATCAGTTCCCCGTCGTCGGCGAAGGCGCCGACCGCGGAACCGCCGTTGCGGGCGAGGGCGGTGAGCAGGTTGGCGTTGAGGGCGTACTCGTTCTCCGTGTACGCGAAGACGCGGGCGTACAGCGCGGCGGCCTCACGGAACTCGGTGTACCGGGTGAGTTCGCGGCAGCCGTGGGCGACACCGGCGGCCACCGAAGAATGAGGCACGATACGTTTCCTAAGATCGAGGAGTCCTGCTGCTGTGAGCGATGCTATCGGCGGGTTGCGGGGCGATCAAGGGGCAAGATACGGTTCGTAACCGTGACGACTCTCTCGGCAGTGCGCGACGGGGACCATCCTTCCGACGACATCATCGCACTCGTGCGCGAACTCGTGCTGATCGAGACGCCGAGCCGCGACACGGGGGCGAGCGCCTGCATCGCCGACCTGCTGTCCGCCTGGTTCGCCGGCGTCGGCGGCAGCGTCCAGCGGATCCCGCACGAGCTCGGAACGGATCTCGTCATCGACGTCCCCGGTACCGGAGACCCGGTTCTCCTCGTCGGCCACACCGACACCGTCTGGCCGGCGGGCACGCTGACGGACGACCTGCCGTGGGCCGAGGACGGCGATGTCGTGCGCGGCCCCGGTGCCTACGACATGAAGGCCGGCATCGTGGTGATGCTCGAGGCCCTGCGGCACCTGCAGTCCGTGCCGCTCGAACAGCGGCGCGCCGTGCGGATCGTGCTCGTCGCGGACGAGGAGATCGGCTCCCCCGTCTCGGGCCCCCAGCTCGCGGAACGGGCCAGGGGCGCGGCCTGCGCCATCGGATTCGAGTCCCCGCATCCCGACGGCGCCCTCAAGGTCGGCCGCCGCGGCAGCGCCCGGGTGCGCATCGCCGTCACCGGCCGCGCGGCCCACGCCGCCCTCGACCCCGAGCATGGCGTCTCCGCGATCGACGAGCTCGTCGACCAACTCCTCCTGGTCCGCACGATCGTGACGGACCCGGAGCTTCCGAGTCCGGTGCTGTGCAACGTCGGCGTCATCGACGGCGGCGCGAGGACCAACGTGGTGCCGGCGCACGCGGCCGCCGAGATCGGCCTCCGCTTCCAAGACCCGGACAGCGAGCAGCGCGTCCTCAGCGCCCTCCAGGAGCTGGCACCGGTGCGCCCCGGCGCCCGCCTCGAGGTCGCCGTGCTGAGCGCCCGGCCCGCCTGGCAGGCCTCGGCGGAGGACACCGACCTCCTCACCCGGATCGCCGCGGCCGGTGCCGCGCTCGGCCAGCAGGTCGACGGCCGCCCCGCGGCCGGCGCGGGCGACACGAACCTCCTCGGCGGACAGGGTCTGCCGACCGTCGACGGCTTCGGCCCCCGGGGCGGCGGTGCGCATGCGCTGGACGAGCACTTCCTGCGCTCCTCCCTGCACGAACGCATCGCGCTTCTGCGTGCCGTGCTCACCGTCCCGGCGGAGTGACGATACGATTCCGGTTCCCGTGCCCGGGCCGAACCGGCCCGAGATACGTTCCGGATGTCCGCATCGAGGAGTCATCCTTCGCTCCCCTCGTTCCGATGCGCGCATCCTGGCATCCGCGTGTTTCCGCCGTGTTACACCCGCTCGACGGCCGGCGATCTTTCCGATCTGCGCGATTTTTCTTCCGCGATACGCATCGAATGTCTTGACCACGGGGCCGTCTTCCGCTTGCATGGTCAGCACCGACCCGGCTTCACTGTGGATCCGGGCGGCGCCCGAAGGGACCTTCCATGCGTCTTGCCCCCCGCTCCAGAACCGTGCGAAGTCTGACCGCCGCCGCGATCGCCTCCGCGCTCCTCCTCGCCGCTCCGGTCGGTGCCGCTCAGGCGCAGTCCGTCAGCGCCGCCACCGAATCCCCGGCCTCCGACACGACGCTCCGGATCGCTACCTCCGGATTCGTGGACACGTTCAACCCGTTCATCTCGATCTACCTGACGCCGACGAACATCATCCGGTACGTCTACGAGTCGCTCGTGCAGAACGACGCCGAGGACGGCTCCCCCACGAAGGGCCTCGCCGACAGCTGGGAGGCGACCGACGGCGGCCAGACGTGGACCTTCACCCTCCAGGACGACCTCGTCTGGTCGGACGGCGAGCCCATCACCTCCGCCGATGTGAAGTACACGTACGACCAGATGATGACGGTGCCCGCGCTCGGTACCGCCAACGGCAACCTCGTCTCCAACTTCGACACCGTCGAGGCCCCGGACGACAAGACCGTCGTGATCACCCTGAAGACCCCGCAGGCCCCGAACCCCGGCTCGGAGATCCCGATCGTCCCGAAGCACATCTGGGAGGAGGTCGACGACCCGACGACCTTCACCAACGACGCGGACGTGGTCGGCTCCGGCCCGTTCGTCCTCGACAGCTACTCGGCCAACCAGTCCATCGTGCTGAAGGCGAACGAGAACTTCTGGCGCGGCGCCCCCAAGACCGACGCGATCCAGTACGTGTACTACACGAACTCGGACGCCCAGGTGCAGGCGCTCAAGGCGGGCGACGTCGACCTCGTCACCGGCCTCACCCCCACCCAGTTCTCGGCACTCGAGGGCGTCGACGGCATCACCACGCACTCCGGTGAGGGCCGCCGCTACCACTCGATCAGCATCAACGTCGGTCAGCAGACCCGCGACAACGTGCCCTACGGCACCGGCAACGCCGCGCTGAAGGAGCTCGAGGTGCGCCAGGCCATCCGTCTCGGCACCGACACGGCCACCCTCCTCGACAAGGTCCTGGACGGCGAGGGCACGCTCGCGACGAGCTTCATCCCGGCGTCCTTCCCGAAGTGGCACCTGTCGGACGACGACGACGTGATCGTGGGCTTCGACCCCGAGGCCGCGCAGGCGAAGCTCGACGAGGCGGGCTGGGATCCCGGCGCCGACGGCATCCGCGAGAAGGACGGCCAGCGCCTGAGCCTGCGCCTGCTGACGGACGCGGACGACGCGAACGAGCAGTCCATCTCCGACTTCTTCGTCCCGTGGATGAAGGACATCGGCATCGAGATCACGGTCGAGTCCACCGACTCCGACACGATCAGCGCGAAGGCCACCTCCGGCGACTACGACCTGTACTTCAGCGGCTGGTCGGTCAACCCCGACCCGGACTACCAGCTGGGCATCAACACCTGCATGAACCTGCCGACCGCGACCGACGGCACCGGCGGCACCACGCAGGACGGGTACTGCAACCCGGAGTTCGACGAGATGTACGCCGCGCAGCGCTCCGAGATCGACGCCGAGAAGCGCCAGGAGATCGTGCACGACATGCTCGCGCTGAACTACACCGACACCGCGCAGGTCGCCACCTGGTACGCCAACTCGCTGGAGGCCTACCGCTCCGACCGCTTCACGGGCTTCACGCTGCAGCCGAAGGACGGCGGCATCATCGCCAACCAGGCCGGCTACTGGGGCTACCTCACCGTCGAGCCCGTCGAGGGCGCGACCGCCGGCGGCACCGGCACGAACACCGGACTCCTCATCGGAGGCATCGTCGTGGGGGTGGTCATCATCGGAGGGCTCATCTTCTTCCTGATCCGTCGCCGCAACATCGCCGACGTCGAATGAGTCCGGCGAGACGCCGCGGGTGGCGGGCCTCCGCCCCCGCGGCGTCTCCCGGTCCGCTGTAAGGAGACCCCCATGTCCAACGCGGTACCCCCGTCCACCTCCGCCATCGCGACGAGCGCCGCGGCCGAGGAGCAGCCGAAGGGCGTCGGCGCCCTCCGCTACTTCCTGGTCAAGCTCGGCGGCGCGGCCATCAGCCTGGCGATGGTGATCCTCCTCGGATTCTTCGCCTTCAAGATCCTGCCGGGCGATCCGGTGGCCTCGATCGCCCGCGAGCGCGGGATGAGCGCCGAACAGGCCGATCAGCTGCGCGAGCAGCTCGGTCTGAACAAGCCCCTGTGGCAGCAGTTCGTCGACTACCTCGGCAACGTCTTCACCCTGAACTTCGGCACGAGCTACGTCTACCGCACGTCGGTGTCCGACCTCATCGGCCAGTACTTCTGGAACACGATCCTCCTCACCGGCACGGCGGCGATCATCGCGATCGCCCTCGGCCTCTGGCTCGGACAGAAGGCGGCCTGGAAGCACGGTTCCACCTTCGACCGCATCGTCTCCGGCACGTCGCTCGTGTTCTGGTCGGTGCCGACCTTCTGGCTGGCCCTGCTGCTCCTGATGGTCTTCGGCGGCACGCTGCACTGGTTCCCGACCGGGGGCATGGTCTCCCCCAACCCGCCCACCGATCCGGTCGGCGCGGTCCTGGACGTGATCTCGCACATGGTGCTCCCGGTGATCACGATGGTCGCGGTCGTGTACGCGCAGTACCTCATGGTGATGCGCAGCTCGCTCCTCGAGGAGATGGGCGCCGACTACCTCACCACCGCGCGGGCCAAGGGCCTCCGGGAGGACCTCGTCCGCCGTCGGCACGCCGTCCCCAACGCGCTGCTGCCGACCGTCACCCTCGTCTTCATGCACATCGGCGGTCTCATCGCCGGGGCCGTCACGGTGGAGACGGTGTTCTCCTGGCCCGGGCTCGGGAAGCTCACCTTCGAGGCCATCTCCGGCCCCGACCTCCCGCTCCTGCAGGGCACCTTCGTGGTGTTCTCCACGATCATCATCGCGATGAACCTCATCGCGGACCTCATCTACCGGCAGCTCGACCCGAGGGTGAGGCGCGCATGACCACGGCATCCCCGACCATCCGTTCGCCCCGCGCCCTGGCGTGGCACCGCCGCGGCACCGCCTTCGTCGACTTCTGCCGGCAGTTCGCCCAGCACCGAGCGGGCATGGTGGGCCTCGTCTTCCTCGTGATCGTGGCGCTCATCGCGATCTTCGCTCCCGTGATCGCCCCCGCCAGCATGCTCGACGTCACGAAGCTCGTCGACGTGCAGCGCTTCGCCCCGCCGTCCTGGGAGCATCCCCTCGGCACCGACCATCAGGGTCGCGAGATCTGGGTCCGCATGGTGTGGGGCGCCCGGGTGTCCCTGCTCGTCGGCCTCGCCGCCACGGCGATGTCGATGATCATCGGCACCCTCGTCGGTCTCTCGGCCGGCCACTTCACCGGCTTCTTCGGCGGGCTGATGATGCGCATCATCGACTTCTTCCTCGTGCTGCCGTCGCTGATCCTCGCGATCGTGCTGTCGTCGGTGCTGAGCCGCGGGGTCTGGACGATCATCATCGCGATCGGCCTGACCTCCTGGGCCGGTACCGCCCGCGTCGTCCGCGCGCAGACCCTGTCCGTCGAATCGCGCGACTACATCGAGCGCTCGCGGGCCCTCGGCGCCGGGCACTGGCACATCATCATGAAGCACCTCCTCCCCGGGGTGCTCCCGCTCGTGCTCGCCAACACGACGCTCACGGTCGGCTCGGCGATCATCTCCGAATCCACCCTGGCGTTTCTCGGCCTCGGCGACACCACCCTGCAGTCGTGGGGCTCGATCCTGAAGAACGCGATGGACGTCTCCGCGGCGACCAGCGGCTACTGGTGGTACGTGCTCGTGCCCGGCATCGCCATCGTCCTCGTCGTGCTGTCGTTCACCCTGATGGGCCGCGCCGTCGAGAACATCACCAACCCGACGCTGAGGAGCCGCTGAGATGCCCGACCTGATCTTCGACGACGTCTCCATCACGTACCGCACCTCCGGGCGGTCGGGTCGGGACGAGGTGGCGGCCGTGCGCAACGTCTCGCTCACCCTCCCCGCCGGGCAGACGCTCGGCATCGCCGGCGAGTCCGGCTCCGGGAAGTCCACTCTCGCCATGAGCGTCCTGCGGCTCCTGCCGCGCAACGCCCGGCTCAGCGGCCGCGTGCTGCTCGGCGACCAGGACGTCGCCACGTTGTCCTTCGGGCAGTTGCGCGCCGTGCGCTGGGCGCAGACATCCATCGTGTTCCAGGGCGCGATGCACTCGCTCAACCCGGTCCGCACGGTGGGCTGGCAGCTGCTGGAGGCGCTGGAGCTGCACGCCTCCGACCGATGGAAAGGCGAGAAGGCGCGCAAGGAGCGGGTGCGGGAGCTGCTCGACATCGTCGACCTGCCGCAGCAGAAGAGCGAGTCGTACCCGCACGAGCTCTCCGGCGGCCAGAAGCAGCGCGTGATGATCGCGATGGCCCTCGCCTGCGATCCCGAGGTCATCATCGCGGACGAGCCGACCACCGCGCTCGACGTGATCGTGCAGAAACAGATCCTCGACATGATCTCGCGTCTGGTGGCGGAGCGCGGCATCTCGATGCTCATGATCAGTCACGACCTCTCGGTGCTCGCCACGGCGTGCGACCGGATCGCCATCATGCGCGACGGCGAGCTCGTCGAGGTCGGCGAGAGCTACGCGGTCTGCACGACCCCGCAGGAGGCGTATACGCGACAGCTCGCCGACGCCTTCCCCACGATCGGCGACCCCGCCTCGCGGATGGCCCCGGTGACGCGGCACGGCCGCGATGCGGACGACGTGCCGGAGATCACCCACGGCGACGCGGTGCTGCTGGAGGCGCGCGGACTCAACGTCACCTACCGCTCCGGCGGGCGCCCCATGCATGCGGTCCGCGACGTCGACCTCTCGGTGCGCAAGGGCGAGATCGTCGCGCTCGTCGGCCAGTCCGGCTCCGGCAAGTCGACCCTCGCCCGCGCACTCATGGGACTCCAGCCCGCCGACCCCGGGTCGCAGATCCTCTTCGATGGCGCACCGATCCCGTCGAAAGGGCGCGACCTCGCGCGGTTCCGCTCGCAGGTGCAGCTCGTGCTCCAGGATCCCTGGGCCGCCCTGAACCCCAAGCACAGCGTCTACGAGTCCGTCGCCGAGGGGCTGCGCGTGCAGCGCTTCCCCGGCGACGAGCGCGAACGCGTGGCACAGAGCCTCGCCGACGCGGAACTCACCCCGCCGGAGCGCTACTTCGGCGCCATCCCGCAGGAGCTCAGCGGCGGGCAGCGGCAGCGCGTCGTCATCGCCGGTGCGCTCGCCGTGCAGCCGCAGCTGCTCGTCGCGGACGAACCCGTCGCCTCGCTCGACGCGTCCGTGCGCGGAGAGATCCTCGGGCTCCTGCTGGAGCTGCGCCGCCGCCTCGGGCTCTCCGCCCTCGTCATCACGCACGACCTCGGTCTCGCCTGGAACATCGCCCACACGGTCGCGGTGATGTACCACGGACAGATCGTCGAGCACGGACCCACCGAAGAGGTGCTGCTGAACCCGCGGCACGAGTACACCCGGCACCTGCTGTCCGCGGCGCCGCGCATCGAGGAGAAGACGGCATGAGCACCCTGACGGAGGCGGCGGTGTCGCCGTATCTCGACACGGCTCCCCTGCAGCCCGGCGACACGGTGGCGATCGTCTCGCCGTCCGGTCCCGGCAACGAGGAGAACACGCAGCGCGCCGTCGGCTACTACGAGTCCTGGGGGCTGAACGTCCGGGTGGGTGAGCATGTCCTCACGCCCCACCCGCGCGCGTCGTACCTCGCGGGGCCGGACGACCTCCGCCGCGCCGACCTCGTCGACGCCTGGCTCGATCCGGACGTGGACGCCGTCGTCACGGCCCGCGGCGGCTACGGTGCCCTGCGCCTCCTCGACGGCATCGACTGGGCCGACATGCGCCGCGGGGCGCTGCGCCGGGACGGGCGGCCGAAGCTCCTCACGGGCTCCTCCGACGTGACCGCCCTGCACGAGACGTGGCGCGCGCACCTCGACGTCGCGACGCTCTTCTGCCCGATGGCGGGGAACAACGTCTTCCGCGATTCGGAGCAGGTGCGCGACGACGTGCAGCGCTGGCTCTTCGAACCCTGGCGCGGGCGGGAGCTCATCGGCCCGAAGACCGAGATCATGACGCCGGGCCGCGCCGAAGGGCGCTTCACGGGCGGCAACCTCAGCCTGCTCGCCGCCGGACTCGGCGCCCCGGAGGCGGACGTCCCCTCCCCCGGCATCCTGTTCCTGGAGGACATCACCGAGGAGCCGTACCGCCTGGACAGCTTCGTCACGCAGCTCCGGCGCGCGGGCCGTCTCGCCCAGGCGACGGGCATCGTGCTCGGCTCCTGGCACGAATGCGGCGACCTCGACCTCGTCCACGCGCTCATGCGGGACGAGTTCCAGGACGCCGGGGTCCCCGTGCTGTGGGAGCAGGGCTTCGGCCACGACCCGCACGCCCTGACCATCCCGCTCGGTGTCGACGGGGTGCTGGACGCGACCGGCGACGAGCCCCGCCTCACGGTGGGACGGCCATGATCGCCCTCCCGCCCCTCGACCCCCGTGTCACCTGGTCGATCCGGCTCGCCGACGCCGGCAGCGGGGAGACCCTGGCCGAGCACGAGCCGCACACGCAATGCGAGACCGCGAGCATCGGCAAGATCTTCCTGCTTCTCGAGGTCGCTCGACGGCTGGAGGCGGGCGCGCTCGCCGAGGACGACCGGATCGCGATCCCGGACGAGCACCGCGTCGAGGACTCCGGGCTGCTGTACCGCATGCACGATCAGCGCATCACGGTCCACGATGCGGCGCTCCTCGTCGGGGCGGTGAGCGACAACCTCGCCACGAACGCCCTGATCCACCTCTGCGGTCTGGAGGAGGTGCGGGCCGTCGCTCCGGCACTCGGGTACCGCGACACCGCCCTGCACGACTACATCCGCAACGAGCGCACCCCCGACCTGCCCTGGACTCCGTCGTTCGGCACCGCGGCCGAGCTGTCCGACGTGATGCGCCGACTCGGGGCGGGCGAGGCGTTCTCCCCCGCGGTGAGCGCCCGGGTGCTGGACTGGCTCGCCGCCGACACCGACACGTCGATGACCGCCGACGCCTTCCTCCTCGACCCCCTCGCCCACGTCGAGGCCGAGTATCAGGGCATGGTGCTGCGCCACAAGACCGGCAGCGTGAGCTTCGCCCGCGTCGACGTCGGGCTGCTGCGGGGCCCGAGGGCCGCCGTCGCGTATGCGGTCACGGCGAACTGGAAGGACTCCGCGGCCGATCTCCGCGCGCCCGTGCTCGACGGCATGCGCGCGGTCGGCGAGCTCATCCGCGCGCACGTCACCGGACGCGCACGAGACGAGGAGGACGCATGAGCGCGATCGACGTGGAGCTCCCCGACGAGAACGGCACGGTGTGGTCGATCCTCGTCCAGGACATCGACTCCGGCGAGGTGCTGCTGCGCCATGACCCGGAGGCGGTGCAGGACACGGCGAGCGTCGGCAAGATCTTCCTCCTGCACCGCCTCCTCGCCGAGGTGGACGCCGGCACGCGGACTCTCGACGAGCGCGTGACCCGACGGCCGGTCGAGGCGATCGAGGACTCCGGCCTCTGGCACCTGCTGCAGGCGTCCGAGCTGTCGCTGTACGACGTGGCGGCGCTCATCGGGGCCGTGAGCGACAACGCCGCGACCAACACGCTGGGCCGCGTCATCGGCATCCCGACCGTGCAGGAGCACACGCGCGCGCTCGGCTACACCGCCTCGGCCCTCGACGACATCGTGCGGTGGCCGATCCCGCCCGGTGCCCCGAAGACGCTGTCGCACGCCAACGCCGCGGAGCTCGTGCTCTTCATGTCGCGCCTGGCCGACGGGACCGATCTCTCCCCCGCCTCGGCCGACACGCTGCGCCGCTGGCTGGGCGCGGGCATGGACCTGTCGATGGTCGCGTCGGCGTTCGACCTCGACCCGCTCGCGCACTGGGGCTTCGATCGCGGCGTCTGGCTGTTGAACAAGACCGGCACGATCTCCCGCGTCCGCGCCGACACCGGGATCGTCATGTCCCCTACCCGCCGGATCGCCTACGCCGTCCTGGCGAACTGGGACCGGGGCGCCGACGGACGCGGACCGGTGCTGGCCGCCATGCGCCGCATCGGCGAGGGCATCCACGCCGCGCTCGCCGACTGAGACCGCCGCGGCTCAGACGACCCCGGCGCGAGCCAGGCGTTCCCGCACCCGATCGATCGGCACCGCGTGCGCCGTCCGCCCCTCGGGGCCCACGGTGGTCTCCGCGGACAGCACCGAGTTGACCAGCGCCTCCTCGACCGCATCCATCGTCGCGGCGAAGAGCGGCGAGAGCTCGTCGTCCGCCGCCGGACCGCCGTCCGCTTGGTCGTGCACCGAGAAGGCGATCGCGTAGTCGCCGCTGCCCTGCGCATAGTCGGCGCCGACACCGCGCATCGCGAACACGGCCCGGTTCGCCACGCGGCCGAGCTGCCGCCCGTCGACGGGCGCGTCCGTCGCGACGACGATCATGCAGGAATTGCCGACGGGCTGTGCCGGAGCATCGGCGAGGAGCTCCTCCGCGGGCAGCGGCACGCCGGCGATCCGCAGCGTGCCGCTGAAGTTCGTCTGCACGAGCGCCCCCACGGTGCGCGAGCGCCCCGCGACCGCGACCAGCCGCGATGCCGTGCCGATGCCACCCTTGTACCCGAGGGCGACGGTCCCGGCACCGGCGCCCACACCTCCCTCGGCGACCGCCCCCGGAGCCGCCGCAGCCAGGGCCGCCGCCACCTGCTCCTCTCCGACGGCTCGGCGGCGGATGTCGGAGAGGAACCCATCGTTCGTCTCGCCCACCACCGGGTTCAGCGTGGTCGTCCGTGCGTGCGCCGGCGTCGCCAGCAGATGCCCGAGCAGCGCATCCGCGACGCGGAACACGGACAGCGTCGAGGTCAGCAGGATCGGCGTCTCCAGCGCCCCGAGCTCCCGCAGCTGTGTGACGCCGACGAGCTTGCCGTAGCCGTTGCCCACGGAGAGGTTCGCGGGAAGGCTCCGACGCTCGGCGGTGAGGGCGTCGGGGACGATCGCCGTCACGCCCGTGTGCAGACCGTCGCCGTGCAGCGTGGCGTGCCCCACCCGCACACCGGGGACGTCGGTGATCGCGTTCTCCGCGCCGCGCGGGAAGGCTCCGGACGGCACACCGAGGTCGGCGAGACGGGGACGGGAGGACGAGGACGACGGCGGTGTCATGCTCCGATCCTTCCAGCGTCGGAGGGGCCGACCGCAGCGCCGCGCCGGAGGCTCCGCCGGGTCGAGCGCCCCGCCCGTGCGCTCGATAGACTGGGCGGCACCACCCACACTCAGGCACGCTCACACAGTGCCGCATACATCGCTCGAGGAGACCTCCATGTCCGCCATTCCCGACAAGCCCGCACTCGAAGGTCTCGAAGCGAAGTGGGACGCCGCCTGGGCGGAGCAGGGCACGTACCTGTTCGACCGTCTGCGCGCCGCCGAGCTCGGCCGTGAGGGCGTCTACTCGATCGACACCCCGCCGCCCACAGCCTCGGGCAGCCTCCACATCGGTCACGTGTTCTCCTACACGCACACCGACGTCAAGGCCCGATACGAGCGGATGCGCGGCAAGACTGTGTTCTACCCGATGGGCTGGGACGACAACGGTCTTCCCACCGAGCGCCGCGTGCAGAACTACTACGGTGTGCGCTGCGACCCGTCGCTCCCCTACGACGCCGACTTCACCCCGCCGTTCGAGGGCGGCGACAACAAGTCGAGCCGGGCCGCGGACCAGCAGCCGATCAGCCGTCGCAACTTCATCGAGCTGTGCGAGCGCCTCACGATCGAGGACGAGAAGCAGTTCGAGGCGCTGTTCCGTCAGCTCGGGCTGAGCGTGGACTGGACGCAGACCTACCGCACCATCTCCGACGACACGATCCGGCAGAGCCAGCTCGCCTTCCTCCGCAACATCGAGCGCGGCGAGGCGTACCAGGCCCTCGCGCCGACGCTGTGGGACATCGACTTCCGTTCCGCGATCGCGCAGGCCGAGCTCGAGGACCGCGACCAGCAGGCCGCGTACCACACGATCGAGTTCCCCTTCGCGGACGGCTCCGGATCCATCGCGATCGACACCACGCGCCCGGAGCTCCTCCCCGCGTGCATCGCGATCGTGACCCACCCCGAGGGGCCGCACAAGCACCTCATCGGCACCAAGGTGCGCACGCCCTACTTCGGCGCCGAGATCGAGATCCACGGCCACCACCTCGCCCAGCCCGACAAGGGCACGGGCGCGGCGATGGTCTGCACCTTCGGCGACGTGACCGACATCATCTGGTGGCGCGAGCTGCGCACCTCCGCCGGCGAGTCCCTGCCGAACATGACGACGATCGGTCTCGACGGCCGCTTCCTGGCCGAGGCCCCGTCGATCGTGGCCGACGCCGACGCACGCGCCTGGTACGCGGAGAACGTGGCGGGCAAGACCGTCTTCAGCGCCCGCAAGGCGATCGTGGAGAAGCTGCAGGAGACCGGCGACATGACCGCCGTCGGCAAGCCCTTCCAGCACGCCGTGAAGTTCTTCGAGAAGGGCGACCGCCCGCTCGAGATCGTCTCGACCCGGCAGTGGTACATCCGCAACGGCGCCCGTGACGGGGAGCTGCGCGATCAGCTCCTCGCGCACGGCACCGAGCTGGCGTGGCACCCCGACTTCATGCGGGTCCGCTACGAGAACTGGGTCGGCGGCCTCACGGGCGACTGGCTCGTGTCCCGGCAGCGGTTCTTCGGCGTGCCGATCCCGCTCTGGTATGCGCTGGACGAGAACGGGGAGCGCGACTACGACCGCGTGCTCACCCCGGATGCGGCCGCGCTGCCCATCGACCCCACCACGGATGTGCCGGCCGGCTACACCGAGGCCCAGCGCGGCGTGCCGGGCGGGTTCGACGCCGAGGCCGACATCCTCGACACGTGGGCGACATCGTCGCTGACCCCGCAGCTCGCGGGCGGCTGGCAGCGCGACGAGGAGCTGTGGCAGCTCACCGCTCCGTTCGACCTGCGCCCGCAGGGACAGGACATCATCCGCACCTGGCTCTTCTCGACCATGCTGCGCTCCACGCTCGAAGACGGCCGCGCCCCGTGGAAGAACGCCGCCATCTCGGGCTTCATCGTCGACCCCGACCGCAAGAAGATGTCGAAGTCGAAGGGCAACGTGGTCACCCCGGCCGACGTGCTCGACGCCCACGGCTCGGACGCGGTGCGGTACTGGGCGGCGTCGAGCCGCCTCGGCATGGACGCGGCCTTCGACCCGCAGAACCCGACCCAGGTGAAGATCGGCCGGCGCCTCGCGATCAAGGTGCTCAACGCCGCCAAGTTCGTGCTGTCGTTCCCGGTGCCCGAGGGCGCTCAGGTGACGCACGCGCTCGACGCCTCGATGCTCACGGCACTCGACGGCGTGGTGGCCGAGGCGACCGCGGCCTTCGACCGGTATGACGCGGCGCGGGCGCTGGAGCTGACCGAGGCGTTCTTCTGGACGTTCTGCGACGACTACCTGGAGCTCGTGAAGGAGCGCGCCTACAACCAGAACGACGTGGGCCAGGCCTCGGCCGCCCTCGCGCTGCGTCTGGCGCTGTCCACGTTGCTCCGGTTGCTCGCACCGGTGCTCTCCTTCGCCACCGAGGAGGCCTGGTCGTGGTTCGAGGAAGGCTCCGTGCACACCGCAGCGTGGCCCGAGAAGCTCGGCATCGAGGGCGACCCGGCCGTGCTGGCCGCCGCGAGCGAGGCGCTCATCGGCATCCGGCGCGCGAAGACCGAGGCGAAGGCATCGCAGAAGACCCCGGTCTCCCGTGCCGCCATCGCCGCTCCCGCCGCGAAGGTCGAGGCCCTGCGCGCCGCGGCGGACGACCTCCGCGCGGTCGGCCGCATCGCCGAGCTCGAGATCACCGAGGCGGAGGAGTTCGCGGTCACCGCGATCGAGCTCGCCCCGGTCGAGGCCTCCTGATGCAGCTCGGCACGCGGTGGGCCACGGATGCTCAGCCGCCCGCGTCGGTCCCCGAGGCGCTGCGTCCCGCCATCGCCGAAGTCGAGTCCCGGGGCCTCACCGGCCACTGGACCCTCACCTGGCTCGAGGGCCGCGCGATCGCCGAGCTCGACGCCGGCTGGGAGGTCCTCCAGACCGCGTCCGGTGAGGTCATCGCCCGCCCCTTCTGATCCCCGAGACCCCGCTTCATCGTCGAGACCCCCTCCTTCCCGCGCGGGAAGGAGGGGGTCTCGACGCGTTCCCGGGGTCTCGGGTCAGCGGCGCGGGGCTCCGAGCTGCGCGAGGAGATGATCGACGGCATGCGGGTCGTGGCGGCGGGCCTGCTGTTCGCGGAGGAGATCGAGGGCGAGGGTCCGCCGCTGTGCGCGCCGCTCGATCCGGTGTTCGATCATGGCGGTGACCCGGTCGGCGAGGCGCAGCAGACTGCGCTCCGTCCGCGTGGGGCTGACGAGGTGGAGGGTCGCGGCGGTCATGATGCCTCCTTCGTCTCGGTCGTGGCCGCACCATCCGGTGTCGGCAAATCGAAGATCTCGGCGCGGAGGGAAACGCGGCGCACGTCGGGCCCCTCCTGACCGCGGTACCGCGCGATCGCCTTCTCCACGACCGCCTCCAGCTCGGCCCGCAGCGACATCGCCTGCTCCGCGGTCATGTCCAGGTGCGTGGTGATCGTCACGCCCACGTCGCGCCAGCCCTCGGGGACCTCGGACTCCGAACGGTTGAGGTACTGCATCAGGGTCTCGTGCCGGAGCCGGAAGAACTCCGACGTGACGATCTGTGCCGCGGCACGGTTGGCCGGCGACATCTGCTCGTCCGGGCCGGGTACATCGATGCGTCCCTTCGGACGCTCCCACCATCGCTCCCGAGCCGTGCCCCGGCCTTCCACCTCGCGGATGAGGTCGTGGGCGGCGAGGGCGCGGAGGTGGTAGCTGGTGGATCCCGAGGTCTCCCCGACGAGCGCCGCGAGAGAGCTGGCCGTCTGAGGACCGCGAGAGGCGAGCAGATCGAAGATCCTGACCCGCAGTGGATGGGCGAGCGCTTTCAGCGCCCCCGCATCCAGCGTTCGTACCTGCGTCTCGTGCGTCATGAATGCAAAGATACGCTTGCAAATAACTCTTTGCAAGCGTTTCTTTGCATCCGATCAGCTCACGGCCTCTCGGGCCGCGACGAAGGCCGCTACGCAGCGCTCCACCTGGTCGGGCGTGTGCGCGGCGGAGAGCTGCACCCGGATCCGCGCCTTCCCGCGGGGCACCACCGGGAAGCTGAACGCGGTCACGTACACGCCCTGGTCCTGCATCGCCGCGGCGATTCGGGCGGTGAGACCGGCATCGCCGAACATGACGGGCACGATCGGGTGCTCGCCCGGAAGCAGGTCGAACCCCTCCTCCGACATCCGGGCGCGGAACAGCGCCGCGTTGTCGCGCAGCCGCGCCCGGAGGTCGGCCGATCCCTCGACCAGGTCGAGCGCGGTCAGCGTGCCGGCCACGATCGCCGGAGCGAGGGTGTTCGAGAACAGGTACGGGCGGGAGCGCTGACGCAGCAGCGCGACGATCTCCGCGTGCGAGGCGACGTACCCGCCGGAGGCGCCGCCCAGCGCCTTGCCGAACGTGCCGGTGTAGATGTCCACGCGATCCGCGACGCCGCACAGCTCCGGGGTCCCGCGTCCGTTCTCGCCGACGAAGCCGACCGCGTGCGAGTCGTCCACGAAGACGAGCGCGTCGTAGCGTTCCGCCAGGTCGCAGATCTCGGTCAACGGGGCGATGTAGCCGTCCATCGAGAAGACACCGTCGGTCACGATCACGCGGAACCGGGCATCGGCGGCCGCCCGCAGCTGCTCCTCCAGATCCGCCATGTCGCGATTGCGGTACCGGAGCCGGCGCGCCTTGGACAGCCGGATCCCGTCGATGATGGACGCGTGGTTCAACTCGTCCGAGATGATCGCGTCTTCGGCGGAGAACAGCGTCTCGAAGACACCGCCGTTCGCGTCGAAGCAGGAGGAGTAGAGGATCGCGTCATCGGTACCGAGGAAGTCCGCGAGCCGACGCTCCAGTTCGAGGTGCTGCTCCTGGGTGCCGCAGATGAAGCGGACGCTCGCGAGCCCGTACCCCCACTCGTCCAGGGCCGTCCGGGCCGCAGCGAGGATGCGCGGGTCGTCGGCCAGCCCCAGGTAGTTGTTGGCGCAGAAGTTGAGCACCCCGGCGCCGTCGGCCGTGATCTCCGCCCGCTGTGGTCCGCGGATGCCGCGCTCGCGCTTGGTGAGCCCCACCTCCTCGATTCCCGCCAGCTCCTGCGCCACATGGTCCTTGAAGGTCGCGTACATCACAGCTCCGTCCAGTCGAGAATGATCTTGCCCGTGCCGGCGGACTCCGCCGCCGCGAATCCGCGCTCCCAGTCGCGCGCCGGTACGACCTCGGCGATCACCCGGCCGATCGCTTCGCGCAACGTCGCACTCGTCTGGAGCATCGCGCCCATGGCGTTCCACGTCTCGAACATCTCCCGGCCGTAGATCCCGGTGATCGTGAGCATGTGCGTGACGAGCTTGCCCCAGTCGATGTCGAACCCGGTCGACGGCAGCCCGAGCATGGCGATGCGTCCGCCGTGGTTCATGTTGTCGATCATCGCCGGGAGCGCCGACGCCGCGCCGCTCATCTCGAAGCCGATGTCGAAGCCCTCGCGCATGCCGAGCGCCCGCTGCGCGTCGCGGATCTCCTGGCGGGAGACGTCGACGACCTCGTCGGCTCCCATCCCGCGGGCCATCTCCAGACGCGGCGCGCTCACGTCGGTCCCGACGATGAAGCGGGCGCCCGCATGCCGGGCGACGGCGATCGCCATCAGGCCGATCGGACCGCACCCGGTGACGAGCACGTCCTCGCCGACGAGCGGGAAGCGGAGGGCGGTGTGCACGGCGTTGCCGAGCGGGTCGAAGATCGCGCCGAGCTCCGGGGTGACCTCGGCGTGGTGGACCCACACGTTCGTCGCCGGCAGCGAGAGGTACTCGGCGAAGGCGCCGTCGCGCTGCAGCCCGAGTCCGATCGTGCGGATGCACATCTGCCGCCGCCCGGCGCGACAGTTCCGACAGGTGCCGCAGACGATGTGTCCCTCGCCGGACACCCGGTCGCCGACCGCGATGTCGTGGACGAGCGGCCCGACCTCGACGACCTCCCCGTAGAACTCATGTCCCGGGATGAGGGGCGCGGCGATCGCGGAGGCCGCCCAGTCGTCCCATCGCCGGATGTGCAGATCGGTTCCGCAGATGCCCGTGCGGAGGACACGGATGACGACCTCGCCGGGACCCGCGACGGGGTCGGGACGCTCCACGAGCGCGAGGCCGGCGCCGGGTTCCTCCTTGAACAGAGCTCTCATGCTCTGATCTCATCGCATCCGTTGCTGTAGAACAATCGGCATCTTCTGCATCGTCTCTATAGCGGAAACTAAACTGTCGTCGTGGAACTCCATCAGCTCCAGATCCTCCGCGAACTCGGAGCGCTGGGAAGCGCGACCGCCGTCGCCGAAGCGCTCCGGGTCACCCCCTCCGCGGTCTCGCAGCAGCTCGCCGCACTGCAGCGCTCCTTCCCGGCCCCGCTCACCCGTCGCCAGGGCCGTACCCTCGTGCTGACCGCCGCCGGCGAGGTCCTGGCAGCAGCCGGAGCTGAGGCCATCGACGCGATGGCGGCGGCACGCCACGCCCTGGACGACTTCGAGGGCGCGGCGACGGGAGAGGTGAGCATCAGCGGCTTCCACAGCGTCGGTCAGGCGCTCTTCGGCCCACTCGTGCGCGAGCTGTCCGGCAAGGAGCACGCCCCGACCGTGCGTCTCACGGACGAGGACGTCGCGCAGAGCGAGTTCCCCGGTCTCACCGCGCGGTACGACCTCGTCCTCGCCCATCGGATGGAGCACTCCGCGCCGTGGCCGACCGAGGGCGTCCGCGCCGTAGGTCTCGTCCGCGAGCCTCTGGACGTCGCCGTCTCCGCCGAGCACCCTCTCGCCGGTCGCCGCACCCTCTCGCCGGACGAGATCGCCGACGAGCAGTGGGTGACGAGCCGTGTGGGGTACTCCCCCGACGACGTGCTCCGCGCCGTCGCCGCCGTCGCCCGCCGCCCGGTCGAGGTCCGGCACCGCATCAACGACTACGGTGCGGTGTCGGCGGTGGTCGCGGCCGGCGGCGTCCTGGGGATGCTCCCCCGGTTCACCTCGCGCAGCGTGGACGATCGCGCCATCGTGCGCATCCCGCTCCGAGGCGTGAGCACGCACCGCATGATCGACGTCCTCGCACGGCCGGAGAACCTGCGCCGCCGCTCGGTCCGTGTCGTCGTCGACGCCCTGCGAGAGGTGATGACCCGTCTGAGCACGGAACGTTCCGGGGACGGCGATGGCTAGGCTCGGAGGATGAGCGACGCCACGAACCCGCTGCTGCAGCCGTCGACCCTCCCCTTCGGGCTCCCGGACTATCGGGCCATCCGTCCGGAGCACTACCTCCCCGCCTTCCGCGCCGGGTTCGCGGAGCAGCTCGCCGAGGTCGCGAACATCACCCGCGTGCGGTCGATGCCGACGTTCGAGAACACCCTCGAGGCGCTGGAGAGGTCCGGCGCGCTCCTCGACCGGGTGGCGCACGCGTTCTACACGGTGAGCTCCGCCGATGCCACGCCGGAGATCCAGGAGATCGACGAGGAGCTCGCGCCACTCATGGCCGCCCACCAGGATGCGATCACGCTCGATGCGGCGCTCTACGCGCGCGTGGCCCACGTCTACGAGCAGCGCGAGGCGCTCGACCTCGATCCCGAGCAGCGCTACCTCGTGGAGCGCTACCACCGCGAGATGACGCATGCCGGCGCCGCGCTCGACGACGAGGCGAAGGCGCAGCTCACGGCTCTGAACCAGAAGCTGTCGGTGCTCACGAACACGTTCGAGCGGAACCTGCTGAGCGATACGAACGACCTCGCCGTGGTCTTCGACGCCGCGGCCGACCTGGAGGGCCTGAGCCCGGGTGAGCTGTCCGCCGCCGCACGCGCCGCGGCCGACCGCGGGCTCGACGGCCGCTACCTCCTCACGCTGCCGCTGTTCACCGGCCATCCGGCGCTCGCCCGGCTCGCGGTCCGGGAATCCCGTCGCCGGATCATGGCGGCGTCGCGCGCGCGGGGCTCGCGGGACAACGGCAACGACAACCGTCCGGTGCTGCGCGAGATCGTGCGCCTCCGTGCCGAGCGCGCGCGCCTCCTCGGGTACCCGTCGCATGCCGCATACATCACCGCCGACGAGACGGCGGGCTCCCCCGAGGCCGTCGAGCGGATGCTGCGACGACTGGCCGCGCCCTCCGCGCGCAACGCCCGCGCCGAACGGGACGCGCTCCAGGCCATCGTCGACGAGACCGAACCGGAGCCTTTCCCCGTGGAGGCCCACGACTGGGCGTTCTACACCGAGCGCGTGCGCACCGCCCGCTACGACATCGACACCGCCGCCCTGCGCCCCTGGTTCGAGGCGGAGCGCGTGCTACAGGACGGCGTGTTCTTCGCGGCGACCCGCCTGTACGGGGTGACCTTCCATGAACGGCACGACCTCGCGGCCTACCACCCGCAGGCCCGCGTCTTCGAGGTGCGCAACGCCGACGACTCCCCGCTCGGGCTCTACGTGCTCGACCTCTACACCCGCGACTCCAAGCGCGGCGGCGCGTGGATGAACGCGATCGTCAGCCAGTCCCGGCTGCGCGGCAGCGCCCCGGTCGTGGTCAACAACCTCAATGTCCCGCAGCCCGGGGACGGCGAGCCCACGCTGCTGACGCTCGACGAGGTGACAACACTGTTCCACGAGTTCGGGCACGCTCTGCACGGCCTGTTCGCCACGGTGACCTACCCGCATTTCGCCGGGACCAACGTGTTCCGCGACTTCGTCGAGTTCCCCAGCCAGGTGAACGAGATGTGGATCCTCTGGCCCGAGGTCCTCGACCACTACGCCCGGCACCACGAGACCGGCGAGCCGCTGGATCCCGCCATCGTGGAGCGGCTGCGGGCGACCGCGACCTTCGACCAGGGGCACGCGACCAGCGAGTACCTCGCCGCGGCATGGCTGGATCAGGCGTGGCACCGGCTCTCCGCCGAGGACACAGTGGACGATGTCGCCGGCTTCGAGGCGGCCGCGCTGGCGGACATCGGTCTCGACGACCCCGCCGTCCCGACCCGGTACTCCTCCACCTACTTCGCCCACGTCTTCTCCGGCGGCTACAGCGCCGGGTACTACTCGTACATCTGGAGCGAGGTGCTCGACGCCGACACCGTGGAGTGGTTCCGGGAGAACGGCGGCCTCACCCGCGCCAATGGGGACCGCTTCCGCGACCGGCTGCTCGGCGTCGGCGGCTCGAAGGACCCGCTGGCCGCCTACCGCGACTTCCGGGGACGGGACGCCGAGATCGAGCCGCTCCTGAAACGCCGTGGACTGGACTCCTGAGTCGTGAGACCCTGAGCGCATGGACGCATTCCCCGACGCTCCGTTCGGCCCCGCAGACAGCCTGGAGCTGGACGCCGTTCCCCTGGCCGTCATCCGCCACGAGGGCATCCGGATCGCCGACCTCCGCGATGTCTTCGACTCCGGATACGCGGCGATCGGTGCCGCCTTCGCTGCGGGCACCCTGATTCCGGCCGGCCCGGCGCTCGCGATATACCACGGCGATCCGATGGGTGTGTTCGACCTGGAGCTCGGCTTCCCGGTCCAGGCCCCACCCTCGGAGCCGATCGCCACCGGTGATGGAACTGCCATCATCGCCTCGGCCCTGCCGACCGGGCAGGCCGTCGCGAGCAGCGTCTTCGGTTCCTACGACGGTCTCGGCGCCGGCTGGGCCGGGCTGGTCGCGCGCGCCGCAGAGGCCGGGCTGCACCCGCGCGGCGTCTGGATCGAGGTCTACGTCTCGGATCCGGATGTCGCTCCCGACAAGCTCCGCACGGACCTGCTCATGCCCGTGGCCTGAGCAGGCGTTCAGGCGCTCTTGCGCTTGCGCTCCATCACGATGGTGGGCGGGGCGCCCTCGTCGACGGCGGCACGGGTGATGATCACCTTCGCGACGTCTTCGGCGGACGGGATCTCGAACATCACCGGACCGAGCACGTCCTCGAGGATGGCACGGAGTCCACGGGCACCGGTCTTGCGCTCGACGGCGAGGTCGGCGATCGATCGCAGCGCGTCTTCCTCGAACTCGAGCTGGACGCCGTCGAGCTCGAACATGCGCTGGTACTGCTTCACGAGGGCGTTGCGCGGACCGGTGAGGATGTCGATGAGGGCGGCCTGGTCGAGCGGTGACACGTTCGTCACGACGGGCAGACGACCGATGAACTCCGGGATGAGACCGAACTTGTGGAGGTCTTCCGGGAGCACCTCGCTGAACAGGTCGAGGTCCTTGCCCTTGTCGTGCAGCGGAGCACCGAAGCCGACACCGTGCTTGCCCACGCGCGCCGAGACGATATCCTCCAGCCCGGCGAAGGCCCCGGCCACGATGAAGAGCACGTTCGAGGTGTCGATCTGCAGGAACTCCTGGTGCGGGTGCTTGCGACCACCCTGCGGCGGCACCGAGGCGACCGTGCCCTCGATGATCTTCAGCAGCGCCTGCTGCACGCCCTCGCCCGACACGTCGCGGGTGATCGACGGGTTCTCGGCCTTGCGGGCGATCTTGTCGACCTCGTCGATGTAGATGATGCCCTGCTCGGCGCGCTTCACGTCGTAGTCGGCGGCCTGGATGAGCTTGAGCAGGATGTTCTCGACGTCTTCGCCGACGTAGCCCGCCTCGGTCAGTGCCGTCGCGTCGGCGACGGCGAACGGCACGTTGAGGCGCTTGGCGAGCGTCTGCGCCAGGTAGGTCTTGCCGCAGCCCGTGGGCCCGATGAGCAGGATGTTGCTCTTGGCGATCTCGACCTCTTCGGCCTTCTGCTCAGCAGGCTGCAGGGTGCCGTGAGCGCGCACGCGCTTGTAGTGGTTGTAGACGGCGACGGACAGCGCACGCTTCGCGGGCTCCTGTCCGACGACGTACTCCTCGAGGAACGTGAAGATCTCGCGGGGCTTCGGCAGCTCGAACTCGGCGACACCCTCGGCAGACGACTCCGCCATGCGCTCTTCGATGATCTCGTTGCAGAGCTCGACGCACTCGTCGCAGATGTACACGCCGGGTCCGGCGATGAGCTGCTGCACCTGCTTCTGGCTCTTTCCGCAGAAAGAGCACTTGAACAGGTCAGCGCTTTCACCGATGCGGGCCATGCGCGTCCTCCTCGGGGGGATCAGGATCGTTCTTCGAGCCTAACCGCTGCATACGACACCGGGCCGCATTGGCGACGAGTCGTTCGGCGGGTCCGACGGACGGCGGCGCTTCCACCGTCATTCCGCGGGGAGACAGCCGCGACCACGATCTCTCCCCCGGCGACGTGAGGAGGGCCCCGTCGCGCGGTGCGCGACGGGGCCCTCGGTCATCCTGACGTGTCGTCAGACCATGCTCTTGGTGTGCCAGACCGTCTTGACCTCGGTGAACGCGGCGATCCGCTCCGGCGAGGCCACCACGTCGCCGGGGGCGAGCACGCGCTTCAGCGTCTCCGCCGCGGCGATCTGCATGTCGACCCACTCCAGCGCGCCCGCGCCGGCGAGGTCGAGGGCGTTCACATCCTGGTGCGAGGCGAGCCACGGCGCGATCTCCGCCGGCGAGCCGGTGAGCACGTTCACCACGCCCCCGGGGAGATCACTGGTCGCGAGCACCTCGGCGAGGCTGATCGCGGAGAGCGGGTACTGCTCGCTCGCGACCACGACGACGGTGTTCCCGGCGACGAGGGCCGGGGCGACCACCGAGACCAGGCCGAGCAGCGCCGAGTCCTGCGGGGCCACGATGGCGACCACACCCGTGGGCTCGGGCACCGAGATGTTGAAGTACGGACCGGAGACGGGGTTCGCGTTTCCCGCCACCTGGGCGTACTTGTCGCACCAGCCGGCGTACCAGACCCAGAGATCGATCGCCTCGTCGACCTGCGCCGTGGCCGCCGAGGACGAGATGCCCTCCTGCGCCACGATCTCGTCGACGAACTGCGCACGACGCCCTTCCAGGACCTCGGCGACCCGGTAGAGCACCTGGCCGCGGTTGTAGGCCGTCGCCCCCGACCAGCCCTTAACGGCGGCACGCGCGGCGACGACCGCATCGCGGGCGTCCTTGCGGGAGGCCTGGGCGGCGTTGGCGAGGAAGGCGCCCTTGCGGGAGACGACCTCGTACGTGCGTCCGGACTCGCTCCGGGGGAAGGCCCCGCCGATCGCGAGCTTGTAGGTCTTCGGAACGGTCAGCCGCTTGCTCATCGTCCTTCTCCTCCGTGGGGTCCCTGAGCTTGTCGAGGGGTGAGATAGGCGGTGAGGCCCTGGCGACCGCCCTCCCGGCCGTACCCGGACTCCTTGTAGCCGCCGAACGGGCTCGACGGGTCGAAACGGTTGAACGTGTTCGCCCACACGACGCCCGCGCGCAGCCGGTCGGCGACCGCGAGGATGCGCGAGCCCTTGTCGGACCAGATGCCGGCGGAGAGACCGTACGGGGTGTTGTTGGCCTTGGCAATCGCCTCGGCGGGCGTCCGGAAGGTGAGGACCGACAGCACCGGCCCGAAGACCTCGTCGCGGGCGATGCGGTGCGAGGCCTCGACGCCGGTGAAGATCGTCGGGGCGAACCAGAACCCCTGCTCCGGGATCGCGCAGTCGGCGGTCCAGCGCTCCGCACCCTCGGCCTCGCCGATGTCGCTGAGCTCACGGATACGGGCGAGCTGCGCGGCGGAGTTGATCGCGCCGATGTCGGTGTTCTTGTCGAGCGGGTCGCCGAGACGCAGCGTCGACAGCCGGCTCTTCAGCCGGTCGACGACCTCGTCGTGGATCGACTCCTGCACCAGCAGGCGGCTGCCCGCACAGCACACGTGGCCCTGGTTGAAGAAGATGCCGTTGACGATGCCCTCGACGGCCTGGTCGATCGGCGCGTCGTCGAACACGATGTTCGCGGCCTTGCCGCCCAGCTCCAGCGTCAGCTTCTTGTTCGTCCCCGCCACGGCGCGGGCGATGTCGCGACCCACACCCGTCGAGCCGGTGAAGGCGACCTTGTCGACGTCCGGGTGACGCACCAGGGCGGCACCGGTCGCCCCGGCTCCGGTGACGATGTTCACGACACCGGCGGGGAGATCGGCCTGCTGCAGGATCTCGGCGAAGATCAGTGCCGTCAGCGGCGTGGTCTCGGCCGGCTTGAGCACGACCGTGTTCCCGGCCGCCAGCGCGGGCGCGAGCTTCCACGCGAGCATCAACAGCGGGAAGTTCCACGGGATGACCTGACCGGCGACACCCAGAGCACGCGGGTTCGCACCCAGCCCGGCGTAGTCGAGCTTGTCGGCCCAGCCCGCGTAGTAGAAGAACCAGGACGCGACGAGGGGCACGTCCACGTCGCGGCTCTCCTTGATGGGCTTGCCGTTGTCGAGGCTCTCGGCGACCGCGAGCTCGCGGGCGCGCTCCTGCACGAGGCGGGCGATGCGGAACAGGTACTTGCCCCGGTCGCGGCCGCTCATGCGCGACCAGACCTTGTCGTAGGCGCGACGGGCCGCGGCGACGGCGCGGTCGATGTCCGCGTCGTCGGCGGAGGCGATCTCGGCGATCTCCTTCTCCGTCGCCGGGGAGATGGTGCGGAAGGGGGTGCCGGAGCCGTCGACGAACTCGCCGTCGATGAACAGCCCGTAGCTGTCCTTGAGGTTCAGCACCGCCGTGGACTCCGGAGCCGGAGCGTATTCCAGGAATGACATGTCGGGTGTCCTAGTCGATCGTGACGTAGTCGGGGCCGGAGTAGTGGCCGGTGGTGAGCTTCTGGCGCTGCAGGAGCACGTCGTTGAGCAGGCTCGAGGCGCCGAATCGGAACAGGTGCGGCTGGAGCCACTCCTCCCCCACGGTCTCGGCGACGGTCACCAGGTACTTGACCGCGTCCTTCGACGAGCGGATGCCGCCGGCGGGCTTCACGCCGATGCGCTCGCCCGTCCCGCGATACCAGTCGCGCACCGTCTCCAGCATGAGCAGCGTGGTCGGCAGCGTCGCCGCCGGCTGCACCTTGCCGGTCGACGTCTTGATGAAGTCACCGCCGGCGAGGATGCCGAGCCAGGAGGCGCGCTTGATGTTGTCGTACGTGTTCAGCTCGCCGGTCTCGAGGATCACCTTGAGCGAGGCGTACGAGCCGTCCTCACGGCGGCACGCCTCCTTGACCTGAGCGATCTGATCGAACACCAGCCCGTAGCGGCCGGACAGGAACGCACCGCGGTCGATGACCATGTCGATCTCGTCCGCACCCGCGGCGACCGCTTCCGCGGTGTCGGCGAGCTTGATCGCGAGGGAGGACCGGCCGCTCGGGAAGGCGGTGGCCACCGCGGCGACCGAGATGAGGCCGTCGTCGGGGTCGCCGTGCAGGCTGCCGAGGGCCTCGACCGCTCCGGCGACCATGTCGCCGTAGACGCACACGGCCGCCACCCGAGGCGTGGACGGATCCGCCGCATCCGGGTTCTTCGCCTTGGCGACGAGCGAACGGACCTTGCCGGGGGTGTCCGCCCCCTCCAGGGTGGTCAGGTCGATCAGCTTGATGATCGTGTCGAGGGCCCAGGCCTTCGACGTCGTCTTGATGGAGCGGGTGCCGAGGCCGGCAGCGCGCTGCTCCAGCCCGACGGCGTCCACGCCGGGGAGGCCGTGCAGGAAACGACGGAGGGTCGCGTCGTCCGGCTCACCGCCGAGGACGTCCACCGCCGTCCTGCGGCTGAGTTCTGTCGTCGTCACTGTTCCTCCAACAATGCTCGTGCTGTGGTCTCATCGGTCACCAGGACCCCGCACAGGCCGCTGGTCACGACCGTGCGCGCGATGTCGTGCTTGGCGGGGCCCGCCGTCACGAAGATGGCCCGCGCGGCGCCGCGCAGGCGGTCGAGCGAGACGCCGACCGTGCGGGCGTCCAGCTGCGGGTCGACGATGTTGCCCTCGGCGTCGACGTAGCGCCCGAGGACGTCGCCGACGGCACCGCGGCGCGCCAGCTCCTCCACATCGGCGGCCGTGAGATAGCCGTTCTCGACGTGGGCGGAGGTCGCATCGCACGGTCCGGCGGTGAACAGGAACGCCTGGGCGTCCGCCGCCTCCTCCAGTACGGCCGCGACGGTGCGGTCGCCCTCGATGGCCTGCTTCGTCTCGACGTGCTCCAGGATCGCGGGGCTCGGCAGCAGCGAGACCTGACCGGACGCGCGCTGGGCGATGGTCACTGCGAGTCCCGCGGCCCCGCCCGAGCGCCGGTTGAGGCTGACACCACCGTTGAGCTGCACGACGGTGACGCCGTTCGCCCAGCCGTCGGGCAGGGCCTCGGCCACGGCGCGGAGTGTCTTGCCCCAGCTCACGCCGAGCGTGCGCGGAACCGGACGGAGGGCGGTCAGGAAGTCGGCGGCCGCCTGAGCGACGCGCTCCAGGGTGCCCTCGTCGCCCTCCGGCGAGGGGACGACCACGGCGTCGGTGAGACCGAAGCGCTCCACGAGCTCGCGCTCGAGGCCGAGCCGACGGGCGCGCGGGTGGACGATCTCGATGCGGACGATGCCGCGCTGCCGCGCCTGCGTGAGGAGGCGCCCGACCTTCCAGCGGGAGATCTTCAGGAGACCACCGATCTCGTCCTGCGTCTTGTCCTCGTCGTAGTACAGCTCGGCGACCCGGACCATGAGCAGATCTTCTTCCACGGTGTCCTCCTTCCTCCTCCAGGGTAGGCCGGATTCAGCGTTCGCGCACCCATCTGCTCATATGCGCAGTCGCGCCATCCTCCCGCGCGCATCCGCCGGAGACGCGAGAAGGACGCCCGTCGATTCGACGGGCGTCCTTCTCTGCGGATGCGGACTACGCGCGCTTGCGCGAGGTGAGCACCTGGTCGACGATGCCGTACTCCAGCGCCTCGTTGGCCGAGAGGATCTTGTCGCGATCGATGTCGCGGTTGACCTGCTCGACCGGTTTGCCGGTGTGACGGGCCATGGTCTCCTCGAGCCAGGTGCGCATGCGGAGGATCTCCGCCGCCTGGATCTCGATGTCGGAGGCCTGACCGTGTCCGGCCTCCCCCATCGCGGGCTGGTGCATCAGCACGCGCGCATTCGGCAGCGCGAGACGCTTGCCGGGGGCACCGGCCGCGAGCAGCACGGACGCGGCCGAGGCCGCCTGGCCGAGCACGACGGTCTGGATCTGCGGCGCGACGTACTGCATCGTGTCGTAGATCGCCGTCATCGCGGTGAACGAGCCACCGGGCGAGTTGATGTACATGGTGATGTCGCGCTCGGAGTCCTGGCTCTCCAGGACGAGGAGCTGCGCCATGACGTCGTCGGCCGACGCGTCATCGACCTGCACGCCGAGGAAGATCACGCGGTCTTCGAACAGCTTGTTGTACGGGTCCTGGCGCTTGAAGCCGTAGGCGGTGCGCTCCTCGAACTGCGGCAGCACATACCGGCTGGAGGGCAGGTTTCCGGCGGACTGGAACGTGGGTGTGTACATGGTGTCCTCTCGAATCCTTACTCGACGCCCGTGCCGCCGCCGCCGGTGACGTCGCTGGCGTGCTCGCGGATGTGGTCGACGAAGCCGTACTCGAGGGCCTCCTCCGCCGTGAACCAGCGGTCGCGGTCGCCATCGGCGTTGATCTGCTCGACGGGCTTGCCGGTCTGCGACGCGGTGATCTCGGCGAGGCGCTTCTTCATCGACAGGATGAGCTGCGCCTGGGTCTGGATGTCGCTCGCGGTGCCGCCGAAGCCGCCGTGCGGCTGGTGCAGCAGCACGCGGGCGTTCGGCGTGATGTAGCGCTTGCCCTTGGTGCCGCTGGTCAGCAGCAGCTGGCCCATGGACGCGGCCATGCCGATGCCGACGGTGACGATGTCGTTCGGCACGAACTGCATCGTGTCGTAGATCGCCATGCCCGCGGTGATCGAGCCGCCGGGCGAGTTGATGTAGAGGTAGATGTCCTTCTCGGAGTCTTCGGCGGCGAGAAGGAGGATCTTCGCGCAGATCTCGTTGGCGTTGTCGTCTCGCACCTCCGAGCCGAGCCAGATGATGCGGTCCTTCAGCAACCTGTCGAAGACGCTTGTCGCGACGAGGGGTTCAGCCATGTCAGCTCCTGCTTCCGTGTTTCAGTGATTCGAATCTACCGGCGCACGCACAGCCCCTAGGTCGTGTTCGCCGTCGGCATATCAGGTGTCGCTGCCGGCGATCTCGTGCGCGTACGCCGTCATCGACCGGTGGTAGCGGGGCAGGTGCGGGACGAGCGCGAGGATGGCCACCGACAGGCCCTGCGCGGGCCGGCCGGCACTCGCGAGGATGAGGGCGTGCACCACCGCGACCGCGTCCCGATACGGCCCGTCCGCCGCGATCTCCTCCTCGGCTCGGATCACCCGCAGCGCCTCGTCGTAGTCTCCGAGGTTGCGCAGCGAGCTCGCGAGCTGGACCACGCACTGCGGGCGATGCTCCTCGTCGAGGCCGAGCGCCAGGGCTCGGCGGTACAGCTCCACGGCCTCCGCCGGGCGTCCCGCGGAATCGCGGGCACCGGCGCGCTCGAACTCGGCCCTGGCGTCGTCCGCACCCCGCTCGGCGGCGAGGGCGTCGATGCGCGTGATCGTCTCGTCGCCGACCTCCTCTCCGGAGGCCTCCGTCCACACCTGCTCGATGCGGTCGTCCCAGCTCGTCATCCCGTCGTCCTTCCCTCTATGAGAAAGAGGGCGGATGCCGCAGCACCCGCCCTCTTCACTCGACCGTGCCGATCACTCGGCGGTGTCGGCGTCCTTCTTGGCCGGAGCCTTCTTCGCCGCCGGCTTCTTGGCGGCGGGCTTCTTCTCCGCAGCGGGCTTCTCGTCCGCGTCGGCGTCCTTCTTGGCGGCCGCCTTCTTGGCCGGAGCCTTCTTCTTCGCGGCCGGCTTCTCCTCGGCCTCGGTGGGCTTCTCGTCCTCGGACTCGGCCTCGTCGTCGGTCACGACGAAGTCGGAGAGGTCGACGGCCTTGCCGTTGGTGTCCACGACCTTGACCTTGCCCAGGGCGATCGCGAGCGCCTTGTTCCGGGCGACCTCGCCGACCAGCGCGGGGAGCTGGTTCGAGGACTGCAGCGCCTCGACGAACTCCTGCGGCGCCATGCCGTACTGCGCGGCGGACTGGATGAGGTACTGCGAGAGCTCCTCCTGCGAGACCTGCACGTCGGCCTGCTCGGCGATCGTGTCGAGCAGCACCTGCGTGCGGAACTGCTTCTCGCTGGCCTCGGTCACCTCGGCGCGGTGCACGTCGTCCTCGAGACGACCCTCGCCCTCGAGGTGGTTGTGCACCTCGTCCTCGATGAGCTGCGGCGGGACCGGGATCTCGATCTGCGCGAGCAGCGTCTCGACGAGCTTGTCGCGGGCGGCGGAGCCCTGCGTGAAGACGCCCTGCTGCTCGACGCGCTCGCGCAGGCTGTCGCGCAGCTCGGCGATCGTGTCGAACTCGCTCGCGATCTGCGCGAACTCGTCGTCGGCCTCGGGAAGCTCGCGCTCCTTGACGGCCTTCACGGTGACGGAGACCTCCGCCTCCTTGCCGGCGTGGTCGCCGCCGACGAGGGCGGAGCGGAAGGTGGTGTCCTCACCGGCGGTGAGCGACTCGATCGCGTCGTCGATGCCCTCGAGGAGCTCACCGGAGCCGATCTCGTAGGAGACGCCCTCGGCGCGGTCGATCTCGGCGCCGTCGATGGTGGCGACGAGGTCCAGCTCGACGAAGTCGCCCTTGGCCGCGGGGCGGTCGACGGGGATGAGGGTGCCGAAGCGGGCGCGCATGTTGTCCAGCTCGGCGTCGAGGGCGGCCTCGTCGGCCTCCACGGCGTCGACCTCGAGGGTGATGCCCGCGTAGTCGGGGAGCTCGATCTCCGGGCGCACGTCGACCTCGACGTCGACGAGCAGGTCGCCCGAGAAGTCCTTCTCGTTCGGCCACTGCGTGATCTCGGCCGACGGGCGGCCGACGATGCGGAGCTTGTGCTCGGCGGTCGCCTCGCGGAAGAACTTGTCCAGGCCCTCGTTGACGGCGTGCTCGATGACGGCGCCGCGGCCGATGCGCTGGTCGATGATCGGAGCGGGCACCTTGCCCTTGCGGAAGCCGGGGATCTGGACGTCCTGCGCGATGTGCTCGTAGGCGTGCGCGATGCTGGGCTTGAGGTCGTCCGGGGTGACCGTGATGGTGAGCTTGACCCGGGTCGGGGTCAGCTTCTCGACGGTGCTGTTCGCCATGCTGGTGTGTTCTCCTTGTGGTTTCCGCGCAGAACGCGGCTGGAAGGTCGTGGGGTCGAGTCGGGGCGACAGGAGTTGAACCTGCGACCTCCCGCTCCCAAAGCGGGCGCTCTACCAAGCTGAGCTACGCCCCGGGGAATCCGCACGCAGATTCAGCCCCACCGAGTCTAACGGACAGGAGCATGCCCGACCGTCCGCTATGATCGATGGAGTCCGGACTCCGGTTCCGGGGGTGTAGCTCAATGGTAGAGTCTCAGTCTTCCAAACTGATTGCGCGGGTTCGATTCCCGTCACCCCCTCTCCTTCCTCGCAGCCTTCCCCCGATCAGAGCTGCTTCCGCATCTGCTGCGTGACCACCTCGTAGCCCGCCGTCTCGTACATCCCGATCGCCGTCCGGTTCCCGCCGAAGACGTTGAGCTCGAGCGCCGTCGCACCCGCAGCGCGTGCCGCGTGCTCCGCCGCCGCGAGCAGACCGCGCCCCAGTCCCTCGCCGCGGCGAGCGGCCTCCACCTCGATGTCGTAGAGGAACGCCACTCCGGGGGCGCCGCGCGGATGATCGAGCCCCACCCAAGCGCGGCCGATGGCCCGCCCGTCCGCGTCGAGTCCACGGAGCACGAGCATGCGCGGTGTGTCCGGCCCTCGCGGCAGCATGCGCGCATTGTCGGCGCGCGCCCGCTCCACCGCTCCATCCGCGGGCCAGCGCCCCGCGGCGACCTGCTCGTGCGCGTAGGCACGCGCGATCTCGTCCATCCATTCATCGAACTCATCCGCGGTCATCGTCCGCACCGTCACACCTGCCACGCGCTCATCTTGGCATTCCGCGGTCAGTGACGGATGCTCGCTGCGTCCAATACGCTGACAGCAGATGCAGCCACCCCCGGTCGGAAGGCCCGAGCGAATGGACATGTCGTGACGGATGCGCTCCCCTCCGGCTCTGTCGCGCCACCGAGCCTGCCGCACGGCGGCCACCGTCTTCCGGTCGTGCTGTCACAGCCCGTGACGACGCGACCCTCCGCCGACACGACGCCCCGGAGACGCCGTCGCCCTCGTGGTCGGGTCGTCGCCGGGCTCGTAGGCGGGTTGGTCCTGGTCGGCGGGCTGGCGACCGCACAGGTCTCGGCGAACCTCGGCTATGACGACGCCCGACGCGATTTCGAGACCGCCTCGCGCAGCTTCCAGGCGCAGAGCACGGAGGTCGGTCACCGCTACGGCGAACTCATCGAATCGACCGACGCCGGACACGTGATCCTCGACACTGGAGACACCAGCCTTCCCGTGCCGGATGACGCCTGGGACTCGTTGATGTCCGCGGTCGCCGACGGTGAGGCCATTGGCGCGGAGGTCGAGAGGGTCGCCGCGGCGACGCCTCCGCCGAAGGGAGAGAAGCCGTCGTGGTTCTGGGAGCTCTACGGAGCCACGTCTGCACTCCACGCGGACCGGGAACGAGTGGAGAGGCTCGTCGACGACCTGAGGACGGCCTCCACCGACGCCGCTGCCGGCCGGAACGCCGTCTCTGAGAGCGGCGTCGCGGTCATGACGGCGGCCGGAAGCGCGGCGGCCGCCTTCGAGGCCGAGCACCTCTCCGCCCGCAACACCGCCGTGATCGCCCTGCGCGACGCCGCCGCAGACGCCACCGCCGCGACCACGGTCGATGACACGACCGCCACTGTCTACGCCGCCCTGCAGAACGCGGCTGCGCAGGTGATCGCGACCGAAGCCGCGGAGCTCGCGGAGAAGGCCGGTCCGCTGCAGAACCCGCGGCTCGAGGTGGAGGCGTTCGCGCGGTCTCTCGCGCCCGGGGTCCTGCTGGAGTTCGATTGGGCCCCGGTCGTCAACGGCGCCGGGTACAACGGCAGCATGGGCGGGTACACCACCTGGTGGTGGGACGATCCGGGGCGCGCGGTCATCCAGCTGTCGGACTCGGTGGCGGAGCAGTGGCCAGCCGAACGCAGCCGCGCGCTCGTCGCCCATGAGGTGGGCCATGCCATCAGCGTGAAGTGCGAGGGCATGTACGACTCGTCCACCCAGGACAGCATCGAGAAGTGGGCGACGGCCTGGGCCATCAGCATGGGCTTCACCGACGATGCGAACGGGGTCTGGGCCTACGGGTATCCCCCGCAGGCCTACATCGACGCGGCGGCCGGCTGCCGCTGAGACGGAAGAAGCCGCCGTGGTCACCACGGCGGCTTCTCCTCTCGCTCAGTCGGCGGTCACTGACCCCGACGCTCGCGAAGCTGGGTGAGGGCGTCCTCCAGGAGCTGGACGGCCTCCTCGTCCGTGCGACGCTCCTTCACGTAGGCCAGGTGCGTCTTGTACGGCTCGGCCTTGGCGACGGCAGGAGGGTTCTCCTTGTCGCGCCCGGCCGGAAGACCGGACTGCGGGTGGTCGATGATCTCCGGGATCTCCTCCTCGGGGAGACCGGCGGCGAAGTAGCGGACCGTCTCATTGCCGAGACCGTCCCAGTACGACACCGCGATGCGGTCGGCGTGGTAGCCGTGGTCCTGCTCCCCCATGGGACCGGAACCGACTCGGGTACCGCGGATCGCGTTTCCACCGGTAGCCATCAGATCACCTCGAACTTCGTGATGAGGCCGAGCGCCACGATGGCGATGAACCACGTGAGCGCCAGGACGACGGTGAAGCGGTTCAGGTTCCGCTCCGCGAGACCGGAGGAGCCGACCGCAGTGGTCATGCCGCCGCCGAACATGTCGGAAAGGCCGCCGCCGCGACCCTTGTGCAAGAGGATGAGGAGAGTCAGCAGGACGCTGGTGATGCCCAGCACGACCTGCAGGACGAACTCGAGAATTGCCACGGAAAGAGCCTTTCGCTGGGGCCGGAGCGCCCCCGTAACGGTCAAGTATACGGTGCAGCGGGGCCGGAGCCCCGCCGCACTCACACGCCGACGTGCTTCTCGAAGCGGATGATCGCCGCGAACTCGTCGACGACGAGGCTCGCGCCGCCGACCAGGGCGCCGTCCACGTCGGGCTCGCGCATGAAGCTGGCGATGTTCGCCGCCTTGACCGATCCGCCGTAGAGGATGCGGGTGCGGGCCGCCGCCTCGTCGCCGAGGACCTTCGCGATCACACCACGAAGCGCCGCGCAGACATCCTGCGCCTGCTGCGGGGTGGCCGCCTGGCCCGATCCGATGGCCCAGACGGGCTCGTACGCCACGACGATGTCAGCCGACGGGGAGACGCCCTGGAGGGCGGCCTCGAGCTGTCCGGCCGGAACCGCGCTGGCGCCGAACTTCTCCAGGTCCTCCGCCGTCTCGCCGACGCAGATGACCGGGGAGAGGCCGTGCTTGAGCGCGGCCTTCACCTTCCCGGCCACGACCTCGTCCGACTCGGCGTGGTACTCGCGACGCTCGGAGTGTCCGATGATGACGTACTTCGCGTCGAGCTTCGCCAGGAACGCCCCGGAGATCTCGCCGGTGTACGCACCGGAGTCGTGCGCCGAGACGTCCTGCGCACCGAACGCGAACGGGATCTTGTCCGCGTCAATCAGCGTCTGCACGCTGCGGATGTCGGTGAAGGGCGGGAAGACCGCCACCTCCACGGATCCGTCCTCGTGCTTGGCGTCCTTCAGCGTCCAGTGCAGCTTCTGCACGAACGCCACCGCCTGCAGGTGATCCAGGTTCATCTTCCAGTTGCCCGCGATCAGCGGGGTACGGGAGCTCACGCCCATCCGAGGACCTCCAGCCCAGGTAGTTTCTTGCCCTCGAGGAATTCGAGGCTCGCGCCGCCGCCGGTCGAGATGTGCCCGAACTGGTCGTCGGTGAATCCGAGCTGGCGGACGGCTGCGGCGGAGTCGCCGCCGCCGACCACGCTGAGGCCGTCGACCTCGGTCAGTGCCTGCGCGACCGCCTTGGTTCCCGCAGCGAAGGCCGGGAACTCGAACACGCCCATCGGGCCGTTCCAGAACACCGTCTTCGATCCGCGGATGACCTCGGCGAAGCGCGCGGCGGTCTCCGGTCCGATGTCGAGGCCGATGCCCGACGAACCGAACGCCGTCTCCTCGATCGCGTCCGCGGCGGCCACCTCGTGGTCCGCGTCCGCACCGAAGGAGGCGGCGACGACCACGTCGGTCGGGAGCACGAGCTCCACGCCGCGCTCGGCCGCCTCGGCGATGTAGCCGCGCACGGTCTCGAGCTGGTCCTCCTCGAGGAGACTCGACGCGACGGCGTGCCCCTGTGCCTTCAGGAAGGTGAAGAGCATGCCGCCGCCGACGAGGATGCGGTCCACCCGCGGCAGCAGGTGCGAGATGACTCCGAGCTTGTCGCTCACCTTGGACCCGCCGAGCACCACCGCGTACGGCCGCTCCGGGTTCTCCGTCAGGCGATCGAGCACATCGAGCTCGGTCGCGATCAGGAGCCCCGCCGCCGAGGGCAGCAGCTTCGCGAGGTCGTAGACGCTCGCCTGCTTGCGGTGCACGACGCCGAACCCGTCGGAGACGAGCACGTCGCCCAGTTCCGCGAGCTGCGCCGCGAAGGCACCGCGCTCGGCGTCGTCCTTCGACGTCTCCCCCGGGTTGAACCGGAGGTTCTCGATCACGACGACCTGACCGTTCTCGAGGGACGCCACGGCGTCCTTCGCGGCCTCGCCCACGGTGTCGCCGGCGAAGACGACCGGGGCGCCGAGCAGCTCGGACAGCCGCTGGGCGACCGGCTCGAGGCTGTACTGCGGGTCGGGCGCGCCGTCCGGGCGGCCGAGGTGCGAGCAGACGACGACGCGGGCGCCCGCGTCGATGAGGGTCTTCAGGGTCGGCAGCGAGGCGCGGACACGGCCATCGTCCGTGATGACCCCGTCCCGCAGGGGGACGTTCAGATCACAACGGACGATGACGCGCTTGCCCTCGAGCGAACCCAATGAGTCCAGGGTGCGCAGAGTCATGTGTCGGAGCTCAGATGCGCTCGGCGACGTACTCGGTCAGGTCGACGAGACGGTTGGAGTAGCCCCACTCGTTGTCGTACCAGCTCGAGACCTTGATCAGGTTGCCGCTGACGTTGGTGAGCGTGGAGTCGAAGATCGACGAGTGCGGGTTGTGCACGATGTCGCTCGACACGATCGGGTCCTCGTTGTACTGCAGGTACCCGGCCAGACGCCCCTCGGCCGCAGCCTTCTTGTAGGCCTCGTTGACCTCGTCCACCGTGAGGTTCTCGCGGTCCGTGATGAGCGTCAGGTCGACGATCGAGCCCGTGGGAACCGGCACGCGGTAGGAGGAACCGCTGAGCTTGCCGTTCAGCTCCGGGAGGACGAGGCCGATGGCCTTCGCGGCACCCGTCGAGGCCGGCGTGATGTTGATCGCGGCGGCGCGGGCGCGGCGGAGGTCCTTGTGGGGACCGTCCTGCAGGTTCTGGTCGGCGGTGTAGGCGTGGGCCGTCATCATGAAGCCGCGGTCGATGCCGAAGGCGTCGTTGAACACCTTGGCCAGCGGCGCGAGGCAGTTCGTGGTGCAGGAGGCGTTGGAGATGATGTGGTCCGTCTCCGGGTTGTACGTCTCCTCGTTCACGCCCATGACGATGGTGCGGTCGTCACCCGTGGCGGGAGCCGAGATGAGGACCTTCTTCGCACCGGCGTCGATGTGCTTGCGCGCGGCGTCGGCGTTGGTGAAGAAGCCGGTCGACTCGATGACGATGTCCACGCCCAGCTCGCCCCACGGGAGGTTGGCGGGGTCACGCTCTGCGAAGGCCTTGATCTCCTTGCCGTCGACGGTGATGCTGTCGTCGTCGTACGTGATCTCGGCGTCGAGGACGCCGCTGACCGAGTCGTACTTCAGCAGGTGTGCCAGGGTCTTGTTGTCGGTGAGGTCGTTGACCGCGACGATCTCAAGGTCTGCTCCCTGCGCGAGAGCTGCGCGGAAGTAGTTGCGTCCGATGCGGCCGAAGCCGTTGATACCGATCTTGACAGACACTCAGGTCTCCCTGTTTCTCATGCGCCGAGCGCCGCCGTCGAGCGTGCGCCATGCGCGGGTTTTTTGGCTGAGATGGCGCCCCGACGAGCCGTGGGCCCGCCGGGACGCGACCCGATTACGACAGTACCAGCAGGCCGTTCGTCTGCCGACGGGCGACCTCGAAGCGCTGGGCGACGTTCTCCCAGTTGGCGATGTTCCACGCGGCCTTGACGTAGTCGGCCTTCACGTTGAGGTAGTCGAGGTAGAAGGCGTGCTCCCACATGTCCAGCTGGAACAGCGGGATGGTGCCCTGCGCGGTGTTCGACTGCTGGTCGAAGAGCTGCTGGATGATGAGTCGCGAGCCGATCGAGTCCCAGCTCAGGACGGCCCAGCCGGAACCCTGGATCCCGGTGGCGGCGGCGGTGAAGTGCGCCTGGAACTTCTCGAAGGAGCCGAAATACTCGTCGATGGCCGCCTTGAGCTCGCCCTCGGGCTGGCCGCCGCCGTTCGGCGAGAGGTTGGTCCAGAAGATCGAGTGGTTGACGTGGCCGCCGAGGTTGAACGCGAGGTCCTTCTCGAGCTTGTTCACGTTCGCGAGGTTGCCGCTCTCGCGGGCCTCCGCCAGCTGCTCCAGGGCGGTGTTGGCGCCCGCGACGTAGGTCGCGTGGTGCTTGTCGTGGTGCAGCTCCATGATCTTGCCGCTGATGTGCGGCTCGAGAGCGGCGAAGTCGTAGGGAAGGTCGGGGAGCGTGTAGGTTGCCATATCGCATTCATCCAATCCGCGCCGCGCCGCGGCGCTTGCCGATGCTCCGCGTCGCCGATGTGCGACGGAGAGCGGACGACTTTCATCCTACTGACGACAACGCCTCGGGTGTCCGGATCCTTCCGGGGGTTGACACGCGGTCCAGGGCGGCGTCACCCGGATCAGACGTCGAGACCGGCGGGGACGGCGGCCTCGGTCCCCGGGATGCCCTCCTGCTGCGCGCGTTTGTCCGCCATCGCCAGCAGACGGCGGATGCGGCCAGCCACGGCGTCCTTCGTGAGCGGAGGGTCGGCGTGGTGACCGAGCTCGTCGAGGCTGGCGTCGCGGTGTGCGAGGCGGAGCTCGCCGGCGACTCGGAGGTGGTCGGGCACCTCGTCGGCCAGGATCTCGAGAGCGCGCTCGACACGGGCGCATGCCGCCACGGCGGCCTGCGCGGAACGGCGGAGGTTCGCGTCGTCGAAGTTGACGAGACGGTTGACGCCCGCGCGCACCTCGCGGCGCTGTCGCAGCTCCTCCCACGCCAGAGCGGTGCGCTGGGCGCCCATCTCGCTGAGGATGGTGCGGATCGCCTCCCCCTCGCGCACGACGACGCGGGGAAGCCCGCGGACCTCGCGCGCCTTCGCGGCGACACCGAGGCGGTGGGCGGCACCCACGAGCGCCATGGCGGCCTCGGACGACGGGCAGGCGACCTCGAGCATCGCGGAGCGGCCCGGCTCGCTCAGCGAACCGGCGGCGAGGAAGGCCCCGCGCCAGAGGCCGGCGATCTCCGCACGGGACCCCGTGGTGAGGCGGTTCGGCAGTCCGCGGACCGGGCGGCGACGCTGGTCGAGCAGTCCGGTCTGGCGGGCCAGGGTCTCCCCCTGCGCGATGACGCGGACGGCCCAGCGGGCGCCGTCGTTGGCGGTGCTCGACTGCACCTGGGCGATCTCCGGACGGACGCCGTAGATCTCGGCGAGGTCGCGGGCCACACGGCGGGCGAGGGTCTCGGCATCGACCTCCGCTTCCACCGCCACACGGCCGGCGATGGAGTGCAGACCACCGGCGAACCGGAGGATGGCCGTCACCTCAGCGACGCGCACCGTCGGGGGTGCATTGCGGATGCTGACGAGCTCAGCCTTGACGTCGGTGGTTAGTGCCACGAGACTCCTTCACGTTCACGCGCCGGGTCGCGACGCAAACCTCCAGCTTACTCGCTCGGGGCCCTATTCCCTGCCGAGGTCACGGTGGCGGACGTTGACCGCGACGCCCGGTATTCCCGCCAGTCGACGGGCGAGCTCCTCGGACATGGCGACCGAACGGTGCTTGCCGCCCGTGCACCCGATGGCGATCGTGGAGTGGCTCTTGTTCTCGCGCTGATACCCCTCGAGGACGGGAACGAGAGCCTTCGCGTAGGCGTCGAGGAACTCCTCCGCGCCGTCCCGGGAGAGCACGTACTCCCGCACGGTCTCGTCCTGTCCGGTGAGACCGCGCAGGTCTTCGTTCCAATACGGGTTCGGGAGGAAGCGCATGTCGGCCACGACGTCGACGTCGGTGGGCAGCCCGTACTTGAAGCCGAAGCTGAGCAGGGTGACCCGGTGCCGCGCCTCGCCCTCCTCCGAGAAGATGTCGGAGACCTTGGTCGCGAGCTGGTGGATGTTCAACGCCGAGGTGTCGATCACCAGATCCGCGGCCTCGCGGATCGGGGCGAGCCGGGCGCGCTCGGTCCGGATGCCGTCGAGGAGGGTGCCGTCGCCCTGCAGCGGATGCGGGCGCCGTACGGCCTCGAAGCGACGGACGAGGACGTCGTCCGAGGCGTCCAGGAAGAGCACGCGGATGGATCCCCTGGTGCGCAGCACGCGAGCGACACCCGGGAAGTCGTCGAAGAGGTTGCGGCCGCGCACGTCGACCACCGCCGCGACCTTCGGCAGCGCGTCGCCCCCCATGCCGGTGAGATCGAGCAGCGGTCGGAGGATCTGCGGCGGCAGGTTGTCGACGACGTACCAGCTGAGATCCTCCAGCGCGTTCGCCACCGTGGTCCGACCCGCGCCGGACATCCCGGTGACGATGAGGAATTCGCCCTGTTCCCCGTCAGACATCGCTCACTGCTCCTTCTCCCCCTCGGCCTCCCAGCCTAGCGAGTGGACAGGTGCGTATGGATGTTCTGGGCGAGCACCGGACCGATCCCCTGGACCTCTTGGATCTGCTGCGGTTCCGCGGCACGCAGCGCGGTGACCGACCCGAAGTGCTTGAGGAGGACCTTGATCCGCGAGGCCCCGAGACCAGGGACCTCGGCGAGCACCGTGGTGATGTCCTTCTTGCGTTTCTTGCGCTGGTGCGTGATGGCGAACCGATGCGCCTCGTCGCGAAGACGCTGGAGCAGGTAGAGGGATTCGCTGGTCCGCGGCAGGATGACCGGGAAGTCGTCTCCCGGCAACCAGATCTCCTCCAGACGCTTGGCGATGCCGCAGACCGCGATCTCCGTGTGTCCGGCGTCGCGCAGTGCCCGCGCGGCGGCCTCGACCTGCGGCTGACCGCCGTCCACGAGCAGCAGCTGCGGCGGGTAGGCGAACCGGGGCTTCCGGCGCACCCCCGCCTCGCCGACGTCTTCCGCGACCACTTCGTCGGTGGTGGGGTCGACGGTCTCCTGCTCTTCCGGGCGGTCGAGGTAGGCGAGCCGACGCCGCAGCACCTGGTACATGGAGTCGGTGTCGTCGGTCGTCTCCGCGATGTTGAAGGTGCGGTACTGGTCCTTGCGCGGCAGACCGTCCTCGAACACGACCATGGACGCCACCACGTTGGTGCCGCCGAGGTGCGAGATGTCGAAGCACTCGATCCGGAGCGGTGCCTCCTCGATCCCCAGCGCCTCCTGGAGATCGGTGAGCGCCTGCGTGCGCGCGACGTAGTCGCTCGTCCGACGCGTCTTGTGCCTGATCAGCGCCTGCTGGGCGTTCAGCGTGGCCGTGCGCATGAGGTCGGCGCGCTGGCCGCGATGCGCCACGGCGATCTCGACCTTCCGGCCCCGGCGTTCGCGCAGCCACACCTCCAGCTCGGAGGCGTCGTCGGGAAGCACCGGGACGAGGATGCGGCGCGGCACGTCCTGGGCCTCGCCGTACGCCTGCTGGAGGACCTGCTCCACGAGCTCCCCACCCGTGATGTCGATCTCCTTCTCGATCGTCAGGGCCCGGACGCCTCGAACGCGACCGCCGCGGATGACGAAGTGCTGCACGGCGGCGGCGAGCTCGTCCTCCGCGATGCCGAACAGGTCGGCGTCCTCGTCGGCCGGGAGCACGAGGGCGCTCTTGCCGAGCACGGCCTCGATCGCCGAGAGCTTGTCACGGTACTTCGCGGCTGCCTCGTAGTCCATGGCCGCCGAGGCCGCGAGCATGCGCTGCGTGAGCTCGCGGGTGAAGCGTTCGTCACCGCCCGCCATGAATGCGACGAAGTCGTCGACCATGGCGCGATGCTCCTCGATCGACACCGTCATCGAACACGGCCCGCCGCACTTGCCGATCTGCCCGGGGAAGCACGGACGCCCCGTCTGCATCGCCCGCTTGTAACTGGCGTCGCTGCACGTGCGGATCGGGAACGCCTTGATCATCAGGTCGATGGTCTCGTGCACCGCCCAGACCTTCGGGTACGGACCGAAGTAGCGGGCCCCGGGGATCTTCCGGTTGCGGGTGACCAGCACACGCGGCGCCTCGTCCCCGAGCGTCACCGCCATGAACGGGTACGACTTGTCGTCCCGGTACTTGACGTTGAACGGCGGATCGAACTCCTTGATCCACATGTACTCGAGCTGGAGGGAGTCGACGTCGGTGGGCACGACCGTCCACTCCACCGACGCCGCCGTCGTCACCATCCGGCGCGTGCGCTCATGCAGCGTCCGCAGCGGAGCGAAGTAGTTCGACAGCCGCTGACGGAGGTTCTTCGCCTTCCCGACGTACAGCACCCGGCCGTTGGCGTCGCGGAACCGGTACACCCCCGGGTCGGTCGGGATCTCGCCCGCCCGGGGCTTGTACGGCAGCACGTCGGCCATCAGCTGGCCTTCCGCGCGGAGCGCCCCTCACCCAGGATCTCGGCGAGGAACTGGCCGGTGTGGCTCTCCTCGACCCGCGCGATCTGCTCCGGCGTGCCGGTGGCGAGGATCGTGCCGCCGCCGGAACCGCCCTCCGGACCCAGGTCGATCACCCAGTCGGCCGACTTGATCACGTCGAGGTTGTGCTCGATCACGATGACCGTGTTGCCCTTGTCGACCAGACCGTTCAGCACCTCGAGGAGCTTGCGCACGTCTTCGAAGTGCAGACCCGTCGTCGGCTCGTCGAGCACGTAGATGCTCCGACCGTTGCTGCGGCGCTGGAGCTCGGTCGCGAGCTTCACGCGCTGCGCCTCACCGCCGGACAGCGTCGTCGCCGACTGCCCGAGGCGGACGTACCCCAGCCCCACGTCGACCAGGGTCTTCATGTAGCGGTGGATGGCCTGGATCGGCTCGAAGAACTCGGCCGCCTCCTCGATGGGCATCTCCAGCACCTCGGCGATGTTCTTGCCCTTGTAGTGCACGGCGAGGGTGTCGCGGTTGTACCGCTTGCCGTGGCACACCTCGCAGTCCACGTACACGTCCGGGAGGAAGTTCATCTCGATCTTGATCGTGCCGTCGCCCGAGCACGCCTCGCAGCGTCCGCCCTTGACGTTGAAGCTGAACCGGCCCGGCTGGTAGCCGCGGACCTTCGCCTCGGGCGTCTCGCTGAAGAGCGTGCGGATGCGGTCGAAGACGCCGGTGTAGGTCGCCGGGTTCGATCGCGGGGTGCGGCCGATCGGCGCCTGGTCGACGTGCACGACCTTGTCGAGGTTGTCGAGCCCGGTCACGCGCGTGTGCTTGCCCGGCACCGTCCGCGCCCCGTTGAGCCGCGACGCGAGCACCTGGTACAGGATGTCGTTCACGAGGGACGACTTCCCGGATCCGCTGACGCCGGTGACCGCGGTCAGCACGCCGAGCGGGAAGTCGGCCGTGACGTTGCGGAGGTTGTTGGCGCGGGCGCCCACGACGCTGAGCATGCGCTTCTTGTCGATCTTCCGACGCTTCGCCGGCATCGGGATCTCCCGACGGCCCGAGAGGTAGTCCCCGGTCATCGAATCGGTGTCGGCGAGCAGCGCCGAGTAGGGCCCGGAGTGGACCACGGCACCGCCGTTCACGCCGGCCCCCGGGCCGATGTCGACCACCCAGTCCGCGGCCTCGATGGTCTCCTCGTCGTGCTCGACGACGATCAGGGTGTTCCCGAGGTCGCGCAGCGTGAGCAGCGTCTCGATGAGCCGGCGGTTGTCGCGCTGGTGCAGTCCGATCGACGGTTCGTCGAGGACGTAGAGCACGCCGGTGAGACCGGAGCCGATCTGCGTGGCGAGGCGGATGCGCTGAGCCTCGCCTCCCGACAGCGAGCCGGCCGAACGGCTGAGGTTGAGGTAGGACAGACCGACCTGGAGGAGGAAGTCGAGGCGCAGGCGGATCTCGCGGAGCACCTGGGCGGCGATCTTGGCCTCGCGGTCGGTGAGGTGCAGCTTCTCCATGAAGGCCCGGGCGTCGGCCAGGCTCAGGTGGGAGACCTCGGCGATGGAGTGGCCGTGCACCTGCACGGCCAGCACCTCGGGCTTGAGACGGTCGCCGTTGCAGACCGGGCACGGGACCTCGCGGAGGTACTCGCCCCACCGGCTGCGCTGGGTGTCGGACTCGGCCTGCAGGTACTGCCGCTCGATGTACGGCACCACGCCCTCGAATCCGGAGGCATAGCGCATCTCACGGCCGTAGCGGTTCTTCCACTTGACGGTGACCTTGTAGTTCTCTCCGCGCAGCACTGCTTCCTTGACGTCGGAGTGCAGTTCGCGCCACGGGGTGTCGAGGGAGAAGTCGAGGTCGCGGGAGAGTCCTTCGAGCAGGCGTTCGTAGTACTGGAAGAGCCCCTTGCCCTGCGTGGTCCACGGGATGATGACGCCCTCGCGGATCGAGAGGTCTTCGTCGCCGAGCATCAGATCGACGTCCACCGACATGCGGGTGCCGAGGCCCGAGCAGGCGGGGCAGGCACCGAACGGCGCGTTGAAGGAGAACGTGCGCGGCTCGATCTCGGTGAGGGTGAGCGCGTGGCCGTTCGGGCACGCGAGCTTCTCCGAGAACGTCTGCCAGGCGTCGTCGCCCTCGCCGTCCACGTAGTTGATCTGCACGACCCCACCGGCGAGGCCGAGAGCGGTCTCCACCGAGTCGGTCACGCGTCCGAGGATGTCGGGCGAGGCGACGAGGCGGTCGACGACCACCGCGATGTCGTGCTTGTAGCTCTTCTTCAGCGTCGGAGGCTCGGCCAGCTGGATGAGCTCGCCGTCGACGATCGCCCGCGAGTAGCCCTTCGCCCCGAGCTCCCGGAACAGGTCGACGAACTCGCCCTTCTTCTGGGAGACGATCGGCGCGACCACCTGGTAGCGGGTGCGCTCCGGGAGCTCCATGAGCTGGTCGGCGATCTGCTGGACGGTCTGCCGCTGGATCTTCTCGCCGCACACCGGACAGTGCGGGACGCCGATACGCGCCCAGAGCAGACGCATGTAGTCGTAGATCTCGGTGATCGTGCCGACCGTGGACCGGGGATTGCGGTTCGTCGACTTCTGATCGATCGACACCGCCGGGCTCAGCCCCTCGATGAAATCGACGTCCGGCCGGTCGACCTGACCGAGGAACTGCCGCGCGTAGGCGCTCAGCGACTCGACGTACCGGCGCTGCCCCTCGGCGAAGATCGTGTCGAAGGCGAGGCTCGACTTCCCCGATCCGGAGAGGCCGGTGAAGACCACCAGCGAGTCGCGGGGGATGTCGATGTCGACGTTCTTGAGATTGTGCACGCGGGCGCCGCGGACACTGAGTTTTCCTGGGGAAGCAACGGGGACGATGGGCACCGAACAAGTCTACGAGGGGCCACGGACATCGGCTCCGAGAACGCCGAACGCCCCGGTTCCTGCGGCCGCCACGTCGGCCCGTCTCGCAGCGCGGACCGCGAGCAGGACCCCACCCAGCAGCATCACCGCGGCGACGGGTGCCAGGAGCACGGTCGTCCCGGTGATCTGCCGCTCGGTGAGCAGCCAGACTCCGAACGCGACCGGCTGGGCGAGCAGCTGGACCGTGAGGAAGCGGCCGGCGGTCGGACGCAGGACCGGGAGGGCCACACGCGAGGACGGCGGCACCACGAGACTTAGCGACGCGCACACGTGCACAGCGTGCACGCACAGCAGCGCCAGCGCCGTCCGACCGGGATCCGGCTCCGTGAGGATCACCCCGAACGGCAGGCATGCCAGCGCCACCCAGGCGGCGAGGCTGCGCGGGATCGCGGCGGCGACGAGCGCGGCGAGCACGGCGATGCCCTGCCACAGCGGGAACGGGATGAGCAGCAGGGCCCCGCAGGCGGCCACGGCGACCATCGCGAGCCGGATGACGATGCCCGGCACCGCGGCGCCGGTGCGGAACGAGCGGACGGAACGACTCATCGGCGCCCCGTCCCCCGGCGCGTGAGACGACGCGCCGCCAGCCGCATCGCCGCATCGGCTCCGCTCGACCACGGCACCACCTCGACGCCCGCGTGGTCCAGCTCCGTCAGGATGTCGGCGCGTTCGGCGAGCAGCGTGCGAAGCGCGACCCGCTGTTCCCTGGTGAGGCGGGTCGCCTCCGGTACAGGGAGCACGTCGACCGCCACGACGGCGTGTCCCGCGGCACGCCAGCTCGTCGCCAGCCGCGCGGCGACCCCGTCGACGAACGTCGAGAGCACGAAGACGATCGAGCCGGGCGGCACCACCGGCGAGCGACGGTACGAGGGGTCGGCGCCGAGGCCGGTGGCCGCGATGGCGCGGCGGAGACGGGCGAGGTGCCGCACTCCTCCACCGGACGGCAGCGACACCCCGTCCGGGGAGAGCGCGTGATAGGCGACCCGGTCCCCGACGCCGATGGCGGCCGTGGCGATCGCGAGGGCAGCCTCACGCGCGTGATCGAGCGACGTGACCCCGGAGCGATCGGCGTCGCCGCTCCCCCACGCGGCGACGACGGCACCCAGGTCTTCGGCGGTGTCGATCGCGATGACCACCGAGGAATCGCTCAGCGCGTCGTCCCTGCGCACCAGGAGGTCGCCGGGGCGACGGGCGGCCCGAGCGGTCGCCCGCCAGTCCACCCGCCGGAGCTCGTCCCCCGGGACGAAGGGCTGGATGTCGCGGAAGTCCCCACCCTGACCGGGGCGCGAGCCCGGATGGGCACCGTGGAGTCCGGTGAGTCGCGGCGCCACCGGGAGGGCGCTGATCCGCACGCCGCGCGGGGGCGCGTTCCAGACGACGGCCGTCCGGGGAAGGAGCCCCGTGACCCACGCACCGTCGAGGTCGGATCCCCGCGCGGTCACGCCGAGCGGCTCGCTCGGACCGGAGTGCTGCAGAGCACTGCGGGCCGTGACGCACGCGGCGCCGGGCCGTACGTCCGCGAGGCCGGTGCGCCGCCCGTCCTGATCCACCGCGACCTGTACGGCCTCGGCCGTCAGCAGCACGTCCACGGTGGTCCGCACCTCCGGGCGGTCACCGTCGCCGACGGCCTGGGCCCGCAGCGCGATGCGTGCGTGTCCGGGACGGGGGCGCGAGAGGAGCGCCCAGCCCGCGGTCAGCGCCAGCGGCAGCCCGAGGGCGACGACGTCCGGACGCGAGGAGGCGAGCCCGACCGCCGCGAGGATCGCGGCGCCGGCGATGCCCACAGCGATGACCGGCGTGCGCCGCCACGTGAGTGCGGCGGTGGACTCGGTCGCCGTCTCGTCCGTCACGGCGTCGTCGCGACCGTCGGAGGCACCGGCGTCCGAGCCAGCGCCGCGTCCACCGCCGTCCGCGGATCCACGCCCTGCGCCCAGGCCTGCGGCGTCAGGGTCAGGCGATGAGCGAGGACGGGCACCGCGACGCGCTTGATGTCGTCCGGCCGCACATACGCCCGGCCGTCCAGCGCGGCGAGCGCGCGGCCGAGAAGGACGAGCGCCTGCGAGCCGCGCGGGGACGCGCCGACGGCCACCGTCGCCGCCTCGCGCGTGGCGCGGGCGAGTTCGACGGCGTACCGCACGACGTCGGGATCGACGTGGATGCGCTCGACCGCGGCCTGGAGGCGCTGGAGGCCCTCCGCGTCCAGAACGGGCGCGACCTCGACATCCGGGCTCTGCCGCTCGACGCGGTCGAGGATGATGCGCGCCTCCTCCTCAGCGCCGGGATAGCCCACGGCGAGCCGCACCATGAACCGGTCGAGCTGGGCTTCGGGCAGCGCGTACGTCCCCTCGTACTCGATCGGGTTCGAGGTCGCGATCACGTGGAACGGGCGTGGGAGGGCGAACCGATTGCCCTCCACCGTCACCTGGCGCTCGGCCATGGCCTCGAGCATCGCCGACTGCGTCTTCGGCGTCGTCCGGTTGATCTCGTCCGCGAGCAGCAGGCCCGTGAAGAGGGGGCCGGGGCGGAAGGTGAACTCTCCGGTCGAGGGCGAGTACACGTACGAGCCGGTGACGTCACCGGGAAGCATGTCAGGAGTGCACTGCAGCCGACGGAAGTCCAGGCCGAGGGCCCCCGCCAGACTCCGCGCGGCGAGCGTCTTGCCGAGGCCGGGGACGTCCTCGAAGAGCACGTGTCCCCCGGCAAGGATCGTGGCGAGCGCCAGCGTCAGAGGCTCGTCCATCCCGACCACCGCTGTCCGGACGCCGGCGAGCACGCGGCGTCCGACGTCGGCGATCTGCGCGGTCTCATCGTTGGTCATGAAGTCTCCTCCGTGTCGGTCGGGATGCGGTCGACGGCGTCGAGGACGCGCTCGATGTCGGCACGCTGCACATGACGCGCGTGCAAGGACGCTCGAACGCCGCCCCCCAGCATCGCGTCGATGCGCGGGTGGTCGTCAGGATCGTCGAGGTCGAGGCCGCGATGGGCGAGGCGGCGCCGGACGACCCCCTGCACCCGACGCACGACGACGTGCCCGGCGACGCCCGTACGGGTGTTGATCGCCCAGGCCATCCGCGACACGTCCGAGCCGCGCGATTCCGGCCGCGGCGCCTCCGGCGGCCACACGACCGCCTCGTCGACGAAGACCTGCCGGGTGGCCGCGACCACCGCGAGCAGGAGGAGGGTCCAGGCCACGGCGAAGGCGGCAGGCACTCCGAGCACGAGGAGCACGGTGAGGAGAGCGGCCCCGATGAGGGCGCTGATCACCGTCACGACGATGCCCTTCACCGCCACCCCTCCTTGATGCCCCGGAGGGCGACCACGGCGCTCTGTCGGTCCTGCTCGTCTGCGACCAGCCCACCGAAGCGGACCCGCTCGTACAGCCCCTGGAGCCGGAGCACGTCGGCCGCGATGCTCCGGCGGGCACCGACCACCCGGGCCGTGAACTCCGCCGGCGTCTCGGCGGCTCCGCGACCGTGGCCGGCGTCGGCGGCGGATTCCTCCAGTCCGACCCACGCGGCGACGATCGCATCGCCGGGATCGGGCCTCGCGGTCACGGTGCGCAACGCGGCGGAGACCCCGCGGCGGATGACCTCCTCGTTCGGAGGTACCGCGGGAGTGCTGCCGCCGTCCTCCCCGGCGGCAGCGGTGACCTCACGACGATCGAGCGGACGTGCCTGCCACAGCCCTCGGAGGAAGCGGAGGAGCTGGCGCAGGACCACGAGGACGAGCGCGAGGACGGCCAGCGTCAGCAGCGCCCCGAAGACCACCCCGAGAATCTGCGCGAGAGCGGAATCACCCCAGGACTCCGGGGGCGGTGGTGTCCCGGTCGTCGACGGGACCGGGAGGACGACGTCCTCCGGGGGCGGCGGCGTGCTCTCCGGCCGGGACGACGAGAACTGCGGGGTGCCCTGTCCCGCGGCAGCGAGCATGAGGACCCCGAACAGTCCGGCGATCGCGGCGAGGCCGAGCAGCGGCGCGGTCGGCCCTGGCCGGCGCACGGCCTCCGGTGCACGGACCGGAGGCTCTGGGCGCGACATGCCTCCACCCTAGGGGCGCGGGACGAGACGGCCCCGTTCCGCACCGGGGTGCCGCGGAACGGGTCAGCTCTGCTCGGAGCGCCGCCCCGCGAAGGCCCCGAGCCCGTCCCGGAGAGCGGCGATCTCGCCGATACCCATCCCCACGGCGGCCATCACCTGCCGCGGCACATCCACGGCCCTCGCACGCAGAGCCGCTCCGGCATCGGTGAGCGTGATCTCCAGTCGGCGTTCGTCTTCACTGCTGCGCTGGCGCGTCACCAGGCCGTCGGCCTCGAGCCTCTTGACGAGGGGCGACGCGGTCGCGGGCTCCAGCGCGAGGTCGGCGGCGAGGTCGTTCAGGGTCCGCGGCGACCGCTCCCACAGGGCGAGCATCACCAGGTACTGCGGGTGCGTCAATCCGAGCGGCTCGAGGATCGGCCGGTAGATCGCCACGACGTTCCGCGCCGCCGTGACCACGGCGAAGCAGAGCTGATTCTCGAGCCGGAGCAGATCATCGGTGTCAGTCACGGTCCTGACTATACATCTGCACGAATCATTAGTACACTAATGAACATGTCACGCGACTCCAGCCGCCCCCCTCTTCGCACCCGCATCCGCGAGGCGGGGGGCCTCTACTCCTGGGTGAACACCAACCTCGTGCGTCTCGCCGGTCCGGCCTCGGTCGGGCCGTACGAGAAGACGCCGCCGCCCAGCGCCGCGGAGCGCGCCGAACGGGCCTGTCCGCTGTGCGGCGCGCCGATGACCGAGCACGAGATCGATCGCTCGGGCCCGAAGACGCTGGTGCACTGCCCGTAAGCTCGCTGGCGTCAGTCGTCGTCATCGGCGAGCGCGGCGCCGACCGACTCCCGGGCCATGTCGATCCACGTCATGAGCGCGGCGTCGTCGGCGATCGCCGAGGCGGCGACATCGATCCAGCCGGACCCCATGGTGCGGGATCCCATCACGGCACGCGCGGCCCCGGGCAGCGTCACGGCGACAGCCCCGTTCTCCTCATCCACGCGGACGAGAAGCGTCCCGTCCTTCCGGGCGCCCACGAGGATGCGCCCCTCGTCGAGGAATGCTCTGGTCCCGAACATCCGGCGCTCCCCTATGGAAGGGTCGGCCCCGAGCAGTGCGCGGACGCGGTCCGCGAGTTCCTCTCCTGCGGCATCCATCTCGGCTCCGTCTACGCGTGCCCGGCCCGCTCCATCGACCGGAGCTCCTTCTTCAGATCCTGCACTTCGTCGCGCAGGCGCCCGGCGAGCTCGAACTTCAGCTCCGCGGCCGCCGCGAGCATCTGATCGGTGAGGTCCTGGATCGTGGCCTCCAGCTGCTGAGCGCCCTCGGCCGCGATCCCGGTGCGCCGCAGGTTTGGTGTCGGCGACTTGCCCTTGCCCGATGCGCGGCCCCGGCCGGACATCAGCTCCGCCGTATCCTGACCCTCGCGCGCCAGCACCTCCGTGATGTCGGCGATGCGCTTGCGCAGCGGCTGCGGATCGATGCCGTGCTCCTTGTTGTACGCGATCTGCTTCTCACGCCGACGGTCGGTCTCCTCGATGGCCTTGGCCATGGAGTCCGTCATGTTGTCCGCGTACATGTGGACTTCACCCGAGACGTTGCGCGCCGCGCGGCCGATCGTCTGGATGAGTGAGGTCCCGGAGCGGAGGAAGCCCTCCTTGTCCGCGTCGAGGATCGCGACGAGAGACACCTCCGGCAGGTCGAGTCCTTCGCGCAGCAGGTTGATACCGACCAGGACGTCGTACACGCCGGCGCGCAGTTCGCTGAGGAGCTCGACGCGGCGCAGGGTGTCGACGTCGGAGTGCAGGTAGCGCACGCGCACGCCGTGCTCGCCGAGGAAGTCGGTCAGCTCTTCCGCCATCTTCTTCGTGAGGGTCGTGACGAGGACGCGCTCGTCCCGCTCCACGCGAAGCCGGATCTCTTCGAGGAGATCGTCGATCTGCCCCTTCGACGGCTTGACGATGATCTCCGGGTCGACGAGGCCGGTCGGGCGGATGATCTGCTCCACCACGCCGTCGGCGATGCCCATCTCGTACTTGCCCGGGGTGGCGGACAGGTAGACGGTCTGCCCCACGCGGTTCTTGAACTCGTCCCAGCGCAGCGGTCGGTTGTCCATCGCGCTCGGCAGCCGGAATCCGTGATCCACGAGGGTGCGCTTGCGGGACGCGTCGCCTTCGTACATCGCACCGATCTGCGGCACCGTGACGTGGGACTCGTCGATGACGAGCAGGAAATCGTCCGGGAAGAAGTCGAGGAGCGTGTGCGGGGGCTCGCCGGGCATGCGTCCGTCCATGTGACGCGAGTAGTTCTCGATGCCGGAGCAGAATCCGAGCTGCTGCAGCATTTCCAGGTCGAAGGTCGTGCGCATCCGGAGGCGCTGCGCCTCGAGGAGCTTGCCCTGACGTTCGAACTCCTTCAGCCGCTCCTCCAGCTCGTGCTCGATGGTGCCGATGGAGCGCTGGATGACGTCGGTGCCCGCGACGTAGTGCGAGGCGGGGAAGATCGGCACGGCGTCCAGCTTCTCGATGACCTCGCCCGTCAGCGGGTGCAGCGAGTAGAGCGCCTCGATCTCGTCGCCGAACAGCTCGATGCGGATGGCGTGCTCCTCGTACACCGGGATGATCTCGATCGTGTCGCCGCGCACGCGGAAGTTTCCCCGCGAGAAGTCGACGTCGTTGCGGTTGTACTGCATCGCGATGAACTGACGGATCAGGGCGTCGCGGTCGTACCGCTCCCCCACCTGGAGCGCGACCATGGCGCGCAGGTACTCCTCCGGAGCACCCAAGCCGTAGATGCAGGAGACGGTTGACACCACGACCACGTCACGCCGGCTGAGCAGGGAGTTCGTCGTCGAGTGGCGGAGCCGCTCGACCTCCGCGTTGATCGAGGAGTCCTTCTCGATGAAGGTGTCCGTCTGCGGGACGTAGGCCTCGGGCTGGTAATAGTCGTAGTACGAGACGAAGTACTCGACGGCGTTGTTCGGCATGAGCTCGCGGAACTCGTTGGCGAGCTGTGCCGCGAGGGTCTTGTTGTGCGCGAGCACGAGCGTGGGACGCTGCACCTGCTCGACGAGCCAGGCCGTGGTCGCCGACTTGCCCGTTCCGGTGGCGCCGAGCAGCACGATGTCGGTCTCGCCGGCGTTGATACGGGAGGCCAACTCGGCGATGGCCTGCGGCTGGTCACCGGCAGGGGCGTACTCGCTGATGACCTCGAAGGGGCGGACACTGCGGGTGGGCTGCATACATCAAGCGTATGCCGCCCCTCCGACATCGGGGCCGCGTCCGGCGGCGGCACCGCTTCAGCTTGCGCGGAGCCGGTTCCAGAGGGCGTCCGTCTGCTCCTGCGTGTGTGCGATCGACCCCGCGGTGTCGATCACGACGTCGGCGATCGCGAGCCGCCGGTCGTCTGGAACCTGGGCGGCGATCCGCCCGCGGGCGTCGTCGGGCGTCATCCCGCGCAGCTGCACGAGCCTCTCGAGACGGACCTCCTCCGGGGCATGCGCGACGACGATCGCATCCCAGGGGTCGTCGACACGAGCCTCCACGAGAAGCGGCACGTCGTACACGACGACGGCATCCGGATCGGCCTGGAAGGCGGCGTCGAAACGACGCTGGGACTCGGCCCGTACGGCCGGGTGCACGATGGCGTTCAGCTGTGCGAGACGGTCCGGATCGGCGAACACGGTCGCACCGAGAGCGGCTCGGTCGAGCGACCCGTCTTCGGCGATGACCTCGTCACCGAACGTCCGCGCGATCGCGCCGAGCACCTCGGATCCGGGCGCCTGCACCTCGCGCACGATCCGATCCGCGTCGACGACCACCGCGCCGAGTTCGGCGAGCCGGTTCGCGATGGTGGACTTTCCCGACGCGATGCCTCCGGTGAGAGCGATGAGCGGCATCCGACCATCCTGCCACGCCTGTCCGAGGGCGGCGCACGACGCTGCCGCGGAACAATCGGGAAAGCTTCGGTCCCTCTTGAGGAAGACTTGACGGTCCCCTGAGGTGCGCTGCGTAACGTCGAAGCCATGACGAACACGGATGCCCCCGCACGCCCTGACCGCACCGAGCGACGCTCCCGGCGGCGCCCGATCATGGCGTTCGCGCTGGCCGTGCTCGCGACCGGAGGGATCGGTGCCGCGCTCACGAGCGCCGCATGGACCGACAACACCTTCTTCAGCGCCCCGGCCGCAGGAGCCACCTTCAACCTCCAGGGTTCCACCGACGGGACCACCTGGAAGGAGTCGGCCGCGAAGAACAGCATCGAGCTCGTCGTGCCCGCGGAGAAGCTGGCCAACCTGCTCCCGGGCGAGACCCGCACGATCAAGCTGTGGGTGAAGAACGCCAGCTCCGTCAACGCCGCACTCACCTCGACCGTCGAGTACGCCCCCGGCAACACGGCGACGGACTTCACGGTCAAGCCGACGGCGACGATCACCGGGCTCGCGGCGTCGCTGACCTCCTCCGGCTCCACGGCGACCGATGAGTTCGACCTCGTCGTCACCACCCCGGCCGACTGGCCGACGAGCAACCAGGGCAAGACCGGCACGATCCTCGTCACGGTCTCCGCCACCGCCACCAACTGACCCCTCGCCCCGCAGCAGAGAACGAAGAGACGAACCGTGGTGCAGATCCTCCGTCGGCTCGCCCTGCCCGTGCTCTGGGCGCTGGCCGCCACGGGCGTGGGCTGCGGCGTCGTCTGGGGCGCCACGGCGATCGGGCTCATCCAGCCGCTCGTCGTGATCTCGGGATCGATGGAGCCCGGGATCATGACAGGCGATCTCCTCATCGCCACGAAGGTCCCCGCCGACTCTCTGGAGGTGGGCGACGTCGTCAGCCTCCGGAGCGCGCTGACCGACTCCCTGGTGACTCATCGCATCACCGCCATCGAAGCCGCCGACGGCGCGCGCACGATCACCATGAAGGGCGACAACAACGAGTTCTCCGACGCTCTCGACTATCCCGTGACCGGCGATGTCTGGAAGCCGGCGGTGCAGCTTCCCGGTTGGGGGACCGCCATCATGCGGATGACCACGCCCGCCGTCGCCGTCCCGCTGCTTCTCGGACTCCTGGGGCTGCTCGGCCTGAGCATGATGAGCCCCGGGGAGCGACCGGCGCGGAAGCCGCTGACCACGTGATGCCAGCACGACGGGTCTCCCCGATGGCCGGCTTCGCGGTCGCGATGGCGTTCGTCTTCCTGGCCTTCGCCCAGGGAAGCGTCTCGACCACCACCGCGGCGTGGACGGATCGGACCGTGGTCACGGCGACGGTGACGTCCGCCTCGGCATGGTTGTCGCCGTTCGCGGGGAACACGTGCAAGGCCTACAGCAGCCCGTCGGCAGCTCCCACCAGCTGCGCGATCACGGCGATCCGCTACGAGGAGATCAGCGACACCTCCGGCCACTTCTACATCAGCACGAACGCCCCGGGCGGGTCGCACCACGTGGACGTCGACGTGGATCTGAAGAAGGCGACGGGCCTTCCCCGGACGTGGACCTCGTGGGCCGCTGCGGGGGTGCTCCCGGGCAGCCACGTCACGCCGGACCCCGCGTGGATGTGCTCCTCGTTGCCCCGGCTCACCGGCCGCAGCCTCGACTGGCACCTCACCGACCTTCAGGTTGCCGTGACGCTGCAGCGCACGACGGCGAACACGATCTGCACCTGAGCCTCCTGGGCACGGCGCGGCTCCCCTCAGCGCGCGAGCAGCTGCCGTCGGGAGCTGATCACCCCGGTGTCGAAGCCGGCGAGATGCAGGCCGCCGTGGAAGCGGGCGTGCTCGATCTTGATGCAGCGGTCCATGACCACCGAGAGCCCGGCCGCCTCCGCGATCGCGGCGGCGTCCTCGTTCCAGGAGCCGAGCTGGAGCCACAGGGTCTTCGCTCCGCTGTCGATCGCCTCCTGCGCGACGCCCGGGAGGTCGTCGTGACGACGGAACACGTCCACGATGTCGGGCTGCACGGGCAGGGCGCTCAACGACGGATAGACCGGCTGGCCGAGGATCTCGGTCTCCCTCGGGTTCACGAGGTAGACGTCGTAGGGCGTGCTGGACAGCAGGTAGGTGGCGACGAAGTACGAGGCCCGTGACGGATTCCCGGAGGCACCGACGATGGCGATCGATCGCGCCCGCCGCAGCAGTCCGAACCGCTGCGGCTGCGAGGGCCCGGTCCAGGTGCGGCCCGGCTCGACGGCAGCGGGGAGCGCGCAGCTGGCGGCATCCGTGGTCGGCGGGATGGCGCAGGCGTCGCCGGCGGAGGTCGTGCTCATCGGTGGGCTCCCGTCGCGAGGGTGAGGGCCTGGTCGAGGTCCCAGATGATGTCCTCCGCGTCCTCCAGGCCGACGGAGATGCGGATCAGGTCGGGGCGCACGCCCGCGGCGACGAGCTGCTCCTCGGTGAGCTGGCGGTGCGTGGTGGAGGCCGGGTGGATCACCAGGGTGCGGGCGTCGCCGATGTTGGCGAGGTGGGACGCGAGCTGCAGGTTCTCGATGAACGCCTCCCCCGCAGCGCGGCCGTCCTCGGCGGCGACCCCGAACGCGAACACGGATCCCGGTCCCAGCGGCATATAGCGCGCGGCACGCTCGTGATGCGGATGGCCTTCCAGCCCCGCCCAGGTGACGGAGGACACGCGGGGGTCGGCGGCCAGCCACTCGGCGACGACCCTGGCGTTGGCGATGTGAGCGTCGATGCGCTGCGGCAGCGTCTCCACGCCCTGCAGGAGCGCGAAGGCCGACTGCGGGCTCAGCGCCGGCCCGATGTCGCGCAGCTGCTCGGAGCGCAGCTTGGTGAGGAATCCGTACTCGCCGAAGTTCCCCCACCAGGAGATCCCGCCGTAGGAGGCCACCGGTTCGGTCATCTGCGGGAACTTGCCGTTGCCCCAGTCGAAAGTGCCCTTCTCGATGACCACGCCGCCGAGGGTCGTGCCGTGACCGCCGAGGAACTTCGTGACCGAGTGGATGACGATGTCCGCCCCGTGTTCCAGCGGGCGCGCGAGGTACGGGGTGGCCAGCGTGGCGTCGACGACGAGCGGCACCCCCGCCTCATGCGCGACGGCGGCGAGACCCGCGATGTCGGCGATCTCGCCCGACGGGTTCCCGATCATCTCGACGTAGACGACCTTGGTCTCCGGACGGATGGCCGCAGCGTAGTCAGCCGGGTCGGAGGAGCTGACGAACGTCGTCTCCACGCCGAACCGTCGCAGAGTGACATCGAGCTGTGTCACCGTGCCGCCGTAGAGCTGCGCGGCGGCCACGACATGATCGCCCGCGCCCACGAGGGCGGCGAACGTGATGAACTCGGCGCTCATCCCCGAGGCGGTCGCCACCGCCCCGATACCGCCTTCCAGCGAGGCCAGCCGCTCCTCCAGGGCGGCGACGGTGGGGTTGCCGATGCGCGAGTAGATGTTGCCGTACTTCTGCAGCGCGAAGAGGTTCCCGGCGTCGGCCGCATCGTCGAAGACGAACGACGTCGTCTGGTAGATCGGCACCGCCCGCGCTCCGGTGGCGGCGTCCGGTGTGCCGCCGGCGTGCAGAGCGCGGGTGCGGAACCCGAAGCGGTGGTCCTCGGTCATGATGTCCTCGATTCTGCGGCGAGAGCGCCGGCGATGTCGTCGACGGCCCAGGGGTTCTGCAGTGACGTCGTGTCGCCGAGGGCCTGCGGAGTGCGTCCCGCGCGCCGATCCTGTTCGGCATCCCAGAGCTGCGCGAGCAGGCGGCGCATGATCTTCCCCGAGCGTGTCTTGGGCAGATCCGGCACGACGACGACGTGCTTCGGCTTCGCGACCGGACCGATCGCGCGGGCGACCTCAGCACGCAGCGCGTGCGCGTCGATCTCCGCCCGGCCGGACGGGGTGACGAACGCCACGACCGCCTGCCCGGTGACCGGATCCGCCACGCCGGCGGACCCGGCTTCGCCGACCGTCTCGTGCGCCACGAGCGCCGACTCGATCTCGATCGTCGAGAGGCGATGACCGGACACGTTCACGACGTCGTCGAGCCGGCCCAGGATCCAGATGAACCCGTCGGCGTCCCTGGTCGCCCCGTCTCCGGCGACGTAGTAGCCGCCGTGCGCGCCCACGCCGGCGTACGCAGACCAGTACGCGTCGCGGTAGCGCTCCGGGTTCCCCCAGACGGTCCGCGCCATCCCCGGCCACGGGCGCCGGACGACCAGCGTCCCGGATCGGCCCGGCGCCACCTCGCCCCCGTTCTCGTCGACCACCGCGACGTCGATGCCCGGAAGCGGGACCGACGCAGAGCCGGGCTTCAGCGGCGTGATGCCGGGCAGGGGGGCGATCATCGCGGCGCCGGTCTCCGACTGCCACCACGTGTCGATGACGGGGAGTTCATCCCGCCCGAAGTTCCGGCGGAACCACACCCAGGCCTCCGGATTGATCGCCTCGCCCACCGTGCCGAGCAGTCGCAGAGTCGACAGGTCGTGGCCGCTCGGCAGCTCGTCGCCGAACCAGGTCATGAACGTCCGGATGAGCGTCGGGGCCGTGTAGTAGACCGTGACGCCGTAGCGCTCGATGATCTCCAGATGGCGCTCGCGGCGCGGAGTGTCCGGCGTGCCCTCGTAGATGACCTGGGTGAGCCCGTTCGACAGCGGCCCGTAGATCTCGTAGGTGTGGGCCGTGACCCAGGCGAGATCGGCCGTGCACCAATGGACGTCGTCGGGTTTGGCGTCGAAGTGCGCCCAGTGCGCCCAGCTCGCGTGGGTCAGGTAGCCACCGGAGGTGTGCACGAGGCCCTTGGGCTTCCCGGTCGTGCCGGAGGTGTAGATGATGAAGAGCGGGTGCTCGGCGTCGAAGGCCTCCGCTCGATGCGCGGTGGGAGCCGTGTCGACGACATCGTGCCACCACACGTCCCGGCCTTCGGTCCACGGGACGCTCTGGCCGGTGCGACGGAGCACGAGGACGTGTTCGAGGTCCGGCAGTCCCGCAGCGGCGGCATCGGCGGCAGACTTGACCTCGGTCGCCGTCCCCCGCCGGAACTGGCCGTCGCTGGTGACGAGCAGCTTCGCCCCGGTGTCCTCGAGCCGGAACCGCACGGCCTCCGCGGAGAACCCTCCGAAGACGAGCGAGTGGACGGCTCCGATCCGGGCGCACGCGAGCGTGACGACCACGGTCTCCACGAGCACGGGGAGGTAGATCACCACGCGGTCCCCCGGTCGGATCCCGAGGTCTTCCAGCGCGTGCGCCGCCTGGGCGACACGACGCTGCAGGTCGGCGTAGGTCACCGAGATCCGGTCGCCGGGCTCCCCTTCGAAATGCAGCGCGACCTTGTCTCCGCCTCCGGCGTCGACATGACGGTCCACGCAGTTCACCGCGACGTTCAGCCGTCCGCCGAGGAACCACCGCGCCGCGGGAACGGCACCGTCGACGGGCGGCTCCCACTCGTGCACGGCCGTCCACGGCTCGGACCAGTCCAGTCGGCGCGCCGCGTCCTCCCAGAAGGCCAGAGGATCAGCGGCCGCGCGCTCGTAGGCGTCCGCGGTCACGTTGGCGTCGGGGAACGCGGGCGACGGAGGATAGACCCGTTCCTCCTGCAGCCGAGCCTCGGTCGTCGTCACGTCCATCGCCGCAACAGGTACTTCTCCAGCAGCGCGAGCACGCCGTTGGTGATCGTGCCCAGCAGCGCGAGCAGCACGATGGAGAGCAGGATGCGGTCGACGCGCCCCGTGCTCTGGGAGTCGGTCAAGAGGAAACCGAGCCCCATGGACGAGGCGATCAGCTCGGCGGCGACCAGGAACAGCCACGCCTGGGCGAGCGCGAGGCGCAGGCCCGCGACGACGGACGGTACGACGGCCGGGAGCTGCACCGTCCGGAACAGCGACCATCCGTGCAGGCTGAAGGAGCGTCCCGCCTCGACGAGCTGCGGGTCCACGTGCCGGAGCGCGGAGGCGACGGTCGTGTAGACCGGGAAGAACGCACCGATCGCGATGAGGGTCACCTTGGACTCCTCGCCGATCTGCATCCACAGGATCAGCAGCGGCACCCAGGCGAGCGACGGCACCGCGCGAACAGCGGCGAGGGTCGGGCTGAGCAGCACGTCACCCCAGCGTGAGAGCCCGACGATGCCGGCTGCGGCGAGGCCGACGACCGAGCCGATCGCGAACCCGAGCAGCACCCGCTGGACGGAGATGGCGATGTGGGTCCAGAGCTGTCCGGACTCGGCAAGTTCCACCCCGGCCTGGAAGACCGACGCCGGCGCCGGGAGGCGGTACGGCTCGATGAGACCGGCCGTCGTGACCACCTGCCAGGCGATGAGGATCGCGGCCGGGAGCAGGAGACCCCCGACGATCCGTACGACGGGCGGCAGACCACGCCGTGCTCCTCCCGTCCCCCGCCGGGGAGCACCCTTCGCGAACTCGAGCGCGTCCCGCGATTCCGCCGGGACGACCACCCGATCCTCGAGACCGGTCACTCGCCTGCGCCCGCCTTCGTCGCGAAGGTGTCGTTGATGATGCTGGACAGTGCCTTGTCGACGGATTCCTGCCCACCCTGGACGTCGCCGGACTCGACGAGCACCGGAGCGATCTTCTCGAGCACCGCGAGCTGGTCATCGCCGGGGACGCCGTCCACGTCCAGGTTCGACCGCTCCTGGATGACCGTGGTCGCGACCTCGAGGTCGATACCGGCGACCTCGGCCAACAGGGCGGCCGTCTCTTCCGGGTTCTCCAGCGCCCACGCACGCGCCTCCTCGTAGGCGTCGACGACGGCCTGAGCGAGGTCCGGGTGGTTGTCGATGAAGTCCTCGGTCGCGTTGAGGAAGCCGTAGGTGTTGAAGTCGACGTTGCGGTAGATGAGCTTGTCGCCCGACTCCTGCTCCGCGGCGGCCATGATGGGGTCGAGCCCCGCCCACGCGTCGACGGAACCGCCGTCGAGCGCCGCGCGCCCGTCGGCGTGCTGGAGGTTCTGCACCTCGACGTCAGCCAGCGACAGCCCGCCCTCCTCCAGCGCCTGGAGGAGGAAGAAGTAGGGGTCGGTGCCCTTGGTGGCCGCGACGGAGGCGCCCTTGAGGTCCTCCACCGAGGCGATGTCGCTGTCGGGCCCGACGACGATGGCCGACCACTCGGGCTGGGAGAAGATGTCGATCACCTGGATGGGCGAGCCGTTCGCGCGGGCGAGCAGCGCGGCCGAGCCCGCCGTCGATCCCACATCGACCGAACCCGAGCGGAGGAGCTCGTTGGCCTTGTTCGAGCCGGCGGACTGCACCCATTCGACGGTGACGTCGTCGCCGAGGATGTCCTCCAGGATGCCCTGGTCGCGGATCACGAGGCTGAGCGGGTTGTAGGTCGCGAAGTCGATGGACAGCGTGTCCGCCGACCACTCGCCGTTCCCGGCCGGGGTGGACTCGGCCTCGGCGGACGCGTTCTCCCCGGCGACGCAGCCGGTGGCGACGAGCATCATCGTCCCGGCGACGGCGATCGCAGGGATGATGCGGCGGGTGATGGTGCTCATCGGGTCTCCTCGGGGGTGTGGTGGTGCGTGTCGACGCCGAGCCCTTCGAGGAGCTCGGCGCGCAGGTTGGCGAGGCCGCGGTCGGCGCGGTCTCGGGGGCGGATGCCGGGGACGCGGATCGTCCGCGCGACGGACGATCCGGTGTCGTCCGCGTCGCCGACGGTGCGCAGCAGCAGCACGCGGTCGGCGAGATAGAGCGCCTCCTCCACGTCGTGGGTCACGAGCAGCACCGTGGTGGGCTCGGCGGCGTGGATCTTCAGGAGCAGGTCGTGCATGCGGAGGCGCGTGAGGGCGTCGAGCGCGCCGAACGGCTCGTCGAGCAGCAGGACTCCGGGGTTCCTGGCGAGAGCCCGGGCGAGGGAAGCCCGCTGCGCCATGCCTCCGGATACTTCACGGGGGCGCTGGTCGGCGGCGTGCTCGAGTCCCACGAGCTGCAGGAGTTCGCGGACCCGGGCGCGTCCGGCGCGGCGGGAGACGCCCCGGGGAAGACCGAGCTCGACGTTCTGCGCGAGCGTACGCCACGGGAGCAGCCGCGGCTCCTGGAACGCGATCGCCGTGCGCTCATCGACGTCGGCGACACCGGAGCCGTCCAGACGGATCGTTCCACGCGTAGGGGTGTCCAGTCCGCCGATGAGGCGCAGCAGCGTCGACTTCCCACACCCGGACGGACCGACGACGGCGACGATCTCCCCGGCGGCGATATCCAGGTCGATGCCGCGGAGCACCTCGCGTCGCCCCTGAGCGAGCGGGAACGACCGCGCGATGCCGTCCAGGCGCACGGGTTGTGCGGAGCCCGACGTCGTCGGGGCCTCAGCGGTGCGCGACGCAGCGGGCAGGAGGGCGGTCATGTCCCCATGCTGTCGGAGGCTCCGGAATGTTACGAATGCGGTCGTAACGTTGCGTCACGCAGCTGCTCCGCCGGATTCCGGGCATGCGAAAAGGGCCGCCACACCCGCCGTGAGGCGGGGTGACGACCCTTTTCGGAGTGGTGCTTAGGAGTTGCCGCCCGAGAGCTTCTCACGCAGAGCCGCGAGAGCCTCGTCGTCAGCGAGCGTGCCGGCGCCGGCCGACTCGCTCGAGAAGGACTGGCCGCCGAAGTCGTCGCCGGCCGCAGCCTCGGCCTCGGCCGCCTTCGCGACCTGAGCCTTGTGCGCCTCCCAGCGAGCCTGGGCCGCAGCGTACTCCTGCTCCCATGCCTCGCGCTGGGCGTCGAAGCCTTCCTTCCACTGACCGGTCTCGGCGTCGAAGCCCTCCGGGTACTTGTACTCGCCGTTCTCGTCGTACTCGGCGAGCATGCCGTACAGAGCCGGGTCGAACTCGGTGCCGTTGGGGTCGACCGACTCGTTGGCCTGCTTCAGCGACAGCGAGATGCGACGACGCTCGAGGTCGATGTCGATGACCTTGACGAAGACCTCTTCGCCGACCGACACGACCTGCTCGGCCAGCTCGACGTGCTTGCTGGAGAGCTCGGAGATGTGGACGAGGCCCTCGATGCCGTCGGCGACGCGGACGAACGCACCGAACGGAACGAGCTTGGTGACCTTACCCGGCGTGACCTGACCGATCGCGTGGGTGCGGGCGAAGACCTGCCACGGGTCCTCCTGCGTCGCCTTCAGCGACAGGGAGACGCGCTCGCGGTCGAGGTCGACCTCGAGGATCTCGACGGTGACCTCCTGGCCCACCTCGACGACCTCGGAGGCGTGCTCGATGTGCTTCCAGGACAGCTCGGAGACGTGCACGAGGCCGTCCACGCCACCCAGGTCCACGAACGCACCGAAGTTGACGATCGAGGAGACGACACCCTTGCGGACCTGGCCCTTGTGCAGGTTGTTCAGGAACGTGGTGCGCGACTCCGACTGCGTCTGCTCGAGCAGCGCGCGGCGGCTCAGGACGACGTTGTTGCGGTTCTTGTCGAGCTCGAGGATCTTCGCCTCGATCTCCTGGCCGAGGTACGGCGTGAGGTCGCGGACGCGACGGAGCTCGATGAGCGAGGCCGGGAGGAAGCCACGGAGGCCGATGTCGACGATGAGTCCACCCTTGACGACCTCGATGACCGTACCGGTGACGACGCCGTCGTTCTCCTTGATCTTCTCGACGTCTCCCCAGGCGCGCTCGTACTGCGCACGCTTCTTGGAGAGGATCAGGCGGCCTTCCTTGTCCTCCTTCTGGAGAACCAGGGCCTCGACCTCGTCGCCGACCTTGACGACCTCGTTGGGGTCGACGTCGTGCTTGATCGAGAGCTCGCGCGAGGGGATGACACCCTCGGTCTTGTAGCCGACATCGAGCAGGACCTCATCGCGGTCGATCTTGACGATCGTGCCCTCGATGATGTCGCCGTCGTTGAAGAACTTCAGGGTCTTCTCGACCGCGGCCAGGAAGTCCTCAGCAGATCCGATGTCGTTGATGGCGACCTGCTTGGTGGCCGGGGCGGTCGTTGCGGTAGTCATGTAGTGGGTTGTCCTTGTGAATGGATACTCGGGCTGCGGAGCATGGCCGCGCACGGCCGGGATGTGCTTCGCAGCAGGTGGATTGTGGTGTGTTCGTCACCTGGGCATGCGTGTACACGCCACGAGTGACAGTTCAGGCTATCAGAAGTTGCCGTCCGCGAAAGAGCGGATTCGTGCGAGCTTCTCTGTGGATAACGTCGGCGCCGCTCCGTCCATTCCGCGTACGGTGGCCCGGTGATGTCGCCCACCGCTCTCCGCATGCTCGCCGTGCTGGTCCTCGGCGTCTCGGCCCTGTCCGCCTGCGCCCCCGCTCCGGAGCCCACGCCGACCCCCTCCCCCGCGTTCACCTCCGAGGAAGAGGCCTTCGCCGCCGCCGAGGCCACGTACCGAGCGTATGTTGAGGCGTCAAACGATACGGACCTCAGCGATCCGGCTTCTTTCGAGGGTGTATTTTCTTGGCTACGCGATGAGGCACTGGCTTCCGCAAAGACCAACTTCTCCCGCTTTCACGCAGAAGGTTGGAAACGCTCGGGCGACACGACGTTCGATCAATTCACTCCAGTCTCCTTCGGCGACGAGTCAGTTACGGCGCGCCTTTGCGTCGACGCGTCAGCGGTGAGGCTCTGGGACGGATCGGGAAACGAGGTCAGTTCTGACCGGCCTGGCCGCCAGGCTGTCGAGGTTCTGCTTATCACGGCGCCGACGACAAGCACAGGACTGGCAATCTCCTCGACTGCTGCGACTGAGGAACTCTCGTGCTAGTCATCCGTTCGCTGTCGGTTGCCGCGCTGGTGTTTGTCCTCGCGACCTCTGAGAGCGACCCAAGTGGATCGCAGGCCGGAGTGGAAGACGTTTGGGCCTCCAACACAGGGGATTCGCTCGTGGTTCGCGTCAGCGATTCTGAACGGTTGGCTTCTGATGGCACCAGTTCTCCCGTGCCCCTTCACTCCGCCCCAGAACCGAAACGCGAACCGTGCAAGACGGACACGGCGCTGAGCCGGTCGTGCGGCATGTACGGAGTGCGGGTGATGGAGGAGTCCGAGCACCCGCTCACGATCGAGGACCTCGCACAGTTCGCGCCGGACCCCGTGACGACGACAGCGGAGCCCGGGAACGCCGGCGTCGTGGGGATGGCGACGAACTTCGTGGCCACCGTCGCTGCACACACGGTGAGCGGCACACTCCTCGACCGGCCGGTGACGGTGCGCTTCACACCCGTGCGGGTCGTGTTCGACCACGGCGATGGAACGTCGGCCACCGCGCCGGACGGCGGCCGCACGTGGGCGACGCTCGGCCAAGCGCCGTTCACCGCGACCCCCACGAGCCACGTGTACACCCGACGCGGCACCCACACGACAAGGACGACGGTCGCCTACACGGCGGAGGTCGACGTCGGCGGGGGCTGGTTCCCGGTGTCCGGCGAGCTTTCGGTCGATGGCGTATCCAGGCAGATCCGCATCTACGAGGCGACCACCGCGCTCGTGGCACGGACGTGTGAAGAACGACCCGCGGCTGTGGGCTGCTGAGCACCCCGTGGGGCACGCTCTACCCTGAATCCATGACCCGCGCCGAACGCCTCATGCTGCTCGACACCGCCAGCCTCTACTTCCGCGCGTTCTACGGCGTACCCGACAAGGTGACAGCCCCCGACGGCTCCCCCATCAATGCGGCGCGCGGCCTGCTGGACATGATCGCGAAGCTCGTGACCACCTATCAGCCGACCCACGTCGTGGCGTGCTGGGACGACGACTGGCGCCCGCAGTGGCGGGTCGACCTCATCCCCAGCTACAAGACGCACCGCGTGGTGGAGGTCGTGGCGGGTGCGCCCGACATCGAGGAAGTGCCCGACCCGCTGGAGGCGCAGATCCCGCTGATCCGCGAGACGCTCGCGGTCCTCGGCATCCCGATCGTCGGCGTCGCCGAGCACGAGGCGGACGACGTCATCGGCACCCTCGCGACGCACGCGACGATGCCCGTCGACATCGTCACCGGCGACCGCGACCTGTTCCAGCTCGTCGACGACGAGCGCGACGTGCGTGTGATCTACACGGCGCGCGGCATGAGCAACCTCGAGGTCGTGACGGACGCCACGGTCGTCACCAAGTACGGGGTGCTCCCCACGCAGTACGCGGACTTCGCGACGATGCGCGGCGATGCGTCGGACGGACTTCCGGGCGTCGCCGGGATCGGCGAGAAGACCGCTGCCACCCTGCTGCAGAAGCACGGCGACCTCGTCGGCATCCGGGAAGCCGCGGAAGCGGGCGAGGGTATGAGTGCCGGCATCCGCGCGAAGATCCTCGACGCGCAGGCGTATCTCGATGTCGCCCCCACGGTCGTCGCCGTCGCCACGGAGCTCCCGATCACCGCTCCCGATGTCGCGCTGCGGGCCCTCACGCCGGACGAAGCGGCGGAAGCCACGGCCCTCGCCGAGCGCTGGAACCTCGGAAGCTCGATGACACGGGCCGTCACCGCGGTCACCGCGGCCGCGAGCCAGATCACCGAGGGCTGACGCGACCGGACGTCACTCCGCCCAGGCGAGGAGGCGCGACAGACCCCACGTCGTGACGATGCGCGACGCCGGCACCCCGGCGCGCTCCGCACGTTCGGCGCCGTGGTCCAGCAGGGAGAGCTGTCCGGGAGCGTGCGCGTCGGAGTCGATCGAGAAGAGGCATCCGGTCTCGAGCGCGATCGCGATGAGCTCGTCCGGCGGGTCCTGACGCTCGGGGCGCGAGTTGATCTCGACCGCCACCCCGTTCTCCGCGCACGCCGCGAACACCGCGGCGGCATCGAAGGCCGAGGGCGGGCGCGTGCCCCGGTCGCCCTGGACGAGCCGGCCGGTGCAGTGTCCGAGGACGTTCACCCGAGGATGCGAGACGGCCGCGATCATCCGCGCGGTCATCGCCCGTCCGTCCATGCGGAGCTTGGAATGCACCGACGCGACGACGATGTCCAGGTCCGCGAGGAGGGCGTCCTCCTGATCGAGCGCTCCGTCTTCCAGGATGTCCACTTCGATGCCGGCGAGCAGCGTGAAGCCGTCCCCCGACTGTGCCCGCACCTGCGGGATCTGCTCGCGGAGCCGCTCCGCCGACAGTCCTCGCGCCACTCGGAGGCGTGGAGAGTGGTCGGTGATGGCCTGGTACTCGTGGCCCTGCGCGCGGGCGGCAGCGGCCATCACCTCGATGGACGTCGTCCCGTCCGACCACTCGGTGTGGGCGTGCAGGTCTCCGCGCAGCTTCCCGCGGAGCACCGAAACCTTCTCCGGTTCGACGTCGCCGCGGAGCTCCACGAGGTACTCCGGCACCTCACCGGCCTGCGCCTGACGGATGACGGCGAAGGTCGACTCCCCGATGCCCTTGGCTGCGCGGAGACGCGTCGGGTCGCCCTGCACGTCGGACGGAAGATCCTGGAACGTGGCAGCCGCCTGGCGGAACGCCTTGGCCCGGTAGCGCGACGCCCGCTCGCGCTCCAGCAGCGAAGCGATCTCGAGCAGCGCGTCGACCGGGTCCATGCTCACTCCTTCGGCGCGGCCAGCTCGCGACTGACGCCGATCCACTGATCCAGCTTGGCCAGCGCGCGCCCGTCGTCCACTGCGGCGGACGCACGGGCGAGCGCATCGCGGAGCCGCTCGAGGATCGGCCGCTGCACCTGGGTCGCGTCCTGCGACAGCTCGAAGGCGACGATGCCGGCGGCGGCGTTGAGGAGGACGATGTCCCGCACCGGCCCCTGCTCTCCTGCGAGCGTCCGTCGGAGGATCTCGGCGTTGTGGGCGGGAGAGCCGCCGATGAGGTCGGAGAGGTCGGCGAGCGGGATGCCGAGATCACGGGGATCGAGGTCGTGCTCGTGGATGTCTCCACGGGTGACCTCCCAGATGCGGCTGTGCCCGGTGGTCGTGAGCTCGTCGAGGCCGTCGTCGCCGCGGAAGACCAGCGCCGTCGCTCCCCGCGTCCGGAAGACGCCGGTGATCAGCGGGACGCGCTCCATCTGGGCGACACCGACCGCGTTCGCCTCGGCGCGCGCGGGGTTGCAGAGCGGGCCGAGCATGTTGAACACGGTCGGAACGCCGAGCTGCGACCGCACAGCACCGGCGTGCTTGAACCCGGGGTGGAACGCCCCCGCCCAGGCGAAGGTGATGCCCGTCCGGTCGAGGATCGAGGCGACCGCCGCGGGGTCGAGGGAGAGCTCGAGGCCGAGTGCACCGAGGACGTCGGAGGAGCCCGAGGCCGAGCTCGCGGCGCGATTGCCGTGCTTGACCACGGGGATGCCCGTGGCGCCGATGATGACGGCGGCCGTCGTCGACACGTTCACGGTCCCGACGCGGTCGCCTCCCGTGCCCACGATGTCCAGCACGTTCGGGGAGACAGGCAGAGGCACGGCCGCCTCGAGGATCGCGTCGCGGAAGCCGACGATCTCATCGATCGTCTCCCCCTTCGCCCGCAGCGCGACCAGGAATCCGGCGAGCTGCGCCTCGGAGACGTCGCCCTTCATGATCTGGCGCATGGCCCACGTCGACTCCCACACGCTGAGGTCCCGACGCTCCAGGAGAGAGGTGAGCACATCGGACCAGGTCAGGGAATCAGCCATGTGTGCGATCCTATCGGCGCGGAGAAAACGTGCAGATCGATCCGGGCGGGCGCGCAGGCCGCGCAAGAGCGACGTTTCCCGCGTATTCACCGGGTATTCGCAGTGTTTTCTTAGGGTCCCCTAAGTCCTCGACGGGCGAATCGAGGGGCGCGGGTGCAAGAATCACGCCCGCGGATCGGCCATAATGGAGGGGTGACGACCTCAGCGACGTATGCCCCGGCGGCGAGAACCATCAAGCGGCCCAACCCGGTAGCTGTCGGCACCATTGTGTGGCTCGGCAGCGAGGTGATGTTCTTCGCGGGACTCTTCGCGATCTACTTCACCCTCCGCAGCACTTCCCCCGAGCTGTGGGCCGACCGTACCGAGCTCCTGAACGTGCCGTTCGCGGCAGTGAACACGGCGATCCTCGTGCTCTCCTCGTTCACCTGCCAGATGGGCGTGTTCGCAGCCGAAGACCTGCAGCCCTACAAGATCGGCAAGGGACAGAAGAACGGCGCCGGCCGCCGTCGCCTGTTCGGCTGGGGCATGGTCGAGTGGTTCTTCCTCACCTTCGCCCTCGGCGCGATCTTCGTGTCCGGCCAGGTGTGGGAGTACGCCCAGCTCGTCGCAGAGGGCATGCCCATCCAGGCGGACTCGTACGCCTCGGCGTTCTACCTCACCACCGGCTTCCACGCCCTGCACGTCACCGGCGGACTCGTCGCGTTCCTCCTGGTGATCGGCCGCGCGTACGCCGTCAAGAACTTCCGGCACAAGGAGGCGACCTCCTCGATCGTGGTGTCCTACTACTGGCACTTCGTCGACGTCGTCTGGATCGTGCTGTTCTTCGTTATCTACTTCCTGAAATAAGAGCGGAGCTGATCCCCGAGATGGCACGAGAGAAGAAGCGCCGTTCGAGCGGTCGTCGCAGCCCACTGGCGGCGGCCGCGCTCATCGGAGCAGGCCTCATGATCACCGGCGCGGTGTACGCGGGTGCGACCGCGGCATTCGCCGCCAACGACGCCCCCACGGCATCGACGCAGCTGACGGTCGAGGACGGCGAGAAGCTGTTCCAGGCAAACTGCGCCACCTGCCACGGCCTCGACCTGGAGGGCACCCCCAACGGCCCGAGCCTCTACGGCGTCGGCGAGCTGGCGGTGGAGTTCCAGGTGTCGACGGGCCGTATGCCGCTGCAGATGCAGGGACCGCAGGCTCCGCAGAAGGAGCCGCAGTTCACCGAGGAGCAGATCCTCGCGATGGCGGCCTACGTGCAGTCCGAGGCCCCCGGCCCGACGTACCCCGCTGACGAGATCATCGACGGCGAGGGCGACGTGGCGCACGGCGCCGAGCTCTTCCGTGTCAACTGCGCGATGTGCCACAACGTGGCCGCCGCCGGTGGCGCTCTCACCGAGGGCAAGTACGCTCCGGCCATCACGGAGACCAGCGCGCTGCACATCTACGCGGCCATGGTCACCGGCCCGCAGAACATGCCGGTCTTCGGCGACATGAACCTGTCCGACGAGGACAAGCGCGACATCATCTCGGCTCTGCTCTTCCAGCAGCAGTCCGTCCAGATCGGCGGCTTCTCCCTCGGCTCGCTCGGACCGGTCTCCGAAGGCCTGTTCGTGTGGATCTTCGGTATCGGCGCTCTGGTCGCCATCACCGTGTGGATCACGGCGAAGTCCAACTGACGCTTATTCATCGAAGAGGAACGTACGAGGAGCACCATGGCACACGACGACGACTCGCAGGCTCTTGACAGGGCCTACCAGCCCTCTCCGGGGCTGGGTGTCGCAGTCAGCGATCCCGTGCAGAACCCCGGGCTTCCGCCGCACCGCGAGCGGATGACCGACAAGGACCCGCGCGCCGAGAAGGCCGCCGTCCGCACCGTCTACACGCTGTTCTACCTGTCGCTCGCCGGCAGCATCTGGGCGGTCGCCGCCTACATGCTGTTCCCGATCGAGAGCGGCGCTCTCATCGACATCCGTCAGAACAACCTCTTCATCGGACTCGGCATCGCGCTCGCGCTGCTGGCGCTGGGCATCGGCGCGATCCACTGGTCGAAGGCCCTCATGTCCGACAAGGAGCACGTCGAGCTCCGCCACCCCACCCGGGGCAAGGACTCGACGCGTGAGGCGGCCATCAAGGCCTTCGCCGACGCCAACGAGGAGTCCGGCTTCGGTCGCCGCACGATGATCCGCAACTCGCTGTTCGCGGCGATCGTCGCCTCGATCATCCCCGGTGTGACGCTGTTCCGCGGCCTCGCCCCGCACTCCACGCCGGACGACCCCACCGCGGGCGACCCGGTCGCGCTGCTGAAGCACACGATGTGGGATGAGGGCATGCGCCTCGTCCGCGACCCCGACGGCACCCCCATCCGTGCCGCCGACGTCACGCTCGGCTCCGCTTTCCACGTGATCCCGGAGGACCTCGCGGAGCTCGGTCACGATGAGGGCTACCTCGAGGAGAAGGCCAAGGCCATCGTGCTGATGATGCGCCTCCGCCCGGAGCAGCTCATCGAGGCCGAGGACCGCAAGGACTGGTCCTACGACGGCATCGTCGCGTACTCCAAGGTCTGCACGCACGTCGGCTGCCCCGTCGCGCTGTACGAGCAGCAGACCCACCACCTGCTGTGCCCGTGCCACCAGTCGCAGTTCGACGTCACGGACCACGCCAAGGTCATCTTCGGCCCGGCCGCTCGGCCGCTGCCTCAGCTGCCCATCACCGTGGACGACGAGGGCTACCTCATCGCACGCAGCGACTTCACCGAACCCGTCGGCCCGAGCTTCTGGGAGCGCCATTGAGCACCGCAACGCTGTCCAAGGACGAGAAGGACACCAAGGCGCCTCTCGGCGGCCGCTTCGTCGGCGCCGCGTCGAACTACATCGATGAGCGCACGAGCCTCTCCGGCTTCGTCAAGGAGCTCGGTCGCAAGATCTTCCCCGACCACTGGTCGTTCATGCTCGGTGAGATCGCGCTCTGGAGCTTCGTGGTCGTGTTCCTCTCCGGAACCTTCCTGACGTTCTTCTTCCAGGCCTCGATGGTGGAGACCCACTACACCGGCGCCTACGCCCCCATGCGCGGTATCGCGATGTCCTCGGCTCTCGAGTCGACGCTGCACATCTCGTTCGACCTCCGCGGTGGCCTCCTGGTCCGCCAGATCCACCACTGGGCCGCGCTCGTCTTCATCGCCGGCATCGGCGTGCACATGCTGCGCGTGTTCTTCACGGGCGCGTTCCGCAAGCCGCGCGAGCTGAACTGGGTGATCGGCTTCGTGCTGTTCATCCTCGCGATGGCCGAGGGCTTCACCGGCTACTCGCTCCCCGACGACCTGCTCTCTGGCAACGGCCTGCGCATCATCGACGGCATGATCAAGGGTCTCCCCCTGATCGGCACCTGGACCTCGTTCCTCCTCTTCGGCGGCGAGTTCCCGGGCACCGACATCGTGGGACGCCTGTACACCCTGCACATCCTGCTGCTCCCGATGCTGGTGATCGCCTTCATCGCGGTGCACCTGATGCTCATGATCATCAACAAGCACACGCAGTTCGCCGGCCCCGGCCGCACGAACGACAACGTCGTGGGCTACCCGATGATGCCGGTCTACATGTCCAAGATGGGCGGGTACCTGTTCATCGTCTTCGGCACCATCGTGCTGATCGCGACGTTCTTCCAGATCAACCCGATCTGGAACTACGGCCCCTACGACCCCTCCCCCGTCTCGGCCGGTACGCAGCCGGACTGGTACATCGGGTTCGCGGATGGCGCGCTGCGCCTGGCCCCGTCGAACTGGGACATCGTGTTCCTCGACCACACCTGGTCGTTCGGAATCCTGGCCCCGGTCGCCGTGCTCGGTCTGTTCATCGTCATCGTCGCGATCTACCCGTTCATCGAGGCGTGGGTCACCGGCGACAAGCGCGAGCACCACATCGCCCAGCGTCCGCGCAACGCGGCCACGCGCACCGCGATCGGCGTCGCCGGCGTCATCTTCTACGCGGTCCTGTGGGCGGCGGCCTCGTCCGACCTCATCGCCACGCACTTCATGCTCACCATGGAAGGCGTCATCCACACGCTGCAGGCGCTGCTGTTCCTGGGCCCGATCATCGGCTACTTCGTCACCAAGCGCATCTGCATCGCGCTCCAGAAGAAGGACCGGGAGATCGTCCTGCACGGCTTCGAGTCCGGACGCATCGTCCGTCTCCCCGGCGGCGAGTTCATCGAGGTGCACCAGCCGGTCGACGTCTACGACCGCTGGAAGCTCATCGACGTCGACGGCTACGAGCCGCTTGTCGTCCGCCCGAACGCCAAGGGCCGTATCCCGTGGACGGAGAACCTCCGCTCCGCGATGTCCCGCTGGTTCTTCGAGGACCGTCTCGCCCCGCTCACGCAGGCCGAGATCGACGCCGCCGATGCGCACCAGCATCACGTCACCGCGGGGAACGAGGAGGCGGAGGCCGCAGAGATCCAGGGCGCTCACGAGCGTGCCGGGTTCCCGGACGCGCCGCTCACGGTCGACGAGACGCACGTCGACGAGACGCCGAACACGCCCAGCACGGTGATCTCGACCGAGCCCGTCAAGAAGCCTCGGAAGAAGAAGTCGGAGGACGACGAGTAGTCGTCACTCCCCTTCGATGAAGGCCCCGTCCGTTAGGACGGGGCCTTCATCGTTCTCCCCTGATGAGAGGATCGTCTCATGTCTTCGGTCGTCCGCCTGCTCCGTGCTCCCCTCCTCGCCGACGCGCCCTACGCGTACGCCGCCACCGCCCCCGCTGACGCGCGCCTGGTCTTCCTGGCCGGCGCCTGCCCGTTGGAGAACGATGGGACGACCACCGCCCCCGGTGACTACGCCGCTCAGGCGGCACGGTGTATCGAGACGCTGCAGGGCGCGCTCACGGCTGCCGGCGCCACTCTGACGGATGTCATCAGCACGCGCGTCCTGGTGGCCTCCTCCGCGCAGCGGGACCTCGTCACGGCCTGGGACGTCATCCACGCCGCGTTCGGGCCTCACGACGTCCCCAGCACCCTCCTCGGCGTGACTGTCCTCGGCTACGACGACCAGCTCGTCGAGATCGAGGCGGTCGCCGCGCTGCCCGCGGACCGTGCATGACCATCCTCATCCGACACGCGACGGACCAGGACCATGCCGCCCTGGAGGAGATCGAGCGCGCCGCTGACCGCCTTCTGACCGATCGCTTCGGTGCCGAGGACTGGCCCCCGCCGTCGACAGCCGACGACCGCCGGCGCGCCGAGGGATTCGTCCTGGTGGCCACCTGCTCCCCTACGACGGAGGCTGCCGGCGGACTCGAGGTGCCGGTCGGGTTCGTGCAGGTGCTGGAGGGACCCGGGTACGCCCATCTGGAGCAGCTGTCCGTCCACCCCGCCTCCGGTCGCCGCGGCATCGGTCGCGCCCTCGTCATGGCGGCCCAGGACGAGTCCCGCCGTCGGGGCCGCACACAGCTCACGCTGCGCACCTACGCGGACGTCCCCTGGAACGCCCCCTTCTACGCCCGCTGCGGCTTCACGGAGTCCGCGCCGGACACCGACTTCCTCCGTGAGCTCGTCGCCGTCGAAGAGCGTCTGGGCCTGACCCGGTACGGCCGGCGGATCCAGATGACCGCAGCGCTCTGACCGGCTACGACGGCAGGATTCGCGCGACGCACGACGGTATCCCTCGGTCGTCGGCGCCCGCGCGTCCCTAGTCTGGGCTCATGATCGATCGCCTTGACTACTTCGCCGCCCGCCTCGCCTTCGAGACCGACCCCAGCGACGTGCACGCCGACCGTGCCGCCGGCCGCGCACTGGTCGTGGTCGACGTCCGCTCCAGGGAGGCATTCGCCCAGGGGCGCGTGTCCGGCGCGCTCCACATGCCTCACAGCGAGATCGCGAACCGTGCCCCGGAGGAGATCCCGGCGGATGCCGAGGTCGTCGTCTACTGCTGGAGCCCCGGATGCAACGGCGGTGTCCGCGGCGCGCTCGAGTTCGCTCGTCTCGGCTATCGCGTGCGCGAGATGATCGGCGGCTTCGAGTACTGGGCCCGCGAGGGATATCCCATCGAAGACGCCGAGGGTGTGCACCACCGTCCCGTCGACCCGCTGACCGGAATCCCCCGCATCCGCACCCACGTGTGAACTGTTCACAGGAACGACGAAGGCCCCCGGAGTGATCCGGGGGCCTTCGGTGTGTGAGGAGACTCAGCGGGCGAAGTTGCCGCGGTAGTACTCGTAGACCCAGCCGACGATCGCGACCACGAAGATCGCGAGACCGATCGGAAGGAGGAAGTGACCGACCGCCAGGCCGACGACGAACACGCCGGCGGAAGCCGCGAGCACCAGCGGCCACCAGGACCACGGGCTGAACTCGCCGAGCTCGGGGTCACCGTCGTCGATGTCCGACGTGAGGATGTCCTCGGGCAGCTCGCCGTTCTGCGCCTTGTGCGTCCGGTCGAGGTAGAAAGCGACCATCGCGCCCATGAAGGCCGAGAAGAACAGGGCGACGGTGCCGACCCACTCGATCTGGTTCACCAGCGGAAGTCCCGGGTGAGCCAGGATGTTCCAGCCCGTGTAGACGACGCCGACGAGGGCGAAGAACGCGGTCAGGACCCACCAGATGATGACGTTGTCGCGCATGGCTCAGTGGCCCTCTCGCTCGCCGGGTGCGGTGGTCGCGAACTCCGCGGCCTCCGGGTGGTTCAGGTCGAACGCCGGACGCTCGCTGCGGATGCGCGGGATCGACGTGAAGTTGTGCCGCGGCGGCGGGCACGAGGTCGCCCACTCCAGCGAGGCACCGTAACCCCAGGGGTCGTTCACCGTGACCTTTGGCGCCTTGCGCGCCGTGATCCAGACGTTGAGGAAGAACGGCAGCATCGAGGCGCCGAGGATGATCGCACCGATCGTCGAGACCTGGTTCTGCCACGTCCAGCCGTCCGCCGCGGAGTAGTCCGCGTAGCGACGCACCATGCCGTCGACACCGAGCCAGTGCTGGATGAGGAAGGTCATGTGGAACCCGAC